>NZ_JAUZUY010000010.1:0-192273 GCF_031844305.1 Pseudarthrobacter sp. BRE9 | reverse complement strand
CCCGGGTGCGGTCCTGGGTAAGGGGGTCGTTCGCCATGGGATCATCGGCAAGCGCCCGGTCACGCAGGGGGTCATCGGACAGCTGGTTTCCGGACCAGGGCTCCTCCACTAATTGAGGGCTGTCGAGGCCGCTGGCCGTACCCGCTGACTCGGGGTAGCTGCTGCCCGGTGCGCCGCCGTCGTAACCGGCGGTAGTGGTGGCCGGGCCGGGGAGCTGGACCGGCGGCGGGGGAACTGTTCCACCGGCTACGGGGGTTGTCTGGTTGTACTGGTCACCATAGGGGGTTCCCGAGTACTGGCCGGAAAGGCCGGCCGTCCCGGTGCCACCGTAAGTGGTGGAGGACGCTTCCGGGGCGCCTGCGGTGAGGCCTCGGGTGAGGCGTCCGGCCAGGACGCCGGCGCCGGCGGCGAGGAGCAGGAACGTTCCGGGGCGGTTGCGGGCGAACCGCTGGACCTCATCCAGGAGGTCACCCGGCTCCCGGTTCTCCAGCCAGGACGCGATCGAGGAGGTCCGCTCGGCTGCCTGCCGGACCAGGTCGCTGGCCATGCCCTGCTGGTCCGGTGCGCTGGCCATGCTGTGCAGCTGGCTGGAAATGGTCCGGATGCCCTCGGCGGCCTTCTGCTGCTGCGTGCCGGCCTGGCTCGTCAGCCCCGACCGGGCCTGGTGCAGCAGGTCCTGCGCATTGGCCTTGGCCTCCTGGGCCACGTTCGCGGCCTCGCTCTTGGCCGTCTGGGCCACATTCTGCGCGGACCCGGCCGCCGTCCGGGCGACGTCGGCTGCCTCTTCCTTGGCAGCCTCTTTACGCGAGGATCCAGAGGTTTCATCGGTCGTGGCGTAGCCGGTTCCGGCCTCGCCCGCGTAGGGGCCGGCGGTTGAAGGGAAGGTAGTGGCCTCCCGCTCACCGGGGATTCCTGTACTGCCCGGAGGAGTCGTGTAAGCGGGGTCCTCGGGCCATTGGTTCTCTGTCATCTTCGCTCTCTCTTTCCAAGAAGGCCGGTTGTTGATCAAGAACCAGCAATACTGGCCGTAAAATGATAAGCATGGTTACTAATAAAAAGTAAGTACCCTTGCTAAGCGAGTTATAACCGTTCCAAAAATGTCAGCCGGAATGGCGAGGGCCTGCCCGGTCACAACGAAGTGGAAAGTGGTGGGAAACATGGATACGTGGGTATGGGTGGTAGTTGCCATTGTTGTGGTGGCGCTGATTGTGGTGCTCCTTCTGGCCGGCGGAAAGCGCCGCAAGGCCATGCAGCAGAAACGCGACCAGGAGCACCGGGAAAAAGCTGCCGAGATCCGGCGGGAAGCCGAGAATATGGAAATCGACGCCCGCGAGCGCGAGGCCAAGGCCATCCGGGCACGCGCCGACGCTGAGCAGGCGCAGGTTGATGCAGCCCGTCTTCGGCAGGAAGCCGAGCAGCGGGGCCAGGAGGCTCAGTCACTGCGCGGTGACGTTGCCAACCACACGCGGAAAGCGGACGAACTCGATCCCGATGTCGGTAAAGATGGCGCCCGGCGGGACCGCCAGGAGGGGCATGCCGATGCCGGACGTGGCGATGATGGGCGCCGGGACACCCATGTGGGCGATGCCAATACGGCCATGCCGGAGGAATCGGGACGGAGGCGGCAATCCGACGCTGCGGACACCTCTGCTGCACGTGACCTGCGCGATGAGGGACACCCGCGCACTGGCATCTGAGGCTGGCGGCTCCGGGGCCAAATTCACGGCCGCGGCCCCGGCATCGCCGGCTAAGAGTGCGTCACCGCGGTTTGAGGACGGGGGAGGGCTCAATGCCTTCCCCCGTTCCCATGCCGGCGAGAAGTTCTTTGACCGCGTCCACGGATGACACCCGTGGTTCCCACCCCAGGATCCGTTGTGCGCGGCTGGTATCCATGATGGGCGCGCCCGCCGCCATCTCCACCCATCCCGAATCCGTGGGCTGGATACGTGCCCGCCAGGTCAGGTCCACCACGGCGTGAAGCAGCCGCATGGGGATGGGGAGGATTCTCCTGGCGCCCAGGATCCGCGCCAGCTCCTGCGGGTTCAACACCGGTTCGGCCGCGATGTTGAATGCGCCGCTGGCCCGCTGGTCCACCACCCGCCAGTAGGCCTCTGCCACATCGTCCGCGTGGACCGCCTGGAAAATCAGGTTGTCCGGAGCCGGCAGCAGCGGAACCCAGGGTTTCCGCGGTACCAGCCGCGGAAATATGTTCCCCAGGAAGTATCTGCCAATTTCACTTCCCGCGTGTCCCTGGAAGATGAGCGCAGGCCGGAGCCTGGCGACGGAAATCTCGGGTTCCGCGGCGGCGAACTGGTCCAGGAGCTTTTCCTGCTCGGCCTTGTGCCGGCTGTAGTGCGAGCCGGGCATGCCGGTTGCCGGCCAGGACTCGTCCCTGCGTTGGTCCTTGTCCGCCTTGCTGTAGGCGCCCACGGAGGACGCGCACACCACCTGTTTGACGCCCATTTTTGCGGCAGCTTCGAGGACATTTTTCGTGCCGGTGACGTTGGTCCGGTGCAGGAGGGGGAGGTTGCGGTTCGGTTGGATTTGCCACGCCAGGTGGACGACGGAATCAACCCCTTCGAGGGCTTTCTCCAGCAGCGGCCTGTCCTGGTACAGGCCCACGTCCAGGGTGTGCCATTGCACGCCGCCGTAGGGCTTCCGGGACGTGTCGGGCAGCCTGCGGCTGATGCCAACCAGCTGCAGGCTGCCTGGCTTCCGGCCGAGTTGGCCCTGCAGGTTGCGCAGCAATGCTGTTCCCGCGTTTCCGCTGGCCCCCGTGATGGCAATGCGCATGGCAGCGACTCCTTCGCAGGTTTGGACTGGTTGCGGCCCTACATGACGAGCCTATAACGGAGAAGCATTGTTTTATAAGCAACCTTATGATTTCCTACTTCTAAGTCTTGCCGCAGGCTTTCGGAACCAGACCGAGGGAAACCAACACTCATGCCCGAATCCTTTGCCGCATTGGCGGTGGACACTGCACCTGTCCACCGCCAACAGTCCCAGCCGGCACAACAAACTCCTCCCGCCACCTCAGGACGGTTGCGGGAAACGTTCGAAAACGACCTGGTGCTGCGGTACCTGGACCTCGCAGAAGCCCTCGCCGCCCGTTTTGAGGCCCGCGGCCGGGAGCGGGCGGACCTGAACCAGGTTGCCTATCTGGGCCTGGTGAAGGCCGCGCGCGGATTCGACCAGGCCAAGGGCGAGAGTTTTCCCGCCTACGCCGCGCCCACCATCACCGGTGAACTCAAGAGGTATCTTCGCGACCGGACATGGGTTGTGCGCCCGCCACGCCATATCCAGGACCTGCGGACCCGGCTGTTCCGGGCAGAGCCGGAGTTGACCCAGTCGCTGGGCCGGAACCCCAGCGTTGCCGAACTGGCCGGTGAGCTGGGGACTGATCCGGCCGAAGTGCAGGAAGCCATCTCGGCATCCAGCAGCATGCACCCCGACTCCCTTGACGCCGTGAATCCCAACTCGGATGCGCCGTCCATCGGCGAGGTCCTCGCCTGCCCGGAGACGCCCCTGGAACGGCTCGAGGAACTTGCCTGCCTGCGGGAGGCGATGCAGGACCTGGACGACTCAGACCGGGAGCTCCTGTACCGCCGCTACTTCTGTGAAGAGACCCAGGTGCAGTTGGGGAAGCGGTTGGGAATGTCCCAGATGCAGGTGTCCCGCCGCCTGGCCAAGGTGCTGGTGGAACTGCAGCGGCGCCTGGAGACCAGTACCCAGTTCGGCGCTCCGGACGATGCGACCGGCAATGGGGCGTCAACCCGGGCTGTGCAGGCAGACCGGACAACCAACAACCAGGTCGCGTCCTTCCGCCAGGCCAGGACCGGGCACACCGCCACCGGCGGCACGGGTGCGGGCCGCCGCCTCGGCGGTACGAGGACCAGGTAAAGCCCGGCCCGTCGACCGCACCTGCGCTGTCAACGGACGACGGCGGGCAGTGCCTTCCGGGCACATCGTCGCCGACCACCCAAAAGGGGCTGTGGAGGGGGCTGTGGAGGGCCCGGGAAGGAGTACCAGCAGCAACCCGCTTCCTATCTTGCCTGTTCAACGGCGCAAAAGAACCAGCTCCTGCGGCTGAAAAAGCCCGCGGCCCTGTTTAGGAGCAGCAGCAGGAGGGAACAGTTGGTTTATGGGAAGCTCTGAAACCTCCAAGCTCCGGGCTGTCCTGTTCGACCGGGACGGGACCCTGGTGGTCGATGTGCCCTACAACGGGGACCCCGGCAAAGTACGGCCAATGGCCGGCGCCAAGGCAGTGCTCGACAGCCTGCGGGCAAAGGGAATCGCCACCGGTGTGATCAGTAACCAGTCCGGCATTGCGCGCGGGCTGATCACGGCCGAAGACGTGGCAAAAGTCAACGCCCGGGTGGAAGAACTGCTGGGACCTTTTGACGTGTGGGAAGTCTGTCCGCATGCCGAGCAGGACGGCTGTGCCTGCCGCAAACCTGCCCCGGGAATGGTCCACAGCGCCTGCCGCAAACTTGGCATCCACGCGTCCGAGGCCGCCCTGATCGGGGACATCGGCGCCGACGTGGGTGCTGCCGAGGCGGCCGGCGCCACCGGAGTCCTGGTTCCCACACCCGTGACCCGTGCCGAGGAGGTGGCCGCGGCACGGCTGGTCGCCTCCGACCTGGCGTGCGCCGTCGGCCTGCTGCAGGGGACACCCTGATGGGGCGCGTCCTGGTGGCCCGCCTGGACAGCATGGGCGATGTCCTGCTGTCAGGTCCTGCAGTGCGGGCCGTAGCCAACGGCCGGGCCCAGTACGGCGGCAGCACCAACCACGTCGTGATGCTGTGCGGCCGGCAGGGTGAAGCTGCGGCGGGGATGCTCCCGGGCGTGGCCGAGGTCTACAGCTGGGACAGCCCCTGGATCATGAACCCGGCGCCCAGGATGACCGGGCCGCACGCCGACCGGCTGATCGAATATGTCCGTAATTCCCGGATCACCGAAGCAGTCATCCTCACGTCCTTCCACCAGTCGCCGCTGCCGCTGGCCCTGTTGCTGCGGCTGGCAGGCGTGGAGCGCATCACCGGCGCCTCCACGGATTACGCCGGCTCCCTGCTGGATGTGCGCCTCAAACCGGGTGAGGACTTTCCCGAAGACCAGCCCGAGGCCGAGCGGGCACTGGGCATTGCCGAGGCAGCAGGATTCCGGCTGCCCGCGGGCGACGACGGGAAGCTGCACGTGAAGTCGGTTCCGGACGTGGCAGGCCTGGTAGGTGAGGAACCCTATGTTGTGGTCCACCCCGGAGCCGCCGTTCCCGCCAGGGCCTGGCCCCCGCTGCACCACGCCGCCGCCGTCGAACTCCTGCAGGGCGCAGGATACCGGGTGGTGGTGACCGGCGGTCCGGGCGAAAAGTCCCTGACCGCGACGGTGGCCGGCCCCTCGGCGCTGGACCTCGGCGGCCGCACGGACCTGCCCACCATGGCCGGCGTCATGGCCGGCGCCGATGCGGTGGTCAGCGGCAACACCGGGCCGGCCCACCTGGCAGCCGCGGTGGGCACACCGGTAGCGTGCCTGTTTTCCCCCGTGGTCCCGGCGATCCGGTGGGCACCCTATGGCGTGCCTCTGGAACTCCTCGGAGACCAGAATGCGCCCTGCCGCATGTCCCGCGCCCGGGTTTGCCCTGTACCCGGCCATCCCTGCCTCGACTCGGTTTCCCCGGAGGAAGTGGTGGCAGCGGTGGAGCGCCTGATCAGCGGAGTGAGCTCCTTCAGCACCCACGTCAGCACCCGTAGAAAGGCCCGTAACAGATGAGAATCCTGCTCTGGCATGTCCACGGTTCCTGGACGGACGCCTTTGTCCGAGGCCGTCATGAATACCTGCTTCCCGTCCTGCCCGAAGGTGGAGCGTGGGGACTGGGCCGCGCCGGCAGGGATTGGCCGGAATCAGCGCGGGAGGTGGACCTGGCGGCACTCGACCCTGACTCGGTGGACGCCGTCGTCCTCCAACGCCCGGAAGAGATCGATGAAGTGGTCCGGACCCTTGGACGGATGCCCGGCGTCGACCTTCCGGCCGTGTTCGTGGAGCACAACACGCCCAAAGGCAATTTCCCGAACACCAGCCACCCGCTTGCGGACCAAAACAGCATCCCGGTGGTCCACGTAACCCACTTCAACCGGCTGGCCTGGGACAACGGCTCCGCTCCCACCACCGTGATCGAGCATGGGATTCCGGACCCCGGACAGCTTTATACCGGTGACGTGCCGGAACTGGGGGTCGTGGTCAACGAACCGGTGCGGCGCGGCCGGGTAACGGGAACCGACCTGCTGCCGGCCTTTGCGTCCGTGGCGCCGCTGCAGGTGTTCGGCATGAAGACCGAGGGCCTGGCGGCAGCCACCGGAATCGAGGCTTCACGCCTGACGTCCCGGGGCGACCTGAAAACCAGGGAGCTGCACCGGGAACTTGCGCGCTGCCGGGTCTACGTCCACCCCATGCGCTGGACCTCGCTGGGGCTGTCCCTGCTGGAAGCCATGCACCTGGGCATGCCGGTAGTGGTGCTTGCCAGCACCGAGGCCCCACGGGCGGTGCCGCAGGAAGCCGGCGCCGTCTCCGCCGACGTCGACGAACTGCTCCGCTGTGCGGCGCGGCTGGTCGCCAATCCGGATGAAGCCCGACGGCGGGGAGTTGCCGCCCGGGAGGCGGCACTGGAGCGTTACGGCCTGGGTAAGTTCCAGGACCGGTGGGATGAGCTCCTGGCGGACCTGCGGAACCGGCCGCGGCACCCGGTCAACGAGCGGCCGGACGAGCGGATCCTCGTCCCGGCGCGGGAGAGGAAGACACCATGAAGATCGCCATGATTTCCGAGCACGCCAGTCCGCTGGCGGCCTTGGGCGGGGTGGATGCCGGTGGGCAGAACGTTCACGTCGCCGCGCTGTCCGAGGCCCTTGCCAAGCGCGGCCACCACGTCACCGTCTATACCCGCAGGGACGCGACGGAGCTCCCCGCACGGGTCCGGGTAGGGCGCCGCTTCGAAGTGGTCCACGTCGATGCCGGGCCCGCCCGGCACGTGCCCAAGGACGAGCTGCTTCCGTACATGGGCGAGCTCGCGGACGGCGTGGCCAGGGACTGGGGGCACCGGCCCCCGGACGTGGTGCACGGCCACTTCTGGATGTCCGGCCTGGCGGCCCTGGACGCCGCCCGGCGGCCCGACACCGGATACCGGGTGCCGATGCTGCAGACCTTCCATGCGCTGGGCACCGTCAAACGGAGGCACCAAGGCGCGGAGGACACCAGCCCCGAGGCACGCCGCTGGCTGGAGCCCGGAGTGGGCCGCTCCGCGGACCGGATCATCGCCACCTGCTCCGACGAGGTCTTCGAGCTCAAGGCCATGGGCATCGCCACCGGCAAGATCTCCATTGCGCCCTGCGGTGTGGACCTGGGCTTCTTCTCGGCGAACGGCCCGGTGGCCGAACGGAAGCGCCGCTACCGCATCCTGTCGGTGGGGCGGCTGGTGCCACGCAAAGGCGTGGACCTGGTGATCCGCGCGCTCCCGTACCTCAAGGCGGCGGGATTCGACGACGTCGAACTCCTGATCGTGGGCGGGGGCGGCGACACGAACGTCATGCACGCAGACCCCGAAATCCGCCGCCTGCTGGACCTTGCCGCCGGGCTCGGCGTGTCTGAACACGTGACCCTGCAGGGGCAGGTGTCCAGGGGGGAGATGCCAAGTATCTTCCGCAGTGCCGATGCCGTGGTGTGCGCACCATGGTACGAGCCGTTCGGCATCGTTCCGCTGGAGGCCATGGCATGCGGCGTTCCCGTGGTGGCAGCAGCGGTTGGCGGGCTGCGGGACACGGTAGTGGACCACACCACCGGCCTGCACGTCCCGCCCCGGGACCCGGAGGCCATTGCCTCGGCCCTGTCGCTGCTGCTGGAAAACCCCGCCCTTCGGACAAAACTCGGCCAGGCCGGAGAGCGGCGCGCCCGCACCCGGTACTCCTGGGACCGGGTGGCAGCGGAAACCGAAAAGGCATACCAGCTGGCAATTGCCGGCGTCCCGGCCGCCGCTTCGGCCGGCAATGTACCGATGGAAGGAGCCGCACTGTGACTGCCGAATCATCCCTGCGTGAATCATCCCTGCGTGATGCGGACCTCCGCACCCTGACCGCGGCGCCGGCCCTGCCTGCGGTGCTCCCCGGCGCCACCTTCGTGGATCCGGCCAGTGCCGACGCCGTCCGCACCCACCTGGACAACGTGGTTCCTGCCCTGGATTCACTCCGCAGCCAGTCAGGCCGGCTTGCCGCCTGGGGCGTGGAATTGGCGACCAGGATGCTGCGGGGGCAGCGGCTGCTGGCCGCAGGGAATGGTGGCTCCGCCGCGGAGGCGCAACACCTTACCGCCGAACTGGTGGGCCGGTTCGACAGCGAGCGGGTCCCGTTCTCCGCCATCTCCCTGCATGCCGAATCGTCGGCGGTCACCGCGATTGCCAATGACTACGGGTACGACGAGGTCTTCGCCCGGCAGGTCCGCGCCCATGCCCGCTCCGGCGATGTGCTGGTACTCCTGTCCACCAGCGGCAAGAGCCCCAACCTGCTGCGCGCCGCGGAAACGGCATCCCGGCTCAACGTGACCACCTGGGCGCTCACCGGCTCCGGACCCAACCCGCTGGCGGAGGCCTGCGATGAGGCCGTCATGATCGACGCGCTGAACGCCAACGCCCAGGAAGGGCACCTGATCGCCCTGCATGCCATCTGCCGGGCGTTCGACCTGGAGGTCGCCCGGCACACCCCGTCCGTGGTCCCGGGGTTCCCGAAGGGGGGCCGGCCGTGAGGATTGTCGTCGTCGGAGACGTGATGCTGGACGTCGACCTTTCCGGCGAGGCCACCCGGCTCAGCCCGGACGCCCCTGTTCCCGTGGTGGATGTTTCCGGCGTCCGCCGCCGGGCCGGCGGGGCGGGCCTGGTGGCGCGCATGCTGGCGCAGGACGGCTGGCCGGTCACACTGGTGACGGTCATCGGCAATGACGACGCCGGCAGCCAGTTGCGCACGCACCTGGCCGGGGTGCGGCTCGTCGCGGGAAACAGCGGCTATCCCTCGCCGGTCAAGACCCGGGTCCGGGCCGGTTCCCATCCGGTGGTCCGCTTTGACCAGGGCTGTGAAAAGACGCCGGTCCCGGATGTCAGCCCTGCCATGCTGCGCGCCGTGGAAAAGGCCGGTGTGGTCATCGTTGCGGACTACGGCAGGGGACTGGCCGCGAACCCGCAGCTGCGGGACGTGCTGGCCCGGCTTGCCGGCCAGGTGCCGATTATCTGGGACCCGCACCCCTCAGGGCCGGAACCGGTGCCCGGGGTGGCCGTGGTGACCCCGAACATTTCCGAAGCCACCAAGGCAGTGCAGTCCGGTCCTGGAAAAGTAACCGGCGCGGCAGATTCGGCAGACGCCGTAGCGGAAATCCTGCTTAGGCGGTGGGGCAGCCAGGCCGTGCTGGTGACCAAAGGCGAGGAAGGGGCAGTCCTGCTCCGGCAGGGCGATACCGCTGCCCATGCCGTCCCCGCGCCGAGGGTGGAGGCCGGCGATCCCTGCGGGGCAGGCGATCGGCTGGCAGCCAGCCTGGCAGTGCACCTCCTGGCCGGCCGCGACCTGGCAGAAGCTGCGGCTTTGGCAGTGCATGATGCCGCGGACTTCCTGGCCGCCGGGGGAGTGTCGGCGCTGCCGGACACTGCCGTTGCCGATGCCGCCACCGGAAGTTCCGGGCCGGTGCCGGCGGCCGGCAGGTGTACCACCGAACCGCTGCTGCTGGCGCGCTCCGTGCGGGAAAGCGGCGGAAAAGTTGTTGCCACCGGCGGCTGCTTCGACCTGATCCACGCCGGCCACATCCGGTCCCTCACGGCGGCCCGGGAGCTGGGGGACTGCCTGATCGTATGCCTCAACTCCGACGACTCGGTGCGGCGGCTTAAGGGGCCGGAGCGCCCCATCATCGGGCAGCATGACCGGGCGGAACTGCTCCTGGCAATGGAATGCGTGGACGCGGTGATGGTCTTCGATGAGGACACGCCCGAAGCCGCGCTGGACCGCCTCCGCCCCGACATCTGGGTCAAGGGCGGCGACTACAAGGGAGCCCGGCTGCCCGAGGCGGACCTGGTGGAAAGCTGGGGCGGCCGCTGCCTCACCGTCCCGTTCCACCCCGCGCGCTCCACCACGGGCCTGGCGGACGCCCTCGCCAAGGTCAGCTGAATCTTCTCTTCCCATCGACTTGTTTTCCCACTGAAAGGAACACCATGACTGCAGAATCAACTGCCCCTGCCCCTGCCTCCACAACTCCCGGCCGCGTCCTTGTTACCGGAGGCGCCTCCGGACTGGGGGCCGCCGTCGTCGACGCCGTCCTCCGCTCAGGTGGCACCCCGGTGGTCCTGGACCGTGACATCAGCGCCGTTTCGGGCGTGAAGGCGTTCGAAGTGGACGTCGCGGACCGTGCGGCCGTGGAAAAGGCTGTCCGCGAAGCCGCGGAGACCCTGGGCGGCCTGGACGCGGTGGTCACGGCCGCCGGGATCGACCGCTGCGGCAAGCTCGCCGACGTCGAAGCCACCGAGTGGGAAAAGGTGATCGGCGTCAACCTGATGGGCACCGTTTCCGTGGTGCGCGCCGCCCTGCCCTACCTCAAGGAAACCCACGGCCGCGTGGTGACCGTGGCGTCCACCCTGGGCAAGCGCGCCGTGGCTGATGCCACCGCCTACTGCGCCTCCAAATTCGGTGTTGTGGGATTCAGCCACGCACTGGCGGCGGAAACCGGCGGCGAAATCGGCGTCACCACCATGATCCCCGGCGGCATGAAGACCAGGTTCTTCGATGACCGCACCGAGCAGTACAAGCCGCAGGACGACTCCCGGCTCAACGACCCCGCCAACACCGCGCAGGCCATCCTGTTCGCCCTTAATCAGCCCACTGGCTGCGAGGTCCGCGAAATGCTGATCTGCCACGAGGAAGAGGGCTCCTGGCCCTAAGCGTTACCGGCCACAGCACCCTTGACGGCCGCAGCCGAACCAGCGACATACTGACATATCCAGCACCTGAAAGGCGGGAGGAACACCATGCCCACCACAGCCACTGAAACAACCGCAGGCAGCCAGACAGCCGAGGGCTCCGGCATCACCATCCAGGATCCGCGAACCGGTGACGTGCTTTGGACGGTGCCCGAAGCGGGGCCGGAGGCCGTCAACCATGCCCTCAGCGTGGCGCGCGGTGAGGCAGCGGGATGGGCGGCAACCGCACCCGCCGAACGGGGCGCAGCCCTCAAGGCGGCCGCCAAAGCCCTGGATGCAGCCGCCCGGGAACTCGCGGGGCTGAACGCAAGCGAGACCGGCCGCCCGGAGGAAGAAGCCCTGGCAGGCATAGCCGCCGGTGTTTCCACCCTGGAACAGTACGCCGAGCTGGGCCCGGTCCACCGCGGCCACAGCCTCCGCGGCAACCGGCTCGCCTCCGACTACACGCTGGCAGAACCCCGCGGCGTCGCCGTCCTGCTGACACCCTGGAACGATCCCGTCGCCGTGGCCTGCGGGCTGATCGGCGCGGCACTGGTCACGGGCAACACGGTCATCCACAAACCCAGCGAGCGCTGCCCGCGGCTGGGGGAAGCGCTGGGCGAGGTCCTGGCACCGGCGTTTCCCGCGGGCGTATTCCAGACCATCTCCGGCGGCGCCGACGTGGGTGCGGCGCTGACGCAGGCTGAGGTGGACGTGATCGCGCATGTGGGCTCCAGCGCCTCCGGTGCACGGATCGCCCGGGCCGCTGCGCTCACGGGCGCGCATGTGCTCAGGGAAAACGGCGGGAACGATCCCCTGCTGGTGGACCGCGACGTGGACCCCGGGTGGGCCGCGCAGCAGGCTGCCATCGGGGCCTTCAGCAACAGCGGCCAGATCTGCACGTCCGTGGAGCGGATCTACGTCCACAAGGACATCGCCGCCGAATTCTGCAAAGCCCTGGAAGCGGAGGCCGCCCTCCGGAACTGCAGCGGCACTGTGGCGCCGCTGGTGGACCTGCGGATGCGCGACGCCGTCCACTCCCACGTCACCGACGCCCTGGCCCAGGGTGCCCGCGCGGTTGAGGGCGGCGCGCTTCCGGACGGGCCGGGCTCGTTCTACCCGGCCACCGTCCTGCTCGGCTGCACCGAAACCATGCAGGTCATGGCCGAGGAAACGTTCGGCCCTGTGGCCCCGGTGCAGGTGGTGGACACGTTCGACGACGGCCTCCGCCTCGCATGCAGCGGCAGGTACGGGCTGGCGGCCACCGTCCTGAGCAGCAACATCGCGCACATCCAGCAGGCAGTGGCTGCGCTCCCCGTAGGGACTGTGAAGGTCAACGAGGTGTTCGGTGGCGCCCCCGGCGGAGCAGCCCAGCCCCGCGGCGAGAGCGGAGCAGGGTTCGGTTACGGGCCTGAACTCCTGGATGAGTTCAGCCAGGTCAAAGTAGTGCACATTGCGGCTCCGCCGGCTGCCGGCTCCGGCGGCGGCGTGGAATCCGTCCTCAGCACAGACGACCAGGACCTGCCATGAGCGCGTCGCCGGAATCCATCGACCTGTCCACCCAGCGGGCTCTGTCCGACTGGCTCCCCGGACGGCTGGCCGCAGAACAACCCTCCATCCTGGTCATCGGTGACGTGATGCTCGACGGCTGGTGGAGCGGCAGCATCGAACGGTTCTGCCGGGAAGCCCCCGCCCCCGTGGTGGACATCCAGTCCCGCGAATCCGTCCCGGGCGGCGCGGCCAACACAGCCATGAACCTGGCTGCGCTGGGAGCGAAGGTCACAGTGGCCGGAATCGTCGGCTCCGACGACGCCGGCGAGGACCTCCGCGGGCAGCTTGCCGCCGCCGGCATCGACGTCCAGCACCTGCACACGCACCCGGACATGGTCACCACCACCAAGATCCGGATCAGCAGCGGCGGCCAGGTGATGCTGCGCCTCGATGACGCAGCCAGGACCGTCCCTGCCGACGCCCTGGCTGCGCTCGCCGCATCGGTGCGCGCCGCCGTCGAACGCCAGGACGCCGTGCTGGTGTGCGACTACGGAACCGGCGTGGTGGCGGACCCTGTCCGCACCGCACTTGCCGACATCCTGGGAACCGGGACCGCCGGCGGAAAGCGTCCGCTGGTGGTGGTCGACGCCCACGATCCGCGGCCCTGGTCTGCCCTGCACCCTGATCTGGTGACCCCGAACGCGCAGGAAACCGCCCGGCTGCTGGACCGGAAACTGCCCGAAGGCCAGGAACGGGTGGAGGCCGTGGCCGCGGAGTCCGCGGCACTTCTGCAGGGAACCGGCGCGCGGGCTGTGGTGGTCACGCTGGACCGGGACGGCACCGTGCTGTTGATGCCCGACGGTATGCGGCACCGGACCTGGGCCCGGCCGGCCGCGGAGAAGCAGGCGTCCGGGGCAGGAGACACGTTCGTGGCGGCCCTGACCCTGGCCCGCGCCGCCGGGCTGCCGTTGACTGCCAGCCTGGACCTGGCCCAGTCGGCTGCCGACGTGGTGGTCCACCAGCCCGGCACCTCTGTCTGCAGCACTGCCCAGCTCAGCCGCTACCTGGAGGCCTTCGCCGATACGGCCCTGAGCGAGGACGAGCTGGAGCGGCAAATGGAGGTGCACCGAGCCCAGGGGCAGCGGATCGTGCTGACCAACGGCTGCTTCGACGTGCTGCACAGCGGCCACACCCGGTACCTCAACCAGGCCAAGCAGTTGGGCGACATCCTCGTGGTGGCGCTGAACAGCGATGATTCGGTGCGCCGGCTCAAGGGCCCCGGCAGGCCGATCAACAACACGGCGGACCGGGCAGCGGTGGTGGCCGCGCTCAGTTGCGTGGACTACGTGACAGTGTTCGACACCCCAACGGCCACCCCGCTGATCCGGCGGCTCCGGCCCGAGGTGTACGCCAAGGGCGGGGACTATACGCCGGAGATGCTGGAGGAGACCCCGGCGGTGGAGGAGTACGGCGGCCGGGTTGCCATCCTCGACTATGTTGCTGAACGCTCCACCACCGCCGTGGTGAAACGGATCCGCGACGGCGAAGGGGCAGTACCGACCAACTAAGGGGGCAGTGCCAACCAACTAAGGTTGAAGCATGACTGAGGCGTGGCACGGGTAATGGCAAAACGCGGAAGGTCATGGAACCGGAACAGCATGCGGGCGGTGGCAGGCGTGGTGGACGTGCCTGCGGGCTCCCGCCAAAGCGGCCCGGTGGAGGGTGTCTACTACATCGAGACCGGTGACTGCGAGCTGATCGCGGACCAGGACAACTCCACCGGCTGGCTCCTGAAAATCAATGGGGTCATGAGCTCGCACATCGACCTCGCTGACCCCTTGTTCCTGGACTTCGAGTACATGCGGTGGATGGCGGCGCTTATTGAGTCCCGCTGGCCGCCGTCGGACGCATCGTCGGACGCATCGTCGGCAAAGCTGCGCGGGCTGCACTTGGGCGGGGGTGCCTGCTCCCTGGCGCGCTACTTCGCCGCAGCCTACCCGGACGCCCGCCAGGTGGTGGTGGAGCTGGACGGGAAGCTCGCCGGGTACGTGCGCGGCTGGTTCGACCTTCCCAAGGCACCACTGCTCCGGATCAGGGTAGGGGAGGCCCGGGCCGTGACGGAGACCCTGACGGGCCAAACCCGGGACTTCATCATCCGGGACGTCTTTGCCGGCGCCCACACCCCGCGCCCGCTGACCACCGCCGAATTCAATCAGCAGGTCAAACGCGTCCTGGCCCCGGGCGGCCTGTACGTGGCCAACTCCGGTGACGCCCCCGACCTCCGGAACGCCCGGGAGGACGCGGCCACCATTGCCGCCGCCTTCAAGCACACGGTGATCATCGCCGATCCCGCCATGCTGAAGGGCCGGCGGTACGGAAACATGGTGATGGCCGGCAGCGACTCGCCGATCGTTGACGACCCCCAGCTGCGCCGGCGGCTTCTGGGCGGTGCCGTCCCGGCGCACCTCTGGGACGACGCCCAGGTCCGGGCGTTCGCCGCCGGGACGCCGGTCCGCCACGACCCGCCGGCGCCTCCGGAAGCCTAGACCCGCCCCAGGAGTGCTCCGCGGTGCTCCGCCATGCGTTCCCGGAGGGCCTGCACGACGGCGGCCACGGCGGGGCGGCGCAGCGAATCCGGGCGCAGGACCATCCAGTAGGGGAGGAGCTCACCGATCTTGTCGGGCAGCAGCCGGACCAGGTCACCGTGCAGGTCCGCCATGAAACACGGCAGGAAACCGACGCCCGCCCCGGCCCGGGTCGCCTCCACGTGGACGAACACATTGGTGGAGGTGAGGCCGTCGCGCATGGCCGGAACCAGCCGCCGCGGCGCGTCGAGGTCATCCACCTGCAGCATTGAATCCACGAAATAGACCAGCGGGTGCCCGTTGAGTTCGGCCACCGTGGCCGGTGTCCCGTGCTCCGCAAGGTAGGCGCGCGATGCGTACATTCCCAACCGGTATTCTCCCAGCCGGATGGCCTCCGCACGGTGCACCTGCGGCTCGCCCACCACCACCTCGATGTCCAGCCCGGACCGCTGCTGCAGGGCACGGCGGGTCATGGTCACCACCTCCACGCTCAGGCCGGGATGGTCCCGGCGCAGGCGCGCCACGGCAGGGGCGGCAATATAGGCGCTGAAGCCGTCCGTCGCGGTCATGCGTACAACGCCGGCAACCGGGTCGGGTGCCTGGCCCGCCGGTCCCAGGGTGCCCAGTACCTCCTCCACCTGTTCGGCGGCCCGCGCGGCCCGTTCGCCGAGCTCCGTCAGTTCCCAGCCGCCCGCAGCCCTGGACAGCACCCGGCCGCCGAGCGCTTTCTCCAGCGCGGCGATCCTGCGGGAGACCGTGGTGTGGTTCAAGCCCAGGGCCTGGGCCGCCGTCGTGAACTTGGCCGAGCGGGACACCGCAAGGAGGACCAGGAGGTCATCGGGGTTCGCATTCATTCTGCAATTGTGCACAGGTTTAGTGCCGCTTTGGGCATTGAAGTGGCCCGATTGTGCAGGAATACTCATCTGAGTCACTTGTGCTGGAGATCACAGCGCGTGTCAATGTGGACACTAGGAGAAACCATGAGCGTAGAGCAGCGCCGGGCCAACGAAGCCGGGCATGCACCCAAAGGATCAGGACTGAAGAAAATTGTTGCCGCCTCCATGGTGGGGACGGTGGTGGAGTGGTACGAGTTCTTCCTCTACGCCACCGCGGCCACCCTGGTGTTCGGCAAGTACTTCTTCCCGGCCACCGGCAATGAGCTGGACGGGATCATCCAGGCCTTCCTGACCTACGCCGTGGGCTTCGTGGCGAGGCCCCTGGGCGGCATTGTCTTCGGCCAGATCGGCGACAAGCTGGGCCGCAAGCCCACGCTGCAGCTGACCATCGTGATCATCGGTGTGTCCACGTTCCTCATGGGCTGCCTCCCCGGCTTCGCCGACATCGGCTACCTCGCCCCTGCCCTGCTGGTGGCGCTGCGGTTCATCCAGGGCTTCGCCCTGGGCGGCGAATGGGGCGGCGCGGTCCTCCTCGTGGCCGAGCACAGCCCGAACAGGACCCGGGCCTTCTGGTCCAGCTGGCCGCAGGCCGCCGTCCCCGTCGGCAACCTGCTGGCCACCCTGGTGCTGTACATCATGTCCACCACCCTCAGCAGCGAGGCGTTCCTTGGCTGGGGCTGGCGCGTTGCCTTCTGGCTCTCCGCTGTGATCGTCTTCGTGGGCTACTACATCCGTACGCACGTCACCGAAGCGCCCATCTTCCTCGAAGCCAAGGAACTGGTGGAAAAGGAACAGGCCGTCAGCTACGGCGTGTTCGAGGTGGTCCGCAAGTACCCCAAGGGCATCTTCCAGGCCATGGGCCTGCGGTTCGCGGAAAACATCATGTACTACCTGGTGGTCAGCTTCGCGATCGTCTACCTCAAGACCGTCCATAAATACGACACCTCCTCGCTCCTGCTGGCCCTGCTGATCGCGCACGTCATTCACTTCCTGGTCATCCCGCAGTACGGCCGGCTGGCCGACCGGATCGGCCGCAAGCCGGTCTACCTGGCCGGTGCCATTCTGGGTGCCACCTGGCCGTTCTTCGCCTTCCCCATGTTCGACACCCGGAACGCAGTGGTCATCGTCCTTGCTGTAACCATCGGCCTGTGCCTGCACGGCCTCATGTACGCCGGGCAGCCCGCCATCATGGCCGAGATGTTCCCCACCCGCATGCGGTACTCCGGCGCATCCCTCGGTTCCCAGGTCACGTCAATCTTCGCCGGCTCGCTGGCGCCGCTGCTGGCCACCCAGTGGCTCAAGGACACCGGGTCATGGGTGCCCACCGCCATCTACCTGGTGGTGGCCTGCGCCATCACCTCCGTGGCCGTACTGAGCCTGAAGGAAACCAAGGGCATCGCACTGGAAGACGTGGACAAGGAAGACGCCGCCCGCGAGGGACTGCTCAGCGCCACGAACCGTTGAGCAGACTGGTGGGCTGGGACGGCCGGGCCTGGGCCGGCCGTCCGCTGGAATATTGAGCCGATGGACCATTCGGGCACAAAGGAGAACTGCAATGGACAACACGTTGAATGGACGCAAGGCGCTGGTCACCGGCGGTGCCAGCGGAATCGGCGCCGCGTGCGTGCGCGCACTTGCCGCACGGGGAGCGAAAGTGGTGGTGGCCGACGTTGACTCCGCCGCTGCGGCGACGCTCGCCGATGAGGTGGGCGGCACCGCGTGGAGTGTGGACCTGCTGGACGTTGACGCCCTGGCCACCCTGAGCCTGGACTGCGACATCCTGGTGAACAATGCGGGGATCCAGCGCGTCAGCCCCATCGAGGACTTCGATCCGGCGGAGTTCCGCAGGATCATCACCCTGATGCTGGAGGCCCCTTTCCTGCTGATCCGGGCGGCATTGCCCCACATGTATGCCAACCGGTTCGGCCGCATCATCAATATCTCCTCCGTGCACGGTATCCGCGCCTCCCCGTTCAAGAGCGCCTATGTCTCCGCCAAGCACGGCCTGGAAGGGCTGAGCAAGGTGACGGCCCTGGAGGGCGGGGAGCACGGTGTCACCTCGAACTGCGTGAACCCCGGCTACGTGCGCACGCCGCTGGTGGAGAAGCAGCTCGCGGACCAGGCCCAGGTGCACGGCATCCCCGAGTCCGAGGTCCTGGCCAAGGTGATGCTCACCGAGTCCGCCATCAAGCGCCTGGTGGAGCCGGAAGAGGTGGCGTCCCTGGTGGCCTGGCTGGCTTCCGCGGACGCCGGCATGGTCACCGGCGCCAGCTACACCATGGACGGGGGCTGGTCCGCGCGGTAGGGCCGCCTGGACCGTCAACTCCTGGACCCGGCCCGCCGGTCATCCTTAGCCGGTCGTCCTTAGTCCTGGGGTTTGACCAGGCGGTGGTCGAAGAAGAAGACGCCGTAGGTGGTCTTCACCCCCACCGAACGCCGGTCCCGCCATACGACGACCCCTTCGCGCCTGCCGCTGAAGGGGTCGTCGCCGATGACAGTGTCACCCACCCGGTAAGGGCACCGCGGGCTGAAGCCCGCCAGGAGCCGGCCCAGGACCCGTGCCAGGGCATCGCCGAGGCTGACGGGCCGGCCCAGACGGATAAGATCCTGTGCGTAGTCGTCCCTGACCATGTGTGACCAACTCCTCCAGGCGGCAGCCGCCGCCCGCTAACGGTGCTGGTTGGCCGGAACGCTCCCAGCAGAGGATGGTCCTCCAATCCGGCCGCCACCGTACGCCTACGCTAGGCGCTAATCACACCAGCAACATCAGTAACAAGTACTCGAGTTCCCCCAGGGGCATTACTTGCCTTGGGGAACCCCGTTGATGATGTCCTCTGCGTTGTCGAATGCCCAGGCCACCAGCGGCACCAGGAGTGCGCTTAATTCGTAGCCCCGCGCCGTGAGGCTGTAATCCACCCGGGGCGGAATGACCGGCTGGGCGTTCCTGCTGACCAGGCCGTCGCGCTCCAGTGTTTTCAGCGTCTGGGCGAGCATCTTCTCGCTGATGCCTTCCGCCCGCCGTCGCAGGTCGCTCCACCGCTGGTCACCCTCGGACAGTGCAATCAGGATCAGGACGCCCCATTTGCTGGTGATGTGGTCCAGCAGGGTCCGGCTGGGGCACCCGGCCGGGAACACGCCGTCTGTAAAAGCCTGGGGGAGGGGAGCCGCGTGCGGCGCTGTTTCCATGCCCCCAAGCTTACCTGAAGTACAGTTACTTACCCTGAGGTCAGTACCTTACCTTAAAGTGCGTACTCTCCTGTGGGAAGTTCTGCCGCCGGGCCGCGGTTGTGCCCTGTGACAGAGTAGAACTCCCGAAAGGAACCATCGTGAGCATTGTTGTGACAGGCGCTACCGGACAGCTGGGCCGCCACGTTCTTGAAGCCCTCCTCGAGCGGGGCGTGCCGGCGGGGGACGTCGTGGCTGCCGGCCGGTCGGTGGAAAAGCTGGCAGGGTTCGCTGCGCGCGGGGTGCGCGTGCAGCAGATGGACTATGCGGACGCGGGTTCCGTGGCCGCCGCCCTCAAGGGCGCACGGCGGGTACTGCTGATCTCCGGCAGCGAAGTGGGACAGCGGGTGGAACAGCACCGCACCGTGATTGATGCCGCCAAGGCCCAAGGGGTGGAGCTGCTGGCCTACACCAGCATCGCCAACGCGGACACCACGTCCATGAAACTGGCCGGCGAACACCAGGCCACGGAGGCACTGCTCCGCGAATCCGGTGTCCCCTTCGTCCTGCTGCGCAACGGCTGGTACCTGGAGAACTACACGGAGCAGCTGCCCGGAACCCTTGCCCAGGGCGCGCTCGCGGGCAGCGCCGGGGACGGCAAGGTCAGCGGGGCCGCAAGGGCCGACTACGCCCACGCCGCAGCCGCCGTCCTGACGGCGGAGGACCAGGCCGGCAAGGTCTACGAACTGGGCGGCGACGAGGCGTTCAGCATGGCGGACCTCGCGTCCGAGATCAGTGCGGCCACGGGCAGGACCATCACCTACAACGACCTTCCCGCCGAGGATTACGCCGGCCTGCTCACCTCCGTTGGGGTGCCGGAGGCGTTCGCGGAGATCCTCGCCGATTCGGACCTGGGCATTGCCCGCGGCGACCTCCTGGTCAGCACCGGCGACCTCCGCAGGCTGATTGGGCGTCCGACGACGTCCCTCGGCCAGGCGGTACGGGCCGCCGCCGCGGCCTAGCGGGCAGGCGGCCGCCTGCGAGTGGAAGAGAAAGGTGCCCGGTCCCTTGTGGGACCGGGCACCTTTTGCAAACGGGACCTGACCTACGCTCCGGTGCGGGCGGTCCCGACCACCGGCAGCGGCGAGGTCTCGTCCTCAAGGTGGGCCCGGCGTCGTCCGTCACCTTTGACCCACAGGCGGTAGGCCACCACCAGCAGTCCCAGCCACACCGCGCCCACGTACAGGGCGATGCGTGTGTCTTCGAACGCCCCCAGGACGGCGATCACCAGCACCATGAACACGATCGTGAGGACAGAGGCTGCGGGCCACCACGGGGACGGGAATTCCGACGCCGGCAGGCCCTTTCGGGCGATTTCCCGCTTCATCGCAACATGGGACGCAAGGATCATCATCCACACCCAGACCGTGGCGAAGGTGGCTATCGAGGCAATCACCATGAAGACGTCCTCCGGAATGACGGCATTCAGGACCACCCCCACCAGCAGGATTCCAGCCATCATGACCACAGTCATCCAGGGAACGCCGTGCCGGGAAACCTTGCCGAAGGCGGCCGGCGCATGGCCCTGGTTGGAGAGCCCGAAAAGGATACGGCCGGCGCCGAAGATATCGCTGTTGATGGCGGAGAGCGCGGCGGTGATCACCACCGCGTTCAGGATATGGGGGGCTGCCGGGATGCCCAGGCCGCTGAAGATCTGCACGAACGGGCTGCCGCTGGTGCCCACCTGGTCCCACGGGAAGAGGCTCATCAGGACTCCCAGGGTGAGGACGTAGAACAGCAGTACCCGCACTGGGACGGTGTTGACGGCCTTGGGAATGACCTTCTTGGGGTCGGCTGCCTCCCCGGCCGTGATGCCCAGGGTCTCGATGCCGCCGAAGGCGAACATCACGACGGCGAACGATGCCAGGAGGCCTTCGAAGCCATTGGGGAACAAGCCGCCGTGGTCAACAAGGTTGCCCAACCCCGGAGCCACGCTGGAGCCGTCGCCCTGGAAACCGAACACGATCAGCGCCGCGCCGCCGGCGATCATGGCGATGATGGCCGCGACCTTGATCAGCGAGAACCAGAACTCGAGTTCTCCGAAGACCTTGACGCTGAGCAGGTTCAACGCGGCGAGGAAGCAGATGACGGCCAGGATCCAGATCCAGCGGTCCACCTGCGGGAACCAGAAGCCCATATAGATGCTGAAGGCCGTGACGTCCGCGATGGCCACAATGGCCATCTCGAATACGTACGTCCAGCCGGTCACAAAGCCGGCGAGGGGGCCAAGATACCGGCCCGCGTACTGGCTGAAGGAGCCCGGGACCGGATGCCGCACGGCCATCTCGCCCAGGGCGCGCATCACCATGAACACTGCCGCGCCGCCAATGATGTAGGCCAGCAGAACGGCCGGGCCGGCTTTCTGGATTGCCGAGGCTGAGCCATAGAAGAGGCCGGTGCCAATAGCCGATCCCAGGGCCATGAAACGGATATGCCGCACGTTGAGTCCCCTGTTGAGGACGTGTCCGACGACGGCAGCCGGCTTGTGCTTGTCCGTTGCGGTTTCGTTCCGTGTTGGGGTTGGAGCTGGTTGCATGCAAATACCTTCTCGTCATTGGGAGGGGAGCCGTTAACCAGCAGACCATTTTCGGGTGCACCGTGATGAGCCTCACGAAGGGTTGGTGTCTTTCATCTCAGACTGGGCGGTGGATCCTGGCTTTTCCGGTTCCGGGGGCGGGCCCTTGACTCGCTGGCGGCTTTTCTTTACGTTGAGGGGCCGCCGCCGAACCGCGGGATGAGGTTATGCCCGGTACCAACAGCCCGAAGGAGAACGACGATGAAGGCCATCGTGCAGGACGTTTATGGACCACCAGGCGTGCTCGGGTTGCGGGACATCGCCCGGCCCGCCCCCGGCGACCGCCAGGTGTTGGTCCGGGTGCGGGCGGCCGGCGTCGACCAGGGCGTCTGGCACCTGATGACGGGGCTGCCGTATCTGCTCCGGCTCTTTGGCTACGGGCTGACGAAGCCAAAGATTCCTGTCCGTGGCCGGGAAGTGGCCGGCGTGGTGGAGGCGGTGGGGCCCGGAGTAACCCGCTTTGCTGCGGGGGACGAGGTGTTTGGGACCTGCGACGGGTCCTTTGCCGAATACGTCTGCGCGAAGGAGGACAAGCTGGCCCGAAAACCCACGGGCCTCTCTTTTGAAGAAGCCGCGGCGTCGCCGATCTCGGGCGTCACCGCCCTGCAGGCTGTTCGGGACGCCGGCCAGGTCACCGTCGGCCAGAGGGTGCTGATCCTTGGCGCGGGCGGGGGAGTGGGGTCCTTCGGGGTCCAGCTGGCCAAGGCCTTCGGAGCTGATGTGACAGGGGTGTGCAGCAGCGGCAAGGTTGAGCTGGTGCGTTCCCTTGGGGCGGACGCCGTCATTGACTATGCCAAGACCGATATGGCGGGCTACGGGAAGCCGTATGACGTCATCCTGGACACGGCCGGCAACCGTCCGTTGTCCCTCCTGCGCCGGCTCCTCGGACCCAAGGGCACGCTGGTGATCATCGGCGGCGAAGGGGGCGGCAAGCTGACCGGCGGATTTCAGCGGTCCCTTGCTGCCCCGCTGGTCTCCCTGTTTTCCGGCCGGAAGTTCAAGGGGCTTGTCGCCAAGGAAACCCATCTGGACCTCGAGGCCCTTGCATCGCTGATCGAGGCCGGGAGCGTCAAACCCGCGGTGGACAGGGTCTTCCCCCTTGCCGAAGCACCCGCCGCCATCCAGTACCTCCACGAGGGGCGGGCGCGCGGGAAAGTGGTGGTCAGCGTCTGAAGGTACTCATGCCTCCCTCGCCGCAGCTTCGATGGCGGCACGGTGGGCAGCCCATTCTTCGGGGCTGCGCCTGGTGAGGTTCGGATCGCCTGGCCGCTGCCCGGCACTGCCGTCGATGAGTTCGCGCAGGATGTCCGCGTGGCCCAGGTGATGGGCCCGTTCGGCCACCATATGGACCAGGATCTGGTGCAAGGTGACGTTGCGCCGCTGCTCCGGCCACCAGGGAACCACTCCGGGAGCGTCAGCGGGCAGTGCCTCGATGGTCGCGTCGCTGTGCGCGGCGGCGAAGTGGTGCAGCCCGATGATGTCCTCACGGGACTCGTCTGCGGTCGCCCACATGTCCGCGTCCGGGACGGCGCCCTCGTCCAGCCAGGGAAGGTGCCGCCCGCTGGGACGGCCAAACACGACGCCGAAATAATCCACCTCCACGCTGGCCACATGTTTGACCAGGCCCAGCAGGTTGGTACCGGTCGGCGTAAGCGGCCGGCGGACGTCGTACTCGGTGAGGCCATCAAGTTTGCCGAGCAGGTCGTCACGCCTGGCCCGGAGATAGCGGTGCAGCATCTCTTTTTCGTCCATAGCGGGACTCTACCGAACCGTGAACCGGCCACGGCTGATACAGCAGCCGCGCTGTACGCTTGCGCATGTCTGGTATCTCAGACAACTTACGCATTTGCGTGAACTATGGAGGCAAGCGGAGGACGCAAGCTTAAGTACGGGATCCCGGATTGCACAGGGATGTACCGCAAAAGAGAAGGAGGACCGCGTGTTAGCGACAGACCCGATACCGGAGGCCGGCAGCCAATCAAGAGCAGCCTCAAAGGCGGCGTCGAAGGTCCCCGCTGCCGAGAACACGCTCCGCATCCTCAAACTGTTGGCCTCCCGGCGCGGGCCGATGGCGGCGTCGCAAATTGCCTCCACCCTGGGCCTGCCCAGGTCCAGCGTCTACCACTTGCTCGGTGTGATGGAGGCGAACGGCTTTGTGCTCCACCTGCACGAGGAACAGCGGTACGGGCTCGGCATCAGTGCGTTCGAGCTGAGTTCCGCCTACTCCCGCCAGGAGCCGCTGTCCCGGCTCGGCCGGCCGCTGCTCGCAAGCCTCGTCGACGCCCTCGGCGAGAGCGCCCACCTGGCGGTCCTGCATGGACGCGACGTGTTGTACATCGTGGAGGAGCGGGCCAAGAACCGCCCGTCCCTGGTGACCGATGTCGGCGTCCGGCTTCCCAGCCACCTCACCGCCAGCGGGCGGGCCATCCTCGCCGCGCTGCCGAAATCCCAGGTACGGGCCCTGTACCCGAATGCCGCCGCCTTCACGGCCCGGCACGAGGTGGAGGGCGCCATCATGAAGTACTCCGCGCTGTCCTCCCATCTGGACCAGGTCCGGCAGCGCGGCTACGCCACCGAACACGGCGAGGTGACCCCAGGCTTCGGCTCCATCGCCGCCGCTGTAACGGATCACCTGGGCTGGCCGACGGCGGCAGTCGCGGTCACCTTCCTGGAGGACAAGCTGCCTGCTGACGAGTGGCCGGTGCTGGCCGCCCGTGTGCAGAAGGTGGCGGACGAACTCTCCGTCCGCATCCACGGCCGCCCGGTCAAGTAAGGCAGCCAAACAGGCCGGGTGTTTGTCTGGCATTCCGGACAGCACACCTTCGAAAGCCCTGTGAAGCCACTTCTCCAGGCGCTTTAGTTGTTACAGAACTTCTTCGAAACCTCAGACACCAAGAAAAGGAGCCCATCATGGCACCCGCCGACTTCACCACCGGTGCCCGCCCGGTCAAAGCAGCCCGCGGCACCGAGCTCACCGCCAAGTCCTGGCAGACCGAAGCGCCGCTGCGCATGCTGATGAACAACCTGGACCCCGAGGTGGCAGAACGCCCGGACGACCTGGTGGTCTACGGCGGCACCGGCCGGGCCGTCCGCTCCTGGGCTGCGTTCGACGCCATCACCCGCACCCTGGAAACCATGGAGAAGGACGAGACCCTCCTGGTCCAGTCCGGCAAGCCCGTCGGTGTCTTCCGCACCAACGAATGGGCCCCGCGCGTGCTGCTGGCCAACTCCAACCTGGTGGGCGACTGGGCAACGTGGCCTGAATTCCGCCGGCTCGAGGCCGAGGGCCTGATGATGTACGGCCAGATGACCGCCGGGTCCTGGATCTACATCGGCACCCAGGGCATCCTGCAGGGCACCTTCGAAACCTTCGCCGCGATCGCCCGCAAGCTCGCCGGCAACGATAACGGCACCCTCGCCGGCACGCTGACCCTTACCGGCGGCTGCGGCGGCATGGGCGGTGCCCAGCCGCTGGCCGTCACCCTGAACGAAGGCGCCTGCCTGATCGTCGACGTCGACGAAACCCGCCTGCGCCGCCGGGCCGGCAAGCGCTACCTGGACGAGGTGGAAACCGATCTCGACGCCGCCATCGCCAAGGTGCTCAAGGCAAAGGAGGAGCGCCGCGGCTGGTCCGTGGGCTACGTGGGCAACGCCGCCGAAGTCTTCCCCGAGATCCTGCGCCGCCACAAAGCCGGCGAACTCACCGTGGACATCGTCACGGACCAGACCTCTGCCCACGACCCCCTGTCCTACCTGCCGGAAGGCATTTCGGTGGGCGAGTGGCACCGCGAGGCAGAAGCCGATCCTGAAGGGTTTACCAAGAAGGCCCAGGCATCGATGGCCCGGCACGTCCAGGCCATGGTGGAATTCCAGGATGCCGGCGCCGAGGTCTTCGACTACGGCAACTCCATCCGGGACGAAGCACGCAAGGGTGGCTACACCCGGGCGTTCGAATTCCCCGGTTTCGTTCCGGCCTACATTCGGCCCCTGTTCTGCGAGGGCCTGGGCCCGTTCCGCTGGGTTGCCCTGTCCGGTGACCCGGAAGACATCCGCGTCACGGACGAAGCCATCAAGGAACTCTTCCCCGAGAACAAGCACCTGCACCGCTGGATCGACGCCGCCCAGGAACGCGTCGAGTTCGAAGGCCTCCCGGCACGCATCTGCTGGCTCGGCTACGGCGAACGCGCCAAGGCCGGCCTGCTCTTCAACCAGCTCGTGAAGGACGGCAAGGTCAAGGCCCCCATCGTCATCGGCCGCGACCACCTGGACTCGGGATCCGTCGCCTCCCCGTACCGCGAAACCGAATCCATGCAGGACGGCTCGGATGCCATCGCCGACTGGCCCATGCTCAACGCCCTGCTGAACACCGCCTCCGGTGCCACCTGGGTGTCCTTGCACCACGGCGGCGGCGTCGGCATCGGCCGGTCCATCCACGCCGGTCAGGTCTCCGTCGCCGACGGCACCGACCTCGCCGCGCAGAAACTCGAGCGCCTCCTCACCAACGACCCCGGCATGGGCGTCATCCGCCACGCCGACGCGGGCTACGACCGCGCCCTCGACGTCGCCAAAGAACGCGGCGTCCGCATCCCGATGAACGAGAACTAGGAACCACAAGTGACTCTCACAACCCACGAACCGCTGACCGTCACCCTTGGGGCCGTTGGTGTGACGCCTGAGGATGTGCTCGCCGTCGCGCGCCACGACGCCAAGGTGGCCATTTCCCCGGACGCCCTGGAAACCGTTGCCAAAGTCCGCGCCCACATTGATGACCTCGCCTCCAGCGACGTTCCGGCGTACGGCATCTCCACCGGCTTCGGCGCCCTGGCCAACCGCCACATCCCCAACGAACTGCGAACGCAGCTGCAGAAGTCCCTGATCCGGAGCCATGCTGCGGGCATGGGACCGGCCGTGGAACGGGAAGTGGTCCGCGGCATCATGTTCCTGCGCGCCAAGACCCTCGCCTCCGGCCGCACCGGTGTCCGCCCCGTGGTCCTGCAGACCATGGTTGACGTCCTGAATGCCGGCATCACCCCGGTGGTCCGCGAGTTCGGCTCGCTGGGCTGCTCCGGCGACCTGGCGCCACTGTCCCACTGCGCCCTGGTCCTGATGGGCGAGGGGGAGGCGGCGGGGCCCGACGGCGTGACGTACGGCGGGCGGGGAGAGCGGCCTGTCGCTGAGCTGCTGGCAGAACACGGCATCGAGCCGGTCACCCTCGCCGAAAAGGAAGGCCTGGCCCTGGTCAATGGCACCGAGGGCATGCTGGGCATGCTCCTCATGGCCATCGCGGACCTTCGGCAGCTGCTGTCAACGGCGGACATCACCGCTGCGCTCAGCGTCGAGGCGCTGCTGGGCACCGACCAGGTATTCCTGCCCGAACTGCACGCCGCACTGCGGCCGCACCCCGGCCAGGCGGCCAGCGCGGACAACATGCTGCGCGTGCTGTCCGGTTCGCCCATCGTCGCTTCGCACCGGGTGGGGGATTCCCGGGTGCAGGACGCTTACTCCCTGCGCTGCGCCCCGCAGGTTGCCGGTGCCGTCCGCGACACCGTCGACCATGCGGAACTGGTGGCCACCCGGGAACTGGCGGCAGCCATCGACAATCCGGTGGTCCTTCCGGACGGCCGTGTCAGTTCCAACGGCAACTTCCACGGCGCGCCCGTGGCATACGTCCTGGACTACCTGGCCATCGCGGTCGCCGACCTGAGCTCCATCGCTGAACGCCGGACCGACCGGATGCTGGATCCTGCCCGTTCGCATGGCCTGCCTGCGTTCCTCGCGGCTGACCCCGGAGTGGACTCCGGGCTGATGATCGCCCAGTACACCCAGGCCGGCCTGGTGTCGGACAACAAGCGGCTTGCCGTTCCGGCGTCCGTGGACTCTATTCCGAGCTCCGCCATGCAGGAGGACCATGTGTCCATGGGCTGGCACGCGGCCCGGAAGCTGCGCAAAGCCGTGGAGAACCTCCGCCGCGTCCTGGCCATCGAACTGGTGGCCTCGGCCCGCGCACTGGATATCCGCTCGCAGCTTTCGGGTGGCGTCCTGACGCCGGGGCCTGCGGGCACCGCCGTCGTGGCTGCGCTCCGCGCGGTGGTGGAGGGACCGGGGACGGACCGTTTCCTCTCGCCGGAACTGGAAGCGGCTGACGGGCTGGTCGCCTCGGGGGACGTGCTTCGGGCGGCCGAATCCGCCGTCGGGCCGCTCGCCTGACACCGAAGAATCTTCAGCGCCTTCGGACTGTCCGTCCGAAAGGTGGAATTTCCGGCGCCGCGGCCCACCGTGGCGCCGGGAGTGTAGTAGAACTGAAGATGTAGTGAAGGTCACATCAAAGAGGCTGTGGCAGCAGAACGATACAAAGGGGTAGAAGTTCAAATGAAAGCACGTGGGGCAGTCCTGTCCAGGCGAAACGCCCATTCCGCCGCGGTGTCCGACTGGAAGGCCCTCCAGGCCGGGGACCGGGTCGAGATCATCAAGCATGCGCATGTGGTGGCAGCCGGTGAGGTGGAAGAAGTGTCCCAAAGCGGCAACGTCCTTTGGCTGGTCCCGGCCGGCCCGTCAGGCCCGGCGGAGAAGCAGCTTTTCCTGAAGTCCGACGGCGTCCAGGTCCGCCGCGGCTGACGGTCCGCCCGCAGCCACGAAAAATCCCCGCAAACGCCGTATGGCGTGCGGGGATTTTTCGTTGCCGGGCACCCTGGCGGCGGTAGCCGTGGGGCCCGGGAGGCAGGTCAGGCGGCGAAGGACTCGTACGTTTCGCCGAAGGGCACCGACGCATCCAGGGCTACCGTGTAGCTTCCGGGGTGCAGCCTGGTGACGCGAATGCCGCACTCGGCATCCTTTGCCGCCACCTCAATCAGTTCGGCCACCGCCTCTTCCAGTCCTGCATGGACCTCGCTGGCGCTGGAGAATTCCAGGCTGATGGACTGCACAGCAGGTTCTTCGGTTGGCTTGGCAGCGGCGGGGATCCGCTCCAAAGTGGCTGTAGTCATGTACTGAACTTTCTGTGTTTCGTGCCAGGATGGCTCCACTATTCTACCGACTGCTCCGGTTAGATGTCAGATGACTGTCCTATTTGAGCTGTGGAGGTCCAGTCACAAACCGTCGGTTCGCCGCGCGGGCCGTAGATCCATGAGCATGGACAGGGGGCGCCAAAGGGCCCCGGAAGCACCCGGTCGATCAGCTTGAGGAGAATCGGAATGAAGATCATGCGCCTTGGCGACAGCGGCAGTGAACAGCCCGCCGTGCTGGTTCCCTCGGCGGACGGAACCGACCGGTATTTCAGCCTGTTGCCCCTTACCGCTGACGTGGACGGAGCGTTCCTTGCCGACGGCGGACTGGCCAAGGTGCGCAAAGCGCTGGAGTCCGGGGAATTGCCGGTCATAGAGGGTGCGGCTGCGCTCCGGGTTGGTTCTCCCGTAGCCCGGCCCGGCTCGGTAGTGGGCATCGGGATGAACTATGCCGCCCATGCCGCCGAATCAGGCGCGGAACCGCCCACGGTTCCCGTCGTCTTCCTCAAGCCCAGCAACACCGTCACGGGCCCCTATGACACCGCCCCGCTTCCGCCCCGCTCCACCCGGTACGACTGGGAAGTGGAACTGGGCATCGTGATTGGCAGCGAAGCCAGCTACCTCAGGTCGGTGGAAGAGGCCAGCGAGTGCATTGCCGGCTACGTCACGGCGAACGACTTGTCTGAGCGGGAATACCAGTTGCCCGGGGCGGCCGGGCAATGGACCAAGGGCAAGTCCCTTCCCGGGTCAACGCCCCTGGGCCCGTGGCTGGTGCCGGCCGACATGATCGACGGCGGGAACCTGCGGCTGCGCAGCTGGGTGAATGGTGAGCCGCGGCAGGATTCCTCGTCGGCGGAGCTCATCTTTGATGCGCCCACGCTGGTCCACCACTGCAGCCAGTACATGCGGCTGGAACCGGGTGACGTGATCCTCACCGGGACGCCCCAGGGGGTGGCCCTCAGCGGCCGTTTCCCCTACCTCCAGCCGGGCGACGTGGTGGAGGTAGAGGTGGAGGGCTTGGGCCGCCAGCGCCAGGAGTTGTTCCGGGCGCCGGCGGCCGTCCCCGCCTAGCCCGCCTTTACGGCAAGGACCGGGCAGTCCGCCTCCAACAGGATGCGCTGGGACGTGCTGCCCATGATCAGCTTGCCCACGGGGGTGCGGCGCCGCAGGCCAATCACAATAAGCTCTGCGTCGTGTTCCTCGGCGGCGTCCAGCACCTCGGCCGCGGCATCATGACCGCGGACCGGCCGTTTGATCAGGTACTCGATGCCCTGGCCCGCCAGTCGCTGCTCGATGTCCTGGATGTCGCCGTCCTGGGCAAAGCGGTTGTCCACCAGGGCGTCGCCCTTGGACGAATTGATGACCAGAAGCCTGGTGTTGGTCTTCCGGGCTTCGGTGATGGCCTGGGTCAGGGCAGCTTCGCCCTCCGGAGTCGGGACGTATCCCACAACGACGGTCATGGTGTCTCCTTGCTTTCTGCTCGATGTGGGTAGGGATTTGACGGTGCGGTGCGCCTGCTCAGTCGCTGTAGTCCGCTGCGCCCGAATTGGCGGGAATCAGCGGCCGGCGCTCCGGACGGTTCCGCCGGAACAGCTTGTAGGCGAAGGGCCAGAGCAGGATGAGGGCAATAATGACGTAGATCCCGACGGCGATCGGCTCGCTGAGGAGCCCTGCCGGGTCACCGGCGCTCAGCTGCAGCGTCTTGCGGAGCTGCCCTTCGATCCGCGGACCCAGGATTACGCCGAGGATCAGCGGCAGGACGGGAAGCCCGAAGCGCCGCATCATGAAGCCGAGTGCGCCCAGGACCAGCAGGATCACGAGGTCGAACGCCTGCAGGTTCACCGAGTAGGCGCCCAGCGTGGCGAAGAACAGGATGCCTGCATACAGGTACGGGCGGGGGAGCTGGAGCAGCTTTGCCCACATCGGTGCCAGCGGCAGGTTGATCACGAGCAGCAGCAGGTTGCCGATGAAGAGGCTGGCGATCAGCGCCCATACCAGGGGGCCTTCGCTTTCGAAGAGCTGCGGGCCGGGCTGGATGCCGTACGAGGTGAAGGCGGCCAGCATCACGGCGGCTGTGGCGTTGGTGGGCAGGCCCAGGGCCAGCATGGGGGTCAGGGTTCCGGCCGCGGCGGCGTTGTTGGCCGCTTCCGGGCCGGCCACGCCCTCGATGGCGCCCTTGCCGAACTCCTCCGGGTGTTTGCTGAGGCGCTTTTCCGTGACATAGGAGAGGAACGTGGGGATCTCGGCGCCACCTGCCGGCAGTGCGCCAAACGGGAAGCCGAAGGCGGTACCGCGCAACCACGGCTTCCAGGAGCGCTTCCAGTCGGACTTGCCCATCCAGGGCTGGCCGACGGGAATGGCATGCAGGGGGGTCCGGCGCAGGTGCGCCGCCACCCAGAGGGCCTCGCCCACGGCGAAGATGGCCACGGCCACCACCACGATGTCCAGGCCGTCAGCGAGGAGGGGCTGGCCGAACGTCAGGCGGCGCTGGCCGGTGACGGAGTCCATGCCCACCAGGCCAATGGCCAGGCCGAGGCCCAGGGAGGCGAAACCGCGCAGCCGTGAAGAGCCGAGCACGGCCGTGACGGCCAGCAGGGCCAAAACCATGATCGCGAAGTAGCTGGGCGCGCCAAGGCTCACGGCGAACTTCACCACGATCGGTGCGCAGACCGCCAGCAGCGCCGTGCCGATGGTGCCGGCGACGAACGAGCCGATTGCCGCCGTCGCAAGCGCCTGCGCCGCCCTTCCGGCCTTTGCCATCTTGTTGCCCTCAATGGCAGTGACCACGGAGGACGATTCGCCGGGGGTGTTGAGGAGGATGGACGTGGTGGAGCCGCCGTACATGCCGCCGTAGTAGATGCCGGCGAACATGATGAAGGCGCTGGTGGGTTCCAGGGCGTAGGTGACGGGAAGCAGGAGGGCAACCGTCATGGCCGGGCCCAGGCCGGGGAGGACGCCGACGGCGGTGCCCAGGATGACGCCGATGACGGCGTACAGGAAATTCATGGGGGTCAGGGCGGTGGCGAAGCCGTCCATGAGGGAGGACCAGACGTCCATTTAGAGGATTCCTTCCAGGAGGCCGGCCGGCAACGCGATGCCCAGGCCGAGGTAGAAGCCGTAGAAGGTCAGCAGGGACAGGGCCACGGAGATCAGCCCGTCCCGGACGTAGCGGCGGCTGCCGAGGGCCAGGACGCTGCCCCAGAACAGGATGGTTCCGGAGATCACCCAGCCGGCCCAGTCGATCAGCAGGATGTTCAGGATGAAGGCGCCTGCCAGCGGCAGGATGGTCTTCCAGTCTGCGGGGTGAGTGAGGTCGACGTCTTCCCCGCCTTCAGCCTCGCCCTTGCCGCCGCGCAGCACGTTGACGGCCAGCAGCACGGCGCAGACCACCAGCATTCCGGCCACGATGAACGGAACGGTTTTGGGGCCGACCGGGTCGGACTTCGAATACGGGGTTACCAGGCCGTTGGCGTCCAGGAAGACCAGGACGCCGGCCGCCCCGAGCAGGAGTGCAACTCCCAGCTCGGAGCGGCCTTTGAGGCCTGTTGTCAGGGAGGTCACGCCAACCCAAGCTTGGTGAGGACGTCCGCCACGCGCTTGTCCTGCTCGGTGAGGAAGGTCTTGAACTGGTCACCGGTGATGAAGGCGTCGGTCCAGCTGTGGGTCTTCAGGGCTTCCTTCCAGCCGGCCGTGCCGTGCATCTTTTCCAGGGCTGCGATCAGGGAAGCCTTGTCCTTGTCGCTGATTCCCGGAGGGGCCACGACGCCGCGCCAGTTGGTGAATACCAGGTCGATGTTGGATTCCTTCAGGGTGGGTGCGTCCACGCCGTCCAGGCGCTTCTCGCCGCTGGTGGCCAGGACGCGTACCTCGCCGGATTCGATCTGCTTCAGGTACTCGCCGGCGCCGGAAGCTGCGAAGCCCAGCTTGTTGCCCAGGATTGCGGGCAGGAGGTCGCCGCCGCCGTCGTACGCGACGTAGTTGACCTTGGTGGCGTCGATGCCCACGGCACCGGCCAGCTGCATGGGCAGCAGGTGGTCGGGGCCGCCGGGGGAGGAGCCGCCGCCGACGGCGATGGAACCGGGATCAGACTTCCATGCCTTCACCAGGTCATCGATGGTCTTGTACGGGGAATCCTTGCCGACCATGATGGCGCCGGGCTCTTCAATGAGCCGGGCCAGGGGAGTGGTGTCGGTCAACTTGGACTCGGACTTGTTGGTGTAGCTGGCGCCCACGACGCCCAGGCCCATGAGCATGGCAAGGTCGCCGTTGCCCTTCTCGTTGACGATGCGGGCGAGGCCCACGGTGCCGCCGGCCCCCGCGAGGTTGAAGACCTCGGTGTTGGTGGAGATCTTCTCGTCGTCGAGGACCTTTGCGGCGGCACGGGCGGTGGTGTCGTAACCGCCGCCGGGGGTGTTGGGGACCATGATCTGCAGGCCGGTGATGGGTCCGGCGGCGGCGCCGGAGCTTTCCGCACCGGTGGAGCTCTTGCCGGTGGCACCGCAACCGGTGGCCATCAGGGCGATGCCGGCGGCAACGGCGGCAATTCGCAATGCGCGGATCTGGCGCATGTGTTCCTCTTCTCTCAAACAAATCTGATCAGCATCGGCTGACTTGGTGTTTTCGATGCTAGGGCCGCCCGTGACAGGGATCACTCTTGTGTACGCAGAGAAAGTTGTGTTCATTGCGTTCACGTTTCCAAAACCCCACAAACGTCCCGGCTGCGGGCTTTGGGATATAGTTCCCGGTACCACCCGGCCCTGCGCCCCGTACTTTTGCGTGCATGGGAGGCCAGCCAAACCGCCGGGCCACCCGGCCCAACCAGCAACACCAGGAAGACGATTGTGACTCGACGACGAGGAATGTCCCTCGCGGGGCAGTACCTTCTGCTGCAGTTGCTCATTGTCCTGGCTGTCCTGGTGGGCGTGGTGGCCATTTCCCTGGCCCAGTCCGCTGCGGCCTTTGAACGGATCGAAGGCCGGCGTGCGTTGTCGGCCGCGGAAGCACTGGGCGGCAATCCGGTAGTGCGCGAGCTCCTCCCTGAGGCTGAACCGCGGGGCGGGGCCGTGCTTCCCGCGGTGGCGGAATCCGTGCGGATCGTCTCTGGCTCATCCAGGGTGGCACTGGCAAAACTGGACCGCACGGTTGTAGCGTCCTCGGACCCGAGCCTGCTGGGCGGGCCGCTGGAGCTCGGCACCAGCAGGGTGATGGAAGGCAGGGCCTGGACCGGAGTGGTGGGCGGGACTCCCGCCCCGCTCCTGTCCGCGCACGTTCCTGTCCTTGATGACACCGGCCGCATGATCGGCATCGCCTCCATCAGCCGCAACTATCCCACGGTGCTCGAGCGGCTGGGCGACGCCGTCCCCAACCTCCTGACCTACCTTGGCGTTGCGAGCGTCCTGGGCATCGCCGGTTCCCTGTTGCTGTCGCGGCGGGTCAAGCGGCAGACCCTTGGCATGGAACCCAGCGAGATCACCAGCCTGGTGGAGAACCGTGAGGCCATGCTGCACGGCCTCAAGGAGGGCGTGGTGGCGTTGGACCTGCACGAGCGGATCACGGTGGCCAACCACAGCGCGCGTGCCCTGCTGGGACTTCCGCCCGATTGTGTGGGCAAGCGCGTGGCGGGCCTCGCCGTCGAACCCGCCCTCAAGGAAGTCCTCACCCGTGACCAGCCCGGGCCCGACCAGTTGGTGTTGGTGGGGGACCGGCTGGTGGTGATGAACCGGGTGCCCATCCAGTCCCGCGGCAGGGTCATCGGCTCGGTGACCACGCTTCGCGACCGTACAGAACTCTCGGAACTGGAGCAGGAACTGGGCACCACCCGCACCGCCACGGATACCCTGCGGGCCCAGGCACATGAGTTCGCCAACCAGCTGCACGTCATTTCCGGCCTGATCCAGATCGGCGAATACGACTCCGTGGTCCAGTTCGTCAACGGTGCCACCGTGGACCGGACCAGACTCAACGACGAAGTGACGGGCCGGATCAAGGATCCCGCGCTCGCCGCCCTGTTGATCGCCAAGTCGAGCCTCGCCGCCGAACGCGGCGCGGCCCTGCAGCTGGATCCCGACTCCGTGCTGGACACGGTTGACGACGAGCTGTCCCGGGACCTCACCACCGTGGTGGGGAACCTGGTGGACAACGCGTTCGACGCCGTCACCGGGCTTCCGCAGGCAGCCGTCAGGGTGCTGGTGGAGGGCAAGGCCGGGGAAGACGTTGTGGTGACGGTGCGGGACAACGGACCCGGTGTTCCCGGCGGTTCCACGGACCACATTTTCCGCCAGGGCTTCACCACCAAGGAACCGGGTCCGGCCGGCAGCCGCGGCTTTGGGCTGGCGCTGTCCAGGGTGGTGTGCCGCCGCAGTGGCGGAAACCTGACGGTGGCCAACGATAATGGGGCTGTCTTTACCGCCGTGCTGAAACGAGGGAGTACCCGGCCATGATCAAGGTCCTGATCGTCGATGACGACTTCATGGTGGCCAAGGTGCACGCCGGTTTCATCCAGCGCACACCCGGTTTCACCGTGGTGGGTGCGGCACACACCGGGGCCCAGGCCGTCGCGGAGACCGAAAGGCTCCGGCCGGACCTGGTGCTGCTGGACATCCACCTCCCGGACATCAACGGCCTTGACCTGATGCAGCGCCTGCGCAGCGTGGCGCCGGAGCTGGACGTGCTGGTCATCAGCGCCGCCCGTGAGGTGGAAACCGTGCGGAAGGCACTCCGCGGTGGCATTGTCCATTACCTGATCAAGCCTTTTTCGCAGACGGACCTGCAGGAGCGGCTGGAACACTACCGCAACGCCTACCAAAGCCTGGATGCGTCCAAGGACGTGGCCGAACAGTCGGACGTCAACCGCGTGTTCGGCCTGGACCGCGCCGAACGTCCCCTCCCCAAGGGCTGCAGCATTGAGACTCTGAGGCTGGTGGAGGCGGCAGTCAACGCTGCCGCCGGTGACGTCTCAGCCGCCGAAGTGGCGCAGGAGCTGGGCACCTCCCGCGTCAGCGCCCGCCGCTATCTGGAATACCTGCACGACGAAGGCACGCTGGAGGTGCGGCTCAAGTACGGCGTGGGACGGCCGGAACGGCGGTACGTCCTGAAGGGAGCCTAGGGCCGGCAGCAGCGGCTGTCAGCGCAGCAGCGTGTCCACCAGCCGCGCACCGGTTTTGGCGGTCCGGCCATCGATGTCGAACGCGGGGTTCAGCTCCGCGACGTCCAGATGCAGGAGCTTCCCGCTCCGCGCCACCTGCCGGCACACCGCGGAAATGACGGGCAGCGGCACCCCGTAGGCTGCGGGCGCGCTCACCCCGGGCGCCACCGCGGCGGGCAGCACGTCCAGGTCGATGGTCAGGTACAGCACGTCGATGTCCGCCAGGAAGCCGTCCACGAAGTCGCGTACCCGGTCCGCGTCACAGTCCTCGTCCAGCAGGTACCGGACGCCCAGCTTCCGGGCGGCGTCGAAGAGGACCCGGGTGTTGTTCGGCTCCGAGATGCCGACGACGGCGTAGCGGAATTCGCGTCCGGCGCCGGCTTCTGCGCGGGCCATCTGCAGGAACGGAGTCCCCGAACTGGGCACGGGCTCGTCGCGGAGGTCGAAGTGTGCGTCAAGGTTCAGGACGCCAAGGCGCCCTCCGTCCTGGACTGCCGATGAGGCGCTGACCCCAAGGTAGCTCGCGTAGGCGGTTTCGTGGCCGCCGCCCAGGACAACGGTCTGGTGGCCGGCGTCGAGCAATGCGGCAACCGCCCGGCCAAGACGTTCCTGCCCGGCTTCCAGGTCTTCCCCGGGCACCGCCACGTCGCCCATGTCAGCCACGGTACGGTCCAGGTGGAAAGCCAGCGGGCCCAGCGCCTTCCGCAGGGCTGCGGGGGCGGCTGACGCTCCGGTGCGGCCCTGGTTCCGGCGCACCCCCTCGTCGCTGGCGAAGCCCAGCAGGGCCACGGGCCTGTGGCCCGCCGCGGCGGCCGCGTCTGGTCCGCCGACGGCCGCCGGCGCGGTGTTATCGAAGGGGTTCACTGCCTGCCACCATCGGCGGTGACCGGGGCCGTCGCCGTCGAACCTCCCTGTCCAGGGCTGGGGCGGGACGTCGACGGCGGGGAGCTGGAGGGACATGCCTCAAGCTCACCGCATGCCGGGCGCGAAAACCAGCAACGCCGCCGTCGTCCTGTCCGGGATCCAAGAACCGGGACTTCACCGGGGCGCCGGGGATATGCCTGATGCACGGGTTATGGTGAGAGCAGTCCGCCCATCGAAGTGTGGCGTGTCCGCTTTCGGATCCACGCACCCATTCCAGGCTGGAGAGCCTTCCCCATGTTTGAAGCCCCAGACATCCTCTTTGCCGCGGCCGGCCTGGCCGTCTTCATCGCCGCGGTCCTGCCCAAGCTGCTGCGTGATACGCCCCTGTCCATGCCGATGGTCTTCCTGGGGGCCGGGATGGGTGCGTTCGCGCTGATTCCCTCGCTGCCGGACCCGGACCCGGTGGAACACGGCGACTTTGTCATGCACCTCGCGGAGGTCTGCGTGATCATTTCGCTGATGGGCGCCGGGCTGGCCCTTGACCGGCCGGTGGGGCGCAAACGCTGGTCCACCACATGGCGGCTCCTGGGCATCGCCATGCCGTTGTGCATTCTGGCCCTGACGCTGCTGGGCATGTGGTTCCTGGGCCTTGGGCTGGGTGCGGCGCTGCTGGTGGCCGCCAGCCTTGCCCCCACCGACCCCGTCCTGGCGTCCGAAGTCCAAGTGGGCGAACCCGCCGGCCAGGACGACCACACCGACAAGGAGGATGAGGTCCGGTTCGGCCTGACCTCGGAAGCCGGGCTCAATGACGGGCTGGCGTTCCCGTTCGTGTACCTGGCCATCGCCATCAGCATCGCCGGGGCAAACCCGTCTGCCTGGTTCGGCGAATGGTTTGGGCTGGATGTGCTGTGGCGGCTGGCCGTCGGGCTTCTGGTGGGTGTCCTCACCGGCAAGCTGCTCGCCAGGCTGTTCTTCTCTGCCCGCGCCGACAGCCTCAGGGTGTCCAACCACTCCGAGGGTTTCGTGGCCCTGGCGGCGACGTTCCTGGCATACGGGCTGACAGAGATGGTGGAGGGCTACGGGTTCATCGCGGTGTTCGTCTGTGCCGTGACCATCCGGGCCGCTGAACGCACCCACGGCTACCACCGCGTGCTGCACTCCTACATTGAGCAGCTGGAGCGGCTCCTGACGGTGGTGATCCTGGTCCTGCTCGGCGGCGCAATCGCCCGCGGGCTGCTCGCCGGCATCGGGATCGTGGAAGTGCTGGTGGCCTTGGCCTTCCTGCTGGTGGTCCGGCCGTTGGCCGGCTGGCTGGGCCTGCTGGGCGGCAAGACCGGACCGCGGGAACGCGTGGCGCTCTCATTCTTCGGGATCCGCGGAATCGGATCCTTGTACTACCTGGCCTTTGCGCTGGGCGAAGGCCGTTTCGCGGACCAGGCGCACTGGCTCTGGTCCTTCGTTGGGCTGGTGGTGGCGCTGTCCATCGTGATCCATGGCGCCACCACCTCGCCGCTGATGAACCGGCTGGACCGGCTGCGCCAAAGGAAGGCCCTGGCGGTGTCCGGCGACGAGGGGCTCGCGCCGAACACCCCCGTGTAACTACATTCCCAGTGCGGCCTCGATGGGGCCGATGGCGAAGAACAGCGCGAACGCCGCGGCCACGGCCCACATCAGCGGATGGATGTCCTTGACCCTGCCCTGGACAGAACGGATCAGCACGTAGGCGATGAAGCCTGCGCCCAGGCCGTTGGCGATGGAGTAGGTGAACGGCATCAGGGTGAACGTCAGGAACGCGGGGATGGCGATGCCCCAGTCCTGCCAGTCGATCTTGCCCACCTGGGACACCATCATGAAGCCCACCACCACCAGGGCAGGGGCCACGGCCTCAAACGGGACCAGGTTGATCAGGGGAGTGAAGAACATGGCCACCAGGAACAGCAGGCCGGTAACGATTGAGGCGACGCCGGTGCGGGCGCCTTCACCAATGCCGGCACCGGCTTCGACGTAGATCTGGTTGGAGGAGACGGAAGCGCCGCCGCCGATGATGGCGCCGAGTGCGTCCACCTGGAGCACACGGTCGACGTCGGGAATGTTGCCGTGCTCGTCCACCGTGCCGGCTTCGTTGGCCAGGCCCACCATGGTGCCCATGGCGTCGAAGAAGATGCTGAGCAGGATGACGAAGGCCAGCAGCGCTGCGGCCACGAAGCCGAGGTGCTGGAAGGCGCCGAAGGGATTGGCCTTGCCGATCAGCGAGAGGTCGGGGGCAGCCCAGCCGGAAAACGCCGGCGCCACCAGGGACCAGCCCTGGGGGTTGAAGTTCTTGCCGTCGAAACTCGGGCCGATGTGCAGGGTCATCTCAAGGAGCACGGACAGCACCGTGGAGGTAATGATGCCGATCAGGATGGCGCCCTTGACCTTGCGTACCACCAGGGCGATGGTCAGGACCAGGCCGAAAACGAAAACCGCCGTGGGCCAGCCCAGCAGCTTGCCTTCGAAGCCCAGGCCAACAGGAACCGTGGTGCCGGCAACGTCAGGAATGCGGCGCACGAACCCGGCGTTGACCAGCCCGATCAGGGCGATGAACAGGCCGATGCCCACCACGATTGCCGTCTTGAGGCCATCCGGCACAGCCCTGAAGACGGCGGTACGGAAGCCCGTGAGGACCAGGATCAGCATGGTGACGCCGGAGAGGACCACCAGGCCCATCATGTCGGGCCAGGTCAGCCCCGGGTTTGTGGCCACGGTGACGGCCACAAAGGCGTTCACGCCCAGGCCGGTGGCCAGGGCGAAGGGGTGCCGGCCCCAGGCGCCCATGAGGATGGTTAGGATGCCTGCCACCAACGCGGTGACGGCGGCCACCGCCGTGAAGCCCAGCGTGGTGCCGCTCGAGTCCGGACCGGACAGGATCAGCGGGTTCAGCACCACGATGTAGCTCATGGCGAAGAATGTGGCGAACCCGCCGCGGATCTCGCGGGAAAGGTTGGAACCGCGCTCGGTGACCCTGAAATACCGGTCCAGGGCAGAGCCTTGCTTAAGCATTAGTCCTCCGGGGAAGTGTGTGGGAATACCTGCATCCTAAGGGGACGGCAGGGAGCAGGCCCGCAAATGCGCCTAGTCTGTAAGGAAGCCAACACGAGGAGCAGCCCAAACATGCGCCAAGTCCGCCGCCAGTTGTTGGGCCTTGTGCCCGGTTGTCTCCTCCTCTCCTTTGTTTTCGCCGCCGCAATGCTGGGCCTGGCTGGGCCGGCCTCCGCCCATGACGCTGCCGAGTCCACCAGCCCGGCCCAGGGGGCTGCGTTGGCGGCCCCGCCCACCGAGGTCTCCGTGACCTTCGGCAACACGCCGCTGGGCATCGGCTCCTCGTTCTCTGTCAAGGACGCCGGCGGCACCGAATGGGCGGACGGGTCCGTGCAGATCGTGGACAACACGGCCACCCAAAAGCTTCGGCCCGGCGGCCCCGCGGGCAAGTACACCGTGGCATGGCGGGTGGTCAGCTCGGACTCGCACCCCATTGAGGGCACGTTTACGTTCACCGCGGCTTCAGGCGGCGCCGCGTCTGCAACGTCCGGACCGTCAGCAGCGGGAAGCGCGACGGCGGCGGGTGCGGTTCCGGGAATGGGCACAGCACAACCCGGGGTAACGGAGGAGCCGGCCGAACCGGCCAATGCGGGCGAGCCCTTCCAGTGGAGCATTGTGGTTTTTGCAGCCGTGGCCGTGGGGCTGCTGGTGGCCCTTGGCGTCATGGCGCGGCGCCGGCTCACCGGCGAGGGGGATGACGGGGATGCAGCGGATGACGGGAGTACCGGGGAGGACGGCCGGACGTAGCCCGCGCCGGCCGGTCCGGACGGGTCCAGCCTGCCGGCGGGCACCGGGAGGGCCGTCAGCAGGTCAGCACCGCAAAGCTTCCCGTTGCCGGGAAGGCGCCGCCGGATGAACGGCCGGTGTCCGGATTGACCTTGGCCGAGATGGCCTGGCCCACCGTCTTGGCCTGGCGCAGTACTTCCTTGGGCGACGGCGTGATCAGCTCGCCCACGCCCACCAGGTAGATACCAATGGCCCGCATCGCCGCTGCCACGTTGCGGCCAACGGCAATCCCGAAGTCGCTGAGCATGCGCCGGAGCTGGCTGTGGGCGCACCTGGTCAGGACGATGTGGTCCGCCAGCAGGATGCCGGTGGGAGTGTGCACCTGCCACTGCGGAGCGGCGTCATGCCCGGGCCCTTCAAGCATGGTCAGCTGGACCGCCCGGGTCGTGTTCCGAACGTCCACGCTGTGGCTTGCGACGTAATTGCGCAGGTGGCGCAGGATCTCGTTGCGCTCCCGGAGGGTATCGCTGTCCGCCGCATCGCAGCGCTGCAATGACGACGTGTTTGCGGGTTGGCCAGCGCCGAGGATGTCCAGTCCGTCCACCACGATGGAGTCCACGCCATGGCGGCGCAGTTCTGCAGCCACGGCAAGTCCGGACAGGCCGGTGCCAATGATCACAGTGGTGGTCTGTTCGGTCCCGGCATCCCCAGGCATGCTTGACACTACAGTTTCCCTCCTTCGAAGCTTTTGGCAGGTGCCGGCATCCTCGCCGGCCCGCGTCCCGTTACCCCCCAAGTACGGCCGCAGTGCATGGCCGGGACAGTCCGCAAGGAAGTTGCAGTTGGCGTCCCGGACCAACAATGCCCTGAAGACTACAGAACAAATGCGGCCGTGGATAGCCCAATGAAGAAAACAGTCCCAATGACCTGAAGGCGCTTTCCGAACCACGCCGGAAGGCCTGTGGATAACAAGGCTTTACCGCCCCTGAACAGGCTTGCTAAGCCCTGGGGGACGGAGAATAGTGGGAAATGGGAACGGCCCTTTTCCTGCCGGTGCCGCTGGGGGCCGGGATGCACGGGGAGCGGTCCGTTTTCTGGCAGAATAGCCGCAACATCAGGCGTATCGCGAGGAGGCGGCCCCCATGGGCTCAGGAGAGTTGCACCCGGACCCGGCCCGGGACGGTGGTGCTGCGTCTGCCGCTCCCCACGGCATCGTGGTGGGCGTCGACGGTTCGGACCACGGCCAATGCGCCCTGGTGTGGGCCGCGCGGGAAGCCCAGCGCCGCCGTCGTCCGCTCCATATCGTCACCGCCTATTCCGTGCCGATCTTCGCCGCGTCCGGACTGGACGGAGGTTATGCCACGGTGGACGATTCGGTCATCCGTGAAGGCGCCGAGGCCATCGCCAGGCAGGCCGTGGAGAAGGTTTCCGCCTACGACATCGACGTCAGTTCCGCCGTGGAGAACGGCGACGCAGCAGGAGTGCTGCTGGACATTTCCGAATCAGCTGAACTCCTGGTGGTGGGCACCCGCGGCCGCGGTGGCTTCGTAGGCCGCCTCCTGGGATCCGTCAGCAGTGCCCTGCCCGCCCATGCAAAATGCCCCACGGTGACGGTCCCGCTGTTCTGTTCCGACCGCCTCGGCGAAACCACCGAGGACCGCCGGGTCAAGGCAGAGCAGGCAAAGTCCGGTCACCGGCCGGTGGAGAACGTGGTGGTGGTAGGCGTCGATGGCTCCGAGCAAGCACGCGTTGCGGTCCTCGAGGCAGCAGACCAGGCCGAACGGCTGGGCGCCTTGCTCCGCGTGATCTGCGCCGTTCCCCAGTACAGCGGTTCCCTGGCTTGGGTTCCCGCACCCATGGACCGGAAGGCATTGTTTGACGATATCCGGGTCACCCTGGAAGCCGGCATGGCGTGGCTCCGCAGCCACTACCCGCACCTGCAGGCCGACTACGAGCTGAAGGACGGCTCGCCGGTGGACGTGCTCGTGGAGGAAAGCCGGCACGTGGAGCTGGTGGTGGTGGGTACCCGCGGCCGCGGCGGCTTCACCGGCATGCTCCTGGGCTCAACGTCCGACGGCGTGCTCCACCACGCCAAGGGGCCGGTCATGGTGGTCCCCGACCGGGAGGACCCCCGCCTGGCCGACCGTGCGCGGTTCGGTCCGATCCTGGGCGACGCCGCCTAGCCGGCACGGGCCAGGCAGCACGGCACCCCCTCGGATAAGGCACCTGGGTCATGGAGCAGCCAGGGCTGCCGACAGCAGCCACCAGCACCGACGCCGGGCTGGTGCTGGATCTGCGCCGGCTTGATGCCGGAATGCTGGCGTTGGTGGGCGGCAAGGCAGCCAACCTCGGAGAGCTTTTGTCCGCAGGGTTGCCGGTCCCGGAGGGCTTCTGCCTCACCACCGACGCATACCGGCAGGCAGTCGGTACCCCCGGTTCCCTGCCTCCCGCGTTGGCCGGGGTCTACGCCGTGCTCGGAGACGCAGCACGGGCCGGCGTTGCGGAACCGCCCGACGTCGCTGGGCTGGCTGGAACGGCACGTTCCGCGATCCTGGCAACCGGGCTTCCGGCGGCGGTCTCCCGGGCGGTGGAACAGGCCTACACGGCCCTGGGGTCCGATGTTCCGGTGGCAGTCAGGTCCTCGGCCACCGCTGAAGACCTGCCATTCGCCAGCTTCGCCGGGCAGCAGGACACCTACCTCAACGTCATCGGAGTGCCTGCCGTGCTTGATGCCGTCCGCAATTGCTGGGCGTCGCTGTGGACGGACCGGGCAACGGCCTACCGGGCAAGCCTGGGTATCGATCCGGCAGGCGTGGCGCTCGCTGTGGTGGTCCAGCGGATGGTGGACGCGGACGCCGCCGGCGTCATGTTCACGGCGAACCCCCTGACCGGCCGCAGGCGGCAGATCGTTATCGATGCCAGCCCGGGCCTGGGCGAGGCCGTCGTCTCGGGCGCCGTCAATCCGGACCACTTCGTGGTGGACGCCCTGACAGGCAAGGTCCTGGAACGGAAACTGGGCGGCAAAGGCGTTGAGGTACGGCCCCTGCCCGGCGGCGGGACGCAGACCCGGAGGCGTCAGGCAGCCGGTGACGCCGCCTGCCTGACGGACGGGCAGCTGGCCGGACTCGCGCGGCTCGGCCTGCAGGCCGAGGATCATTTCGGCGCCCCGCAGGACACGGAGTGGGCCATCGACCGTGCCGGGACCCTGTGGCTCACGCAGTCCAGGCCGATCACCACCTTGTACCCGGTCCCCAAGAGCAACGCAGCCGCGGGCGGTACCAAGGCGTATCTATGCTTCAGCCTGGCCCAGGGGCTTACCCGGCCGCTTACGCCCATGGGCCTTGCAGCGGTGCGCCTCATCGCTTCCTCCGTCGCCACAGCTGTCGGCTTCCCTGTTCCTGATCCCCGTCGTGGACCGTCGCCCTATGCCGAAGCCGGGCAGCGGATCTACATAGACTTCACCACTCCCATCCGCAGCACTCTGGGCCGCCGGCTGGTTCCCCGGGTTTTCGACGTCATGGAGGCCCGGACTGCAACGGTCATGCGGCACCTGTTCGAGGACCCCGCTTTTTCGGTGACCACGAGGACGCCCTTTGGGCTGCTGCACCACGTCGCTCCCGCAGCAGTCCGCGCGAAGGTTCCCGGCACTTTCCTTCGGGCGCTGTTCCGGCCGGGGGCAGCCCTCCGGCGGCTGGACCGCTTCACGCGGGACTTTGAGGCGTCGCTGGGTTCGGACGACGGTGCCGGCGCGATGGCAGGCCTTGACCACGCCGAGTTGCTCCTGGGGCGGCGCCTGTTTCCGATTGTGCCGGCCATTCTTCCCCTTCCTGCCCTGGGTTTCGCCATGCTTGGCGTGGCGGGAAAGCTGCTGGGCGGGAATGCCTGGGGTGAACTGCAGCCCGTGATCCGTGGCCTGCCCAACAACGTCACCACGGAAATGGACCTGGAGCTGTGGCACCTTGCCACGGAAATCCGGGAAGACGCTGAATCACGCACGGCACTGATGGCGGAGGACCCGGCTGCGCTGGCGGCCGCGTTCCAGGCCGGGCAGCTGCCGGCACGCCTTGACGCGGGCCTGGCCAGGTTCCTGGCCAGGTACGGCCACAGGGCAGTGGGCGAGATCGACGTCGGCCTGCCGCGATGGTCGGAGGAACCGGCGCATATCCTGGGCATCCTTGCCAACTACCTTCGGCTGGAGGACCCGGCCCTGGCGCCTGACGCACAGTTCAGCAAGGCCATCGAGGACGCTGAGGCGCAGGTGGACCGGCTCGTTGCCCGCGCCGCCGCCCGCGGCCGGATCAGGGCAAAACTGGTGCGTGCCGCGCTTCGGAGGGCACGGATGTTCGCCGGCCTGCGTGAGCTGCCAAAGTACCAATTGGTGGCCGGCCTTGCGGAAGTCCGCCGGCTGCTGCAGCAGGCGGGCAGGGAACTGGCGCAGGCCGGCGTCATCGAACAGCAGGACGACGTGTTCTTCCTGGACTTCGCCGAGGCCCGCCAGGCTTTGTCCGGGAACACTCTGTCCGGGAACGCTTTGTCCGGGAACGCCGCGGACAACGGAGCACCCGCCCGGGACCTTCGGGCACTCGTGGCCGGCCGGCGCCAGGATTACGCCCAGGAGCTCCGGCGCCGCCACATTCCGCGGGTGCTGCTCTCGGACGGCACCGAACCCGAAGCGGTGCATACCGGCGTCGGACATTCCGCGGAGGGAACGCTGGCCGGCAGCCCTGCCTCGGCGGGAACAGTGACTGCTGCGGCGCGCGTCATCCTCGATCCCGTCGGTGCCCGCCTGGAGCCCGGGGAAATCCTGGTGGCCCCGTCCACGGACCCGGGCTGGACTCCGCTGTTCCTGACCGCAGGAGGGCTGGTGATGGAGATGGGCGGCGCCAATTCCCACGGCGCCGTTGTGGCCAGGGAGTACGGCATACCTGCGGTCGTTGGAGTCGCGGATGCCACCGTACTAATCGGCACCGGGCAAATAATAATGGTCGACGGCGGTGCGGGCACGGTGGTGCCCAAACCATCCGGCGCCTCTGTCCAGGACGGGGACAATACAGGGGGCACCTATCCACCTGCACCGGCGTAGTCTTTACCTATGGGCTCCAACGCGCTGGATTCCAGCGGACGGCTGCAAAAAATACGGTTGCAGCGAAACAGCACAGATGGCCGCCGGGTGTGGCTGCGGTGGCTGCCCGCGGTCGCGGCCCCGCTGGTGATTGCCGCCGGCGCCCTGGCCGGGTCCCTCCCGGCAGGTGCCAGCAACCCATTACCGGCCAAGACGCCGGCGCAGGTCCTGGAACTGGCGGCGAGCCACCACATGCAGACGTTCTCCGGCACCGTGGAACAGTCCGCTGAACTGGGACTTCCAGAGCTGCCGGCCACCGGCAAGCCATCCGGTCCTGCCCCCGCCGGGAGTGCCGCCTCCGTGATTGAGCTGCTGTCAGGCAAGCACACCGCGCGCGTCTACCTGGATGGCAAGGACAATGCCCGCGTGCAGGTGATGGACCAGCTGGCTGAACGGGACGTGGTCCGCCACGGCGCCGACGTCTGGTTCTATTCGTCCAAGGACAACACAGCCGCGCACTTGACCCTGCCCGCGCATGCCCAGGACCCGGCGCGCTCCAAGGACCACCAGGGGGAAGCGGGAATGCCAACGCCGGGCGACCTGGCACAGCATTTCCTGTCCAAGATTGAACCCACCACAGCCGTTTCGGTGGGACCGGACGTATCTGTTGCCGGACGCACCGCCTACAACCTGCTGATCGAACCGCGCACCGAAACAACGCTGGTGGCCAAGGTGGAAATCGCCGTCGACGGTGAAAACGGGATGCCCCTGTCCGTCCAGGTGACCGCACGCGGAGCCGACAACCCCGCGTTCCGTTCCAGGTTCACGAGCCTCTCGCTGGACGCCCCGGATCAGTCCGTCTTCAACTTCGCCCCGCCCCCGGGCAGCACCATTAAGGAACTTCCCGTTCCGGACAAGTCCCATATGCCGGCCAGTTTCCGCGATCCCGGCACGGCCATCACTCCTGAACAGCTCCTCTCAAACGGTGCCGGCAAGGGACGCGTCTCCATAACCGGCACTGGCTGGGAGACCGTGGTGGGCACGGCGAATGGATCCGCCTCTGCGGCCCAATCATTGCTGCAGGACCCGCTCCTGTCCCAGGCCGCCACCGCCGTCCCCGGCGGCCGCTTGCTCTCCACCGCCCTGCTCAACGTCCTGGTCACGGACGACGGACGTATCTTCGCGGGAATGGTGGCGCCGGATCGGCTGCAGGCCGCAGCAGCAGCGGCTCAGTAAGTGTTGGACGCGCGGGGGAGCGTTGGCGGGACGGGGGCCGGCCCGGTGGGTTCTGGTTTGGCCATCGAGACCCGCGGGCTTAGCAAGCACTTTGGCCGGCAGGCCGCCGTCGACCACGTAGACCTTGCCGTCCCGCATGGTACGGTCTTCGGCTTCCTGGGACCCAACGGCTCCGGCAAGACCACCACCATCCGCATGCTGCTCGGCCTCGCCGCGGCATCCGCAGGGTCGGTGACCCTGCTCGGCCAGGAGATGCCTGGCAGGCTCCATGACGTGTTGCCGCGCGTGGGCGCCCTGGTGGAAGGTCCGGCGTTCTACCCATTTCTGTCCGGCGCCGCCAACCTCCACCGGCTGGACGCCGCGAGCCCGCACACCGTTCCCGCTACCCGGCGCAGACGGGTACAGCGGGCGCTGGAGCGCGTGGGCCTGGAGCACGCAGCCGGGAAGCGCGTGCACGCCTACTCGCTGGGAATGAAGCAGCGGCTGGGCATCGCCAACGCCTTGCTGTCGCCACGGGACCTGCTGGTCCTGGATGAGCCCACGAACGGGCTGGACCCGCAGGGCACGCGGGAAGTCCGCAATCTGGTGCGGTCGCTGGCGCATGAGGGCACCACCGTTTTTGTGTCCAGCCATCTGCTGGCCGAAGTGGACCAGATGTGCACCCACGCTGCCGTCATGAGCGTTGGGAAGCTCGTGGCGCAGGGGCCCCTTGCCGAGCTGCGGCAGGCCGGAAGCACCCGGCTCCGGCTGGTGACGCCCGACGGCGGAGCGGCCCGGCAGGTCCTGGCGCGGCTGGGACTCATGCCGGAACCCGGACAGGCTGAATCTGGACAGGCTGGACCCGGACGCGCTGTAACCGGACAGCGGGCGCAGCCGGAGGGGGAGACCATCGTGGCAGAGCTGGAAGGTGGCGCCCAGCCGCCGGCGGTGCTTCCCGAGGACGTTGTGGCGCACCTCGTCCAGGCCGGCGTCCGCGTCCGGGGATTCGCCGTCGAGCGGGAAAGCCTTGAAGACCGCTTTGTTGCCCTCACCGGGGAGGGATTCGACGTTGCCCAGTAGTGTGCCCGCGGAGATTCCGGAGGCTGCCGGAACTGCCCTGCCAGCCGCAGTCCCGCGCAGCTCGGGGCTGTCCCTGTTGGCGTCGGAACTTAAAGTCCTGTTCGGCCGGCGGCGGACGTGGGCGCTGCTCCTGGCGCTCGCCGCCATCCCGGTCCTGATTGCCGTTGCGGTGAAGGTCTCTTCCGCGGTTCCGCCCGGGCGGGGGCCTGCCTTCCTTGACCGGATCACCCAGAACGGCCTGTTCGTGGCCTTTACCGCCATGCTGGTTTCCGTGCCGCTGTTCATGCCGCTCACGGTAGGCGTGGTGGCGGGCGACACGATCGCCGGAGAGGCAAGCCTGGGAACCCTCCGGTACCTCCTGGTCGCGCCGGCCGGGCGGGTCCGGCTCCTCCTGGTCAAGTACGCTGGCGCGTTGGCCTTCTGCATCGTGGCGCCCTTGACCGTTGGCCTTGCGGGCGCGGCCATTGGCGCGGCACTTTTCCCGGTGGGTCCGGTGACGCTGCTCTCCGGCGGGGTGGTCCAGCCCTCCGAGGCTGCCCTGCGCATCGTGCTGATCGCTGCCTACCTTGCTGTGTCACTCGCCGGACTGTCGGCAATCGGGCTGTTCCTGTCCACCCTGACCGTGGTGCCGGTGGGAGCGATGGCAGCCACGGTGGTGGTCTCGGTGGTCTCCCAGGTCCTGGACCAGTTGCCGCAGCTGGAGTGGCTGCACCCGTGGCTTTTCAGCCACTACTGGCTTGGTTTCGGTGACATGCTCCGCCAGCCCCTTGAATGGGATTCCTTTGCCAGCAACGGCCTCCTGCAGGCCGGCTATGTGGCAGTGTTCGGGGCGCTCGCCTACGGCCGGTTCGTCACCAAGGACATCTTGAGCTGACGACGGCGGCGGAAACGGCCACGGCCCGGGCAGCCTGGCTATGCAGCTCAGCCCTGCAATTCAGCCGTGCAGCTCAGTAGCGGGCCGCATACGGGTAGAGGTCCATGCCCACCATGGAGCTGATGGTGGAAACGGTGATGCCCTCCTGCGGGTTGAGTGCCTGCACCACCTGGCCGTTCCCAAGGTAGATGGCGACGTGGTAGAAGTTCGGTGCCGAACCCCAGACGAGCAGGTCGCCGCGGCGGGCCTGTGAAATGGGAACGTGGATCGGGGCGGCAGCGTATTGCTGTGAGGCTGTGCGGGGGAGATACTTTCCGGCCGCCGCGAAGGCGTTCTGGACCAGTCCTGAGCAGTCAAAGCCGTAGGGGCCGGTGCCGCCCCACTGGTAGAAGTACGGGGCGCCCACCTTTCCCAGAGCGACGGAGATGGCTGCCTCGTAGGTCCCTGAGCCGGTGGAAGGGGCAGGGGCCGGGGCGGGTGCAGCGGGTGCAGCGGGTGCGGGCGCGGGGGCAACCGGAGCAACGGGTGCGGGTGCCGCGGGTACGGGCGCAGCCGGGGCGGGAGCGGGCGACGCGGGGGCGACGGCAGCCGGTGCAGGCGCAACAGGTGCTGCGGGCGCCGGGGCCGCCGGGGCCGCTTCCTGTCCACGGCCGTTCTGTGTTGCGTTTTGTGCTGCCTGGCTTTGCGCTGCCTGGTTGGGCGTCGCCTGGTTTTGGGCAGCCTTGTCCTGCTCGGCCTTGTCCTGTGCAGCCTTGTCGGCGGCGGCGGACAGGGCGGCAAGCCGGGCCTCTTCGCGCTGCCGGTCCAGGGCATCCACGCGGGCCGATTCCAGCGCCACAGTGGTGTTGCGGAGCTGTGCCAGCTGGTCCACCAGGATGGTCCGCTGCGCTTTGGCGTCGGCCACGGCCTTGGCCTGCGCGGCGTTGGCCTGTTCCGCCTGGGACTTCCGTTGTTCAGCCGTTTTCGCTGCGTCGTCCGCGGCTTTGGTGGCGTCTTCGGCAGCTGCGGTCAGGGAACGGTAGGCGGTGGCCGCGGCGTCCGCAGCCTCGAAGGCCCGGCTTCGGCTGGCTGAAAGGGCCTCGAGCGTGGCTGCCTGCTGCAGGCTCTCACCGCCGCTGGCCAGGGTCCCGAGAGTGGGGTTCAGGCCGCCGTTGCGGTACAGGTCCCCGGCGAGCTGCCCCACCTGCTTCCGGGTTTTGTCCTGCTGTTCACGGGCGGACGAGGCCCTGGCGGAGGCAACGGCTGCCGCGTCTGTCCTCTGCTGCAGCTCCACCAGTGCCTCGCTGTACGAGTTGTTGGCCTGCATGGCCACGGCAAATGCTGCCTGCTGGGCTGTGGAGGCGTCGCCAAGGATGCGCTCGATCTGGCTGACCCGGTCCGCCGTCGCGGCCTCGCTGGCCTTCGCTGCTGCGATGTCCTCCGGCGAAGGGATTTCAGGCGACGCCGGAACGGCCAACAGAGTGGATGGCGCCGGTACAGCGGCTGCCGGCGTTGCCACGGATGCAAAAAGGACGACGGCGGCGCACAGCACGGCCGTCCTGCGGCCGGATCCGGATAAAGCCATCTGCAGAGACCTCGCAACGGTAAGGCTGGGAGTGAGGTTCTGGACGCGGCACGACGGTGCCCCTCAGCTGCTCGCCAGCAGTCCGAGGTTACGTGACGTTCTGCACATTAGCAACACTAGTCACATCAATAACATAAACCACAAGCGTGTCATTAGGAGCTGAATCCGTGGGGCGTGTCGTGCTCAGGCATGCTGGTGCGCTTCATGCTCCGAGTGGCTGGCCGGCTCCAGTTGGAAGGTGCAGTGGTCGGTATCGAAATGCGAACCCAGACAGGTAATGAGTTTGTCCAGTAACTGGTCGGCGCCCCGCGCGTTGAGCACTCCGTCCTCCACAACAACGTGGGCCGAGAACACGGGGACGCCGGACGTGATGGTCCAGATATGGATGTCATGCACGTCCGTCACGCCGGCAACGGAGAGGATGTGTTCGCGGATCATCTGCACCTCCACTCCCTTGGGACTGGCTTCCAGCAGGACATCCACCACATCACGCAGCAGGCTCCAGGCGCGCGGCAGGATCATCAGCGCGATCAGGACAGAGGCGATGGTGTCCGCCGCCCGGAAGCCGGTCAGCATGATCACTGCCGCCGCGATGATGACGGCCATAGAACCAAGGAGGTCGCCGAGTACTTCCAGGTAGGCGCCCCGGATGTTCAGGCTCTCGTCCTGTGCCGTGCGCAGGATCATGAGCGACACGAGGTTTGCCACGGCACCGAGGATGGCGGCAAAGAGCATGATGTCCGTCTGCACTTCCGGCGGAGCACTGAAACGGCGGATCGCCTCGGAGAAGATGACCACGGAGATCACGATCAGGATCAGCGCATTGGCCAGGGCCGCGAGGACCTCCGCGCGCTGGTAGCCGTAGGTCCGCTGGTTGCTCGCAGGGCGCCCTGCAATCCAGGAAGCCAGGAGGGCGATGGTGACACCGGCCGCGTCCGACAGCATATGTCCCGCGTCTGCGAGCAGCGAGAGCGATCCGGACAGCACGGCCCCGACGATCTGGATGACCACCACGGCAAGCGTGATCCCCAGGACGGCCACAAGGCGTTTCCGGTGCCGCCCGGTGGCGGTGATTCCGTGATTGTGGCTGTGGTCGTGTCCCATGCCTACAAGGCTAGCCCCAGCCCAGCTCGTGCAGCCGGTCATCGGATATGCCGAAGTGGTGGGCGACTTCGTGCACCACGGTGACGGCCACTTCGTGGATCACGTCGTCCTTGGAATCGCAGATCCGAAGAATGGGTTCGCGGAAGATTGTTATCCGGTCCGGCAGGGAACCGGCCTCCCACCAGGAATCACGTTCCGTCAGCGGGACCCCTTCGTAGAGTCCCAGCAGCACCGTGTCCGGATCTTCCCCGGGGCCCGGCACGTAGTCGTCGTCGATGAAGACGGCCACGTTGTCCATGGCCCGGGCCAGCCTGGCCGGAATGCTGGCCAGGGCATCCTGGACGGCGGCCTCGAACTCGTCAGGGGACATTGTGAACCCGGACGGCTCGCTCGGGCCGGAAGGCACAATCGGAAGCCCCGGCGGAAGGCTGGCTGGCATACACCGACTCTAGCGCCGAAGCGGCCGCTGCCGGCTGCGGACCCCGGTACGGCGCCGGGTGAGCCCCACACCCACCAGGCACACCAGTCCGCCCACGAGTCCCCATGTCGTGGGGATCTCGCCCAGCAGCAGCCAGGAAATCAACACCGTGGTGCCCGGGACCAGGTACGTGGTGGCGGCCAGCTTCCCCGCATCCACCAGCGACAACGCATATGCCCACGTGGTGAAGGCGATGGCTGTAGGGAATACACCCAGATAGGCCAGCGCAAGCGTGGCCTGCGGCGGGGCAGCCTGCACTTCGGACGCCAACTGCCCGGCGAAGGGCAGGCAGCAAAATGCCCCCACCACGATGCCGAACCAGGTTGCCTGCGCCGCGGGGAACTTCCGTACGACCGGCTTCTGGATGATGACGCTGACGGCGGCGAGCACCGCGGCAAGGAGGCAAAGCGCCACACCCGCCAGGTCCGCCGTCGAACTCTCCCCTGAACGCGGCTGTCCGGATCCCAGGGCGATCAATGCGACACCCGCGAAGGCCACGGTGCTTCCGATGAGCAGCCAGCGCGGGAAGCCTTCCTTGAGGAAAATTCCGGCCATAATGGCCACCAGGATGGGGTTGACGTTGATCAGCAGGGCGCTGGTGCCGGCATCGAGGATGTGCTCGGCGGCGTTCAGTGCCACGTTGTAGCCACCGAACCACATCACGCCGTAGGCGAGAATGGGCAGCCATTCCCGTCCCCGGGGCAGAAGCCGGCTCTTGAGCAGTTGCGGCACCACCAGGAAGGCCAGAACGATGGCGGCAATCACCAGCCGGCCAAGGGTCAGCGGGCCGGGGGAGAAGTAGGGGCCAATGGCCCGGATTCCCACGAATGCCGACGCCCACAAAACGACCGTGATCACCATGGCGGCCACCCCAAGGGCTTTCACGGGCTTCGCTGCTGCAGTGGCGGTGGTCAGCGGTTCATGGGCGGGGCTGGTTGGCGGCATGAGACAAATCTACGGCGGGAAAAGGCCCCGGGCTGGCGGAAATCGGCCACGTCGGTGTCCTCGGTCAGGATGCTCCCCCACAACGTGCTGCGGATGTCTGGGTGCCGACCCTATCGTTTGCCGGCCCAGCCAAGCAGGTCTTCCACGGGCCAGGTGGTGATGATCCGCTCGGCCGGCACGCCGTTCCGGGCCGCCCGCTCTGCGCCATACTGCAGGAAATCCAGCTGCCCGGGTGCGTGGGCATCGCTGTCGATCGAGAACAGGCAGCCTGCTTCCAGCGCCAACTGGATCAGGGCATCGGGAGGGTCCTGCCGTTCCGGGCGGGAATTGATCTCGACCGCCACGTTGTGTTCCGCGCACGCGGCGAACACTTCAACGGCGTCGAATTCCGACGGCGGCCGGGTTCCGCGCGAGCCCTCCACCAGCCGCCCCGTGCAGTGGCCCAGGACATTGGTGTGCGGATCCTGGATGCCGCCGAGCATCCGGGTGGTCATGGTTTTCCTGTCCGCGCGCAGCTTTGAATGGACGCTGGCCACCACGATGTCCAGGCGGTCCAACAGCTCCGGTTCCTGGTCCAGCTCACCGGATTCGAGGATGTCCACTTCGATTCCGGTCAGGAGCCGGGTACCCCCGCCGTTGCCGTTCACCGCTGCCACCACGTCCAGTTGGTCCTGCAGCCGCTCGGCCGATAAGCCGTTGGCAATGGTGAGGTTGGGGGAGTGGTCGGTCAGTGCCAGGTACTCCCGGCCCAGCACCCCCGCCGCCGCCACCATCAACTCAATGGGGGAGCCGCCGTCGGACCATTCGCTGTGGCTGTGCAGATCGCCCCTTAGTGCCTCCCGGATTTCCTTCCCGCCGGACGCCAGGGGCTGGGCGCCCTTCTCCCGGAGGTCCGCCAGGTAATCGGGGACCTGGCCGTCCACCGCCTGCTTGATGACCGCGTAGGTGCGGTCGCCGATTCCCTTCATGGACTTGAGCCGCCCGGTCCGCGCCCGGGTGGCCAATTCCTCCGCGCCCAGGGGGCTGATGGCGGCCGCCGCTTTGCGGAAGGCCTGGACCTTGAAGGTGGCGGCGCGTCCGCGCTCCAGCCAGAAAGCAATCTCATTGAGCGCTGCGACGGCATCCATCCGTCCATCTTGACCCGTGAGGAGGCCCAAAGCGCGGTTTTCCGCCGATTTTGGATAATTCCTGCAGAGGCCCTATAGTTTTAGAGTCCAGTTCGGAGAAACGCAAAGGACAAAGACGGAAAGCCTCGCTTGACGCCTTTTATTTTGTTCCGAACGGGTTCTGGCCCCCATCGTCTAGCGGCCTAGGACACCGCCCTTTCACGGCGGCGGCACGGGTTCGAATCCCGTTGGGGGTACGCAAGGAACTGGTCAAGCAGGCTAAAAAAGTCTGGTAGGCTGGAAGCCTTGAAAAAAGCGGTAGAGATACTGCGAAGGCAAGAAACGCAAGGCCCTGTAGCGCAGTTGGTTAGCGCGCCGCCCTGTCACGGCGGAGGTCGCGGGTTCAAGTCCCGTCAGGGTCGCTCTGATTGTTGGAAGAAATTCCGGCTGTCATGGTGACTAGTCACCTAGGCTCTGTAGCTCAGTTGGTAGAGCGTTCGACTGAAAATCGAAAGGTCACCGGATCGACGCCGGTCGGAGCCACCACTGGGAAGCATCAGTTCTTCGGAGCTGGTGCTTTTCGTCATTTAACCCGGTGTTCGGCTGGCCGGGTAATGCTGACCCCGCATCCTGGCCGCTGCCGATATCGGGCTTCACGTCCTGGTTGGGCCATTTTCTGGTTGAGCACTCGAAATTCCTGAGCTTGTTCGCAAAACCTTGCCTTGCTGGTTCGGATCCGCGAACAAGCTTGCGTCGCACACCCCACTCCATGGCCAGCGGATCCACTTAGGGCAGCCCCTGAATCCAGGTGCTCTGGTCCACGTCCTGCGGGGCTCGGGCCCGCCTCTCTAAAGGTCGTACAAATAAATTCGACTGACATCTGAAACATTTGATTTCTGACAAACCGTTGTGGCACGCGCGCGCCTTGGATTGCGTAAGCGCTTGCATCCTACTCGGCGGTAGCGGGTTGGAGCGCCCGAAACAAGGTTTGAACCACTCCGGCTTCCCGTCTAGCGTGGACGGGCAAGCCGAGGGAAAGCATGCTTTCCATCGGCCAACAGGGCCGCACCCAGGCCCTGATTCCCCAACACAATGGCGTCCCTCACGACGCCTGCGGTGTTGCCGGACGCGGTTGTTGCGGGGCCATGGGCGCAGGCCCGTCTTCCACGAACAGTTACAACTCCGCGAGAAGAGCAAGAAATGCACAAGCACCCCCAACACCGGCTGCCGCGGTGGCGCACAGCCGCCGCAGCGCTGGTGGCAACCGCGGCGGCCTCAGCCTTCCTGGCCGTCCCCTCGGCGCAGGCCAACGAGCCCTCCGACCCGCCCGCAGTCCAGCAGATGCCGGCCCCCACCCCAGGTTTCCCCCTGCCGACGCAACACACCCAGCAGCCTTTTGACCCGGCGTCGGACTTCACCTCCAAGTGGACCCGCGCGGACGCCAAGCAGATCATGGCACAGAGTGACTCCTCGGTCTCCCCGGGCACGAACTCCATGAGCCCGGACGTCACCATGCCGGAAATCCCAGAGGATTTCCCCACCATGAATGACGACGTCTGGGTCTGGGACACCTGGTCCCTGACGGATGAGAATGCCAACCAGATCAGCTACAAGGGCTGGGACGTCATCTTCTCCCTGGTGGCCGACCGCCACGCCGGCTACGGCTTCGACCAGCGCCACTGGAACGCCCGGATCGGCTACTTCTTCCGGAAAACCAATGCGGATCCGGCAAAGGACAAGTGGAACTACGGCGGACACCTGTTCCTGGACAACACCTCCATCGGCAACACCGAATGGTCCGGCTCCACCCGCCTGATGCAGGGCAACCACGTGAACGTCTTCTACACGGCCACCACCTTCTACGATGTGGCCGAGCGGAACGCAGGCGGCGGCGGGATTGCTCCCGACGCAGCCATCGCCAAGGCGCTGGGCAACATTCACGCGGACCAGAACGGCGTCACGTTCGACGGCTTCGACCACACCAAGCTGCTGGAACCGGACGGAAAGATGTACCAGACCAAGGCGCAGAACCCCGGCTTCGCGTTCCGCGACCCCTACACCTTCGCCGACCCGGCCCATCCCGGCAAGACCTTCATGGTGTTCGAAGGCAACACCGGCGGCACCCGCGGTGATTACCAGTGCAAGGGCGAGGACCTCGGCTACCAGCCGGGCGACCCCCACGCCGAGGACATCAGCGACGTCCAGGGCAGCGGCGCGTACTACCAGACCGCAAACGTGGGCCTGGCCGTAGCGGACAACAAGGACCTGACCAAGTGGTCCTTCCTGCCGCCGATCCTGTCCGCCAACTGCGTCAACGACCAGACTGAGCGCCCGCAGATCTTCATCCAGAACGAGGGCGGCAGGAACAAGTACTACCTGTTCACCATCAGCCACCAGTTCACGTACGCCGCAGGCATGCGCGGCCCCGACGGCGTCTACGGCTTCGTGGGCGACGGCGTCCGTTCCGACTACCAGCCGATGAACAACAGCGGATTGGCGCTCGGGTCCCCGACCGACCTGAACCTTCCGGCCAACGCTCCGGAAAGTCCGTCCGCCAAGCAAAACGGCCGGCAGTTCCAGGCATATTCGCACTACGTCCAGCCAGGCGGCCTGGTGCAGTCCTTCATCGACAACGTCAACGGCGTCCGCGGCGGTTCGCTGTCGCCGACGGTCAAGATCAATTTCCGCGACGGCGTATCCCAGGTTGACAGGGGCTTTGGCCAGAACGGCCTCGGCCCGTTCGGATACCTGCCCACCAACGCCAGGGTTGGCGGCGAGGGCCTCTACAAGTAGGCGGCACCCGCCCTGCCGCTGCATGTGGCACTGATCCAGGCGGGGAGTCCTTCGGGGCTCCCCGCCTGATCCTTTTAAAGGGACTGTGTTTAACCAGGACGCAACGCAATTCCTTGACGGCGGGCCGCAGAGTTTCCGGGGCATGTGTCGCAGCCTGGGGATAGGGTGGAAACAACAGAAGGGGGAGTGCCTGATGGAATACCAGAACCCACAACCCGTGGTGCCAAACCGTCCTGCAGCAAGCCCGGCTCCGGCTCCTGGTCCGGGCCGGACGGTAATTTCCGAGACTGCTGTGGCCAAGGTGGCAGGAATCGCCGCGCGCTCGGTTCCCGGCGTTTACTCCCTGGGTTCGGGCCCGTCCCGTGCTTTAGGCGCCATCCGCGACGCCGTCGGAAGTTCCGACCACGCTGCCGGTGTGCACGCGGAAGTGGGCGAAACGCAGGTGGCTGTTGACATCACCCTGGTGGCAAGTTACGGCACACCGCTTCACGCACTGGCCAATGATGTCCGCGCAGCCGTTTACCGGGCAGTCGAGGAACTGGTGGGGCTGCAGGTCATCGAGGTGAACGTCGAGGTCACGGACGTCTACGTGCCGCCGCCGGTCAAGACCACCGCGACGGCCGGTCCCGAACGGGAGGCGCTGCTGTGAACCTCACCGTGGCAGGCACCGCCATGGGCGCCTTCGTGGCCTTCATGTCCCTGCAGTTCGGCCTGTGGGGCTTCCTTGTCTCCCTGCTCTTCATGGCCATCGGCGCGGTCCTGGGACGTGCCGCCGAGGGAAAGCTGGACCTGCGTGGCGTGTTCGATGCCATCACCGGCCGGCGCTCGTCCTCATGAGCTCGCCCGCGCCCGTTGTGCGTGGGCAGGCGCTCAGCGGCCATAACCGAATCAGCACCCAGGCCTTGACGAGCCTTGCCAAGGCGGCCGCCGCGACGGCGCTGGGCGTCGAAGCCCAGGACGTGCGGGCGGATTGGACGGACGACGACGGCCTGCTGGCTTTGTCCCTCGTCACGCCCATCAGCGTCCCGCCTTTGCAGTCGGTGGTCCTGGACCCGGCGAAGGTGGATGCGTTCGGCGGGTCCATCTGGGACCGCACAGTCAGGGCCAAGGCAAGCATCATGGCTACCGTCTCGGAATTGAGCGGTTCCAGGTTGAGCCGGGTTGACATCCGCATCAGCGGGGCAAGGATCAGTACAGGAGGGCGGGTGCGGTGAGCAGCAGAGTGGAGAACCGCCAGGCGAACAGCGCACCGCACAGAAGCAACGGACCTGACATGCGCAGGATCCTGTACCGCGAGACCCATTCCCCGCGGGCCGCGGTATCCGTGGTTGCTGCTGTCCTTGTGCTGGTGCTGGCCGCGTACGGTGTCCTCGAGTCGGGAGTCCATGCCGTGGGCCAGCCCGCGTGGCTGATCGAGCCCCAGGTGGCAGCGCAGCGCATTGTGGATCTTCCCGCTGGAACCTCTCCGCTGCTGCTCGCCGCGATCGGTGGCGTGCTCGCCATGGTCGGCCTGGTCTTCCTCCTCAACGGCATCCTCCCGGGAAAGCGCGCCCGCCATCTGCTGGCCGGCGGGCACGGGGAGAGGCTTCCGGCCGTGGTGGTGGACGACGAGGTCATCGCATCCTCCCTCGCCCGCCGCGCACGGCTCGCCGCCAACGTCACTCCTGAACAGGTCATGGTGGTTGTCTCCCAGCGGCAGGTGCAGGTGAATGTCCGGCCCACCTCCGGTGTACCCGTGGACCAGGGCAGGGTGCTTGAAGCGGTCCGCGACGAGCTGGACCAAATGCTGCTGGAACCTGCTCCTGTTCCCCGCGTCAATGTCACTCCTTCCGGGGTGATCGGAGCATGAACAGCACACCGGCGCTGCTCAACCGCATCCTGCTCACCATATTCGGCCTGATCCTGCTGGGGGCGGGCGTCCTGCTGGTGCTGCTGGCGGCCGTTCCTCCGCTGGCCCCTTGGTGGCACTCCTGGTCCGCCGAATCGTGGAGCGGCATTAACCGGCTCTTCGATTCCACCCGGTTCCCCGGCCGGCCGGAAAGCTGGTTGTGGATCGTGGTGGCACTGGCGTTGCTGGCGTTGATAGGGCTCATGGTGGCCTGGATTGCCCAGCAAGGAAAGGGGCGGTCAAACCTTCTGGCCGCCGAATACGATCCCGGCGACACCCCGGGCGACGTCCGGATTGGCGGCGGCGTCGCGGAACAGGCGCTGAGGCAGGCCCTCGAGGGACGGCCGGACCTTGCCGGTGCCTCCGTCACCACCTACGACGTGAAAGGCTCGCCCGCGCTGAGGCTGCGGCTCCTGCCACGTCAGGGCGTGGCACCGCACCTGCTCGCAGCCGAGGTCGCCGGGCTGCTGGAGGCCCTGGAGTCCGTCGTGGGCAGGGAGATCCCCGTTGTTATCCACATCGGGGCCGGGGCGCGGACCCGCTTCGGCCGTGCAGAGCGGGTCCGCTGAGTTCTTTTTGCCGCTACACCCTCTGCAGGTACACGGTGCTGTCAACGGGAACCTCCCGCATGCCGGCCCAGTCTTCGGCTGGTTCGGGGCCGCTGGACAGCACCACGGCATAGCCGTCGGGCACGGGGGCGGAGGCGAAACCCATGTTGGACAGCACCACCACGCCTCCGTTCTGGAATGCCAGAACCCCGCTGTCCGGCGCGTGTTCCTCAGTCCACTCCACCCTTCCGCTGCCCAGGTGCTGGGCTGACCTGAAGGCCAGCGCGGCCCGGTAAAGCTCCAGCGTTGAGCCCTCCTCGCCGTCCTGCTGGTCGGCGGCCAGGGGACCGAAGCTTTCCGGCTGGGGAAGCCACGGCCCGGGAGCGTCCCCGGATAGTGAACCAGAGAAGCCAAAACCTGGTTGATCCGCTGCCCATGGCAGCGGGACGCGGCAGCCGTCCCGGCCGATCTCGGCACCGTGGGTCCGGAAGAAGGTGGGGTCCTGCCTGGCTGAGTCGGGAAGGGTGGTGTGCTCCGGAAGGCCCAACTCCTCGCCCTGGTAAAGGTAGGCCGAGCCCGGAAGAGCCAGCGCAACCAAGGTGGCGGCCCGGGCACGCGCAAGGCCCAGAGCTGCATCGGGCTGTTCGTCTGCGTCGCCGATGCCCTTGGGGAAGGTGGTGGGATCCTTGAGCCCAAACCGGGTGCTGTGCCGCACGGTGTCGTGGTTGCTGAGGACCCAGGTACAGGGAGCCCCCACCAATGCTGCCGCCGCCAGGGAAGCGTCGATGGCGTCGGCCATGCGTTCGGCGTCCCAGCCGGCCAGCAGGAAATCGAAGTTGAAGGCCTGCTGCATCTCATCGGGCCGGACATACCGTGCAAGGCGCTCGGCCGGTTCCACCCAGGCCTCGGCCACCATCATCCGGTCCCCGCCGTATTCGGCCAGGACCCGGTTCCAGTCCCGGTAGATGGCATGGACTCCGTCCTGGTCGAAGAAGGGCGACGGCGGATACATGGGGGAGACAGCCCGGTGCGGTTCCTCGGCATCGGTGTGGGCGTGGGGGGCATCGCCCGGCAGGTGGTTCTCCAGGCGGGGAGCGGACGTTCCTTCCACCATCGCAGCTACGCCTTCCCAGTCCGGAAGTCCTGCTTCCTTGACCAGGCCGTGGGCAACGTCCACTCGGAAGCCGTCCGCGCCGCGGTCCAGCCAGAAGCGCAGTACTGAACGCATTTCCTCCTGAACTTCCGCGTTTTCCCAGTTCAGGTCCGGCTGCTTGGTGTCGAAGAGGTGCAGGTACCACTGGCCGGGCGACCCGTCGGCCTCGGTCACGCGACTCCAGGCCGGTCCGCCGAATATGGATTTCCAGTTGTTGGGTGCCCGCCTGCCGTCTCCGGATCCCGGGACCTCGTCCTTGCCGTCCCTGAACATGTACCGGTCGCGTTCAGGACTTCCCGGCGCTGCCGCCAGCGCTTCCCGGAACCAGGCGTGCTCGTCGGAGGTGTGGTTGGGGACAAGGTCCACAATGACCTTCAACCCGCGGCGGTGAGCTTCCTGCAACATGGCGTCGAAGTCCGCCAGCGAGCCGAACAGCGGGTCCACTTGCCGGTAGTCCGCTACGTCGTAGCCGCCGTCGGCCTGCGGCGACTTGTAGAAGGGGGACAGCCAGATAGCGTCCACACCCAGCCCTGCAAGATAGGGGAGCCGGTCCCGTACGCCTCGCAGGTCGCCCATTCCATCGCCGTTGCCGTCGGCAAAGGACCGGGGATAGATCTGGTAGACCACGGCGTCCACCCACCAGGGAGTTGGCTCTGGGCGGGACGCCGGAACGGATATGTCGGGCATTTGGTTCCCCTCTGATAACTTTTTGATGTAAACGCTTGCATTCCCGACAGCAACCTTACTAGTGTGATGGTCACCACATCAACCTCACCTAGCAAGCGCACTGTCGACTTACTTGTCACTCAGCGAGGAGCTTCAAGCTAATGAAAACCCCGAGATTCCTGCTTCCGGCTGCCACTGCCGGCATTCTGGCCCTTACGTTGTCCGCCTGCGGCGGCGGAGGTGGAGGGGGCACCACGGGCGGTGGGGGCAGCGACGCTGACGCCAACCTCGACGGCCGCGGCCCCATCACCTACGTACAGGGCAAGGACAACAACAATGTTGTGCGCCCCTTCATAGAGAAGTGGAACGCGGCGCACCCCGATGAAAAGGTCACGTTCAAAGAACAGACCGACCAGGCGGACCAGCAGCATGATGACCTTGTCCAGCACTTCCAGGCGAAGCAGTCCGACTATGACGTGGTCAGCGTGGACGTTATTTGGACCGCGGAGTTTGCCGCCAAGGGCTGGTTGCAGCCGCTGAAGGACAAGATGGCCATAGACACTTCCAAGATGCTTAAGGCACCGGTTGATGCGGCCTCCTATAAGGGCACGCTTTATGCCGGCCCCAAGGATTCCGACGGTGGCATCCTGTTTTATCGGAAGGACCTGGTTCCCAACGCGCCCAAGACCTGGGACGAGATGATGGGCATGTGCTCCATCGCAAAGCAGAACAACATCGGGTGCTACTCCGGCCAGTTCAGCAAGTACGAAGGCCTCACCGTCAACGCTGCAGAAGCCATCAACTCCGCCGGCGGTTCCGTCCTGAATAAGGACGGCAAGCCGAACCTGAACACGCCGGAAGCCAAGGCTGGCCTGGAAAACCTGGCCAAAGCCTACGCTGACGGGAACATCCCCAAGGAGGCCATCACCTTCAAGGAAGAGGACAGCCGCCAGGCCTTCCAAAGCGGCAAGCTGCTGTTCCTGCGCAACTGGCCCTATGTCTACAGCCTGATGAGCACGGAAGGATCTTCCGCCGTCAAGGACAAGTTCGGCATGGCGCCCCTGCCGGGTAAGTCTGGACCCGGTGCCTCCGCCCTTGGTGGGCATAACGCAGCCATCAGTGTGTATTCAAAGAACAAGGCCACGGCCTTGGATTTCATCAAGTTCATCGAGACCGAGGAAAACCAGAAGTTCTTTGCAAACCAGGCCTCGCTGGCTCCGATCCTGACGTCGGTGTACGAAGACCAGGCACTCGTGGCCAAGCTGCCTTACTTGTCTGTTCTCCAGACCTCGATCCAGAACGCCGTGCCGCGTCCCGTAACGCCGTTCTACCCGGCGGTCACCAAGGCAATCCAGGAAAACGCATACTCCGCACTCAAGGGAGAAAAGACAGTGGAAACCGCACTTTCTGACATGCAGAAGTCCATCGAATCCTCCGGTGCAGGACAGTAGTTCTGCCATGGCAACCGAACTAGGCCCGACGCCGGTTAAGTCACCGGCGTCGGGCGGTACCCCCGTCCATCACGCGCCCAAGGGCGTAGGGGAGGACAACAGGATTGCAAGCCAGGGCCGGTGGGCATCCTGGCTCCTGGCCCCCACCATCGTCGCCTTGGGCGTCGTGATCATATATCCCATCATCAGCGCCATCGTGATGTCCTTCCAGAAGGACGCCGGCCTTGACCCCGCCACCGGCCTTTTCACCCAAGGCGGCTCGGCGGGTATCCAAAACTACGTGAACTGGCTGGCACAGCAGTGTTCATCGCCGGGCGGCGGAACCGTCGCCTGCCCGCCGGGCACCCTGGGCGGGCAGTTCTGGTCCGCTACAGCCACCACGTTCTTCTTCACCATAGTGACGGTGACCCTGGAGACGGTCCTCGGCTTCTGGATGGCCATGATCATGGCCCGCGAATTCCGCGGACGCAGCCTGGTCCGCGCAGCTGTCCTGGTGCCGTGGGCAATCCCCACGGCCGTGACCGCCAAGCTCTGGTTCTTCATCTTCGCTTTTGAAGGCATCGCCAACAAGCTGTTCAACACCACCATCCTGTGGACTGGCAGCGAGTGGCCGGCCAAGTGGGCCGTGATCATTGCGGACGTTTGGAAGACGACGCCGTTTATGGCGCTGTTGATCCTTGCCGGCCTGCAAATGATTCCGGCGGAGGTTTACGAGGCCGCAAAGGTGGATGGGACCACTGCCTGGCAGCGGTTCCGCCTGATCACCCTGCCGCTGGTGAAGCCTGCACTGATGGTGGCCATCCTGTTCCGCACCCTGGATGCACTGCGCATGTTTGACCTGCCCTACATCCTGACCGGTGGTGCGAACAACACCACCACCCTATCCATCCTGGTGATCAACCAGATCAGGCAAGGGTTCAACTCGGCGGCCGCACTGTCCACCATCACCTTCATCATCATCTTCCTGGTGGCGTTCATCTTCGTCCGGTTCCTCGGGGCCAACGTGGTTGAGCAGAGCGGCGCCACAGGAAAGGGGAAGAAATGACCACGGCAACGGCAGCAACCGAGCTGCGGGCGCGGCAGGACAAGGGCCGCAAGACGGCGCAAAACAGGGAAAAGTGGGCCCAGGGCCGCACTTACATCAGCGCAGCCATCGTCCTGCTCTGGTGCCTGGCACCGGCGTACTGGATGGTGGTGACCGCGTTCCGCGAGGTGGGCTTCACCTACGACACGTCGATCCTTCCCACGCACGTAACCCTGGACAACTTCAACACGGCGTTCGACACGTCGTTCGGCAACAGGTTCGGCCAGGCGCTGCTCAACAGTGTGTTCATCGGTGGCGTCGTAACGCTGGTGTCCTTGCTGATCGGCGTTTTTGCGGCCTACGCATTGGCCCGGTTGAACTTCCGGGGCAAGTTCCTGGTGCTCGGCTTCATCCTGGGAGCCTCCATGTTCCCCGGCGTCGCCCTGATCACCCCGCTCTTCCAGCTGTTCACCAACATCGGCTGGATGGGCAGCTACCAGGCGCTGATCATCCCGAACATCTCCTTCGTGCTCCCGCTGACGGTCTACACCATGACCTCGTTCTTCCGGGAAATGCCATGGGAGTTGGAGGAATCAGCGCGCGTTGACGGCTGCACGCAGGGGCAGGCGTTCCGCAAGGTCATCATGCCCCTGGCAGCACCGGCGATCTTCACCACCGCAATCCTGGCCTTCATTTCCTCGTGGAACGAGTTCCTGATCGCCAGCCAGCTGTCGAGTGACGCAACCCAGCCGGTGACGGTGGCCATCGCCAACTTCGCCGGCGCGCAACCCAACCAGATCCCCTACACGGCCATCATGGCTGCAGGCACCATCGTCACCATCCCGCTGGTGATCCTGGTACTGGTGTTCCAGCGCAAGATTGTTGCCGGCCTCACGGCTGGTGCAGTCAAGTGACGAACAACGGTCCCCGCCCCCGCACGCCGGGGGCGGGGAACCGCAGCCGGCTGGTCCGCTCGGGTGAGGACTTCGACATCATCATCGGTTTCCTCGCGTTTTGGGCACTGGTCCTCCTGGTAGTAACCGTGTGGATGGAAGTCACGGCCCAACCGGCTCTTGGCTGGGCCCTTGGCCTGTTGGCATCATTGCTGGCGCTGTATGGAATGGTTCGCCTGCGCCGGAAGCTTCCCGCCCGCAGGTAGGCGCGCGGGCGGCGGTTCAGCGACGCTGTCATCGTTGCCCGGGAAACCACAGCCTGGCCGCAGAGTGGGAAAATACATGGCCGGGGTAGACGCAGGGCTGTTCGGCCGTGCGCCGAAAAGGAGTTAAAAGAGGGGACACGGTGGCACGGACAACGGAAAGGTCCCAGCGGGGCGGCCACAACGGCGTCAGCATCGAGGACGTGGCGGCAGCCGCCGGAGTCTCAACAGCCACTGTCTCCCGGGCCGTTCGCGGACTGCCGCGGGTCTCGCCGGCCACCCGGGAAAAAATCCTGGAGGTGGCAGGAAACCTGGGCTACGTGGCGTCGTCATCCGCCTCCGGCCTGGCCACGGGCCGCACCAAGACCATCGGCGTCCTGGCTCCCTTCGTCAGCCGCTGGTTCTTCTCCAAAGCCATCGAGGGCGCCGACCGCGAGCTCCACGCCCGCCACTATAACCTCTCCCTTTTCAACCTGGGCGGGCACGGCAGCAATCGTGAACGGCTCTTCAGCAAGACCATGGTGTACAAGCAGATCGACGCCCTGCTGGTTTTGTGCATGGCGCTCAGCCACGAAGAGATCGAGCACCTGCAAAAGATTGACATTCCCCTGGTAGTGGTGGGCGGCCACGTGGAGGAATGCCCCTACATCGGCATCGACGACTACGCCGCCGCCTCCACCGCGGTCCGGCACCTGATCGACCTGGGCCACCGGGACATCGCCCTGTTGCACGGCGATGATGAGACCGACCTGAACTTCGACGTCCCCCGGGTGCGCATCCTGGCGTTCAAGGACGTGATGGCCGCAGCCGGGCTGCCCACCAGGCCGGAATGGGACGAGTGGGGTGACTTCACGGTCCGCAGCGGCCAGGAGGCCTTCCGCCGCCTGTGGTCCCGTCCCGGCCAAAAGCCCACGGCGATCTTCTGCGCCTCCGATGAGATGGCCATGGGCGTCATCTTCGAGGCCAACCGCGTAGGCGTCAACGTCCCCGGCGAACTGTCTGTTGTGGGCATCGACAACCACGACTTCGCCGACGCCATGGGACTGACCACGGTTGGGCAACGCCCCGACGAGCAGGCCGAACTGGCCACCAAGATGCTTCTGGACGAACTGGACGGTGAGATCGGATCCGTCCGCTCCACCGTCGCGCCCCATGAACTGATCGTCCGGCGCACCACGGCACCGCCCAGAAGCTGAAGGCGCGTCAGGACGCGCGGGCCAGCTGCCGGATGGGGATCCAGCGGGAGGCAAGACGGCGGTAGGCCGCGGCGGCTCCGGTCATGTCACCCTCCGCCAGGCACTCGATGCCCAGCCTGATGTCCATGGGCGATTCGTCAGGATAGACCTTGTCCGCCACGGCCCCATAGTCCAGTTCCACCATGGAGTTCACGTGGAACTGCTCAAGCCACTCCGTCAGCTGCGCCAGGTCATCAAGCATGTCCAGGTCCGGCGCGGCGAGTGCCAGGTTGGCCACCGCGTAGCGGGCCCGCTCCAGGGCATCGGTGATGGGTGCCCAAACCCGCACGGTGAGGATGCGCCCCGCGGCTTCCACCACATCCTTGCGGTCCGATTCCATGAACAGTGAGAACCAGCTGAACGGGATTCCCCAGGTGGACGCCCGGGTGTGCACCCGGATTGATCCGTCCCGGGCCTTCACCTGGTCGATCCGCTCCTGGTGCCGGTCACGCTGCTCCTCGGGGATCAGCAGCTCGGCCAGGGGGCCGTGGATTCCCTCCATCAAGGCGTTGGCCGCCAGCCCGGCGCGCAGGACAAGCTGGCTGGGGCAGTAAAGGAGGACGGGGCCGGTGTCGGCGCCGGCACCGTCGTCGGACGTTCCGCCATCCGGGGCCGGTACGGTGGTGACGCGCACCAGGTCCGTGCGGCCGGTGGGGAAGGGGTCGCCGCCGGAGCGGGTGATTCGTCCCAGTGAGGCCAGCAGTTCAGCGTTTTCGACGGCGGCACGGGAGACCGCCTGCGCCCCCGCGGCCTGGAGGGCCGGGCGTTGTTCCTCCGGGAAGGCTTCCAGGGGTTCGTAGACGCGCAGGGTTGAGGAAAAAGGCAGGCCGGCCTGGCCCCGGTAGAGGTTTCCCGTCATTACGGCCTCCTTGAATGGGTCCAGGATGCAGTCATCAGTCCGCCAGTTCCACCAGCACGGGAGCGTGGTCCGAAGCGCCTTTGCCCTTGCGTTCCTCGCGGTCAATCGAGGCGCCGGTGACGCGCGCGGCCAGGGCGGGGGAGGCCAGGATGAAGTCGATCCGCATGCCTTCCTTCCTGGGGAACCGCAGCTGCGTGTAGTCCCAGTAGGTGTAGACCCCGGGGCCCGGGGTATAGGGGCGCACCACATCGGTGTAGCCCGCCGTTTCGAACGCGTGGAACGCCTCCCGCTCCGGCGGGCTGACGTGCGTGGAGCGGTTGTTGATGAACAGATCGATGTCCCAGACGTCGTCGTCGAAGGGGGCGATGTTCCAGTCGCCCATCAGCGCCACCTGCGCCTGGGGGTTGTCAGTGACCAGGGCCTGGGCGTGCGTCTTGAGGCTTTCCAGCCACTTGAGCTTGTACGGCATGTGCTCGTCGTCCAGTGAACGGCCGTTGGGGACGTAAAGGCTCCAGATGCGGATGCCGGCGCAGGTGGCCGCCATGGCCCGGGCCTCCTGCACGGGATCCTTGCCGGCCTTGCCGAACGAGGGCTGGTCCAGGAACGTCCGTTCCACGTCCTCGAGCCCCACCCGGGAGGCGATGGCCACGCCGTTCCACTGGTTCACCCCGAAGTGGGCCACCTCGTAGCCCATCCGTTCAAAGAGCTCCCACGGGAAGTTATCGTCCTTGCACTTGGTCTCCTGGATGGCCAGGACGTCGCAGTCGCTGCGCTCAAGCCAGGCTTCAACGCGGTCGGCACGGGCGCGGAGCGAATTCACATTCCAGGTAGCTATCTTCACGGTTCCTAACTTACCTTGGCAGCCGCACGCCGGGTAAAGCCTGGACGCGCCGCCGCCCCCGATCCGCCGCGGTTGGTTCCCGGCACGAAGTGGCGGGTATATTCGCAACAGAATGACCTGGATCACGCATCCGGCCACCATGCGAAGGAGCACCCAGCCGATGACCGCAGGCAAGGACAACACAACGGACAGTGCGGCAGGGAACGGTGCCGCGGAGGTACTCTTTGAACGCCGCGGCCGGCTGGGCGTGATCACCCTCAACCGGCCCAGGGCGGTCAACGCACTCACCACGGGAATGGTGGACCTGCTCCTGCGGCAGCTCACCGAATGGACAGGTGACGACGACGTGGCCGCCGTCCTGGTGCAGGGCGCCGGGGAACGGGGCCTGTGCGCGGGCGGAGACATCGTGGCCATCTACCGGGACATGCTGCACGGCGGAAACAGGACGGCCGGTTTCTGGCAGACCGAATACCGCGTGAACTCCCTGATTGCCCGGTACCCCAAGCCGTACGTGGCCCTCATGGACGGGCTGGTCCTCGGCGGCGGGGTGGGGATTTCCGCGCACGGGGACGTCCGCGTCGTCACCGAGCGGACCCGGATGGGGATGCCGGAGACCACCATTGGATTCGCGCCCGACGTCGGCGGGACCTTCCTGCTCTCACACGCACCCGGCGAAACGGGAACCCATGCCGCCCTGACCGGAGCGCACCTGGCGGCGGGCGATGCCCTGTTCCTGGGGCTCGCCGACCATTACGTTCCGTCCAACGCGCTGCCACGCCTCGTGGCTGCGCTGGAGAATGAAAGCCCGGAAGACGCCGTCGGCCGTTATGTTGAGCAGCCCCCTGCTTCTGCGCTGGCCGGGCAGCGGGAGTGGATCGACTCCTGCTACGCCTCCGACGATGCAGGGGAAATCGTCAGCCGGCTCCGGGCCTGGACCGGGCCCGGACAGGAAGACGCCGCGGAAGCCGCCGCCACGATTGAAGCCAAGTCGCCTACCTCGGTCAAGGTCACCCTGGCGTCCCTGCGCCGTGCCGCGAACCTGACCCTGGATGAAGCCCTGGCCCAGGAATACCGGGCAGGGATCCGCTTCCTGGCCGGACCTGACTTCCGCGAAGGAATCCGCGCCCAGGTGGTGGACAAGGACAGGAATCCGCAGTGGAAACCCGCCACGCTGGCCGAGGTGCTCCCCGGGCAGGTGGACGGGTTCTTCAAGCCCCTGGACGGCGGGGAACTGGATTTGCACCCACCGACTGGACCGCATGCAAAGGAGGCCGACCATGCCTGACAAGAGCAACGTGGCCTTCCTGGGCCTGGGACACATGGGCAGTCCCATGGCCCTGAACCTGCACCGCGCCGGTTACCGGGTGGCCGGTTTCGATGTGGTCCCCGAAGCCCTCCAAACGGCGCGCGCCCAAGGCATCCCGGTGGCAGGAAACGCCTTGGATGCGCTGGCGGGCGCCGACGTGGTCCTCACCATGTTCCCCAGCGGCCGCCACGTCCTGGATGCTTACGTGGGCGGCGCTGGCCGACCCGGGCTGCTGGCTGCGGCGCAGCCTGGAACGATGTTCCTGGACTGCTCCACCATCAATGTGGACGAGGCCCGGGAAGCCGCGCGCCTGGCGGTTGAAGCGGGCCACCGCTCCGTTGACGCCCCCGTCTCCGGCGGCGTGGTGGGGGCCGAAGCAGGCACACTGACGTTCATGGCCGGCGGCGATGCGGCTGATTTTGAGGCTGTTCGGCCGCTCCTGGAGGTCATGGGCAAGCGGGTGGTGCACTGCGGCGGGCACGGAGCCGGCCAGGCTGCCAAGATCTGCAACAACCTCATCCTGGGCGTGTCCATGATCGCGGTCAGTGAGGCTTTCGTGCTCGGCGAAAAGCTGGGCCTGACCCACCAGGCCCTGTTCGACGTCGCATCCGCCGCGTCCGGCCAGTGCTGGGCGCTGACCACCAATTGCCCTGTGCCCGGCCCGGTTCCCGCCAGCCCCGCCAACAGGGACTACCAGCCGGGTTTCGCTGCAGCGCTCATGGCCAAGGACCTCAATCTCGCCGTCAACGCCCTCGACAGCACGGGGGTAGTGGGAGAAATGGGAGCGCTGGCCGCGCGGATCTACGATAGGTTTGCCGCGGAAGGCGGCGCAGGCCGCGACTTCTCGGCCATCATCACGGACATCCGTGAGTCATCCGGGCGGCACGCCCCTGGGAAGGCGGAGCATCAGGACGGGGAGCAGCACGGCGGCGGCGCGGCGGCGGGGGAGAATACCGGCAGCAAGTTGACGGACCGGCGCCGCATCACAACAGCACACGACGACGGGAGCCCCGAATGACGGAGTACGCCAACATCCTGGTGGAGCAGCAGGGCAGGGTAGGGCTGGTGACCCTCAACAGGCCGTCGGCGCTGAACGCGCTGAACAAGGCCACCATGGAGGAAGTGGTCGCCGCCGTTACCGCCATGGATTCCGATCCAGGAGTCGGTGCGGTGGTCATCACCGGCTCCGGCAAAGCATTCGCCGCGGGAGCCGACATCAAGGAGATGGCGGACCAGGGCTACATGGACATGTACACGGCGGACTGGTTCCGGGGCTGGGAGGACTTCACCCGCTTGCGGATTCCCACCATCGCTGCGGTGTCCGGGTTTGCCCTGGGCGGCGGCTGCGAACTGGCCATGATGTGCGATCTCATCATCGCCGGGGACAACGCCAAGTTCGGGCAGCCGGAAATCAATCTCGCTGTCCTCCCGGGCATGGGTGGCTCTCAACGGCTCACACGTGCCGTAGGCAAGGCGAAGGCCATGGATATGATCCTCACCGGCAGGTTCATCGATGCGGAGGAAGCTGACCGGTGCGGGCTGGTGTCCCGGGTGGTTCCGGCCGGGGACGTGGTGTCCGAGGCACTGAAGGTGGCAGCGGTGATCGCCGGCAAGTCCAAGCCGGCGGCGATGGCGGCCAAGGAAGCTGTCAATGCCGCCTTCGAAACCGGGCTGGCCCAGGGAGTGGTGTTCGAACGGCGGCTCTTCCACTCCCTGTTCGCCACCGAGGACCAGAAGGAAGGCATGGCGGCGTTCGCCGAGAAGCGCCAGCCGGAATTCAAGCACCGGTAATCCGGCGCCTGGGACAGGACGGGACGGGCCTATGTGGACAAATATCACCGGAGCAGCCAGCCCCACTGAGGGACTCACTGGAATCGTCGGCTTTGCGGCGACAGCCATCGACACCCTGGGGGAATGGGGCGTTGGCGGCTTCACGCTTGCTGAAACCGTGGTGCCTCCCATCCCCAGCGAGGTGATCCTCCCTTTGACCGGCTATCTTGCCAAGCAGGGCTCCCTGAACCTCTTCCTCGTTTTTGCCACCAGCACCCTTGGCGCCTATCTGGGAGCGCTGCTGCTCTACTGGCTCGGCGCCAAGCTGGGGCTCGAGCGGTCCATCCGGTGGTTGTCCAAACTGCCCCTGGTGGACCGCGAAGACTTCGAGCACGCAGCAGGGTGGTTCCGCCGTCACGGGAGGTCGTCAATCTTCTTCGGCCGCCTGTTGCCCGGCGTCCGCAGCCTCATTTCCCTGCCGGCCGGGGCAGCTGCCATGTCCCTGACAACCTTCAGCCTCTTCACGCTTGCCGGCAGCGGGCTGTGGAATGGCGCCCTTATCGGCCTGGGCTACCTGTTGGGTACCCAGTACCGGCTCATCGACGAGTACTCGCGGTTCCTGAACTATGCCGTCTACGCTGCACTGGCCGTTGCCGTGATACTGCTCCTCATCCGGCGGACCAAGCGGGCCAAGGCCAATCGAACCAGCGCCAAACGCTGAGCCGCGGACCCGGGACGCCAGGCCACAGGAAGCTTGTCCCACGGCCTGCCTCTCGATACCATCACACTGGTAAGCATACTTAGTGTTTTGTCAGCGCCCCAAGGAGCGCGGGACGGAGGCGGGATGCGGGTCAAAAAGGCAGTCGTGGTCATCACCGGGGCCTCAAGCGGCATCGGCCGTGCCACGGCGCTCGAATTCGCGGACAAGGGTGCCCGGCTGGTACTTGCTGCGCGGAGCGCCGGTGCACTGGAAAGCCTGGTGCACGAGGTGAGGAAGCGGGGTGGCAAGGCCATCGCGGTTCCCACGGATGTGACCGATGCCGAAAGCGTTGACGCGCTGGCGGCCCGGGCAGTCGAGGAGTTCGGGCACCTGGATGTGTGGGTGAACAATGCCGCCGTTGGTGTCTTCGGCCGGATCACCGACGTTCCGCTGGCGGACATCCGCCGCGTCCTCGATGTGAACATCGGCGGATACATCCATGGTGCCCGCGCGGCCCTGCCCCGTCTTCGGGCCCAGGGCGCGGGCGTGCTGATCAATGTCGCATCCATCGTGGGTGAGATCTCCCAGCCCTATACAGCGGCCTACTCCATGTCCAAGGCTGCGGTCCGTTCCCTCAGCGTCAGCATCCGTTCCGAACTGCAGCTGGACGGAATCCGGAGGGTGAAGGTCTGCACGGTACTGCCTGCGGCAATTGACACACCTTTCTTCCAGCATGCCGCCAACTACACGGGACGGAAAGTCGTTGCCATGCCGCCCGTCTACACACCGGAACGGGTGGCGCGAACGATCGTCGGCCTGGCAGCCAAGCCACGCCGCGAAGCAGTAGTCGGTCCGGCCGGCCGCCTGCTGGTCCTCCAGCACAAGGTCATGCCGGCGAAAGTGGAAGCGGCCATGGCCGTGCAGGTGGAGAAGACCCATCTGTCCCGGAAGAAGCCGGCAGCGGCCTCCACGGGAACCCTCTACGAGCCCTCGGGCCATACGCGTAAGGCCGCCATTAGCGGTGGTTGGCACGGCGGACGGCGGACGGCGCGGCGCAGGATGGTCGCGGCAGCCGCAGCGACGACGGCGGCGGGTGCCGCCGCCGTGCTGTGGAACCGCAGCCGCTGACGTTGCCGCAGCCTCAGCCCTACAGGTACTTCTGCGCGAAACTGCGAAGCGCCGCCCGGACGAAGCCCGCCTCCTCGACTCCGCCGTAATTCGCGGCAAAGCGCGGGTCTTCCACGTACATGTCCGCCAGTCCCAGGACATATGCCTTCGTGTCGCCACCGCTGTCGGTTGCGGGGGTGCCGGGGATGGATTTCAGCCACTCGACGTGCCGCGTGGCCAGTTCCTGGGCTTCCGGACCGTCCGCGGCAACTCCGGAGTGGGCTGCAGCAGTCCAGTCCCGGCCAAGTCTCTGCACCCGTGCCATCCACTCGCGCTTGTCCTCCGCAGCCATGCCGCGCCACCACGAGTTGGACGTTGCATAGGCGTCCTTGCCCCACCGTTCTTCGACCTCATCCTTGTACTGGGTGTGGTCGAAGCCCTCAAACATGTCCTCTGCCATTAGTTGGCCTCCGGCCCTTATTGTTTCGATCGTTTGCCGCACTGCCCGCATTTGCCGCGCCAGCCGCTGTTGCTCCCGGCCAAGCCACTCAAGATGGTGGGTGAGAGCGGTGACGGGATTGGCCTGGTGGTGGAAGACCTCCGCGATGGCCGGCAGGCCCAGTCCCAGCTCCCGCAGCAAAAGGATGCGCTGCAACTGGAGGAGGGCGCCGCCGTCGTAATAGCGGTAACCGTTACTGCCCACCCGGGTGGGCTTCAGCAGGCCAATGTCGTCGTAGTGGCGAAGCGTACGGCTGGTGGTGCCGGCGATGCGGGCCACGTCCTGGATGGACCAGTCCCTTCCGCCGGTATCGGCGATTTCTTCCATGCTCCGAGCCTACGGTTTGACGTTGCGTCAAGGTCAAGAGGACCTGATTGGTCAGCGGTCCTGCCTGCCGCGCGGAGTCCGGCGCCGTGCCTGGGCAACCAACCGCGTGAAAGCGAAAACGAAGACCACCTCGAAGACCAGCATGAGGCCCGTCAGCAGCCATTGCTGCCGGCTGATAAAAACGATGCATCCTGTCAGGGCCAGAATGGTTCCCAACGCCAGCGCGTAAACGGCAAAGCCGACGGCCACTCTGGCGCTGCGTACCCCGGTCCGGAAACCGAATCCGTGCGGCTCTCCGCCGGGCTGGCCGGGCACGCGGTCGGGCGCTGCGGGCCCCAGGGCGTCAAACTCCTCCCAGGGATCCCTGTCCTGGTCCTGTCCGGTCATGCATCAATTATCCCAAAAGGGGGAACCTTAGGGCCTTGATACCCAGAAACAGCGGCACACAAAACAGCGGCCCCTCCAACCTGTGGTTGGAGGGGCCGCTGGATGGGGTCCCGGCAGGTGCCGGCGGCCGCCGAAGACTTAGAGCGGGCGGATGTTCTCTGCCTGCGGGCCCTTCGGGCCCTGGGTCACATCGAATTCGACCTTCTGGTTCTCGTCCAGGGAGCGGTATCCGCTGGAGGCGATTGCCGAGTAGTGGGCGAAAACGTCAGCGGACCCGTCATCGGGGGCAATGAAGCCAAAACCCTTTTCGGCGTTGAACCATTTAACTGTGCCTGTTGCCATGGCTGCATTCCTTCATGTGACTCTGATTCTCTCCCCGGGTTATCCGCCCAGAGTGTGCGGAGAACGTCCCCCGCAGTCCCCAACGTACGGGGCGCAGGGCGCAGGTGCAAGAGTATCGGCCATAAAGCGCCGTTATCGCATGCCCTCGCGGCGGATTGCGGTGGCAATGGCGGCGGCCCGGGTGTCCACTCCGAGCTTGGCGTAGATGTGTGCCAAGTGCGTTTTTACGGTGGCCTCGGAGATAAAGAGCCGCCGGCCGAGTTCGCGGTTGCTCAGGCCTTCGGTGAGCAGACTGAGCAGTTCGGCTTCCCGGGGTGTGAGGACTTCGTCGGGGTTGCGCAGCTGCTGGAACAACCGCGAGGCCACGGGCGGGCTCATCACGCTCCTGCCCTGCACCGCACCACGGAGGGCGGCAAAAATTTCTTCCGGGGCGGCATCCTTCAGCAGGTAGCCCATGGCACCGGAATCCACTGCCCGGACAATATCGGCATCCGAATCATAGGTGGTGAAAACCAGGATGGCCTGCCCCGTGTTGAGGTCCCGGATCCGTTTGATGGCTTCGATTCCATCCATGCCCGGGCCCATGGCAAGGTCCATCACCACCACAGCCGGGACGTGCGTACGCACCAGCCGCAATGCCTCCTCGCCTGTTGATGCCTCGGCCACAACCTCCAGGTCGGGCTGCGTTCCCAGCAATGCGCGCAGGCCGCTCCTGACCACCAGGTGGTCGTCCACCAGCAGGACCGTGATGCTGCTCATTTGGCCCCCTCCAAAGGCAGCTGCGCTGCCACGATGGTCCCCTCACCGGGGGCGCTCTGCACGGAGAAAATGCCGCCCAGCTGCTCCACCCGCTGCCGCATGGCCCGCAGGCCGTACCCTCCGGTGGTCGACGGCGGAGCTGCCGCCGCCGGATCAAAGCCGGCGCCGTCGTCGTAAATGTCCAAGGTGACGGCGTCCGGCAGGAAGCCCACCGTCAGGGCGGCTGCTGAAGCCGCAGCATGCAGCGCGATGTTGGAGGCCGCACTCTGCACCACCCGCAGCAGGGCGTGCCGGACATCCGGCGGGACCAACCTTGGCCTGCCCGTCACCGTAAGGGTCACTTCGGGCAAATACTGCCGGGCGGCGAGCAGCAGCGCCTCCGGCAACGGCGTCGATTCCAGCCCGGGGGAGGCAAGCTCGTGGACCAGGTTCCGGGTTTCCGCCAGGTTGGCGCGGAGCAGCTTGGTGGCCTGGTGGAGATCCTCCTGCGCTGCCGCACCTGGCCATCCGCGGTCCGCGGCTTCGAGCAGGAGCAGGCTGCTGGCGAGTCCCTGGGTGACGGTGTCGTGGATTTCACGTGACACCCGCTCCCGTTCGGCGATGGTGCCGGCGCGGCGTTCACTGGCCGCCAGCTGGCCTTGGGCCAACGTAACCTCCGCGTGCAGGCGGCGCTGCTCTTCGGCGTCGTGCTGTATCCGGTCGTAGATGAGCGTCAGCATGACGCCCACCGCGACAGGCCCCAGCAGCATGGCCACGTCGGTGCCGTTGCCGAGCCGAAACAGTCCGGCCGCGGTTGCCAGGGTGATGGCACCCGCCAGGACGTAGGACGCGGCACCTCGCAGCGCACTCCTGCACAGGAAGAAGAGGGCGAAGGAACACCAGGCGAAGCTCGGTGCTGCCACCACCAGGACCGCCCAGACGGCCACCAGCGCAACCATCCAGGGGGCGCTGTGCCGGTCCCGCAGCGGGAGCAGGGCCACGACGGCGTAGAGCAGGCAGGCGGCGGCGGCGAGTCCCAGGACCACAAGGTTGTCGGCCGGGGAATGCCGCATGACATACCGCACCACCGATGCCACCAGGAGAACGGCGAAGCCGAGATGGACTGCGGCCTCGATGCTGCCCAGGCGGCCTTTCGGGGTGGGCGGGATCTGACCGGACCCGCTGTCATTGCCGGTGTCATTGCCGGCGGCAGCAAGGTCGGCCCCCGGACCGGAGGTTGGGGTGGCATCTCTGGCTGGCGTGTGGGATCGGGATCTCATGGTGCGATTCACTGCCTCCATGCTAGGGCTCCAGGGCCGCGTGGTCCCTCAGCCTTTTGGCTGATACGGCTGGCCTTTCGGGCCAGCCAGGGACAGGCGAACGCCCGATGCCACGCCAACCGCGGCCCTGAAGGATGGAAACCGGCAACAAAAACCACTCCCAACCCAAGGAATGCAGCATGAAGAAGTCCTACAAAGCACTCGCCGCCGCAGCAGCCGGGGCACTCCTGGTCACGGCCGGAGCCACCGCAGCCGCCAACGCCGGAACTGGCCGTGTCAGCGGCCCTGAAGCGCCCGCCGCCGTACCCGCCGCCGATATCCAGCCGGCGCCTGAAACCGTGGTGCAGCAGAACCGCATCTCTGCCACCGCCTCCACCCAGGCTGTCTCAGCGGCGCTCGCCAAGTGCCAGGCGGACAAACTGCCGTTCGTCACGATTGCACTCGTTGACCGCTTTGGCACCGTGCAGGCACTGCTGCGGGGAGACAATGCCGCCGCCCACACCATTGAGGCCGCCAAGCAAAAGGCCTACACCGCCGCAGCTTTCGGCACCCCCACCAGCGAGCTGGCCAAGCGCATCAACGGCAACGGACCCTCGATCGCCGACTTGCCCGGCACCCTGTTCCTGGCGGGCGGTGTTCCGCTGAAGGTCAACGGCGTTTCCGTGGCCGGCATCGGTGTGGGCGGGGCGCCCGACGGTGCCCTGGATGAAGCCTGTGCCACCGCCGGCGCCGAGGCCATCGCCGCTGCCGGAACTGCAAAGTAGGCTGCGCTTATGGGGCGGAACCGCGCTGGGGCATTCATCATGACCGGCGTGGGCATGGGCATGGCCATGTTCCTGGCCGGGTGCCAGGCCAGTCCCGGTGAACCTCAAGAAGTGGACTCTCCGCCGCCCGTCGTCTCTGTCAGTCCCGGTGGCCCGGACACCGCGGCGCCATCAGGTGGCCGCGCTTCCCCGACGGCGGCTCCCGCCACCTCCCCTGCTGCCCTTTCAGCCGCTGAGCAGGCGCAGCTCGACCAGGACTTGATCAAGGCCGCGAAAGCAAACAATGCGCCCTTGGTGGCCGAACTCATCAGCCGCGGAGGCGACGTCAACGCCAAGGACTCCATCCAGGACTCGGCGTTCCTCTACGCGGGTGCCGAGGGCTTCAATGACGTGCTGGAACTGACCTTGGCGGCCGGGGCAGACGTGGCCGCAACCAACCGTTACGGCGGAACCGCCCTGATCCCCGCCAGCGAGCACGGACATGTGGAGACAGTCCGCATCCTGATCGCAGCAGGTGTCCCGGTCAACCACGTCAACAGCCTGGGCTGGACCGCCATGCAGGAGGCGGTGCTGCTCAACAACGGCGGCCCCCGCCAGCAGGAGGTGGTGCGGCTGCTCCTGGAGGCCGGCGGGGACCCGGCCATCCGCGACCCGGAAGGCCGGACGGCCCTGCAGAACGCCGAACGGCTGGGCTTCGCGGAGATTGCCGCCCTGATCCGGACCCGCGGCTGACCTCCAGCGGGCCGCCCCGCTGAAATTCCCCATCTTTTGCCAAAAATGACGACGGCGCGCCGCACTTTTGGTGCGACCCGCCGTCGTGCTGCCTAAAAGGTGGGGAAACCCGGCGGCCCTACACGGCTTCGAGCACGCTGACGTAGTTGGCGATGCCCACGCCGCCCATGTTCTGCACGGCCGCCCGCCGCGGAGCCGGGAGCTGCATGCCGCCCGCGGTGCCCGTGAGCTGCATTGCAGCGATGACGTGCTGTGAGACGCCGGTGGCACCTACCGGGTGGCCCTTGGCTTTAAGGCCGCCGGAGACGTTAATCGGAAGCTTGCCGTCCTTGAAGACCCAGCCTTCCCTTACCGCGCGGGAGCCCTGTCCCGGTTCGGTCAGGCCCATGGCCTCATACATGAGCAGCTCGGCGATGGTGAAGCAGTCGTGCACCTCGGCGAAGTCCAGATCTTCCAGCCCGACGCCGGCCATCGCCAGGGCACGTAGCCAGGAGGCGCGCGTGGCGGCGAAGGCGGTGGGGTCGCGGCGGTCGGCGGGAAAGAAATCGTTGGCCTGGCCGAAGCCGGCCAGACGGACCGGGGCGGTGGCACCGCCGGTGGGGGCAACGCTGAGCACCACGGCGGCGGCGCCGTCAGAGACGGGGGAACAGTCGGTGCGGCGCAGGGGATCGGCCACCATCGGGTTCTTGTCCGAGACGGTCCGGCAGAACTCCTCACCGAGGTCCTTGCGGAGCTGGGCGTACGGGTTGTCGACGCCGTTGCGGTGGTTCTTCGCAGCAATCGTGCCCAGCACATCGGAAACCGGCCCGTAGCGCTTTTCGTAGTGCTTTGCTACTTCGGCGAAGAGGCCGGTGAAACCGGTGGTGGAGGGCTTGCCGGCCATGTCGTAATCCGCGCCCAGCAGCCCGGCGCCCACCACGTCCGCCCCGGCATGGGTCATCTTTTCGGCGCCGATCACCAGGACCGTCCTGGCGGTGCCGGCCAGGAGCGACTTGGTCCCCTGCTGGAAGGCCGCGGAACCGGAGGCGCAGGCGTTTTCAACGCGGGTGGACGGGACGTTGGCCAGGTCCGGTGAGACCTGCAGCGCCAAGGAGGAAGGGAATGCCAGCGGCATCATTCCGGAGTTGAACTGTCCCACGTAGATTTCGTCGATCTGCCCGGGTTCAATGCCGGCGTTGCCGATCGCTTCGGCGGCGACATGGACGATCAGGGACTCAAGAGTCTCGTCTGTCAGCTTGCCGAACCGGCTGTGGCCCCAGCCGGTGAGCAGGACATCCTTGCCGAACTGTTCCTTCAGGCTCATGCCGCCACTTCCTTATTGTCGAGCCGGACCTGGAAGCCGGCTTCAGTCTTCTCCCGGATCTCCTCCACGGTGACGCCCGGGGCGAGCCGGGTGAGGGTGAGCTGCCGCCCGCCGTCGGACGTCTTTTCAAGGTCGAAAACGGCGAGGTCGCTGATGATCCGGTCAACGCAGCTAAGCCCGGTCAAAGGCAAGGTACATTCGCGGACAATCTTGGCGGTGCCGTCCTTGGCGTTGTGTTCGGTGAGGACCACCACCCGCGGGGTTCCGGCCACGAGGTCCATGGCGCCGCCCATCCCTTTGACCATCTTCCCGGGGATGGTCCAGTTGGCAAGGTCACCGTTGCCGGAGACCTGCATGGCCCCCAGGATGGCCACTTTGACGTGCCCGCCGCGGATCATCCCGAACGAGGTGGCGGAGTCGAAAATGCTGCCGCCGGGCAGCACCGTGACGGTCTGCTTGCCGGCGTTGATGAGGTCGGCGTCCTCCTCGCCCTCGTACGGGAACGGGCCCATGCCCAGCAGTCCGTTCTCGCTTTGCAGGACCACACGCACGCCCTCGGGCAGGTTGTTGGCTACCAGCGTGGGGATGCCGATCCCCAGGTTGACGTAGTCGCCGTCGTTGAGTTCTTCGGCCGCAATGGCAGCCATTTCATCCCTGGTCCATCCCATGGGTTTCTCCTTTTGGTCTTCTTGGCTTTATCAGTTGGGTATTACCGGCGGCACGAACTCGAACGTCATCCCCAGCAGCCAGGCGAGCAGCAGGACCACCGGCAGGTGGAACAGGAACTGCTGGAACGTGAAGCCCACCAGGTCCCTGGCGCGCAGGCCCAATACGGCCAGCAGCGGCAGCATGAAGAACGGGTTGATGAGGTTGGGCAGGGCCTCTGCCATGTTGTAGATCTGCACGGTCCAGCCGAGGTTCATGTGCACGTCGGTGGCGGACTGCATGACGTAGGGCGCTTCCACCAGCCACTTTCCACCGCCGGAGGGCACGAACATGCCAAGGAGGGCCGTGTAGATCGCGATGATGACTGCGAACGCCCCATTGCCGCCGATGCTGGTGAAGAAGTGTGCCAGGTGTTCTGAGACCGAGAGGCCGCCCGCGCCGGTGGCTTTGGTGAGGATGGCTGCCATGGCGGCATAGAGCGGGAACTGGACCAAAATGCCGGCGGTGGCGGGCACGGCCTTGGTCACTGACTGGAGGAACTTGCGCGGGGTGCCGTGCAGCACCAGCCCCAGCATCAGGAAAACCAGCAGGTACCCGTTCAGTGAGCTGACCACGCTCAGGATGGGCAGGGTCAGCAGCTGGGACACCAGCCAGCCAAGGGTCAGTACCCCGGCCAGGACGGGCAGGACCCTGCTGTATTCGAGCCACTCGCCGGGCCGGGACTTTTCGGCCGGCGGTTCGGGCTGGTCATCAAGGTCGACGCCGAGATCCGCCGCGGTTTTGACGGCGCCGCCCGTGGGGGCTGAGAAGTGGGCGATGACGGTGGTCAGCAGCATCAGGATGACCAGGGTCAGCAGGGACTGCCAGGTGAAGATGGTGGTGCCGAAGTCCAGGACGCCGGTGATCTTCAGCAGCGCCGGAGGGATGGAGGCCTTCGTCGCCTGGAGTTGGGCTGCGGAGGAGGACATGCCCAACGCCCAGACTGCGCCCAGCCCCATGAAGGCCGCCGCCCCGAGCGCCCGGTAATCGACGTGCAGATCCGCCCGGCGTGCCACGGCACGCGCCAGGAGCCCGCCGAAGATCAGGCTCAAGCCCCAGTTCACGAACGACACCGACATGGACAGCATGGCCACGAAGCTGACGGCGGAGCGTGCGGAGTGCGGAACCTGCGCCAGCCGGTCAATAAGCCGGGCCACGGGCGGCGATGTGGCCACGACGTACCCGGTCAGCACCACCATGGCCATCTGGAGGGTGAAGGCGGTGAGGTCCCAGAAACCGTTGCCGAAGGAGTCCACCACTGCTTTGGGCGAGGCACCCATGGCGAGTGCTGCGATGGCCACCAGCAGCACGCCTGCCAGGGCAAAAATGTAGGCGTCCGGGAACCACTTCTGTGTCCATCCGGCCAGCGTTTCAGCCATCCGGGCCAAACCCTTCTGGCGGACGTCCTGGTGATTGAGCGGCGTGGTGGTCATGGCAGGGTTTCTCTCCATTGAGTGGGGTTCTTAGGTGTGGGCGGTGGCCGGCGCAGGGGCGGAGGTCAGGCTGAGACGAGGCCGGCGCGCTGCCGGACGGTCCGCTGCTCGATGTCCTTGGTCCGGTCCGTGGCCTGCACCAGCCGCTGGACAAATACGCCGGGGGTCACAATGTGGTTCGGGTCCAGCTGGCCGGGCTCCACGATCACTTCCGCCTCGGCGATGGTCAGCTTGCCGGCGGTGGCCACTACGGGGTTGAAGTTCCGGGCCGTGTAGCGGTAGATGAGGTTGCCGTCCGTGTCCGCGGTGTGGGCGTGGACCAGTGCGACGTCGGCCCGGATGGCGCGCTCCTGAACGTACGTTTCGCCGTCGAACACCTCGTGCGGCTTGCCGTCGGCAACAAGGGTGCCCACGCCGGTCTTGGTGTAGAACGCCGGGATGCCGGCGCCGCCGGCGCGAAGCCGCTCAGCCAGGGTGCCCTGCGGGGTGAATTCCACTTCCAGCCTGCCGGCAAGGTACTGCTCTGCGAACAGCTTGTTTTCGCCGACATACGACGCGATAACCTTGCTGACCTGGCCTGCCTCGATCAGGATGCCCAGCCCCTTGCCGTCAACGCCCATGTTGTTGGACACCACGGTGAGGTCCCGGACGCCGGAATCACGGACGGCTTCAATCAGGTCGGCGGGAATGCCGCTCAGGCCGAATCCTCCTACGGCGAGCGTGATGCCGTCCTGCAGGGCTCCTTCCAGGGCGCTGGCCGCAGAATCCTGGAGTTTCTTCATCTTGTCTCCTCGTTGAGCACTTTGGTGTCCACTAAGTGGATATAGGGGATCTGAATTGGGAGACTACGGGCGCCTGATTGTGACTGTCAACAAGGAGCCATCGATCATTTACAGTATGGACAGTAGGATGGCACTTATCCATATTGTGGACACTAGGAGGGTTTATGGCGGACGTGCCGGTGCAGGGCGCCCAGGTGGTTACGCGGATCGCCGGGCTCCTAAGGTTGGCGGGCCGGAGCGCGGAGGGAATGCCGCTCGTGGACCTCGTGCGCGAATCGGGCCTCACGCGTCCAACGGTCCACAGGCTCCTGACGTCCCTCGCCGCGGAAGGTTTGCTGGACCACGATCCCGTCACGGGCAACTGGGTGCTCGGCCCGGAGGTCCTCCTGATGGGTTCGGTCGCTTCGGCGCGGTTCCCCCTGGAGGACATCGCCCGCCCCAGCCTCCGCCGGCTGGCGCAGGCCACCGGTGAGAGCGCCTTCTTCTCCATCCGCCGCGGTGCCGGGACGGTCTGCCTGCTGCGTGAAGAGGGAAGCTTTCCGGTCCGCTCCTTCGTCCTGCACGAGGGTGTGCGGTTCCCCCTGGGGGTCGCATCGGCCGGGACGGCCATCTTGGCCTTCCTTCCGGAAAGCGAGCAGGAGGAGTTGCTGGGCCGCTGGAGCGAACACGCAGGAGAGTTCGCCGGGAACCACACGCCCGAACTGGTGCGGAAGAACCTGGCCCGCACCCGGCTGGCCGGCTACTCGGTGAACCCCGGGCTGGTCCTGGAAGGAAGCTGGGGGATGGGTGCTGCCGTCTTCGACCGTACCGGGAAACCGGCCTGGGCGCTGTCATTGACGGGCATCGAACCGCGCTTCAAGCCGGAACGGCAGGAGGAACTGGGCGGCCTCCTGATGGCGGAGGCGCACCGGATTACGCAGCAGCTTGGCGGGGGCGGCGACGGCGGACGGCGGGCCCGCTGAGTCTCCGCGGCTTGGTCGTGCTCCCCAAAGCCGGGGAAACCCAGCGCGGCCGGCTACAGTCCCGCGCGGGGCTCCTCGGGGCCCTCGTGCTTCCACCAGGTGTCAAAGATGGTTACCGGCACGGTGCGCTTGTGGCGGGTCCGGAGGTACTTCTGCTCGATGGATTCAGCAACCGCGTCCGGAACCTCCCGGCCTTCAAGGTAGTCGTCGATCTGGTCGTAGCTGAGGCCCAGCTCGTCCTCGTCCGTGCGGCCCGGCCGGTCATCGAGCAGGTCGGCGGTGGGCACCTTCTCCCAGACGCGGGCGGGCGCTCCAAGCTCAGCCAGCAGGGCCCGGTTCTGCCGCTTGTTGAGGCCGAACAAGGGCAGGATGTCCGCGCCGCCGTCGCCGTACTTGGTGAAGAAGCCAGTCACTGACTCTGCCCCGTGGTCGGTGCCGAGCACCAGGTAGTTGAATTCGCCGGCCAATGCATACTGCGCGATCATGCGGGTGCGGGCCTTGGTGTTGCCCTTGTGGAAGTCGGAGATCTCCGAGCCCGCGGTCTTTTCGAACTCGTCTTCAAAACCGTCCACCGCAGCCGAAATGTTGAATGTCCATTCCGTCTTGGCCTTAATGAAGTCCAGCGCGGCCTGGGCGTCTTCCTCGTCATGCTGCACGCCGTACGGCAGGCGGACGGCCACGAAATTGGCCTCCACGCCTTCGGCCTCAAGCTCATCCACTGCCAGCTGTGCCAGCCTTCCGGCAAGGGAGGAATCCAGCCCGCCGGAGATGCCCAGGACAAAGCCCTTGGTGTGGGTTGCCTTCAGGTATTCCTTGAGGAACGTGACGCGTTTGCGCACCTCCCCTGCGGGATCGATCCGGGGCTGAACGCCCATTTCTTCTATGATCTTGGCCTGGAGTTCGCGCATGTGGTCCAGCCTAGCCAGCGCAGTCAACAACCCTCAACTGTTCCGGGCCGCCACTGCGCGGCGTAGCGTAAATGCATGAAGCGGACAGGATGTGCCGTGGTGGGCGGCGGCCCGGCGGGAATGATGCTGGGCCTGCTGTTGGCCCGGGCCGGGGTGCACGTGACGGTCCTGGAGAAGCACCGCGACTTCCTGCGGGATTTCCGCGGCGACACGGTGCACGCCTCCACCATCCGGCTGATTGACGAACTGGGCCTGGGAGCCGGATTCCGCAGCCTGCCGCAAAGCCGGCTGAACAACGTCGCCGTCCCGGTTCCCGGCGCCGGGCTGGTCACTCTGGCTGCTTTCGACTCTTTAAAGCCCCCATACAACTACGTGGCCATGATGCCCCAGTGGGACTTCCTGGATTTCCTCGCCTCGGCTGCCGCCGCGGAACCGACGTTCACGCTCCTCATGGCGAGCGCGGCGACCGGTTTGGAGTTCGACGGCGGCCACGTCACCGGCGTGCGCTACCGGGCCGACGGCGGGGCCGGGCCTGAGCAGGTCCTGTATGCAGACGTCGTGGTGGCCGCGGACGGCCGCCATTCAGTGCTGCGCCAGGCGGCAGGGATGCGCACCAGGGAGTATCCGGTGCCGTTCGACACCTGGTGGTTCAAACTTCCGCGCCATGCTTCCGAGCAGGGGGCAGTGGCGGGCGTGGTGCCCTCACTGGGCGACCGGGATGCCATGATTGCCCTCAACCGCACCGACTACTACCAGTTGGGGTACCTTGCACCCAAAGGCGCGGACGCCAGAATCAGGGCCGGCGGAGTGGAACGGTTCCGGCAGCGCGTGGCGGCACTTCGTCCCGACCTCGCCGACCGCGTTGATTCGATCCGCAGCCTGGATGACCTGCATTGGCTGGACGTGAAGCTCAACCGGCTGCAGCGCTGGTACATCGACGGGTTCCTGTGCATCGGGGACGCCGCGCATGCGATGTCGCCGGCCGGGGGAGTGGGAATCAACCTGGCCATACAGGACGCGGTGGCGGCCGCGGAACGCCTTGCACCCGACCTGCGCCGGGGCCAGGTGCGGATTAGGACCCTGGCGGCGATCCAGCGCCGCCGCAGCATGCCCACGGTGGTGGTCCAAACCGTGCAGCGCATCATGCACCGGGTGGTGTTCGTTCCGCTCTTCGACGGGAGGCTGTCCGGGGAGGTCCTGGCCGGCGATGGTGCCCGAAGCGCGCTTTCCTTCCGGCGGGTGATCTTCTTCATCCTGCGCCACAACCCGGTGGTTAAGCGTGTCCTGCCGCGCGTCATCGCCTTCGGGCCGCGTCCCGAGCACGCGCCCGGCTTTGCCCGCCCGCTCATCGTCAACCCACCCACTAAACTTGAGCCCATGACTTCGCCCACTGACACTGCGGTCGACACCGCAGCTGCCCGCGCCCGCCTGCTCGAACTCATCAAGGAACTCGCCGTGGTCCGCGGCAAGGTGATCCTCTCGAGCGGAGCCGAGGCTGACTACTACATCGACCTCCGCCGGATCACCCTGCACCACGAGGCGTCCAAGCTGGTGGGCCAGGTAATGCTTGCACTGGCGGACGACGCCGGGATCGACTTTGAGTGCGCCGGCGGACTGACCATGGGCGCGGACCCGGTTGGCACTGCCGTGATGCATGCTGCCGTTGACGCAGGCCGGACGGTTGACGCGTTCGTGGTCCGCAAGGCCCAGAAATCCTACGGGATGGGCCGCCAGGTGGAGGGCCCGTCCGTTGAGGGACGCAAGGTGCTGGTTTTGGAAGACACGTCCACCACGGGCGGTTCCGCACTGACGGCGGTGGAGGGCGTCCGGAAGGCCGGCGGCAACGTGGTGGCGGTGGCCGTGATCGTCGACCGCGATACGGGCGCCAAGGAAAAAATCGAAGCCGAAACCGGCGTCCCATACCTGTTCGCGTTCGGCAAGGATGAGCTGGGCCTGGCCTAGTCCTGCCGGCCCCCGGGGCGTGTCCCGGGGGCCGCACCCCGGCCGGCTGTTGGCTGGGCTGTTGGCGCTGTTTTATGATGTGCGTTAACACTTTTCAGTTGCTTGGAGAACACGCACCTTGCTCCCCCCACAACAGCCTTTGAGCGCAACCGACCAGGTCCAGAACCTCATTCTGGAAAGCGCTGATTTCGAGGATTTCCTCAACGAACTGGCCCGTTTCTCCGCCCACCAGATGGCAGGGGACGGCGAGGACGCCCTGTGCGGCATCACGCTGCTCCGTGACCGCAAGGCTGCCACCATCGGCTGGAGCAGCGACTCGGCCCGCGAAGTGGACGAAATCCAATATTCCCTGTCGCAGGGACCCTGCCTCACCGCGGCAAAGGAGGAACGCGAAGTCCACGTTCCCGACCTGTTGGAGGAGAACCGGTGGGGTCCCGATTACGCCACAGCCGTGGCCTCACACGGGCTGCGCTCGGTGCTTTCCCTTCCGTTCACCCTGCAGGGCGAGGCCAAGGCGGCCCTGAACCTTTATTCCGATGTTCCCCGCAAATTCGAGGGAAACGCCGCGGCAAGGGCCCGGGACTTCACCCGGGAAATCTCGCAGGCCCTGCGCCTCGCGGTGCGGTTCTCACTGCACGCGGACAGCGCGTCGAACCTTCGGGCAACGCTGGAGTCCCGCACGATCATCGATATCGCCATCGGCATCGTCATGGCACAGAACCGCTGCAGCCAGGCGACTGCCGTCCAAATCCTCACCGAGGCGTCCAGCAACAGCAACACCAAACTGCGTGACATTGCGAAGTCCATCGTTGATTCGGTGGGTGGCACCGGTGCCCGGACACACTACGAGGAACCGGGCAAAGTAAGCCATGGTGCCCGTTCCTAGGAGACGGGTTGTGCGGGGACTCCCGTGAAGGTTACGCTTGCGGAGGTTGAGCCGTCGGCCATAGACCTCTTTTGGAGTACCTATGGACCGAGCATTAGACGCAGTTGTTAACTTCGATGTCCCCGCAGACATCGTCCGGATCGAAGTCCGGGGAAGCCTGCATTGTGGTTCCCGCCCCCACCTGGTCCACATCATCCGCCGGGTCCGGCGGATGGGGATCCGCTGCCATATCAGCGTTGACCTTTCGCAGGCCGACCTTGTGGAGTCCTCTGCCCTTTCCGGACTGCGCAGCGACCTGAATGCGCTTGACGCCAACACCCTGTCCGGCGGGTATGGCGCAGGTGTCTCCCTCCAGCTGACACCCCTTGCCCGGACCGCTTCCATGGACGGTCAGTCCAGTGGGCAGCCACTGCCCATGGACGACGACATCCGGGAACTGTTCCCTGGGGGCCGTTTCGCCGGGGAGTATCCACACCTGCCCGTCATGTGGATCGAGGAGCTGTACGGCAGGCCACTGACGGAATACTCGAATGAAGAGCTGCTTGCAGCCAGTGACGCGCTCTTCGCGCTGCTCGACAATCCGCACGCCCAGGACGGCGCGGACCTGCTGGGCCGCTACAACGACATTGGCCTGGAGATTCATCGCCGCCAGCAGGAACCCTCGTCCACGCTCCCCGTCACGGAAGGCCAGGCGGCCAGCTGACCCCAACGTCGCCAAACGGTTACACCCGCCCGTTGCGGCGGCACGTTTGGGTGGGCTTACGGTAGGAGTGTGCCGTATGAGGGGGAGGTCAATCCGCAGGGCCGGCATGGCGTATCGGGTGCCCGGCTGCTGGCGGAGGCGGCTGCCCTCAAACGCTTTTCGCGCCGCACGTTCCTGGCCGGGGCCGGGGCATCCGGCCTGCTCGCTGCAGACATGCTGGTGACCCGCGAGGTGCAGTCGCAGCGACGGACCACCAGGATCCTGGGCGTTGCCGACGACTTCGCCGACGCCTACTACCCGGATGCCAGCTGGTTCCTGTTCCCGGGGTACAAAACCAGCTGGGAAGAGGCCCAATGGATCCTGAACACCATGCGTGGGGCGCTGAACAAGCGCGCCCGGCTCGCCGCCGTCGGGTATTCCAACCTTGGGCTGAACATCACAGAGGTGGTCAACGCGATCACCGACTACATCGCCGCAGAGAAAATCACCAAGCTGTTCTTCTACGGCCACAGCTTCGGCGGGATGCTCGCCACCCAGGTCGCCGCCCGGCTCCTTGCCCTGCATGAGGTCCAGGTGCAGTTCATCCTCCTGGACTCCAGCCCCTACAGCGCCCACGACGTCCTGGACCAGAGCTGGTTCGACGGCGTGGTGTTCCTTTACGAGCGCGGGGTCAGGTTCCCGTCCACGCTGCGCGGCGGGTATGAGCTGGGGGAGCGGATCATTCACAAAGACGAACGGAGCTGGCGCCAGATCCTCGACCAGACGATGGAGCAGCTGTCCCCGATCGCCCCCTCAAACGTGCTGGTCCAGACCGAATCCGCGTATATCTACCACTTCGAGGGCAGCCAGTTCGCCGGGAAGCTGGGGACGGCCAAGATGGCCTATCTCGGCAACCCCAAGGACAGGACCGTCGACTACGAAACCGCAGCGGAAACCTGGGCGGTGGTCTTCAAGGACAACATGGTCTCAAGCAACCTGCAGACCACCGGTGCGGCGCCGGCCCACGCCAGCCCCGGCTGGAATCCACAGATCTACCGGCCGCTGGTGACGGAACTGCTGGACGGCTTCTTCCCCCTGCCCCGGGGCGGTTCCCGGGTGAGTATCTTCTAGATCTGGTTTTTCAGGTCCGCCACGGAGTTCAGCACCTGGTTGGGCCGGAACGGATACGCCGCAATGTCGTCCTTGTGCGTGATGCCGCTGAGGACCAGGACGGTGTGCAGGCCGGCCTCCATGCCGGCGATGATGTCCGTATCCATCCGGTCGCCGATCATGGCGGTCGTCTCGGAATGTGCGTCGATCTGGTTCATCGCAGATCGGAACATCATGGGATTCGGCTTGCCCACAATGTATGGCTCGCGGCCCGTGGCTTTGGTGATCAGGGCGGCGATGGCTCCGGTGGCCGGCATGGGCCCGTCCTTGGACGGGCCGGTGGCGTCCGGGTTGGTGGCGATGAAGCGGGCCCCGGCGAGGATCAGGCGGATGGCCGCGGTGATCGCCTCAAAGGAGTACGTGCGCGTCTCGCCGAGCACCACAAAGTCCGGGTTCTGGTCCGTGAGGATGAAGCCGGCCTCGTGCAGCGCCGTCGTCAGCCCTGCCTCGCCGATGGTGTAGGCGCGGTTGCCGGACTCCGAGCCGCCTGCTGACACCTGGTCCTTGAGGAACTGGGCCGTGGCCAGGGCCGAGGTCCAGATATTCTCCTCCGGAATCTCGAGGCCGGAGGAGCGAAGGCGGGCGGCAAGATCACGCGGGGTGAAGATGGAGTTGTTGGTCAGCACCAGGAAGCGCTTGGATGTGTCCACCCACCGCTGGATCAGTTCCGCAGCGCCGGGGATCGGCTGGTTCTCATGGACCAGGACGCCGTCCATGTCCGTCAGCCAGCACTCAATCTCCTGGCCACTGCGGTAGACCGCGGCGTTTCCTGCTACCTGGTCTTCTTCTGCCACGTCTACCTCCACCGGTGATGAATGCTCCAGTGGTCCAGTCTAGTGTTGAGGGGTGAACCAAACGCCCGGCCTGCCAGAGGAACCCCGCCACGAGCCCGGGGAGGCCGAATCCGCAAAGGCGGAGGTCGGCGTCGGGCCCTGGGAAGGGAAACTGCCCCAAGGCGACCACTGGGATCCCGACCTGCTTGCGGACGGCGACCGCCGCAACGTCCTGGACAAATACCGCTACTGGAAGCACGAGGCGATCGTGGCGGAACTGGACTCCCGGCGCCATAACTTCCACGTCGCCATTGAGAACTGGCAGCACGACCTGAACATCGGCACGGTGGTGCGCACCGCCAACGCATTCCTTGCCAAAGAGGTGCACATTATCGGCCGGCGGCGGTGGAACCGGCGCGGTGCCATGGTCACCGACCGCTACCAGCACGTCCGCCACCACCCCACCATCGAGGACTTCGTCCAGTGGGCCAAGGGGGAGGGGCTGGCGATCATCGGGATCGACATCTTCCCGGATTCGGTTCCCCTGGAGACGTACGAACTGCCGCGCGATTGCGTGCTGGTTTTCGGGCAGGAAGGCCCTGGGCTGACCCCGGAAGTCCACCAGGCAGCCGTCGCCACCTTGTCCATCGAGCAGTTCGGCTCCACCCGGTCCATCAACGCCGCCTCCGCAGCCGCCATCGCCATGCACGCCTGGATCCGCCGCCACGTCTTCAACCAGCACGTCTGAGTGTTACCGGGCGGTGACCCGAAACACCCTCGGCGTCCCGGAATGGCTAGGATGGTGCCTAGCCGTAAGCGGTCTACTTGAGGGTCTTCCACCCACAGACGAAACTCAGCAGAGGAGCCAGCATGCCCATTGCAACCCCAGAGATCTACTCCGAAATGATCGACCGCGCGAAGGCGGGCGGCTTCGCATACCCGGCCGTGAACGTCACGTCCTCGCAGACGCTCAACGCAGCGCTCCGCGGTTTCGCCGAGGCGGAGTCCGACGGCATCGTCCAGGTTTCCACCGGCGGCGCCGCCTACTGGTCCGGCGCATCCACCAAGGACATGGTTGCCGGTTCCCTGGGCTTCGCAGCCTTCGCCCGCGAAGTCGCCAAGAACTACGGCGTCAACGTCGCCCTGCACACGGACCACTGCCCCAAGGACAAGCTGGACGGCTTCGTCCTGCCCCTGCTGGAAGCTTCCGAAGCTGAGGTCAAGGCCGGCCGCAACCCGCTGTTCAACTCCCACATGTGGGACGGATCGGCAGAGACCCTGCAGGAGAACCTGCGCATCGCACGCGAACTGCTGGCCCGCACTGCTGCCGCCAAGATGATCCTCGAAGTTGAAATCGGCACCGTCGGCGGCGAGGAAGACGGCGTTGAGAACGCCATCAACGACAAGCTGTACACCACAGTGGAGGATGCCCTGGCCACCATCGACGCCCTCGGCTCCGGCGAGAACGGCCGCTACATCACGGCCCTGACCTTCGGCAACGTGCACGGCGTCTACAAGCCCGGCGGCGTCAAGCTCCGCCCGGAGATCCTCAAGGACATCCAGGCCCAGGTCGGCGCCAAGATCGGCAAGGAGAACCCGTTCGACCTCGTGTTCCACGGCGGATCGGGCTCCTCGGACCAGGAGATCGCGGACGCCGTCTCCTACGGCACCATCAAGATGAACATCGACACCGACACCCAGTACGCCTACACGCGTCCCGTGGCGGACCACATGTTCAGGAACTACGACGGCGTCCTGAAAGTGGACGGCGAAGTGGGCAACAAGAAGACCTACGACCCCCGCGTCTGGGGCGCCTCCGCCGAAGCCGGCCTGGCAGCCCGCGTGGTGGAAGCCACCAAGCAGCTCGGTTCGGCCGGAAAGACCTTCTAGATGTCGGACGAGTTCCGCAGGAACCTGATGGGGCCGGAGCCCACGCTCCTGCCTGCCGAAACCGAGGTGAACGGGCAGCTGGAGGCCGGCCACGAAGCCCTGGACCTGGTGGCTAAGCACCCCACGTCCTCGCTCTTGTGGGCCATCCTGGCCGAGGAGGCGTGGACGGAGGGACGCACCATCGACTCCTACGCCTACGCCCGGGTGGGTTATCACCGCGGACTGGACGCGCTGCGGCGCAACGGCTGGCGCGGCGTGGGACCCATCCCCTGGGAGCATGAGCCGAACCGCGGATTCCTGCGGGCGCTCTACTCCCTGGGCAGGGCGTCCTCGGCCATCGGTGAGGCGGACGAGCCGGAGCGGATCGAGAAGTTCCTGAACGACTCCGACCCCGCAGCGAAGGCAGCCATTGAGGGCAAGTAGAAGCCCCCAGGCTTAAAACGGCCGACGGCGGGCGGTGACTTTCGAATTGGAAGTCACCGCCCGCCGTCGCCTGTTTAAAGCGGTTGCTATGCCTTGTTCGCGATGCCTGTGCGGGCCATGGCGTCTGCATATGCGGCGCGCATGTCCTCCAGGTACTCTTCCTGGCGGGCCGGGGAACCGGCGAAAGCGCGGCCGCTCAGGGAGCGGACCTTGTAGGTCTTCAGGCCACGGCGCCACAGCAGGGGCACCTCGGTCTTCAGCAGCAGGTTGGCCAGGCGGTTGGCTTCGGTGCCGTGCGCCACGATCACCGAAGCGCGGGGGACGAGGGCCAGGAATTTCAGCAGCGGCTTAAGGCCTGCCTGGATCTGGTCCGGAGTGAACTTGCCGTTGGCAACGCCTGGGACGTGCCAGGGGTGGACGTTCCACGGCATGACGAACTCGGGGCGCAGGCCCAGCTTCCACTGGATCCCCAGCATGCGGGTGGCGGCATCCTGGTCCCCGGCCGTGATGAACCCGGACGGATCCGCTTCACCAATGTTGGAGTACAGGCTGATGATGCGGGTCTCCTCCACGTCGTGCATGGGGTCCACGTAGGGCACCACGGTTCCGGACTTGGCCTCCTGCAGGGAATCGCACAGTTCGTTGACGGCGGCAACGCTGGGTTCGTAGCGGCGGCTCATGAGCTGTTCGTGGAATGTTTCGGGTGCCAGGGCTGTCATGAAGTGCTGGTTCTCCTGCGGGGATTGATATTGCTTCCATCGGTGAAAATGGGCGCACGGCGGCGCGGATCATCAACGGTGGTTAGTTGGGGTGGGCCGATTCCTGGTCGGCCTTTGCCAGTTTACCAAGCCCGGGGAAACGAAACGCCGGTCCCCGGGACCCAATAAAAATGGGGCCGGGACCGGCGTCTCGTTTCGACAGAAATGAGGGCGGTTACCAGAGGCGCTTGGAGGCGCGGTGCGCACCCTCACCGAGCGACTCCAGCTTGGCCCAGGCGATCTGCGGGTGCACCCTGCCGCCCAGGCCGCAGTCAGTGGAGGCGATGACGTTCTCCCGGCCCACGACGCCGGCAAAGCGGACAATGCGGTCCGCCACCAGGTCCGGGTGCTCCACCACGTTGGTGGCATGCGAAACCACGCCCGGGATGATCACCTTGCCCTCCGGGAGCTTGGTGTCCTCCCATACCCGCCATTCGTGTTCGTGCCGGACATTCGCCGCCTCGAAGGAATAGGCTCCGGCGTTGACCTGGAGCACCGAGTCGATGATGTCGGCGAACGGTATGTCCGTGGTGTGCGGGCCGTGCCAGGAACCCCAGCAGACGTGGAGTCGGATCTGTTCCTGCGGCAGGTCCCGGAGGGCCCAGTTGGTGGCCTCCACGCGCAGCTGGATGAACTTCAGGTAGTCCGCCAGGGACGGCTCGGGGTTGATCTGGTCCCAGCTTTCGGCCAGGGACGGATCATCGAGCTGCACTGTGAGGCCGGCGTCGATGATCGCCTTGTATTCCTCCCGCATGACGTCGGCGCAGGCGTAGACAAGTTCCTCGTCCGACGTGTAATACTCATTGGCCACCCGGGCGCATGAGCCAGGGGACAGGGACGCTACGAAGCCGTCCGACAGGCCTGCGGCGGCGAGGCCGGATTTCAGGTTCCTGATGTCCGATGCCACCAGGTCGTGGCCCGTGTAGGTCAGCGGCCCGGCGATCTTGGGCTGGGCCACGCTTTTGCGGTGGGTGAGGATGCCCGAGGCGGGATCGTTGTAGGCCTCGTTGAAGGCCTGCCGGTCCCGCCGGTCCGGGAAGGAGGTCAGGACCACGTTGCCGGGCGATGACCGGCGGACCCCGGCCTCGGCCCAGCGGTCCACGCTGGTGGGCTCCAATCCCCCCAGCCGGGCGAAGGAGTAATTCCACCACGCGCCGTAATCCACCGAGCTGGACATCGTGTGCCCGTACTCGCCGTCATTGGGGATGTCGATGCCAAGGTCCTTCTGGCGCTGCACCACGTCCACCACGGAAGCTTCGAGGAGTTCCAGGAATTCCGGGGTGACGCCGCCGGCTTCCTTGGCGGCGTTGGCTGCTATGAGCTCCGCGGTTCGGGGCAATGAGCCGGCGTGGGTCACGCGGATGTGGTCGGTGTTCAGGGACATGCTGGAATCTTCCTTTCCATCGGTCCTGGCAGTAGCACCTTCGGCCGGCAGGTGTCCTGCCGAACCGTGGTTGCTGCGGCGTCATCGAGCCAGGTCTCTCGGCCGCTCCGGATGGTTCACTCTCACCTAAATCGACGTGCGTGGAGCCGTGCAAATCTGTGCCGCTTTATGTCGGCATGGGATGGCAGGTCGGCCGTCTGCATTGCATCAGGACCGCGGCGGGCCCCAACAGTGGACAAAGTGCCTCATCGGCTAAACTTGGGTGGTAAGAGCCCCGGAACTCTTGCTTCGCCGTGCCGCCCCGCGGACCAGCGAAGACCGGTCGATTCGGGGCATTCTCATGAACGGCGCTGCACGGCCCGCCACCAGTGGCAGGACCCGGGCAGCCCGAACGAATGGGGGAGGATCCCATGCCAGCAATTGTGATCGTAGGAGCCCAGTGGGGCGACGAAGGAAAAGGCAAGGCCACCGACCTGCTCGGCGGCCGTGTTGACTACGTCGTCAAGCCCAACGGCGGCAACAACGCCGGGCACACCGTCGTCGTAGGCGGTGAAAAGTACGAACTCAAGCTGCTGCCGGCAGGCATTCTCAGCCCCAACGCTGTTCCCATCATCGGCAACGGCTGCGTGGTGAACCTCGAGGCCCTCTTCCAGGAAATCGACGGGCTCCAGGCCCGCGGCGCCGACACCTCAAAGCTGCGGGTTTCCGCCAACGCCCACCTGGTGGCCCCGTACCACCAGGTGCTGGACAAAGTGACCGAACGCTTCCTGGGCAGCCGCGCCATCGGCACCACCGGCCGCGGCATTGGCCCCGCCTACATGGACAAGGTGGCCCGGCTGGGCATCCGCGTCCAGGACGTCTTTGACGAATCGATCCTCCGCCAGAAGGTTGAAGGCTCGCTGCGCCAGAAGAACGAACTCCTGGTCAAGGTCTACAACCGCCGCAGTGTTGTGGTGGACGAGATCGTGGAGTACTTCCTGTCCTTCGCCGAGCGGCTGCGCCCGCTGGTGATCGACAGCACCCTGGTCCTGAACACCGCGCTGGATGAGGGCAAGGTGGTCCTGATGGAAGGTGGCCAGGCGACGTTCCTGGACGTGGACCATGGCACCTACCCGTTCGTGACCTCCTCCAACCCCACGGCCGGTGGTGCGTCCGTTGGCTCCGGCATCGGCCCCACCCGCATTTCGCGCTCGATCGGCATCATCAAGGCCTACACCACCCGCGTTGGCGCCGGACCGTTCCCCACCGAACTCTTCGACGAAATGGGCGTCTACCTGCAGAAGACCGGCGGCGAATTTGGCGTCAACACCGGCCGCCCGCGCCGCTGCGGCTGGTACGACGCCGTGCTGGCCCGCCACGCGTCCCGCGTCAACGGCTTCACGGACTACTTCGTCACCAAGCTCGACGTGCTCACCGGCATCGAGCAGATCCCCGTCTGCGTGGCTTACGACGTGGACGGTGTCCGGCACGATGAGATGCCCATGACGCAGACCGAGTTCCACCATGCCAAGCCCATCTTCGAGTACTTTGAGGGCTGGACCGAGGACATCACCGGCGCCCGCACTCTGGCGGACCTGCCCGAGAACGCCCGGAACTACGTGCTGGCGCTGGAGAAGCTCTCCGGAACCCGCTTCTCCGCCATTGGCGTGGGCCCGGACCGGGACCAGACCATCGTGGTGAACGACCTCATCAACGACTGACACGCCCACCCAGGGCAGAATTACGACGACGGCAGGCCACCTTTGCAGGTGGCCTGCCGTTTGTGCGTCATGGGCTGTTCCTGCCCAGGGTGGAAAGCAATTTACACAGGCTTAACGCGGGTGGCCTTGTGGGGCTGCAGGCGCACCGGTGAAACTCGGTAGTACCCCCTGGTGCCCAAGGAAGGACCGTCATGGCCGGAAAATTCGAAGCATTCATAGACGCTGATTCGTTCTTCCGGTTCCGGCTCCTGGCCCCGGATGGCGCTGTTGTGGCGGTCTCCGGGCCGTACCAGGACAAGCAGGCCCTCGCGGCCGGAATCGCTGCAGTGCGTGAATGCGCCGGCACCGGCCTGGTCACCGACCTCTGTCCCGCCGGGGCCGCAGCCCGTCCCGCAGCCGTGCCCGTTGCCCCTGCCGCCGCCCTTCCAGCAGAGCCGCCCTCCGCCGTCGTACCTGTTTGCGGCGACGAGCGCGTGCCCGCCCGGCTGCACTCCTTCGCGCTGGCGAAGGCACCCCGCCGGCAGTCGACGCCGCCCCGGTGGACCAGGACTGTTGCCCGCTGATTGCCGCTGAAAGGCGTTTCCAAAAAAGTTTTTGAAAACGCGTAACCCTGTGGGGGTGCCCAGCGATTACCCCTATGAAGTGCCGGTCTGGAACCTGTCCCCCATCATGTTCCAGACCGGCTCTTTTGTCTTTCCGCCCGGTCGGCTGCGCACGCCGGACCCGGCCACGGCCCGTCTCCCGGGCGCCGTGGCGGTTCAGGCAGCGGTAGTTACTCGAGGGTAAGCAGGGCTCCCGGAAACAGTGCCATGGAGCAACTGCGGGCCTGTCCGGGTACACCAGCCCGCCGGCCTGCCTTGGTCCGGGGATGCACGTCGCCCCTACAGGTTCAGGGAAGTGCCCGGCCGGAACGGGTAAGGCTGGAGCGTCGGGCGGAGCAGGCGGAAACAGTCAGGACAGGACTTGCCGTTTGGAGGAAATCACCCCGGTGTCGAACCCGGCCAGGTGGAGGCCGCCGTGGAAACGGGCGTGCTCGATCTTCACGCAGCGGTCCATCACCACATTGAGCCCGGCAGCTTCCGCGCCTGCGGCCACGCCCTCATGCCAGGACCCCAACTGCAGCCAGAGCGTCTTGGCGCCCGCGGCCACTGCTTCGTCCAGGACGCCCGGAAGATCATCATGCTTGCGGAACACGTCCACGATGTCGGGGCTTTCCGGCAGGTCCGCCAGCGAGGCGTAGGTGGGCTGGCCCAGGATTTCCTTGACCACCGGGTTGACGAAGTACACCTTGTACCGGGTGGAGGACAGCAGGTAGGTGGCCACAAAGTAGCTGGCCCGCGACGGTTTGTCCGAAGCTCCAACAATGGCAATCGACTTCGCCTGCCGGAGCAGGGCCAGCCGTTCCGGTGCTGACGGGCCGGACCAGGTACGTTCGGCGGTGCTCATGCGTTTGCTCCGATCGTGCAGGCGTCGGCAGGTTCTTCAATGTCTGGTTCGGCCCCTGCCGCAACGCTCGACGCCTCGGTCAGCGCCTGGTCGAGGTCCCACAGGATGTCCTCGATGTCCTCAAGGCCCACCGATATGCGGACCAGGTCTTCCGGCACGCCTGCCGATTCGAGCTGGGCAGGGCTCAGCTGCTGGTGTGTGGTGGAGCCCGGATGGATCACCAGGGTCCGGGAGTCACCCACGTTTGCCAGGTGCGAGGCCAGCTGCAGCGACTCGATGAACTTCTGGCCGGCGGCCCGCCCGCCCTTGACCCCAAAGGAGAAGACGGATCCGGGGCCCAGCGGCAGGTACTTCCGCGCCCGTTCGAAGTGCGGGTGCGAGGGCAGTCCTGAATAGTTCACGTACGCCACCCGGTCATCGTTTTCCAGCCATTCGGCCACGGCGTGCGCGTTCTTCAGGTGCTCGTCAAGCCGCTGGGGCAGGGTTTCCACTCCTTGAAGGAGCTGGAATGCCGACTGCGGCGAAAGAGCCGGGCCAATGTCCCGCAGCTGTTCACTGCGGAGCTTGGTCAGGAAGCCATATTCGCCGAAGTTGCCCCACCACGAGACATTGCCGTAGGAAGCCACCGGCTCGGTCATCGTGGGGAACTTGCCGTTGCCCCAGTCGAACCGGCCGCTTTCCACCACCACACCGCCAAGGGTGGTGCCGTGGCCGCCCAGGAACTTTGTGGCCGAGTGGATCACGATGTCGGCGCCGTGCTCGATCGGGCGCACGAGGTACGGCGTGCTCAAGGTGGCGTCGACCACCAGGGGGATTCCGGCGTCGTGCGCCACCTTCGCCAGCGCCGCCAGGTCCTGGACCTCCGACGACGGGTTGGCCACCACCTCCACGAAGATCGCCTTCGTGTTCTCCCGGACCGCCGCGGCGTAGTCAGCGGGGTCGGTGCCGGGGACGAACGTGGTGTCCACACCGAACCGGCGCAGGGTCACGTCCAGCTGCGTCACTGTGCCGCCGTAGAGCTGGGAGGCTGCCACGATGTGGTCTCCCGCCTGGGTCAGTGCGGCGAAGGTGATGAACTCGGCAGCCATGCCCGACGACGTAGCCACCGCGCCGATGCCGCCCTCAAGGGACGCGATGCGCTCCTCGAAGGCCGCGACCGTGGGGTTGCCGATGCGGGAGTAGATGTTGCCGTACTTCTGCAGGGCGAACAGGTTGGCAGCGTCGTTGGTGTCCTTGAAGACGAAGGACGTGGTCTGGTAGATGGGGACGGCGCGGGCGCCGTGTTCGGCGTCGGGGGTGCCGCCGGCGTGCAGGGCGCGGGTGCGGAAACCGAAAGTGCGGTCGGCCATCAGACAGCCACCGCCTCGGCGGCAACCGGGGTCCTGGAGAGGTCGAGCTCCGTGCCGTTCTTCCGGGCCAGGTCCGCCTCCAGTTCGCGCACGATCGGCAGGATGTCCTGGCCGAACGCCGCCACCTCCTCCTGGAAGTGCAGGTAGCCGGTCAGGAACAGGTTTACGCCGATCTTCTTGTACTCGACGATGCGCTCGGCGATCTGCTCCGGGGTGCCGATCAACTGGGTCTTGAAGCCGTCGTTGTACTGCACCAGGTCCTCGAACGTGGAATCCGCCCACATGCCCTTGCCGTCCTTGGTGGAGGGCCCGGCTTCCTGCACGGCGTCCCGGAAGCCCTGGACGGCCGGCTTGTGCGCCTTTTCGACGATCTCGCGCAGGGTGTCCCGCGCCTCCTTCTCGGAATCGCGGGCAATAACGAAGCCGTTCAGGCCAAACTTCGGCGCTGCCAGCCGGCCCTCGGTGCCGCGCCGGGTTTCGCCTGCGGCGGCCACCACGCCGGCGATGTTTTCCTTGAAGCCTTCCAGGTCCTTGCCGTTGGAGAAGTACCAGTCGGCCACCCGGCCCGCGGTGGCCTGGGCCGCCGTCGAGTTTCCGCCGAAGAAGATCTCGGGGTGGGCGCGGCCCGGGACGTCAACCGGTGCCGGGTTCAGGGTGAAGTCGGTGATGTTGTAGTACTTGCCGGACTGGCTGTACTCGGTTTCGGTCCACAGCCCGCGCAGGACGTTGATGAATTCCTCGGTGCGGACGTAGCGCTCGTCGTGCTCCAGCCATTCCAGGCCGAAGTTGGTGAACTCGGCCTTCAGCCAACCGGAGACGATGTTCACGGCGGCGCGGCCGTTGGAGATGTGGTCCGCGGTGATGATGTACTTCGCCAGCACTCCCGGGTGCCACATGCCGGGGTGGACCGCGGAGATCACCTTGAGGCGCTCCGTGGCCGCCAGCAGGGCAAGGCTGAACGAGGTGGCCTCGTGCTGCTTGTCCGCCCCGTAGGACGCGGCGTAGCGCGTCTGGGTCAGGGCATACTCGAAGCCTGAGTCCTCGGCGATCCGGGCGAGCTTCTTGTTGTAGTCGAAGTCCCAGCCGGTGCGCTGTTCGATGGTGGACACCACCAGGCCGCCGGAGACGTTCGGGACCCAGTAGGCGAATTTAAGCGGTTCGGAGAGTCGGGCGACGTTGCTGATCCCGGTCATGAGTTTTCCTTTGCTAGGGTCCGCTGGTGCAGGACGTGCTGGATGCCGGCGATCGCCGGCTCGTTCTGGAGTGAGGTGGTATCGCCCAGCGCGGTACCTTCGAACAGCTGGGTGAGCAGCCGGCGCATGATCTTGCCGCTGCGCGTCTTGGGAACATCGGGGACCACGACGACGTCGCGCGGCTTGGCGATGGGGCCGATCTCCTTGGCCACGTGGTTCCGGAGCTCCTGGGCCACATCGCCGGCAGGGCGGGCCTTGACGCCTGCTTTGAGGACGACGAAGGACACCACGGCGTGGCCGGTTTTCGGGTCCGCGACCGGACAGACGCCGGCTTCCACCACATCCGGGTGGGACACCAGGGCGGACTCGATCTCGATCGTGGAGAGGAGGTGGCCGGAGACGTTGAGGGTGTCGTCCATCCGGCCCAGGATCCAGATGTCGCCGTCGGCATCGTACTTCGCACCGTCACCGGCCAGGAACCAGCCCTGGTCTGCGTACTTGCTCCAGTAGGAGTCGAAGTAGCGGCGCGGGTTGCCCCAGACGGTGCGCGCAATGGCGGGCCCGGGGGAGTCAACCACGATGTTTCCCTGGACGCCCGGCGCAACCGTATTGCCGCCGTCGTCCACGATCCTGGTGCTGACCCCCGGCAGCGGGCGCGCGGCACAACCCGGCTTGAAGCTGGTGTCCGTGGGGGCGGGGGAGAGGATGGTGGCGCCGGTCTCGGACTGCCACCACGTGTCCACGACAGGTGAGGTGCCGGCGCCGACGTTCTCCCGCAGCCAGCGCCAGGCCTCGGGGTTGACGGCCTCGCCCACCGTGCCCAGCAGGCGGATGGAGGAGAGATCGTAGCTGTCCGGGACGCCGTCCGGGAACCAGCCCATGAGGGAACGGACCAGCGTGGGCGCGGTGTAGTACTGGGTCACGCCGTAGCGTTCGATGATCTCGAAGTGCCGGCCCGGGTGCGGGGTGTTGGGAGTGCCCTCGAAGATCACCTGGGTGACGCCGTTGGACAGCGGGCCATAGATCTCGTAGGTGTGCGCCGTGACCCAGGCGAGGTCCGCGGTGCACCAGTGCACGTCCTGGTCCCGCAGGGTTGGATCCGGGTTGCTGAAGAGGTGCTCGAAGCTCCACGACGCCTGCGTCAGGTAGCCGCCGGAGGTGTGCACCAGGCCCTTGGGCTTGCCGGTGGTGCCGGAGGTGTACATGATGAACAGCGGCGTTTCGGCGTCGAACGCTTCGGGCCGGTGGACGTCCGGGGCGTTGTCGACGACCTCGTGCCACCACACATCGCGGCCTTCCGTCATGGGCACGGCGGCCAGGTCGCTGGCCGGGGTGGTGCGGTTGACCACCAGGATGTGCTCGATCGCGTTGTCACCGGACACGGCGGCGTCCGCGTTGTCCTTGACCGGGACGGCCACGCCGCGGCGGAACTGGCCGTCCGTGGTGACCAGGAGCTTCGCGCCGGTGTCCTCCACCCGGAACTTCAGGGCCTCCGCGGAGAAACCGCCGAACACCAGCGAGTGGACGGCGCCGACGCGGGCCACCGCGAGGGTGATGATGACCGTTTCGGGGATGACCGGGAGGTAGATGACCACGCGGTCGCCCTTGGTGATCCCCAGGGCCACGAGCGCGTTGGCTGCCTTGGACACTTCGCGCTGGAGTTCGGCGTAGGTGATGGACTTCCGGTCGCCCGGCTCGCCCTCGAAGTGGAGGGCCACCTTCTGCCCGCGGCCGGCGGCGACGTGGCGGTCCACGCAGTTGGCGGCCACGTTCAGCCTGCCGCCCTCGAACCAGGTGATCTCGGGGCCGCGGCCGGCCTCCGGGTCCGCCGGGATCCAGCGGTGCGCGGTGTGCCAGGGCGTATCCCAGTCAAGGCGCAGCGCCTGCTGCTCCCAAAAGGCGACGTTGTCCGGGCGCACACCCGCGTTCAGGTCAAAGGTTTCGGTGGTGCTCAGGCCCATCGTTTCACCGCCCATTTTTCGGCCAGGCCAAGCAGGGCGTCGGTAATTTTGCCAATGACGGCCAGCATCACGATGGCCAGCAGCAGCCGGTCCGTGCGGCCGTTGTTCTGCGAGTCGATCAACAGGAAGCCCAGGCCCATGGAGGAAGCGATCAGTTCGGCCGCCACCAGGAACAGCCAGGCCTGGGCAAGCGCAAGGCGCAGCCCGGAGAACACTGAAGGAACGACGGCGGGCAGCTGCACTGTGGTCAGCAGGCGGACGCCTTTCAACCCGAACGCGCGCGCGGCTTCCACCAGGTTGCGGTCCACGTGGCGCAGCGCCAGGGACACGGTGGTGAACACGGGGAAGAATGCGCCGATGATGATGAGCGTTACCTTTGAGTCCTCGCCGATCTTCATCCACAGGATCAGCAGCGGCACCCAGGCCAGGGACGGCACGGCGCGCAGCGCGCCGATGGTGGGTGCCAGCAGGGCGTCTGTGAGTTTTGACAGCCCGACGCCGGCCCCCAGGACCAGGCCCAGGGCGCCGCCCACCAGGAACCCGATCAGGACCCGCTGGGTGGAGATGGCGATGTGGGTGCCCAGTTCCCCGCGTTCCACGAGTTCGCCGGCAGCAGCCAGCACCATGGCCGGCGGGGGCAGCTGGACCACTGTGAACAGCCCGTTGGAGGAGGCCAGCTGCCATGCAGCCAACAGGGCAGCCGGGAGGATCAGGCCAAGGGGCAGACGCGCCCAGTTCCTGGAGCGGACTCCGGCGGGAGACCATCCCGTTGCCGGAGCGGGTGCCGGCACGGCACCCGCCTGGGCGGCGTCTGCCGTTGTTGCGGGGGCGGCTGCAGCACGCCCGTCCGCAACACTGCCGCTGGTGAGGTCTGGCTCTCCTGCGCGGGTCATCAGGAGGCCTTGATGGCCGAGGGGTCAGCCTTCTTCACCAGCGAGTCGTCGAGAAGGGAGGCTACGGCGTCGTCAATCTGCTTCTGCGTCTTGACGTCACCGGTTTCCACGAACGTGGGCCCGATCTTCTCCAGGACTTTGCGCTGGGCGTCCCCCGGTGCCGGGTTGACGTCCAGGTTGCTGCGCTCCAGGACCACGGTCTTGGCCACGGCGGGATCCAGCCCGGCGGCGTCGGCCAGGATCTGGGCGGTCTGGTCCGGGTTCTGTGCTGCCCAGGCGCGGGCCTTTTCATAGGCATTCACCACGGCCTGGGCAAGTTCAGGCTTGTTCTTCAGGAACGATTCCGTGGCGTTGAGGAAGCCGTAGGTGTTGAAATCGAGGTTGCGGTAAAAGAGCTTGGCGCCCTTCTGCTCAGCGCCTGCCATGATCGGATCCAGCCCCGACCACGCCTGGACCGAGCCGTTTTCCAGGGCTGTACGGCCATCGGCATGCTGCAGGTTCTGGACCGTCACGTCACCGGGCTTCAGCCCCGCCTGCTCCAGTGCCTGCAGCAGGAAGAAATAGGGATCCGTACCCTTGGTGGCCGCCACGGACTTGCCCTTGAGGTCGGCCACGGACGTAATGTCCGATCCGGCGGGTGCCACCAGTGCTGCCCACTCGGGCTGGGAGAAGATGTCGATGGCTTTGATTTCCGAACCGTTGGCGCGGGCCAGCAGCGCCGCCGATCCGGCCGTGGAACCAACATCGATGGCGCCGGAGCGCAGGGCCTCGTTGGCCTTGTTGGACCCTGCGGACTGGACCCAGTTCACGCTCACGCCGCGGTCCTTGAGGCTTGCCTCAAGCCACCCCTGCTTCTTGATGACCAGGCTCAGCGGGTTGTAGGTGGCGAAGTCGATGTTGAGGGTGCCGCCCTTGCTGCTGCCGGCCGCGGCTGCGCTGCCGGAGGAGCCTTCCCCTGCAACGCAGCCCGTGAGTGCCAGGACCGCGGAAGCGGCAAGGGCTGCTGCGCCAAGGACTGAACGGCGGGTGATGGGCAATGCGTGCGGCATGGGTTTCCTTTGAACGCGAGGATGGAACGGTATGGAACAGGGGGAGCCCGGGCTGGTGCCGCGGTCAGGCGTGGCGTCCGACGGCGGCCCGGGCCAACAGGGCGGGTTACGGCAAGGGCGGGAGAATCGGCGGGACTGGCCTCAGTGGGCTTGCCGTCAGTGGGCTTGGTGCCCGTCAACACCCAGGGTTTCCAGCAGCGAAGCGCGCATGAGGGCAAGTTCGGCTGAGGCGCGTCCGCGGGGCCGGCTGCCGGGCACCTCCACAGTCCGGATGATCGTTGCGCCCTGTTCGGCGGCATCCGGGCCGAGCACGATGATGCGGTCTGCGAGCTGAAGGGCTTCATCCACGTCGTGGGTGACCAGCAGGACGGTGGTGGGCTCTGCCCGGTGGATGTCCAGGAGCAGGTCCTGCATCCTGATCCGGGTGAGGGCATCCAGGGCGCCAAAGGGCTCATCGAGCAGCAGGACGCCGGGGTTCCGGGCCAGGGCCCTCGCCAGTGACGCGCGCTGCGCCATCCCGCCGGACACCTCGCGGGGGCGGTGCTTGGCGAAATTCTCCAGCCCCACGAGTTCCAGCAGCCGGGCCACCTTGGCTTTGCCCTCCTTTGCGCTGCATCCGGCGGGCAGCCCGATGGCCACGTTGGCCTGCAGGGTGTGCCAGGACAGGAGCCGGGGTTCCTGGAACGCGAAGGCGCACCGCGGGTCGATGCCGTGCACGGGGGTGTCTTCGATGACGACGGATCCGGCAGTCGGGTAGTCCAGGCCCGCCGTGGCGCGCAGGAGCGTGGATTTTCCGCAACCGGAGGGCCCCAGGATGGCCAGGACTTCCCCGGCTGCAACGTCGAAAGTCACATCCCGCAGGACGGTCCGGGCCGTGGAGCCGGTGCCGAATGTGCGGCGCAGGCTCCGGAAGGACACCGGGAGGGCAGGCGCATGGGAGGGGGTGGTCGCGCCAGGCAGCGACGACAGGACTGCGGTCATAGGATCACTCCATCGGTCCTGGCAGTAGCACCCTACGGAGCCAGCCTTCGCCGGAGTGGTCAGTTCCGGATTACCCGTGGCTGGGATCCTTGCTATCGCCGGGGCTGTTGGGGAGCTCCGGCGACCAGGGTTGCTGCGGCGTCATCGATCCAGGTCTCTCGGCCGCTCGGGATGGTCAAAGACCACTACACATCAATGAATCCGCGAGAGCAAACTATCGGTGGGGCCGCGTAATATTCGTTCACACCTCCCCGAAGCGTCCGTGATCACTCTCTTATTCGATGAAGGGCCGGTGTCGGGGCGGAAGCGTAGGCTGGTTCCATGGGCCACACGAACGATCCTGCCGTTATTGAACGCCTTCTGCGAACCAAGGGCCGGTGGGCAATCGTCGGCCTCACCACCAATGAGTGGCGCTCCGCCTACGATGTGTCGCTGATGATCCGCGACCGTCTCGGCATGGAGATCATCCCCGTCAACCTGCCCGGCGACGCTGTCCACGGTGAAACCGGCTACCGCACCCTCGGCGACATCCCGGCCGAAAAGCAGCCCATCGACGTCGTTGATTGTTTTGTGAACTCGCAGAAGGTGGGCAGCGTGGTGGACCAGGCCATTGCCGTTGGGGCAAAAGCCGTATGGCTGCAGTTGGGGGTCATCGACGAGGCGGCGGCGGAACGCGCCAAGGCGGCGGGACTGGACGTGGTCATGAATGCCTGTCCCGCGCAGCTCGCCTGGAAATACAACCTTTAGCGCTTCATCACGTCAGGGGCGCTTCATCAAGTCAGGATAGTGCCGTTCCGTCACGTCCGGATGGGCCCGCATCCGGCCCTTGAGCATGTTGAGGCCGAAGGATGCCAGCAGCGGGTTGGCCGGATCGTCCGTGATGCCGCGGGCAGCCGCCCTCAGCTCGGGAGACAGCGGCACGGGCTCGATGACGGCGTCAAGCCGTGGCGACCAGAAGAACGGCACCGAGTAGCGGTCGACGCCCGGCGGCGGCGCCTGGACGCGGTGGATCGTCGCCGCCAGGTATCCCTCCGTGGCAACTTCGAGCATCTCGCCAAGGTTCACCACCAGCGCTCCCGGAAGGGGCTCCACCGGCAGCCACTCGCTGGTTCCGGGCGGCAGCACTTCGAGGCCGCCCACGTTGTCCTGCAGGAGGAGGGTCACAAAGCCGTAGTCCGCGTGCGAGCCCACGCCCTGGTCCCCGGCCGCTTCCACCACACCGCCCACATAGTGCACCAGCTTGCCCATCCATGCCGGTGAATCCCGGAAGGGCTCGTCGAAGTAGTCTTCCGGCAGCTGCAGGGAAACGGCGATCGCCCTCAACAGCTCCATGCCCACCCCGGACATCAGCTCCGCCCACTCCATGGCAGCCCGCTTCAGCTCCGGGAAGGCTTCGTCAGGCCACAGGTTGGGGCCCTGCAGCAGCCAGTAGGGCTGGTCGTCAGGATAGTCCTGCACCGGCTCGCGCTCCGGTGAATAGTCGATCTGCTCACGGGCATCCGCACGGCCCTGGGTCACCTCCGTGCCCATGCGCGTGTAGCCGCGGAAGTGGGGGGACAGACGGTTGTCCAGCTTCATCCGCTCCTCAAGGGGCAGATCGAAGAAGCGCCGGATGATGTCCAGGAGCTCTTCGGCCTGGCCCGGCCGGCCCCCATAGCCGGTGACCTGGAAGAACCCGACGTCGTGGGTGGCATGCCGCAGCTGTTCAATGAATTCCGGCCTAAAGGTGCCGTAGGCCTGCCGGGCGGCACCAAGGTCCAGGACAGGTATGGCGTCCTGATCGTGTGACATGCTCGCAGACTAGCACCGTGCCGTTCTGCTTTATAGGCTTCCCTCATGGACCCAACAGCGCTGCGGAAGATCTGCCTTTCGTTTCCGGGAGCCTACGAGGATTTTCCGTTCGGACCGGAGACCTCGGTCTTCAAGGTCCGTGCCGTCATTGCCGGGGGAACCCGCCACGAGGCAAAGTTGTTTGCCTTGTCCTCCATGGACGAAGGCGATTTTTACGTGAACCTGAAATGCGAGCCGGCCCTGGCCGTGCAGCTGCGCGCCGCACACCCTGCGATCACCGGAGGCTGGCACATGAACAAGATCCACTGGAATGGCGTGCGCCTCGACGGCTCGCTGCCGGACGGGATGATCCGTGACATGGTGGAGGACTCGTACGACCTGGTGGTGTCTGGCTTGAGCCGGAAGCAGCAGGCGCAACTGGGGTGGGCAGGCCTCGAGAGGGCAGGCGGCAATGACTGACGCCGGAAAGTTCAGCTATCCGGGAATCGGCGGCACCGAGCACGGCGGCGCCCCGGAGGGGTTTGACCGGGTCCTGGAGGAAGCGCGCCTTGGCGCCGGACTGGACGTCTATCGTCGGGTGGCGGACGGCATCCTCGGCTGGGAACTCCAGCGGCGGGCGGGGCTGCGGGTCCGCGCCGATTTGCCACGGGCGGTGCCCGGGGCACACGTGGTCAGCGGGTTCGGCGTCGGGCCCTTCCGCCTGCCCGCGCCCTGCCAGGTGGTGTGGGCCCGGGAGCCGGCGCCGGAGGGTGTTCCGCAATCCGCTGGCTTTGGCTACGGGACGCTGCGCGGGCACCCTGCCCGCGGCGAGGAGTCCTTCGAAGTGGAGATCAACAGCCAGGGGGAGGTGTGGCTAAGGATCCGTGCCTTCAGCAAGCCCGCCAACTGGTTCTACGCCGCCGGCGGCCTCGTCACCCGCGCGGCCCAGCGTTACGTTACGTCCCGGTACATTGAAGGGGCACGCACTCTCGCCGCGGAAGGAACCTCCCAGTGATCTTTATCGTCGTCAAGTTCAAGGTCAAGCCTGACTGGTCGGAGCGCTGGCCCGACCTCGTGGCAGACTTCACCCGGGCCACCCGGCAGGAGCCGGGCAACCTGTGGTTCGACTGGTCCCGCAGCGTGGACGATCCCAACGAGTTCGTCCTGGTGGAGGCCTTCAAGGACGACGCCGCCGGGGACCACGTCAACAGCGGGCACTTCAAGAAGGCCATGGCGGACATGCCGCAGGCGCTCGCGGAAACACCGAAAATCATCAGCCGCCAGCTGGACGGCGAAGGCTGGGACCTGATGGGCGAGCTCACCATCGAGTAGGGAGGCCCGGGCCCATGTGGATCGGCTGGAGTGAGTTCGACATCCTCCTCGGCGACGTACACAGCCTGAAGGAGAAGCGCTCCGTTGTGAGGCCCCTCGTGGCTGAACTCAAACGCCGCTTTGAAATCTCGGTGGCCGAGGTGGGGGACCACAGCCAGTACCGGCGCACGCAGCTTGGTGTTGGCCTGGTGGCAGCGGACCGGCCACACCTCGTGGAGGTGCTTGCCGCCGTCGAACGCTTCGTGGCAGGCAGGCCCGAGATCGAACTGCTCAGCGTCCGCCAGCGGGAGCTGCACAGCGAGGACTAATCCCCACCGGGGCACTTCTGCGGTCTTTGCCCAATTTTGGTCTTATGGACCGATGAAGACCCCACGCCCGCTCCCGGAGGAACTCCGCGGCCGCCCTTTCACTGTTGCCGACGCCTCCTTGGCCGGAGTCTCGCCGCGGCGATTGCGCCATAGTTCCTTGAAGCGTCAAGGCAGGGGCAGCCGGACGGAATGCACGACGGCGGAGCTTCCGTTGAGCACGCGGGTGCGGCCGTTCATCGAGGTCAACGAGCGATGCGCCGCGTCGCACCTCACCGCCGCGGAGCTGCTTTCGCTGCCTCTTCGGCTGCGAAAGGAGAATTCCGACATGCACCACATCATTCGTCCCGAAGGTGAAGCACATCTTTCTTCGGCTGGCCCTTGTCCGGGCGGGATTGCCTGAACCGGAGCTGAACGTCCCCATCATCGACGAGGGCGGCAGGCGGCACCATGAGCCCGATCTGAGCTACCGCAAGTACCGGATCGGGATCGAATACGAGGGTGAACACCACAGCGAAGACGGACAGGTTGTGCGGGACATAGACCGGTCCGGGCGGTACGCGGCCCTCGGCTGGACCGAAGTCAGGATTTCCAGACGCCACATGTTCAACGACGCCAAGCCAGCCGTCACAAAGGTCCGCAGCGCTCTGGTCCAGGCGGGTTGGCGAAAGGGCGATTAAACATCGATTGCTCCGTAACTGTCGTTCTGAGCGTTCAAAACGACAGTTACGGAGCAATCGAGAGGCAGGCCCGGGACTAGCCGAAGTACTTCGGCAGGGTCCCTTCGTGGGCTTCGCGGAGGGCGTCCAGGGACAGGGCCTCCACGCCGTTGATCTCGAGTGTGCCGCTGGCCGCGTCCACCACGCCGATGCGGGTGTGGGTGAAACCGCGGGCGGTGCACATGTCCGTGAAGCGGACCTCCTCGGAGCGCGGGACGCCCACAACTGCACGGCCCTGGGACTCGGAGAACAGGGCCGTGAACAGGTCCACGCCGTCCCGGTCCATGACGTCCTGCAGGGCAATCCTGGCACCGACGCCGTAGCGCAGCGAGGACTCCACCAGTGCTGCCGCGAGGCCGCCTTCGGAGAGGTCGTGGGCGGAGTCGATCATGCCGTCGCGGGACGCGTTGATCAGGATCTCACCCAGGGCGCGCTCGGCCTCGAGGTCCACCTTCGGCGGCCGGCCGCCCAGGTGTCCGCGCATGTTGGCCCATTCGGAACCGTCCAGCTCGGCACCCGTGGTGCCCAGGAGGTAGATGGCCTGGCCGTCCTCACGCCAGCCCGACGGCGTGCGGCGCGCAACGTCGTCGAGCTTGCCCAGGACTGCCACCACGGGGGAGGGGTGGATGGGCGTGGTGCCCGTCTGGTTGTACAGCGACACGTTGCCCCCCGTGACCGGAATGCCCAGCACCATGCAGGCGTCGGACAGGCCGCGGATGGCTTCGGCGAGCTGCCACATGACATCCGGGTCCTCGGGGGAGCCGAAGTTCAGGCAGTCGCTGACGGCCATGGGGATGGCGCCTGCGGTGGCAACGTTCCGGTAGGCCTCGGCCAACGCCAGCTGCGCACCGTGGTACGGGTCCAGGTAGGTGTAGCGGCCGTTGGCATCGGTGGCCAGGGCAACGCCCAGGCCGGATTCCTCGTCAACGCGGACCACGCCGGCGTCGTCCGGGAACGCCATGGAGGTGTTACCCCCCACGTACCGGTCGTACTGGTCGGTGATCCAGGACTTGGAGCACATGTTCGGCGACGCCACGAGCTCAGTCACGGCAGCAGCGAGCTCGGCCGGAGCGGCCGGCCGGCCGGCGTCCTGGACGGAACCGGTGAAGGTGTCCGCCTGCACTGCGTCCTGCCACTCGGGGCGTGCGAACGGGCGGTCGTAGACGGGGCCGTCGTGTGCCACGGTGCGGGGATCGACGTCGACAATCACCTCGCCTTCCCAGGTGATGATCAGGCGGCCCGTGTCGGTCACCTCGCCCAGCCAGGAGTACTCCACGGCCCACTTGTCCATCACGGCCTCGAACGCTTCCACGTTTTCCGGCGTGACGACGGCCATCATGCGTTCCTGCGACTCGGACATCAGGATCTCGCCCGGCGTCAGCGTGGGGTCACGCAGCAGCACGGAGGTCAGCTCAACCTGCATGCCGCCGTCGCCGTTGGAAGCCAGTTCAGAGGTGGCGCAGGAGATGCCTGCCGCGCCGAGGTCCTGGATGCCTTCCACCAGGGAGCCCTTGAACAGCTCCAGGCAGCACTCGATGAGCACCTTCTCGGCGAACGGGTCGCCCACCTGGACGGCGGGACGCTTGGACGGCTTGGTATCGTCAAAGGACTCGGAGGCCAGCACCGAGGCGCCGCCGATGCCGTCGCCGCCGGTGCGCGCACCGAACAGGACCACCCTGTTGCCCTTGCCGGAGGCGTTGGCCAGGCGGATGTCCTCGTGGCGCATCACGCCCACGGCGAGGGCGTTGACCAGCGGGTTTCCCTGGTAGACGGAGTCGAACACCATTTCGCCGCCGATGTTCGGCAGGCCCAGGGAGTTGCCGTAGCCGCCGATGCCGGCCACTGCACCGTGCATGACCCGCGCGGTGTCGGGGTGGTCGATGGCGCCGAACCGCAGCGGGTCCATCACGGCAACGGGACGGGCGCCCATGGAGATAATGTCGCGGACGATGCCGCCGATGCCGGTCGCAGCGCCCTGGTAGGGCTCAACGAACGACGGCGAGTTGTGCGATTCGATCTTGAAGGTCACGGCCCAGCCGTCCCCGAGGTTGGTCACGCCGGCGTTTTCGCCGATGCCCACCAGCATGTCCTTCTTCATTTCCTCGGTGACCTTCTGGCCGAACTGGCGCAGGTGGTTCTTTGAGGACTTGTAGGAGCAGTGCTCGCTCCACATGACGGAGTACATGGCAAGTTCCGCGCCGGTGGGGCGGCGGCCCAGGACCTTGACGATCTCGTCGAACTCGTTCTGCTTCAGGCCGAGTTCGGCCCAGGGCAGCTCCGTGTCCGGCGTCTTCGCAGCGTGTTCGACCGTGTCGATGTTGAACTTCTTGGTGGTTTCCGTGGTCACTTGTCGCCTCCCACAATCTTGTTCAGTACGGAGGTGAAGAAACCCAGTCCGTCGGTGTCGGAACCGCCGATGCCGTCCAGCGATTCAGGACCGAAGCCCGGCTCCACTGCATGCTCGGGGTGCGGCATGAGGCCGACCACGTTGCCGGCGGCGTTGGAGATACCGGCGATGTCCCGGCGGGAGCCGTTCGGGTTGAACCCGACGTAGCGGAACACCACGCGGCCCTCGGCCTCAAGGGCGTCGAGGGTCTTTTCGTCCGCGATGTACTGGCCGTCCTGGTTTTTCAGCGGGATGGTGATCTCCTGGCCCGCTTCGTAGTCCAGCGTCCACGCCGTGTTGCTGTTCTCAACGCGCAGCACCTGGTCGCGGCAGAGGAACTTGAGGTGGTCGTTCTTGATCATCGAACCGGGCAGCAGGTGCGACTCGGTGAGGATCTGGAAGCCGTTGCAGATGCCAAGGACGGGCAGCTTCGCGTCGGAGTTGGCGACGTCGATGATTTTGGACATCAGCGGTGCGAACCGGGCAATGGCACCGGCACGCAGGTAGTCGCCGTAGGAGAATCCGCCGGGAATGACCACGGCGTCCACGTCGCCGAGTTCGCTGTCACCGTGCCAGAGTTCGACGGCGGTGCCGCCGGCCAAGCGCACGGCGCGGGCAGCGTCCCGGTCGTCAAGGGTCCCGGGGAAGGTAACGACGCCGATGCGGGCGCCGGCGAGGCGCGGAACCGCGGCGACTGCGACGGCTTCGCCGATCAGGGGGAGTTCAGTCATGTCAGGCCTCGACGACCTCGACGTTGACAACATCTTCGATCACGGGGTTGGACAGGAGGGTCTCTGCGGCATCGCGGGCCTGGGCCAGGATGTCCTCGGTCACCTCGCCGTCGACCGTCAGTTCGAAACGCTTGCCCTGGCGGACAGAGCTGAAGCTGGTGAAGCCCAGCCGGGGGAGGGCCCCGACGATCGCCTTCCCCTGCGGGTCCAGAATCTCGGGCTTGGGCATGACGTCAACAACGATCCGGGGCATCCGGTAACTCCTGTGCGTGAGCTTGGGTAAGGGCGCAGCGGAGTGGTGCCGTCTCACGCCGTACCGGGATTTGGGCGACTGTTGGTCACCTGCGTTGGTTCACCATGAGGTCGGGCGCTCCGCGAGCTTGCTTTACCATTCTACCGGGCCGGGCGCACCCCTTTGTATCCGGCGGTTTCGGGCAGCCGGGCGGCACGGAATGAGCCCGGGCCCGGGGCACTGTGGGAGTGGTTCTGGAGTTGCCGGAGGGCCTTCACTAGGATTGCTGGATGGCTGAGAATTCGAAGTCCGTGCTGTTGCCCGTGGTTGCCGCGGCGGTGTTCGCCGGCCTGGGCCGGATGGTGTTCCAGAAAATAAAGGCGGACCGGCTGGCCCGCCAGACGCGGGTAGCCGGCCCCGTGGACGAGAAAACCAGGCAATGGATCAGTGACGTGGTACGCACTCCACGCCAGTAGCACCGCCTTCCACCTGCGTTCTTAACAGGGCGTCCTTCGGGGCGCCCTTTTGCATGCCTGATTGCATGTCCTGCCCGCTTGCACGCCGTGGTATGACAAGCGAAAAAAACACAAATGTGCCCTATGTCATATCACGCTCTCAGTCTGTACTCTGTGAACAGTCTGGTCTCAGCAAATTACAAAATCTGTAATTACCCCTGCAGTTCCAGTCGTTCCGGCTGCCCGCCAAGGCTGGGCGGTACATCGTGAAAGGGTTGCGCGTGAAATCAACTGGAAAGAGCCCCTCGCGGGCTGGGGGACTCCGGAAAACGGCCGTGCTGGCCGTCGGGTTGCCCCTTCTCCTTGGCTCAGTGGCAGCGGGTCCCGCGTCAGCGGTACCCGGAGGCCAAGGTATGGAAAATTCCTACTCCACCGCGAAGGACAGCCAATTCAAGGACGGCCGGTACATCGTGGTGCTCGCCGGTCCCGCTGCCGCGGCGTACGAAGGGGGAATTGCCGGACTGGGAGCCACCAAGCCCCAGCAGGGCAGGAAGCTCGACGCCGGCAGTCCCAACTACCAGGCTTACGACGCCCACCTGCGCAAGCAGCAGCGTGACGTCGCAGCGGCGCAGGGGATCCGACCCGCCAAGCAGTACACCGCGGCCCTCAACGGGTTCACTGCCGAACTGACGGCGGCTCAGGCGGCAGCACTGTCCAAGGACCGCCGCGTCCTGGTGGTGGCGCCCGACGTCGAAAACAAGCCTGATTACACCACCACCGACTTCCTCAAGCTGACCGGCCCGGACGGCTCCTGGGCCAAGCAGTTCGGCGGCCAAACCAACGCCGGCAAGGGCGTTGTGGTGGGTGTCATCGACTCCGGCTACGCACCGGACAACCCCTTCCTGCAGGGCGAACCGGTGAAGCCCCTGCAGGGTGACCCGCAGGTGGGCGTCCCCTACCGTACCGGCGATGGCAAGATCGCCATGCTCAAAGCGGACGGCACCACCTTCGAAGGCGAATGCCAAAAGGGCGAGGGCACCGGAGCCGGGTTTGACGGATCCCTCTGCAATTCCAAGGTCATCGGCGCCCGCTACTTCGCCGATTCCTTCCTCCAGTACGTGGCACCCGGAAGCCGGGCACCGGAGGAGCAGATTTCCCCGGTGGACGTGGGCAGCCACGGCACCCACACCGCCACCACGGCAGCCGGCAACGCCGATGTCGAGCAGGTGATCGACGGAGCCAGTTTCGGAAAGAGCTCGGGGGTGGCCCCCGCCGCCAAGGTCTCGGTGTACAAAGTCTGCTGGGAGGACACCAACCCGGACACCGGTGGCTGCTACTCCTCAGCGTCGGTTGAGGCCGTGGACGCAGCCATCAAGGACGGCGTCGATGTCCTGAACTACTCCATTTCCGGCAACAACAACAGCACCAGCGATCCCGTGGCGCTGGCATTCCTCAACGCTGCCGCCGCCGGTGTCTTCGTTTCGGCGTCGGCCGGTAACTCCGGTCCTGCAGCCTCCACCGTGAACCATGCCTCACCCTGGCTGACCACGGTGGCTGCCTCCACCTTCCCGAGCGACCTGGTGGGAACGGTCAAGGTATCCGACGGATCGCTGTACCGGGGCGCTTCCATCATGAAGGCGGAAGTGGCGGACAAACCCGTTGTCCTCGCTGCTGCCGCCGCAGCCCCGGGTGCTGCCAACCCCAACCTTTGCGGCCCGGGCACCCTTGACGGGTCCAAGGTGGCCGGCAAGGTTGTGGTCTGCGACCGCGGCGTTGTGGACCGGACCGCCAAGAGCCAGGAAGTCCTGGACAAGGGCGGCGTGGGCATGATCCTGGTGAACCTCACCAGCAGCTCGGAGGACGCCGACAACCACGTCATTCCCACCGTCCACGTCAACGCCCCCAAGAGCCTGGAACTGAAGTCCAAGCTGGAAGCCAACCCGACGCTGACTGTCAGCCTGGTCAAGGGCGACCTGACCGGACTGCCGCCGGCCGCGGCACCCCAGATTGCAGGGTTCTCCTCCCGCGGACCCACCCTGGCCGCCGGCGGTGACCTGCTCAAGCCGGACATTTCCGCTCCGGGCGTCAACGTCCTGGCCGGTGTCTCCACGATCGGCAACGACGGTGACCAGTTCGGATTCATGTCCGGCACCTCCATGGCCGCACCGCACATCGCCGGTTTCGGTGCCCTGGTCCTGGGCAAGCAGCCGAAGTGGACCCCTGCAATGGTGAAGTCCGCCATGATGACCACCGCCTACCCGCTGGTCAATGCCGACGGTTCGCCCAACACCGACCCGTTCCAGGGCGGCGCCGGCCACATCGATTCCACCCGCGTCCTTGATCCCGGACTGGTCTACGACTCGGGAATCCAGGACTGGCTGGGCTTCCTGAACGGCCAGGGTGTGGACACCGGGGCGCCGCAGGCCGGCAGCATTGCCGCCCGCGACCTGAACCTGCCTTCGATCGCGCTGGGCAGCCTGGTCGGAGAGGTGCAGGTGAAGCGCAAGCTGACCGCCCTGGTGCCGGGCATGTACCGCCCCGAGGTGAACATGCCGGGCTTCAACGTCAACGTCGAACCCAAGGCACTGAACTTCGCCAAGGCCGGGCAGGCACGGGAAGTAACCGTCACCATCCGGAACGTCAGCGCGCCGGTGGGCAAGTTCAGCAGCGGAAGCCTCACCTGGAAGGGCCCAAGGACGGTAACGTCACCCATCGCCATCCGGCCGGTTGATGCCCAAATCGCCCCGTCGTTCTCCTTCAGCTCGGCCACAGGGACCGGCAGCGGCTCCCTGGAGCTTGTCTCCGGCTCCGACAGCCCCATCGCCGTCGGCGTGGAGGGCCTGGCACCGCTGAGCCAGACGGCCATCACCAAGACCCCGGGCGAGTACGCACCCACGAATGACGCGCACAACGCCCTGCTCCAGGTGAAGGTGCCGGCCGGCGCCTCGTTTGCACGGTTGGGCATCCAGGCACAGTCGGACGACGTCGACTGGGACATGGTGGTCTACGCACCGAACGCCTCGGGCGGGCTGACGGCCACCCAGGTGGCGACCGCGTCGGCCAGCGAATTCCTTGACCTGGAATCGCCGCGGGCCGGTACCTACTATGTGGTGGCCAACCTGTACGCCACGCCGGACAACGGCCCGGCTACTGCCTCGGTCCAGGCTGTGACCTTCGCCGGTGACGCAGGAAACCTCACGGTGAACCCGAACCCCATCGTGGCGCCGAACGGAACCGCCACCTCGGCAACCCTGAATTGGACAGGACTCCAGGAGGGCTCCTACCTCTCCCGTCTGAGCCTTGGCAGCAACGGCATCAAGACCTGGGTGAACGTCCAGGTGGGACAGCGCTCTGCCCCCGCCCCGGCCGGCGCTCCCCAGCTTGACCTGGCGCAGGCGGTACCCGCGACCTGACCGGGAAGGCATGGGGGGAGGTCCCGGGCGGTCATCAGTCCGCCCGGGACCTTTTTCATGCGCGCATGCGGAAGGCAAACGAAAAGCTAAGCGGCCGTCCCGCCCAGCAGGGCGCCCATGGCCTTCCACCGTGCGATCTCGCACCCGTCGGTGCGGGTGAAGGTCGAGTTGACGGGCCGGCCATGGAAAATACCGGTGACCACCGCAACCTGCGGGCCCCCGTACTGCTGCGTGCACAGCTTGGGAGGACCAGGCTTGGGAAAGAAGATGTCTTCACCGAACCGCTCCACGGCGGCCAGCGCGGCCGCGGGTCGGGGCAGGGTGGATTCCGCGGCGGGGGCGCTGTCCTTGGCTACAAGCCGGAAAACATGCTCAGGGGCGTCGGGGTCCTCCCGGATCCTGATGGTCAGGTCGATCACCGTGGTGCTCCGTCTGACAGTGCCCCGAGTTCCGCGGCGAGCCTTCCGCGCAGGACCCCGGCGTCCGCGGCGAAGGCTCGTTGGTGCTCGACGTAGGCGGCCTTGCCCTGGGGCGTCTCGATGGGGATGGCGGGGTAGCCCCAGTCCGCCAGGTCGTACGGGGAAGCCTGCATATCCATGGCCCTGATCCGCCAGGACAGTTCAAAGCAGTCCATCACCAGTTCGCTGGACAGCGCCGGCAGCAGCTTGTACGCCCACTTGTAAAGGTCCATATTGGCGTGCAGGCAGCCCGGCTGCTCCATGTGCCGCTGCGTGTCCCGGCTGGGGGAGTGTTCGTTGAGCGGGATGGCGTCCGGTGTGTAGAAGCGGAACGCGTCGAAATGGGTACAGCGGATCCTGTTGTCCTCCACCACCTGGTCGGTGCCGGCCGCTCCCAGCCGCAGCCGCAGATACTCATGGCGGAGGTCGAACTTGTCCTGCCGGTACACCATGGCCCACTCGTGGAGGCCGAAACAGCCGAACTGTGCCGGCCTGGCCGCCGTCCCGCGGAGGATGATGCCGGCGAAGGCCACCGCATCCTTGCGGTCAGCCAGGAAGGCGCTCCGATCGAAGGTGACTGCGGTGCTTCCCGCGGCCAGCCCCAGGGAGGCGAGTTCGCCGTCGTCGAGCACCCGGTAATGCTTCCACCCCAGCCGCATGGCCGCCTGGCCGCCGGTAAGGACCGCGCCGGCACCAGGGTGCCACCGCTTCAGCTGGCCGGGCTTCTGCGTGTAATAGGTGAAAAGGAAATCCTCCACTGGATGTTTCCGGCCCGCCGACCGCCGGGCCAGGTAGGGATCGGCGTAGCGGCTGACGCGCCGAACGTGGGCTTCTTCCCTCGCCCCCGCATCGGCGGCCGCCAGGAGCTTAAGAGGCTCCACCGGCGGCACCCAGCACATCCTTGGCAGCATCCCATGCGCTGATTTCGCATCCGTTGGTCCGCGCAAAGGAGGACTCCACGGCAACACCATCCACCATGCCCGTCACGGTTGCCTTCTGGGGGCCGCCGTACTGCTGCGTGCAGGTCCGGGAGGTTCCGGGTTCCTCCGGTGACAGGATCCCCGGGTTGGCTTTCAGGGCTGCGCACGCGGCATCGGCGTTGGGGTGGCTGCTTTCTGCGGCAGGGGTGCCGGCGGAACAGGCCAGGGTGTAATCGAGTTCGGCCGCGCCCTCGGACGGGACCACCGTTATGGCGAGTTCGGCGTTTCCCTGCCCCGGGCCGGCGCTTGGCCGCGAGGTGGCTGGTGCGGGAGCCGGGACCGAGGTTTCAGTGTCAGGGGAGGGAGCGGCCGAGCCGGCAGATGAACTTCCGCCGGAGGAGGTCGTAGGCACTGCTGAGGTGGACGCGCCGTTGTCAGGAGTGCCGCTGCAACCGGAAATCAGGCCGGCGCCGACGGCCAGGACCGCTGCGAGCATGCGGAAATTACGCATCAGGCTTCCTCTCCCTAGGTCCCGTTATTCTAGTCGCTTGACCCGGTGCCGGCTGGTCCTGGACCGGGCCCAACCAGTCCCTGCCGACACTCACTGTGACGTTGCAGCGATCAGGCCCATCATGGATGCGTGCAGTTCGGTGACCTGTTCCCGGGTCAGCCCCAGCCGCTCCATCATGGTCCCCGGCACCTGCAGCGCCTGCTGCCGCAATGCCGCGCCTTTGGCTGTCAGCTCGACGGCGAGGGCGCGCTCATTGCCGTCCGCACGGCCCCGTGTAATCAGTTCCGCTGCCTCAAGCCTGCGGAGCAGCGGGGAAATGGTGGCCGGCTCCTGGGCAAGGGCCTGGCTGATGTTGCGGACTGTCCGCGGGCTGTCTTCCCACAGGCAGAGCATCACCAGGTACTGCGGATGGGTGAGGTTGAGTTTCTCGAGCACTGGCTTATAGGCCCCCACCACGCTGCGGGCAGCCACGGTGAGTGCAAAGCAGAGCTGATGTTCCAGCAGCAGGTCTTCCTCCTGCACGTCAGCCGGCTCTGCCGCGGCTGGCTCTGCAGCGTCCATTTCTGCTGTGGCGGTCATGGGTCCTCCAATTGTTAGTGCACTAATCATTAGTGTGCATTTAATGCAGGTGAACGGTGAGTGGAAGGAACTTCTTCATGGGCAGGGACAAGTCCGCGGACAAGGGCAACGCCTCCCAGCGCTTCATGCGCGCCACAGGAAAGCTGCGGGCCGTTTTTGGTCCCGCGAGCCGGACTGCGCTGGCGCACGACATGACCGAGGAGAACCGCAGGCTGTTGGCACAGCGCCAGGCAGAAACCCAGCAGTGGGAGACCGTCACCAGGCCGGACGGCAGCACGTACGTTGTCCCGCGGAACCCTGAAGACCGCTCCCTGCGCTAGCGGTTTCATTCCCTCGCCTACCGGCGCCTTTTCCCTGTCGCGGGCTTAAGATAAGGGCACTGGCTCCCGTCGGAGCCGGCTGCACTTTAGCCCGAGGTTCGGGAAGGGGGTGGAAACAGTGGCACATGTCCTCAACAGTTTCATGGGCCTGACTGAGAGGCTCCGCTTCGTCTTTGGTCCTGCCACCCGACTGGACGCTGACACGCCCGTCGTGCACAAACACGACGAATTCGAACAGGCTTCCGAAGAGGACCTTTCACATTTCGTGGTGGAAACCGATTCAACCGGACACCATTACGCGGTGCGCCGGGAAGACATCGACCGCGAGAGCTGATTCATTCCAGCCGCGCCTTAAGGCCAAAAGCCGGACGGCCCATTCCCCTGAGGGAAGGGCCGCCCGGCTTTTTTCGCGGGGCCTAGCGGCCGGTGCCGCCGTAAACAGTCGCTTCGGTTTCGGTGTCCAGTCCGAACGCCTTGTGGATCACGCGCACGGCCTCATCCAGCAGGTCGGCATGGGTCACCACCGAGATGCGGATTTCGGAGGTGGAGATCATATTGATGTTGATGCCGGCGTCGGACAGCGCCTTGAAGAAGGTGGCGGAGACGCCAGGGTGGGAGCGCATACCGGCGCCGATCAGTGAGAGCTTGCCGATCTGCTCGTTGTATTCGATGGTCTCGAAGCCGATCTGGTCCTGTGCGGCGTGCAGCGCTGCCAGGGCGTCTGCGCCTTCGACGATGGGCAGGGTGAAGGAGATATCGGTCTTGCCCGTGCCGTGGGTGGACACGTTCTGGACGATCATGTCGATGTTGGAGTGTGCGTCGGCGATGACCTGGAAGATCGCGGCGGCCTTGCCGGGGATGTCGGGAACGCCGACCACGGTGACCTTCGCTTCGGAACGGTCATGCGCAACGCCGGAGATGATTGGCTGCTCCAAGGCAACTCCCTCTTGAGTGGTGATCTTGTCGTCGGCGCTGGGGATGACCCAGGTGCCTTCATGCTGGCTGAACGAGGAACGGACATGCAGGGGGACACCGAACCGGCGGGCGTATTCCACGCAGCGCAGGTGGAGGATCTTGGCGCCTGAGGCGGCGAGTTCCAGCATCTCCTCGCTGGAGATCCTGTCAATCTTCTGGGCTGACGGGACCACCCGCGGATCGGCGGTAAAGATGCCGTCCACGTCAGTGTAGATCTCGCAGACGTCAGCTTCCAGGGCTGCCGCCAGTGCCACCGCCGTGGTGTCGGAGCCGCCGCGGCCCAACGTGGTGATCTCGTTGGTGGTCCGGCTCATGCCCTGGAAACCTGCCACGATGGCGATGTTGCCCTTGTCCAGGGCGGTGCGGATCCGGTGCGGGTCGACGTCGATAATCCGGGCCTTGCCGTGGATTCCGTCGGTGATCATGCCTGCCTGGGACCCGGTGAAGGACTGGGCGGAGGCGCCGAGCTTGTTGATGGCCATGGCCAGCAGTGCCATGGAGATGCGCTCACCGGCCGAAAGCAGCATGTCCATTTCGCGGGCGGGGGCGGAATCGGTCACCTGGGCAGCGAGGTCCAGGAGCTCGTCCGTGGTGTCGCCCATGGCCGAGACGACCACAACCACTTCGTTGCCTGCTTCCTGGGCATCGACGACGCGCTTTGCCACGCGCTTGATCCCGTCCGCGTCCGCAACGGAGGAGCCGCCGAATTTCTGCACGATGAGCTGTTTGGTCACCGCGCCGGCGGCGGGGGCAACCTGCGGCTGCGTTGCGTTGTGCACTTCGGTAGTGGGCGTACTCATGCGCGTACCTTCATTGGATCAATTGGAGTTCTGGAGGCCAGGCAGCCTGACGCCGGGACGGCGCGACTTTCCTCCGACAGTTTATCGCCGTGCCCGGAGCGGCGTTGAATTGTGACCACATACCGGCCATGGACGGCGCTGGTGCCGGTGCACGGCTGCGGCAGGTCCAATCCGTAGTGCCAGGTCCAATTCGTAGTGAGGTACGACGGCGGGAGGCCGCCAGGTGCGTCAGCCCAGGGCGTTGCGCCGGCCTTCGAAGGCGCGGCCCAGGGTGACTTCGTCCGCGTACTCCAGGTCACCGCCCACGGGAAGGCCGGAGGCAAGGCGGGTGACGGCGATGCCGATCGTCTTGAGCATGCGGGCCAGGTAGGTGGCCGTTGCCTCACCCTCCAGGTTGGGGTCGGTGGCGATGATCACTTCCTGGATCTCGCCGTCGTTCAACCGGGTGAGCAGCTCCCGGATCCGCAATTGTTCCGGTCCCACGCCCGCGATGGGATTGATGGCGCCGCCCAGTACGTGGTAGCGGCCGCGGAACGAACGGGTGCGCTCCACGGCCAGGACATCCTTTGATTCCTCCACCACGCAGATGACCGAGGGATCGCGGCGCGGGTCGCGGCAGATGTTGCACAGCTCCTGCTCGGTGACATTGCCGCAGACCGTGCAGAACTTCACCCGCTCCTTGACCGTGGTGATCGCTTCCACCAGCCGCTTCATGTCCTGGGGGTCTGCTTCAAGGATGTGGAACGCCAGCCGCTGTGCGGACTTGGGGCCCACCCCTGGAAGGCGTCCGAGCTCATCGATCAGCTCCTGGACAGCACCTTCGTACACGTTTCCCTCTTTAGTTCGATGTGGATGGCGGGTGGAACAAGCAGTTGGTCATGACTGCCACGGCTGCCTTGCGGCCGTCAATAGCGTGGCGTGACCGGGCTCCCGTCCACGGACCGCTCCTCGATCAATTTTCCACCCAGGATGCGTTCCACAGCGGCCCGGCCGAACACGCCCGACTCCTCGATGGTCTCATCGTCGGCGCTCGGCACGTCCTGGATAAAGGCGCTCGGCGCGGCGGCCGCCCTGGCCGGTGCCTTGGCGCGTCCGGCCTCAGCTTCGGGGCTGTTGGATAGCCGCTGGTAAAGGCTTTGCCGCGTTTCGCCTTGTCCCGCGGCCGGTGCAGCCGCCGGCGTCTGGGGACGGGAGGGCGCAACGGTGGACTGGGTAACAGCGGATTGGGTAACAGTGGCTTGGGCAACGGTGGTCTGGGCAACGGTCGGCTGGGCAGCGGGGGACTGTGGAGCCGGAGCCTGTGCGGTCGTTGAGCGGGCAACCGTGGCGGGTGCCGCGGAGGCCATGGCGAATTCGGGTGCGGGAACGCGGTCCGGGGACAACACCTGGTATTTTTCCGCGCCCGGCGCGCCGGGACCGGCCCCGGAAGCTGCCCCCGGACCCGAAGCTGCGTTGGAACCCGGACCCCAGCCCGGAGCTGCTGCAGCAGCGGCCTTGGCTGCCGGTGCCACGGGGATGGTGGGCGGCACCTGGGCCGTTGCGGGGGCGTAATGCGGCACGTTGGCCTGTGTTCCGATGTTGTCAGGCACGGACCCGGGCGCGGGGTTGGCACCGATATTGCTCTTGTCTCCGACCACCCAGACGCCGGGGGCCTGTTCCACAGCCCGCGCCCACGGATCGTGCGCCGGGCCAGCATTTTGGTGGACAGGCAGGGCCACCGTGTCTGTGGCGGAGCCACCGGTCGCCGCCCCTTGGGGGCGCGCGGCAGGCTTACTGCGGGAGCCCGGGGCTTCCTGGCCGCTGCCTGCCGAAGGGGATGACGGCGCTGTCCTGTTGCCCGGTCGGGTGGAGGGCTCCCAATCCATAGGGGGTTCCTCATCCAGCGGGGGAGCGTCCTCGTCCCGCGGCGGTCCCCAGTCGTCATCGGAGTAGGAGTAGTCGCCGCCGGCTGAAGGGTACGGAGACTGACCGGCGTCCGCGCCGGACCCACTGGCAGCAGGTCCCATGCCTTGGGCTCCAGGCTGCAAAGACTTTGCGTCCTGGTGGCCGCGCAGGTTTTCGTCGGCCGGGCGGGTGGCTGGAGAGGTGGCCGCCGCGGGAGTTCCCTCCGGTGCGGCTCCCGGGCTTGCAGCAACAGCACTACTCCCGGAACCTCCGCCCCCAGGGGAGCTCTGGGCGGTGGTCGAGCTACGGGCAGTGGTGGGGCGCTCAGAGTTTCCGCTTGCCGGTGCAGCGGGGGATCCGGCGGCCGCGGAAGCTTGTGACGGTGAGGCAGGTTGCGCGGGCGCAGGAGCAAGCCCCCAGGCAACGTCAGCTGAAGTGGCCGGAACCACCGGGCTGGCGGGCACTTTTGGGTTTGGCTCAGCGCTCGCTTGGCTGGTGCCGCCGGCAACCGCGTTGATTTGGCAGTCGATGCCGACGGTCTTGTGGATGGCCTGGCGCAGGTTGTCCGCGTGGTCCGCCCTGCCAAACGCGCCGGCCAGCCCCTGAGTGGTGAAGGACAAGGTCACAACGCTGCCGTCGAAGGCACTGACCTGCGCATTGGGCTCAACGAGGGCCCAGGTGCTGCGCTTGATTTTGGACAGTGCCTGCAGGACGTCCGGCCAGGCCCTGCGGAGGACCTCCACGTCGCCCATCGCAGGGGGAGCGGCAGGGGCGGGCGCGGCCGGTGCTTCCTGCCGCGCCGACGGCGGTGCTGCGGCGCCAGCTGGCTCGATGCCCGGGGATGGGCGGTTGGCCGGGTCTGGGCTGGCTGCTGCACTGCTTTGCGTCGCTGCTTGGCCGGTGCCTGCCGCGGCGAAGCCGTCCGGTGTCCGGACGCGCGCCGCTTCCTCGATGGGCCAGTCATTGGTGCTCACCCGCGGCGGTGTCAGCTGGCTTCGGGGACCATCAGCGGTGGGCTGCGCAGGTGCGGATGCGCCTGGCATGGACTCGGCCGAGGCGGGCCGTGCGGCCGCGGTCTGCGATGGTGGCTCTGCCTGACCGGAAGGGCCGCCCGTCACCGTTGCGGATTGGGACGGCGGCTGTGGTGCCGCCTGACCGGAGGGGCCGGCCGTCACGGGCGCGTGCGGGAGCTCGGGCAAGGAAGCGCCGGGAGTGGCGGCAGGCGCGGCTGCCGGCACGGCCGCGCCGGGAGCCCCCTGGGCTGCCGGTACGGTGACGTCGTTCCCGGTGTAGTTGAGGCGTCGCTCCACGCGGTCGATCCGGGCCGCCATGCCGCGCTCATTCTGTTCGGAGCTGGGCAGCAGGATCCGGGCGCACAGCAGTTCCAGGTGCAGCCGCGGGGAGGTGGCCCCGGTCATTTCGGTCAGGGCCGTGTTGGTCACATCCGCGGCGCGGGAAAGTTCCGCGGCGCCGAGGTTGTGGGCCTGGTTCTGCAGGCGGGCAATCTGGTCCGCGGGCATTCCGCGCAGGATGGCGTGCGCACTTTCGGGCATGGCCTGGACGATGATCAGGTCCCGGAAGCGCTCCAGCAGGTCCTCAACGAACCGGCGGGGATCGTGGCCGGTCTGGATGACGCGGTCCACGGCACGGAAAACGGTGGCGGCGTCGGATGCGGCAACCGCCTCCACGACGTCGTCCAGCAGGGACGCATGGGTGTAGCCCAGCAGGGCGACGGCGAGCTCATAGTCCAGTCCATTCGGACCGGCGCCGGCCATGAGCTGGTCCAGGACGGAGAGCGAATCACGGACCGACCCGCCGCCGGCACGGATGACCAGTGACAGGACCCCCGGGGCCACAGGAACGTTTTCCTGGCGGCACAGGAGCTCGAGGTAAGCCATCAGCGGCTCGGGCGGCACCAGCCGGAAGGGGTAGTGATGTGTCCGGGAGCGGATGGTTCCAATGACCTTGTCCGGCTCCGTGGTGGCGAAGATGAACTTGATGTGTTCCGGCGGCTCTTCCACGATCTTCAGCAGGGCGTTGAACCCGGCTGAAGTAACCATGTGGGCCTCGTCGATGATGAAGATCTTGTAGCGGTCCCGCACAGGGGCGTAAGTGGCGCGCTCGCGGAGGTCCCGCGCGTCGTCAACACCGCCGTGGCTGGCGGCGTCGATCTCGATGACGTCAAGGGAGCCCGAGCCGCCGCGTGCGAGTTCGACGCAGCTGGAGCAGGTTCCGCAGGGAGTGTCGGTGGGGCCTTGCGCGCAGTTCAGGCAGCGGGCCAGGATGCGGGCGGACGTGGTCTTGCCGCAGCCCCTGGGGCCGGAAAAAAGGTAGGCATGGTTGACGCGGTTTTTCCGCAAAGCCGTCATCAGCGGCTCGGTGACGTGCTCCTGCCCGATAACGTCAGCGAACGAGTCGGGACGGTATCTGCGGTACAGGGCGGTAGTAACTGTCACAGAGAAAACCCTACCAATCCGGGCTGACATAATGCCGCCCTGTGGGGGAATAGTAAAGACCCCCCATGCACCCGCCAGAGCCCGCCTACCCTTGCTACCTTCCGGTCCTGGGGGAGTTCAACAGGATGACGCCACATGAGGGGCCGTCAGATACTTTACCTGAACATCCGGCTCGACTCGAATCGGCCTCCGCTCCCGTCCTGGACACCCTGCTGAGCTCCGCCGCACTGCCGAAAGGCGCAATCACTCCGCCGGTTTCATTGCTTATCCCAGCCCCAGCGGCGATCATGGATATGTACACCGATTGGGGCAATCTCAAGGTTGTGAGCTGCGTGGCCTGGCTGAACGGGACGGACCCGGCAGCTCAACGGTGCAACGGGGAATGGGCGCATTGGGGGCGCCCATTGTCAGGTTAAGGGCGCCGCTGAGTCGCCTCAGGGCAGGGTGCAGGAGAGCGCGGGATTCTGCCCGGAACGGTCCGATTGGGCGATGGGGAAAAGTTCAGGTAATCTAGTACCTGCTTTTGATTCAGAAGCAGTTGGAGAATTCGCCTAGCGGCCTATGGCGCACGCCTGGAACGCGTGTTGGGTTAACGCCCTCGGGGGTTCAAATCCCCCATTCTCCGCCGGTCAAGAACCCGGCCCCGGTATTTCCGGGGCCGGGTTCTTTCGTTTACGGCACCAGGGCTTGGATTTCAGGGCACCGCTAGGCCTTGTCTGCCGCTGGCTGACCAAGTCGCTTCAGGCGCTGCCTTGCTGCCAGTTCGCTGGGACCCATCCGCCGACGGGGTCCACCCAGGGCAAGATGGACGACGCCGAGCACCACCTTTGTGGCCAGCCTTACGGGCAGGGGGAAGGGGCCCAGCCGTGGAACGGAAAGCCCGAGCATTTGCCGGTACCGGGGTTCCAGGCTGTAGACGGCAGCTTCGAACAGGATCCGGTAGCCGGGCTTCAGCAGGGGATGCAGCGGAGCGTAACGAATAAACTGAATGGTTTCCTTCACCCTGTCGTCCGCCCGCAGCTCACCCTGCGCGTACCACTGGTCCAGCTGGCTGCGCATCTCCGCCTCCGTCAGCGGCGGGTTGTCCACTCCCATCAGCCGCCCCGCCTGGGCCCACTCCCGGACGTACGCGTCCGGGCCGCCAGGAATGGGTCCGCCCCAGATCTTGTGGGCTGCGAGGAATCCATCGGTAAAGGCGATGTGGACCCACCGGGCCAGCCCGGGATCGTTGGCACTGTAGGTGCGGACGCCGCCGTCGTTGTCCTGGAAGGTGCCCTGGACAGGCTCATGGAGGCGGCGGACACGGCGCGTTGCCTCCTCCGCTGCCGCCGTGGATCCGTAAGTCACCGTGAAGATCCACCGGATGGTGTTGGCCAGCCGTCGCAGGGGGTCTTCCCGGAAGTTGGAGTGTTCGTGGACTCCCGCCAGTGCGCCGGGGTGGAGGGACTGCATGAGCAACGTGCGGATTCCCCCAACGATCGGCGTCATGGAGCCGTGTACTGCCCACACCGCGGACCCGGGCAGGTGGTAGCCGGAATCGTCGCCTTCCGCCAGCCGGAGCGACCATTCCGGTGGTGCGTCGGCCTTCCCTGAGAATGTTTTCTTGACTTCGTCCTGCCATGTACGAAGGACATTGCGCATGGGACATTGTCGCCCATTCCAGCAATGGCGACGGTAATTGCCGTCTCAACAGCGGAAACTCCCACCCCCTAACGCCCGCAAAAAACCCGCAATGTCCACCTATAGGGTTTCCACCCCTCCGGTGCTGTGGTCCCATGGGACATACCGTCGAGACAAAGTGCGGCCGGCCACGTCGTGGAGTCAGTCAATTGGGCAAGAATTCAGTGCCCGGCAACAGGAAGCCGGACCAGCGTATCCTTCCCCCCGTTGCCCGCGCCGCCGCCGCTGCAGGGGTGCTCGCGGCTTCCCTCTATGCCATCAACCTTTCTGCCGGCCCCGCAGGGCCGGTGCAATTGGCGGGATCGGTTTCGGGCGCCGGGACCCAGAGTGCTGCTGTCCCCAGTGGAACTTCCGGGAGTGGCAATGTCCAGGAAGCACAAAGGGAACGGGTTCCGCCGGCGTCGGACCAGGTCGGCGCAGCAGGTTCCCTTCCGCCCCCGGCGATAATGTCCAATCCGCTGGTCACCCTGACCTTCCCGCACACGGCAGTAGGGGGTGCGGCGCAAGTTGCCCACGGAGACCTGACGGTAGGGCCGGCGGGCATGGGCAGGCCGGGCGCCGGTTTTCTGATGGCCCCGCTTCAGCTTCTCGATCCGAGTTCGCCGTTCGGTTTCCGGGTCAGTCCGATCAGCGGGACCGCTGGTGATTTCCACCTGGGCCAGGATTATGCCGCGGCCTGCGGCACACCCGTCCACGCAGCTGACGCCGGTATTGTTCGCGCGGCTGGATGGCACCCCTGGGGTGGCGGCAACCGGGTGGAAATCGATCACGGCGACGGACTCATCACCACCTACAACCACCTCGATTCCATCGGGGTCCATTCGGGTGACACGGTGCAGGCAGGACAGGTCGTCGCGCGTGTTGGTAGCACCGGCTGGTCCACGGGCTGCCACCTGCATTTCGAGGCCATCCTGAACGGACGCTATACCAACCCGCTCAGATGGAGCTTCCTCCAGCTCCGCGACGTGACCTGGACACTTCCTGCCGGCATGGTTTCGTATACGCCTGGCCAGGGGATAGCAGGCGACAGAATCACCTGGACCATCCCCCTCAAAGTGGACACGGGCGATGGATTCCCCGCAGCCGGGCTGCAGGCCCCGCCCTTCCCGCCACTCCTGCCGCTTGCTCCGGTACCTGCGCCGGCGGAGGCCACGGGTGTGGTGCTTCCGCCGCCTGATGTGCAATTGACGACGGGGGCCAGGCCACCCGCCGAACCTTCGCCGACCCCGGCACCCAACGACCCGGCACTGTCGCCGATAAACCCGGCGCCCAGCCCGGACCCCAGCCCGACGCCGTCGCCGACTCCGACCCCAACTCCTTCGCCGTCGCCGACGCCGACCCCGACTCCGACCCCGACTCCGACCCCGACTCCGACTCCGTCGCCTACGCCGACTCCAACCCCGTCCCCTGCGGGCCCCAGTCCGACGCCGCCTCCGACGCCGTCGCCTACGGGCCCCAGTCCGACGCCGACCCCGACTCCCACTCCGACGCGGACTCAATCCGAGCCTGCTCCGGCGTCGAGCGATCCGGTGTCATCGCCGAGTGAACCCCTGCCGACTGCTCCGGTGGCCACTGTGCCGGCCCCGGCGCCACCGATACTCGTACCTGCGCCCGCTCCGGTTCCGGCGCCACCGACAGTCGCACCTGCACCCGCCCCGACACTGCCGCCCGCGGAACCAGCGCCGGCTCCCGTGCCGGCCCCAACGACGGTTGAACCTACGCCCGCCCCGACCCTGCCGCCCGCCGAACCGGAGCCCACGCCAACGCCAACCCCGACGTTGAGCGCAACGCCAACGCCCCCGCCGGCCTGAGAAATCTCCACTCACGACCCGTACCTGCCGGCAGCGGCAACGAACTGCCCTTATGTATAACCTTCCGCAGACCCGGCAGCCGGCGCCGCTGTATCCAATCCCACTGATCCTCAACGACGGCACCAGGACAGACTTCGGACAGTTCAAGGGAAAGGTCGTGTTGGTGGTCAACGTGGCCTCCAACTGCGGCTTCACCCCTCAGTACGCCGGATTGGAGGCGCTCTACGGCAAGTTGCAGGACCGCGGATTCGAGGTCCTGGGCGTTCCGTGCAACCAGTTCGCGGGCCAGGAACCCGGCACCGACGGTGACATCGCCGAGTTCTGCGAGCGGAATTTCGGCGTCACGTTCCCGCTCACCGTCAAGGCCGACGTCCGCGGCAGGAACCAGCACCCGTTGTACAGCGAGCTGACCAAGTTCAAAACGGGGCTGCTGCCGGGACTGGTGAAGTGGAATTTCGAGAAGTTCCTGGTCAACCGCGACGGCGAGGTGGTGGCCCGGTTCGCCCCCACTGTTGAGCCGGACTCGGCCGAAGTCATTGACGCGATCGAGCAGGCGCTCGGGTAAACGGGGGTTCCGCCGAATTGGGCCTGCAAAAGCGCAGTTCTTCCAACTTTTTCCACATCAGCTACGGCGATTTACCCCATGTTTGCCAAATGTCTGATTGGATAAATATTACTGAAGGGTACAAGGGAAGAACGGCTTCCCACCGACCATAGAGGTAGCAATGGAGCACATCGAGGCCGAACATCCCCGGCCACGCCACTTCCTACTCCACCTGAGCGATCCCCACCTGTTGGGAGGTCCGGACCCCCTCTACGGAACTGTCAACAGCGAAGCCAGGCTCATCCAGCTCTTTGACGAAGTCAAAGCGTCGGGCGCCAGGCCGGAGGCTGTCATCTTCACGGGCGACCTCGCAGACAAAGGCGATCCCCGGGCCTACGTAAAGCTGCGGGCCATCGTGGAGCCTGCCTGCAAGGAACTCGGTGCCCAGGTCATCTGGGCCATGGGAAACCATGACGACCGGGCGAACTTCCGCAGGGGACTGCTCGACCAGCCCGGCAGCGACGAACCGGTGGACCACAGCTACTTCATCAATGGGCTGCGCGTCATCACCCTGGACACCACTGTCCCCGGTTTCCACCACGGCGAACTGAGTGCCGCCCAGCTGGACTGGCTGGCCCAGCAGCTGGAAACGCCCGCCCCGGACGGCACCATCCTGGCCCTCCACCACCCACCGGTCCCGTCGGTCCTGGACCTTTCCGTGCTGGTGGAACTGCGCGACCAGGCATCGCTGGCAGCAGTGGTCCGCAACTCGGATGTCCGCACCATCCTGGCCGGCCACTTGCACTACTCCACCACGGCCAGCTTCGCCGGAGTCCCCGTCTCGGTCGCTTCCGCCTCCTGCTATACGCAGGACCTGAACGTCCCTGTCGGAGGCACCCGCGGGCAGGACGGCGGCCAATCCTTCAACCTGGTGCACGTGTACGAGCACACGATCGTGCACTCGGTGGTCCCCCTTGGCAGTTCACCCACGGTGGGCGAATACGTGTCACCCGAGGAGACGGCCCGGCGGCTGGAGGTTGCGGGGATCCGGATCCCGGAGACCACCAAGCAGCGGGGCAACGCAAAGCTCGGAGTGTCCACCGGGCGGTGAACACAGCGGGAAGGTGAGCAGCCCTACCGGGCTACTTCTCCCAGGGTGCCTTGATGGGGTAATACCTCTCCAGGAAGTCCGTCACCATTTCAGCGCGCTCGTCGGCGCTGACCTCTGGGAAGCTGCCGTCATTCAGGCAGAAGAAGTCCATGTTGCGCTTGGCGAGCAGCTTGGGCAGGTACTTGAGACCTGACCGCATGGTGGTGTCCACGTAGCGCACCTTGGCGGCGGTCTGCGTGACGGCCAGGCCGGTGAGCAGAGCGTAGTAGTGGTAGAACGAGTTGGTCACGGAGATGTTGTCGGCCGCGCGGAACCGGCTGGCCGCCGTCTTGCTGAACTCCGTCGGGAACTCCTCCTCCATCTGGGCCACCACGCTGCGCCGCAAAGGCGCGGCGGTGTGCTCCAGGTGGCGGGTGGTGATCCTGCCGAACCGGTTCCACAGGAGCTTCCGGTTTACCCGGGCGGCGTTTTCGAACCCGCTGCGCTCAGCGGCGTTCTCACCCAGGCCGATCCTGGTTTCCGCCTCGATGAACTTGGTAATGCCGCCGGGGGTGAAGAACATGTCAGGGCCCACGGGGCGGCCAAAGAACATGTCGTCATTGGAGTAGAGGAAGTGTTCGGACAGCCCTTCAATGTGGTGCAGCTGGCATTCCACGGCCTGCGAGTTGTGGGTGGGCAGCACGGAGGGGTCGGCGAAGAACTCCTCGCTGCGGACGATAGTGACCGCGGGGTGCTCCGCCAGCCAGGCAGGCGCGGGGGAGTCCGTGGCGATGAAGATGCGGCGGATCCAGGGCGCAAACATGTACACCGACCGCAGCGCGTATTTGAGTTCGTTGATCTGCCGGAACCGGGCCTCGTGGTCGTCGCCTTCACCGAGGACAACGCCCTGCTGCTGGGCGCGGCGTGCCGCAATGTATTCGGGCGAGCTTCCGTCAACCCAGGAGAAAACGATGTCGATGTCGAAGCTGATGTCGCTTGCGTGGTCGGCAAACATGTTTTCGATCGTGGGCCAGGTGTGGCCGTAGCGTTCCACGGTGCCGCGGACCGCGTCCTGGCGCAGCAGGGTCCTGCGGGTCAGGGAGTTCTCGATGGGAAGAGTGAGCTCCTCGCCCTCGAAGGACCAGAGTTCGATCTGCACGCCGGCAGAGGCGCCGAACTCGAAGCCGCCCACCGGCTCCACCCGGGGCCGGTACAGGCGGAAGATGCGTCCCTGCCGGTTGGGCGAGAGCTCACCGTCGGCCACCAGGACGGACGTCTTCTTCTTGGCGTCCACGGTCATGGAATAGAAGGGCTCGTCCCGGCACGCCTCCACCAGGGCGGCCCTCAGCTTCTTCCGGTCCTGCCAGTCCAGGGCCAGCACGGGCCGGTCGTTGTTGCCGCGGACCAGGAGATAGGCAAGGCCGGCGTTGGCCAGGACATTGCGCAGGAACAGCAGGTCTTCCACCATGGCCTGGTACGGGGTCCTGGTGTCATTGATCAGGGCATAGCGGCCCTTGTGCCGGATGACATCAGGCCGGTGCCGAAGCCGCTGCTCCGCCGCCGCCGACGTGATCTCGGCGTGAAATTGTTCCTCCACGGACGCCTGGCCGCCGTAGTAGACCTCGTCCTGGACCGGTGCTTCTGTAATGGTTGTCTCCGAGCTGGTGGAAGTGGGCATTCTTACCTGCATGATAGTCCTGCCGGAGTAACGGAATGTTTCGGGGCGCTGTTGGGGCCCCGGCGGGAACGTTCGACGGCGGCCCGGCAGGGGCTCAGGCGTCCAGCGCCTCACGCCAGCTGCGCAGGAAGGCGCCGCCGGCGTCGTCGTGGATTACTGTTGCCTCCAGCCCCAGGTCCGCTGCGGTCAGCACCGGATAGGGTTTGGCCGGCACGCCGTCCGCGGGCCGCACGTCCACGTGCTTCACCGCGTGGTCGTTGTGGTGCAGCCAGTCCGCCATGGCGTAGTCGGTGCGCGAATCGCCCACCGTCCGCCAGGCCTGCGGGGTAATACCCTGGGCGGCCAGCAACTCCACCGCCCGGCTGGCGCCAAGGTCCTTCCCCAGCCGCACCGACTCGATGTCCGTGGAGATGATGGTGGGGTCCACCCGGTAGTCCACCTCGTCGTCGGAATTCGGGGCGTGGTGGTCCAGCCTGACAACGCCCAGCCCGTGGCGGGCCATGAGCTCCATGGCCTCGGCGTCGAACAGCTTCTGCTCGGCCAGGTATTCGGCACTGGGCACATCGATGTGCTGCTCCACGGACACCATGGCCCGCTTGGTCTCATCGAAGAACATGTGGGCTGCATAGTCTTCCGCCACCAGCCGGCGGACGTCGTCGCCGTACGCCGCCGGAACGGCAAGCTCCCGGTCCACATGGATGGGGCCGGGGCCGGCAGAGGTGTAGCTGAACCAGACCGCGCCCTTTTCGCAGACGGCGTGGATGACCGTTCCCGCCGGAATGCCGGCGGCGATCATCGGTTCCATGACCTGTTCACGGATGAAGGCGTCGGAGCGGCCGGTGTTGAAGATGACGGGAATCCCCGCGGCTGCCAGGGCCACCAGGTCAAGGATGATGTCAGGCTTGACGTCCCGGGTCACGGGGCTGGCCACCGGCCCGTCCACGTCAAGCAGGAGCGCCAGCGGCGGTGCGGACGGCAGGCGGATTCCGGGCACGGGCACGGCAGGGGACTCGGATGCTGTCATGGCTCCATTCTGTCAGCTGGAGCGGAGCTGCCCGGTCCGCCGTCCCAGCACCCGGGCCCTCGGCGTATGGTCACTGTTTGGCTACAACCTGTCGCCGGTCCGCCCTGCCACTTTCGCTGGGGCACCGCGGTGCCTACTGTGGCATGGTGATATTCAAAGCTGTGGGCGAGGGCCGCCCTTACCCCGACCATGGTTACAGCACCCCCAAGCAGTGGGCGTCGCTGCCGCCGCGGCCGGTCCGGCTGGACGAACTGGTGACCACCAAGCGCACCCTTGACCTGGAAGCGCTGCTGGCGGAAGATTCCACATTTTTCGGTGACCTGTTCCCGCACGTGGTGCAGTACCAGGGGACCCTCTACCTGGAGGACGGCCTGCACCGCGCGGTCCGCACTGCCCTGCACCAGCGCACTGCCATCCATGCCCGGGTCCTGGTGCTCGATGGCTAGGAAGCGGCCGAAGGACCCCAGTGTCCTTCACGGCCACCATGTTGTTTCCGGTCCTGAGTTGCGCGCCGCCATGGAATCGGCCGCGGATGCCGACGAGACCGCCCGGGTCCGCCGCCGCGTGCTGCACGGGGTGGTGCTGGTCCTCCTGGCAGGCCTGATCGCCGCAGGCATCATCGTTGCCCTGGCCATCATCAACGGCCGGCTGCATCTCCCCACCGCCGAGCCTGCCGCCGCCCCGGCGTCATCCTGCCCGGCCCCGATGTTCGACTACACGCCCAACGACAAGATCAACCTCAACGTCTACAACTCCACCAGCAGACCCGGGCTGGCCCGCACCGTTGCGGACGAGCTGCTGGCACGGAAGTTCGTGGTGGGGAACGTATCGAACATCAACGCCGGCTACCGGGGTGTGGCGGCAGTGGTGTCAGGTCCGGCCGGACAGTCGGCGGCATTCGCCGTGCAGCGCAACGTGCCGGGCTCGGACTACTTCCAGGACGGCAGGACCGACGCCAGCGTGGACCTGATCCTGGCGCAGGACTACAAGGCGCTCGTCCAGCCGGAACTGGTGGACCAGACGCCCGGAAAGCTCAGCTGCCCACGGGAAAGCCGGCGCACAGCGGACCTTAACAAACTGCCCGTTACCCCGGCGGCCTGACTGTGACTCAGCCGGCGACTGCCGGAAGCTGTGCCACCCGAATGGGCCGGCCGTCGTCGTCGAACCGTGCACCCGCGCCCAACTGGATGAAGCGCACCGTCCTGGCCACGCGGGCCTCCAGTTCCGCAGGCTCGTCGCTGCCCCTGGCCGCGCTGGAGGACAGGGTGCCCAGGATCAACTGGGACTGCTGGCCCACGTCGGCCACCGGCAGGTAGCCCTGCTCCATGCCGTCGCGCAGGATGCCCTGCAGCAGGACGCTCAGCTCACCCACGTGGTCGGAGAGCTTGGCAAAGGACGACGGCGACAGCACCGCCCCCATGGCAGGCCCGGGCGGGAGGTGGCGGCGGCTGAGGTCAACCACCTGGGCGCGGACATACAGGGCCAGCCGCTCCACCGGGTTCTCCAGGCGGGCCAGCGATTCGCGCAGGTCGGACAGGAACTTCTCGGTCTCATCCAGCGCGTAGGAGATGAGGAGTTCCTCGATGTCCGCGTAGTAGTTGTAGACGGCGGTGCGGCCCACCCCTGCGTGCCGGGCCACGTCGGTCATGGTCAGCCCCGGAAGGCCATGGGTAAAGAGGAGTTCGCCGAAAGCGGTGAGGATGCGGCGCTGGGTGTCCGCGCGTTGTTCGGCATTGCTGGCCGCTGAAATCCTGGGCATGCAGACACTTTACCGCGATGTGTCAGTAAAAAGCGCTACACCGCGCAGCCCTCGGGGCCGCAGGCCTCGGCCTCGGCGGAGTTGACCAGGACCAGCGGGTTGGCCTCCTGCCAGGCCTGGTTGAGGGCGGCAGTGAACGTCTCCGTGGGCTGGGCGCCGGAGAGGCCGAACTTGCGGTCGATCACGAAGAACGGCACGCCGCTGATTCCCAGGCTCCGGGCCTCCTGGACGTCGAACCGGACCTCGTCCGTATACTTGTCAGTGGTGAAGAGTTCATCCACCTCGTGGGCGGGCAGGCCAAGGTCCCCGGCGAGGGACGACAGATAGTCCTTGCTGCCGATGTCCTTGCCATGCTCGAAATGGTCGCTGAGCAGGCGCTCCTTGGCCGCGTCCTGCCGGCCGTGCGCCGCTGCAAGGTGGATCAGGCGGTGGGCCGTGAAACTGTTGGCCACCACCACTTTGTCGAAGTGGTAGTCCAGGCCTTCGCCCTTTGCCTGCTGTGCCACGTGCTCGAACATCTGCGAGACCTGCCCGGCTGCCATGCCCTTGCGGTTGCTCAGGTACTCAAGTTCGGTCCCGTCGTAGTGGTCCGGCAGGGTGGGATCCAGCTGGTAGCTCCGCCACACCACCTCAACGGCGTCATGATGGGGGAATGCTGCAAGGGCCGCCTCGAACCGGCGCTTGCCAATGAAACACCACGGGCAGGCAACGTCTGACCAGATCTCAATCTTCATGCCCTGCATAACCTGCCTGGCCGGGGCCGGCATTCCTTCGGTCTGGCATGACATCCATCACGGTCGGGGTCTTGTGGCGGGGGCAATCGTGGGCAATAGTCGGATCAGGGGTCAAACAGTAGGCCCTTTTCGAATCGAACTGCGCTGCGGCGGGATATGAGCCCGGGCGGTGCGTTCCTGCCCGGCCAACTGGGGAGCCCGGCCTGTCAAACCTGGGAGGCCAGGAATGCGGATTGGACTTGTTACGGGGCCGTGGATTCCGGTCCCACCGGCAACATATGGGGGAACCGAGAGAGTAGTGGACACGCTTGCCAGGGGTTTTGCCGCCGCCGGGCATGAGGTGCTGCTGGCGGCGCCGGCAGACAGCACTTGTCCCGTGCAGATCGTTCCGGGCATGCGGCCCACCGACTATGGGGGACTGGGCACCACCCTCGCCGAGCTCAGCCATGTGGCCAGGGCTTATGAGGAGCTCCAGGACGTGGACATCATCCACGACCATACGTTGGCGGGCCCCCTCTACCTGCACCGGCCGGCCGGAGTACCTGTGGCCACCACCATTCACGGCCCGATCCACGCACAGGCTGCGGACATCTACCGCGCCGTTGCCCGGAAGGGCGCTGTCATCGCCATCTCAAGGGACCAGGCGTCACATGCTCCTGATCTTCCCGTCACACGGGTCATCCACCACGGCATGGACCTGTCGAGGGTTCCGGTGGGAACCGGGAAGGGCGGCTACCTGTGCTTCGTCGGCCGGTCGTGCCCGGACAAAGGACTGCTTGAAGCCATCACCATCGCCCGCCAGGCCGGGATGCACCTCAAGATCGCGGTCAAGATGCGGGAGCCGGACGAGGTCCGCTACTTCCGGGACGTCATCGAACCGATGCTTGGGCCCAACGAGGATTTCGTGGGCGAGGTGGACGACGCCAGGAAATACCGGCTGATGGGGGAAGCCATGGCCTTCCTGAATCCCATTCAGTGGTCTGAACCCTTTGGCCTGGTGATGATTGAAGCCCTGGCGACTGGGACACCGGTGGTGGGGACATCCATCGGTTCCGCCCCGGAAATCGTTGACCACGGACGCACCGGCTTCCTGGGAGGGACTGCCGAACTGGCGGGCCTGGTTCCTGCCGCAGCAACCTTGGACAGGGCCGCTTGCCGCAAGGATGTGGAGGACAGGTTCAGCGCGGAGCGGATGGTTGGGGAGCACCTTGAACTCTATGCGGACCTCGTTGCAGGAAGAATTGTTCCAGGGGTTCCGCATCATTCGCGGGTGCACCAGAATCGATAGGGACAATGCCGCTTTCCCCCGGTCCGCCGGGGCAGCTTTCCCCTCAGGAGGGAGCCCTTCCATGACCGCCTGGAATGAAGACAACGAAGCCTCCGGTTCCGACGTTGGCGCCGTCACCGTCCTGGAAGGTTCTTCGTTTTGCATCTCTGCAGGAACCGGTGACATCAGTCCCGACGCCGGCACGAACGGTGCGTTCTACCAGGACACCCGGATCATCTCCCGCTGGGTCCTTCGCATCAACGGGTCCCTCCGCGAGCCGTTGTCAGCGCAGCGGCCCCAGCCGTTCGAGGCAACTTTTGTTGGCCGTGCCACCTGGCCTGGGGGCCGGTTCGACAGCCCCCTGGTGGTCCGCCAGGTCCGGCACATTGGACCGGGCCTGCAGGACGACATCACGCTGGAGAACTACGCAGCGGAACCCGTCGAGTGCGACATCGAGCTCCTGGTGGATGCCGACCAAGCGGACCTGTTCGACGTGAAGGGCGGGCGCACCACAGGCCCGGACGACACCACCCGCACCGTGGTGGATGAAAAGCTCATCATCGAGGCGTCACGGCACGGCCAGCAGCGGGGCTCTGCCATCGGGGCACGGGGTGCAGAGGTGGGCACGGACGGCTTGCGTTTCCGGATTACCGTTCCGGCCAGGGGTAAATGGGCCACCAGCGTGATCGTCGTGCCGCTGGTAAACGGCCAAGCGCCGGAAAGGCCCTTCAAAGAAGGCCAACTGCCGCACCACCGCGAAGGCGTGCGGCGGCACCTGGCCTGGGAAGAGAACGTACCGCGGATCAGCATTGAAGACTCCAGTTTCCAGAATGTGCTGAACCGGAGCCAAAGCGATCTTGGTGCCCTGCGGATCTTCGATGCCCACCATCCCGACCGGGCTGCGGTTGCCGCTGGCGCGCCCTGGTTCATGGCATTGTTCGGGCGGGATTCGCTGCTGACGTCCTACATGAGCCTGATGGTCAACCCCAACCTCGCCCTGGGCACCCTGCAGACCCTGGCAGGGATCCAGGGAAAAAAGGTTGACCCGGAGTCAGAGGAGGAACCGGGCCGCATTCCGCATGAGGTCAGGCTCGGTGTTACAGCCGGACTGTCCCTGGGCGGTACGGCGTACTACGGTACAGCCGACGCGACCCCTCTTTTCGTATCAACCCTGGGTGAGTTAAGCCGGTGGGGGCTGTCCCGGGATGCGATCCAGCCGCTGCTGGCGCACGCGGACCGGGCACTGGAATGGATCGAGAAGTACGGCGACCGCGACGGCGACGGCTTTGTGGAATACCTTCGGCCCAACGACCATGGCCTGGTGAACCAGGGCTGGAAAGACTCCTGGGACGGGATCAACTTCGCGGACGGGACCATGGCGGAAGCCCCGATCGCACTTTGCGAGGTCCAGGCCTATGTCTACTCCGCCTACCTGGGCAGGTCATTGCTGGCCCACTGGAGCGGGGATTCGGGCCTGGAACAGCACTGGGCCGGGAAGGCGGCAGCCTTCAAGGAGGAGTTCAACAAGAAGTTCTGGCTTCCGGACAAGGGCTATTTCGCGGTGGCGCTGGACAAGGACAAGCGCCACGTTGACGCGTTGACGTCCAACATTGGCCACTGCCTGTGGACCGGCATCGTGGACGAAGACAAAGCCGCGTCCGTCATGGAGAACCTGATGTCCCCGCAGATGTTCACGGGCTGGGGCATCCGCACGCTGGCGTCCGATATGGGCGCCTACAACCCGGTCAGCTACCACAACGGCTCGGTCTGGCCACACGATACGGCGCTGGTGGCTACCGGGCTGATGCGGTACGGGTTCGTGGACGAAGCCAAGCGGGTGGCCTTGGGCATCCTCGATGCTGCCGAGCACTTTGACGGCCGGCTGCCGGAGCTGTTCTGCGGATTCGACCGCGGCGAGTTTCCCGGCCCTGTTCCGTACCCCACCGCATGCTCGCCGCAGGCCTGGGCTGCGGCGGCGCCGGTGCAACTCGCGCGGATCCTGCTGCGATTCGATCCCGTCTTCACCCGCGGGGTGGTGCACCTGGCACCGATCCTGCCCGAATCCGTGGGTTCGTTCCGGGCAGAAAACGTCCTGCTGGATACCAGCCGGGTGACCATCACAGCCGCCGGATCAACCGGCACTATCGACGGCCTCCCGCCGGGGCTGAAGCTCCTGGCCGAACCCCGGCCGCCGCTGGCCTACCCGGTGGAGGGGGTGGCCGCCGGCGGCAGCGTCCGCAGGCTGCACTGACGCCGGCGCTGCTGGCACGCATAGCCACCCGGGGTGCCAAGGGCAATGGAACGCCTACGGCAAGGGCCGCTCCAGCACGAAGTCGTGCTCAACGGTGCTGCCCAGCCGGAAGGACTTGGTGCCCACCTTGCGGAAGCCCGACTTTTCGTAAAAGCGGATGGCGCGGGCGTTCTGGCTGTTGACCCCCAGCCACGCCCCGGCGCCGCCGGAGGCCGCGGCCGCCGCCAGGCTGGCGTGCATGAGTTCGGCGGCGGCGCCCAGTCCGTGGTAGTCCGGGTGGACGTAGCATTTGCTGATCTCCACGGACGGCAGCAGGGTCAGGACGGAAGCCACGTCCGGATCCGCCGCAGGCCGGTCCACCAGCAGGCTGTAGCCGTTGAGCTGCCCGCCCGCGTCGATAACCAGGATGGTGGTGTCCGGGTCCGCGAGATATCCCCTGAAATGTTCCTCGCTGAGGGTGTTGGCGAGGTGGGCGGCAATGTCGGCAGGTGACGACGACGGCGGGCAGGCCAGCGGAAAGGTGACGGCCGCCAGGGCGGCGAGCGGGCCGGCGTCGTCCGTTGTTGCCTTGCGGATGCTGTGGGTCATGCGGGTGCTTCCAGGTCAGGCGCTGATGGTGCGGATGGGGGAACCGGCCAGCCAGGCAGTGGCGTCCTCAAGCGCGCCGCCGTAGAACTGCCGGTAGCTTTCCTGGGTGACATAGCCCAGGTGCGGGGAGAGCACGGTGTTCGGCGCGGCCAGGAGCGGATGCCCGGCCTGAAGGGGCTCCTGGTCGTAGACGTCCAGCGCCGCTCCACGGATCCACCCCTGGTGCAGTGCCTTGACCAGCGCATCCTGGTCAATCAACGGCCCCCGGGCGGTGTTCACCAGGAGGCCTTCCGGACCCAGCAGCCGCAGCTCGGCCTCGCCCACGGTGTTCTCCGACCGTTGGGAGAGCCGCAGATGGAGGGTGGCGACGTCCGCGACCCGGAAGAGCTCCTCCTTGGACACCAGCCGGGCACCGGCTTCCGCGGCAGCCTTAGCCGTGAGATTTTGGCTCCACGCCACCACATCCATGCCGAACGCCTGCCCGTACCCGGCCACCCGCCGGCCGATCTTCCCCAGACCCACGACTCCCAGGGTTTTTCCGGCCAGCTCCACACCTACCGTTGACTGCCACGTACCCGCCCGGAGCGAGTTTTCCTCCGCCGGCAGGTGCCGGGCGATGGCCAGGAGCAGGGCCCACGTCAGTTCCGGCGCGGCCGTCGGTGAACCCGGCGTGCCGCACACCGTCACCCCGTGTTCAGCCGCTGCGGCCACGTCGATGGAGGCGTTGGCCATTCCGGTGGTGACCAGCAGCTCAAGCGCCGGAAGTTTCTCGAAAACCTCCCGCGGGAACGCCGTCCGCTCCCGCATCGCGATGATCATGGTGGTGTCCGCCAGCGCCGACACCAAGGCATCCTGGGACGCAAAAGGCTCCCGGTATGACGTCACGGTGACACCCTTCGCCTCCAATGCCGCGAAGTCGGCGAAGCCGTGGGCCACGTCCTGGTAGTCGTCGAGGATGGCAAGGCGGTGCGTCATGGCTGTCCTTCGCGGTGTCCTGTGTCCTTGGGTCACGTTCATCGTATGGCAGGGCGCCTGAAACTCGAGTGACGTGGGGCGTGATAGCAATGGGAGTGATGAATCCACCAATCCTTCCCGGCCGGCCTTCGTGAGCGGCCGCCAACTGACCCGCCTTCCCAGCAGTTGGATCCTTCTTGCCTGCATAGGACTGTTGGCTCTAAACCTGCGCGGGCCGTTCGTGGCGGTGGCCCCCGTGGTCGGCCTGATGCAGGGCGACCTGGGTTTTTCGCCCGTGGTGCTTGGACTGCTCACCAGTATCCCCGTGCTCTGCTTTTCGCTCGCGGCTCCGCTGGCATCATTGGCTGCCAGGAAATTCGGGGCTGAGTTCGCCGTGAGCCTGACCATCCTGGGCGTGCTGGCCGGGGTGCTGCTTCGTTCCGCGGGTGGTCCCGGGCTGGTAGTGATTGGCACGGTGGTGATTGGGCTAGCCATCACCGTGGGGAACATCGCCGTTCCCCTCATCATCCGGCGTGACTTTTCACCCCGGCGGCAGGGCGCGGCCATGGGCATCTACACAGCTGCCCTGAACATAGGCTCCTTTGTGACTTCTGTGGTCACCGCACCGCTGGCCGAAGCTGTTGGCTGGCGTACCGCGCTGGCGTCGGCGGGAGTGCTCGCGGGGGCCGCCATTCTCTTCTGGATCCTGGCGGTTGGGCCGCGGACCGCTTTCCTGCCGGAGCCTGACGGAGACGGCGGCGAAGTCCGACTGGCCGCGGTGCATGGTTCGGCGGGGATCACCGCCGGGCTAACCGCCGGATTCGCCGGGCAGGCGTTTTCCTATTACGCGGTGACAGCGTGGCTGCCGAGCTACCTCAACGATGAGCTGGCCATGTCAGCGTCCGCGGCCGGCGCCGGTTCCTCCCTCTTCCAGATCCTCGCCATTGTGGGCGGACTTGGCGTGCCGCTGGTTGCCCGCTCCATGAGTACGACGGCGGTTGCGGTCACCTTGGGCGTGCTGTGGACAACCGTTCCGGCAGGCCTGCTCTTCGCCCCTGGATTGTGGTGGCTGTGGTCGGCCTTGGGTGGTGTTGCCCAAGGGGGCGGGATCACCCTGATCTTCATCGCGATCATCAAGCTTGCCCGTGACCAGGCGTCAGCAGGGCGCATGTCCGCCACCGTTCAGGGGGTGGGCTACTGCTTCGCTGCCGTGGCCCCGCCGTTGGTGGGCTTCGTGCACGACGCTTCAGGGTCGTGGACGGTGCCCTTGCTGCTGGTCCTGGTGTCGGTGCTCACCTTCTTCGCCGCCACTACCCTGTCCGTGCGGAAGGTGCCGAAGGGGCGCTAAGGCGGGCTCCCGCCGTCGGACGCTCCGTCACCCCGACGCCCGCTCACTTAACGCAATAGATACGACAACGCCCGCTCACTTAACGCAATAAATACGACGACGCCCGCTCACTTAACGCAATAAATACGAGGACGCTCGCTCACTTAACGCAATAATTACGAAGACGCCCGCTCACTATCCTGGGGAAAGTGAGCGGGCGTCCCGGGTTTTCCCGCAACAAGTGAGCGGGCGTGTGGTGGGTGCTCCGTCGCCGGGCCGGCTCCCCGGATTTCGGGGGGCCTGTTGCGGAGGGCGTGCCGGCCCGGCAGACGGAAGTTTTGTTTCCTTGCTAGCCGCTCAGGCGGCGGCCAGCTCCTCGACACTGGCCTTTTCGCGGGCCTCGGTCAGGTAGCGGGCGTACGCGGGGAGGGTGAGGAAGGACGGGAACTCGCGGCTGAGCGTGACCTCTTCGAAGATGTCCCTCGCGTCCTCGAACCTGTCGCCGTCGAAGCGCTCCAGCCGGGCGAATTCCTCATCCAGGAGTTCCTCGACCCACTCGTGGCTGATGATCTCGCCGTGGTCCGTGATGGCCCGGGCGTAGATCCACTGCCACAGCTGTGAGCGGGAGATCTCGGCGGTGGCGGCGTCCTCCATCAGGTTGTGGATGGCCACCGCGCCGTTACCGCGCAGCCAGGACTCGATGTAGCGGATGCCCACTTCGATGTTGTTCCGGATGCCCTGTTCGGTGATGGTGCCGGTGGTGGCGGCCACGTCGATCAGGGCACGGTCATCGGGAGTAACGTCCTCGCGGAACCGGTCCAGCTGGTTTGGCTTGCTGCCCAGGACGCCGTCGAACACCTCGCGGCAGACCGGAACGAGGTCGGGGTGGGCCACCCAGGAACCGTCGAAGCCGTCGTTGGCCTCGCGGGTCTTGTCCGCGCGTACCTTCTCGAGCGCATTGGCGTTGGCCTCAGGATCCTTACGGTTGGGAACTGCTGCGGCCATGCCGCCGATGGCCATGGCACCGCGCTTGTGGCAGGCACGGACCAGCTGTTCGGTATAGGCACGCATGAATGGCTGGGTCATGGTCACCTGGCCGCGGTCCGGCAGGACGAAGCGGGGCCCGCGGGTGCGGAAGTTCTTGATCAGGGAGAAGATGTAGTCCCAGCGTCCGGCGTTCAGGCCCGAGGCGTGGTCGCGCAGTTCGTAGAGGATCTCCTCCATTTCGAACGCTGCGGTGATGGTTTCGATCAGCACCGTGGCCCTGATGGTGCCCTGCGGGATGCCGAGCAGGTCCTGGGCCAGGATAAAGATGTCGTTCCAGAGCCGGGCTTCGAGGTGGTTCTCAATCTTGGGCAGGTAGAAGTACGGGCCCTTGCCCTGCGCCAGCAGGCGGCGGGCGTTGTGGAAGAAGAACAGGCCGAAGTCGACGATGCCGCCGGCGATGGGGGTGCCGTCGATGAGCATGTGCTTTTCCGGCAGGTGCCAGCCTCGGGGCCGGACCACGATGGTAGGCAGTTCGGCGGCGGGGCGGAGCTTGTATTCCTTGCCCTCCTCGCTGGTGAAATCGATCCGGCGCTCCAGCGCGTCGGTGAGGTTCAACTGGCCCTTTATCACGTTCCGCCACGTGGGGGTGGAGGAGTCCTCCATGTCGGCGAGCCACACTTTGGCGCCCGAATTCAGCGCGTTGATGGTCATTTTCTTGTCCACTGGCCCGGTGATTTCAACGCGGCGGTCCTCCAGGCCGGGCGCCGGCGGAGCAACCCGCCAGGACGGGTCGTTCCGGATGTGCTCGGTCTCCCGCAGGAAACGGGGGTCGGCCCCGGCGGCAATGTCAGCACGGCGGGTCCGGCGTGCCTGCAACAGCTCCTGCCGGCGCTCAGCGGTAGCCCGGTGCAGCCTGGCAACGAACTCGAGAGCGTCCGGGGTAAGAACCTCGTCCTGCCGGCAAATGGGCTGGGCGGTAAGGGTAATGCCATTGATGGTGAAGCTGTCAGTAAAGCTGTTCATTTCAGTCTCCTTAAAGACGAAAGGGAAGTTCGACGGCGGGACTTGCCTGGGTGGGGCCGGGAAGGGAAATCCTCCGCGTGCTATTCCCCATCCCCGCCGTAGGACCTCGCTGAGCTCGGTCGACGACGGGGACAGGGCCCCTTTTACGCACGCTTCCGGATTCCCCCTCCCGGCCAGGCGGCAGGCCCAGCTGGGTGCCGCCGTCGTGCCTCTTCGGTGAGCGAAGCGAACGGCTCACCTCGGGCGGGAATTAGTGGAACTGGCCCTCTTCGGTCGATCCGACCAGGGCGAGGGTGGATGCGTTCGGGTTGAGCGCGGTGGAGATGGTGTCGAAGTAGCCGGTGCCGACTTCGCGCTGGTGCTTGGTCGCGGTGTAGCCGCGGGATTCTGAGGCGAATTCCTTTTCCTGGAGTTCGACGTAGGCGCTCATGCCTTCGCGGGCGTAGCCGTGGGCGAGGTCGAACATCGAGTAGTTCAGGGCATGGAAGCCGGCGAGCGTGATGAACTGGAAGGTGAAGCCCATGGCGCCGAGTTCACGCTGGAACTTGGCGATGGTGGCGTCGTCCAGGTGCTTGCGCCAATTGAACGACGGCGAGCAGTTGTAGGAGAGCATCTGGTCCGGGAACTCGGACTTGACCGCCTCGGCGAACTTGCGGGCCAGTTCCAGGTCCGGGGTGCCGGTCTCCATCCAGATCAGGTCCGAGTAGGGGGCGTAGGCCTTGGCGCGGGCGATGCAGGGTTCGATGCCGTTGCGGACCTTGTAGAAGCCCTCGGCCGTGCGCTCGCCGGTGATGAATTCCTGGTCGCGCTCGTCCACGTCCGAGGTAATCAGCGTGGCTGCCTCGGCGTCGGTGCGGGCGATGACCACGGTGGGGGTCCCGGCGACGTCGGCTGCGAGGCGGGCGGCGTTCAAGGTGCGGACGTGCTGCTGGGTGGGGATGAGGACCTTGCCGCCCAGGTGGCCGCACTTCTTTTCCGAGGCGAGCTGGTCTTCCCAGTGAACACCTGAGGCGCCGGCCTGGATCATGGATTTCATGAGTTCGTAGGCGTTCAGCGGCCCGCCGAAGCCGGCCTCGGCGTCGGCGACGATCGGCACCAGCCAGTCCGCAACCGTCTGGACGCCCTCGGAGAACTCGATCTGGTCCGCCCGGAGCAGGGCGTTGTTGATCCGGCGCACCACGGTGGGGACCGAGTTCGCCGGGTAGAGGGACTGGTCCGGGTAGGTGTGGCCGGAGTTGTTGGCGTCCGCGGCGACTTGCCAGCCGGAAAGGTAGATCGCCCGCAGACCGGCCTTGACCTGCTGGACTGCCTGGTTGCCGGTCAGGGCGCCCAGGGCGTTGGTGTACTTGCCTTCCTGGTGCTCTTCCGTGAGCTGCTTCCACAGCTTCTCGGCACCGCGGCGGGCCAGGGTGTGTTCTTCGGAGACGCGACCGCGGAGGCGGACGACGTCGGAGGCTGAGTAGTCCCGGGTCACACCTTCCCAGCGGGGGTTGGCGGCCCACTCGAGCTCCAGGGCGGCGGTCTGCTGTTCGGGCGTCTGGTTGGGCTCAAATGCTGCAGTCATCGTTGATCTCCTTGATTGAGCTCCGGATGGAGTAGGTGGGAACCGCGTCGTTGAGGTTCCCACCGGCTTTCCGGTGCGGTGTTTCTTTCCGTAGCCATTACTTTTCAGCACTTTCAACCCCCTTTCTAGATAAAAAGTGTGGAAAGAAATGCACTTCTTCCCGTATTCTTCAGAAATGTCACCTTCAAGCTGGAACAGGGACGTTTCCCAGCCGCCGTCCACCGCCGCAGCGGAACTGGACGTGATTGCCCTGGGCCGCCGCGTCCGCCATTTGCGCAAACAAGCCGGGCTTACGCTCGATGACCTGAGCGCCGCCGTCGGCACCGCTCCAAGCCAGCTCAGCCTGATCGAGAACGGCAAGCGCGAGCCCAAGCTCACCCTGCTCCAGCACCTCGCCGGGGCGCTTAACGTCAGCATCGACCAGTTGCTTGGGGCCGAGCCGCCAAGCCGCCGGGCGGCCCTGGAAATCGAGTTGGAGCGTTACCAGCGCGGCCCGCTGTACGAATCCCTGGACCTGCCCAAAATCCGCATCAGTTCACGGCTGCCGCTGGATGTGCTGGAGGCCCAGGTGGGGTTGCTGCATGAGCTCGAACGGAAGATGAACGAGCAGGTGGCCACCCCCGAGGAAGCCCGCCGCGCCAACGGTGAACTGCGGGCCATGATGCGGGAGCGGGGAAATTACTTTCCGGAGTACGAGGCCGAAGCGCAGAAGGTCCTCAAGGAGGTGGGATACACCACCGGTCCGCTGAGCCAGCATGTCATTGCGGACATTGCCGCGCACCTCGGTTTCACCCTGCACCATGTGGGTGATTTGCCGCATTCCACCCGCTCGGTGACGGATTTGAAGAACCGCAGAATTTACCTGACGCAGAGTCAGCGGCAGGACCACGATCCCCGCTCGGTGCTGCTCCAGGCTCTGGGCCACTACGTCCTGGGCCATGAGACGCCCCGGAACTACGGTGATTTCCTCGCCCAGCGGGTGGCCACCAACTATTTCGCCGCCGCCCTGCTTCTTCCGGAGCAGGCCACCGTTGAATTTCTGCAAAAGGCCAAAGCCGCCAAGGAAATCGCGGTCGAGGACATCCGGGACGCGTTCGCCGTTTCCTACGAAACCGCGGCCCACCGCTTCACCAACCTTGCCACCAAACACCTGGGCATCACCACGCATTTCCAGAAGACGCACCAGAGCGGCATCATCTACAAGGCCTACGAAAACGACGGCGTGAACTTTCCGCAGGACCACACCGGTGCCATCGAGGGACAACCGTCGTGCAAGGCCTGGACGTCCCGGGCGGTGTTTGATGTTCCGGACAAGTTCAGTGCCTACAGCCAGTACACGGACACACCATCCGGCACGTACTGGTGCACCGCGCGCACGGAACGGTCGGCCAGCGGGGAGTTTTCGCTGAGCATCGGGGTGCCGTACCAGCACGTGAAGTGGTTCCGCGGGCGGGAGACCACCGCCCGGGCCACGTCCAACTGCCCGGATCCCACCTGCTGCAAGCGGCCGCCTGCCACCCTTGCCAGCGAGTGGGCCGGCAACGCCTGGCCCTCGGCGCGGGCGCATTCGCACCTGCTGGCCGCCATGCCGCCGGGCGCCTTCCCGGGTGTGGACGAGACCGAGGTGTACAGCTTCCTGCAGGCACACTCGGGGAGTTAGCCGGCGGGGGCAGCCGTGACGATGGTAGTCGTCTCCGCGCCGCCGGGTGTCGAGCGCATGTCCAGGCAGATGATGTCTGTCAGGATGCCGTTTAGTGCCCGGTACGCTTCCGGGTTGCCGGACCACCGGCCGGAATCATGGAGAAAGCGCAGGAACGTCGTCAGCAAATAGGTGGCCACGATGCGTTCATAGACGGTATGGATGATGAGGGACGCCAATCTTGCTGCGACCTCGGCCGGGTCGAGGGCAGCGATGGAACGGTTTTCACCAATCTCAGGGTAGAAGCGGAAGAAGAGCTTCACGCTCGCCAGCACCTCTTCCACGTTTGTGCTGAAGGGGCGCTGGACGTACCAGCAGATGAATGCCGGGACCAGGGTTTCCAACGAGCGGACGTTGCCCGATGAAGGGACTGCCACCCGCGGGGCGGAGGCTTTGAAGGGTCTCCTGGTTGGTTCCGCACATGGTTCGTTCGTCCCGCCCGTCGGCGCTGGTTCCTGCCCACAGTGACCCTCTCTTCCTTCCTGCTCTCCTGGTCATCCAAACAGTAGGGAGGAAACTCTCAGCCCTGCGACAGCCGGAAGCGCGTATGTGGATAAGAAGCCGAAACCTGACCCAATGCCTGCCCGCTTGTGGTGGGCTTGCCCGCAACGCGCGCTCACTTTCCTGACGAAAGTGATGGGGCGTTGGCGGATACGCGGCGGGAAGTGATGGGGCGTTTGGGTGTTTGGTGCCAAAGGTGAGCGGGCGTTTGGGTGTTTGGTGCCAAAGGTGAGCGGGCGTTTGGTCAGCCGTGGAGCGCCCGATACGCGTCCGCAGCGGCCGGGTGCAGGGGGACGCCGGCGGTGTTGATGAGGCTTTCCGCACTGAGGAACTGCACGCCCAGGCTGGACTGCGGGATCAGCTCGGCGGCCGAATGCACCAGCAGCTGCACCGTCCGCTCCACCGTGCCGTTGTCCAGGTCCCTGCGGCACAGGAGCAGGTTGGGGGCGCCCACCGTCCACACCGCCGGCACCCCGGGATAGCTTCCCTCCGGGATGAGCACGCGGTCGTAGATGCCGCCGTACCGCCGGCGCAGTTCCGGCAGCAGGCCGGACAGGTCCAGGAGGGCCAGTGCGACGTTCTGTTGGGCGGCGGCGATGGCTGCGGTGGGGACGCCGCCGGACCAGAAAAGGGCATCCACTGTTCCGGCCTTGAGGGCGGCGATGCCATCGTTCAGGCCTAGGTTTTCGACGGCGGCGGTTCCGGCCGGCGGCGCAGCGACACCTGCCGAGGTGGCCAGTCCTGCCGCTTCGAACAGCCGCGGTGTGGTCAGCGATGTGCCGGAACCGGGCTGGCCCACGGCGACCCGGCGCCCGGCCAGCCCGGAGATATCCTGGATGCCGCTGTCCTTCCGCACCACGCAGTGGACGTAGTTTTCATACACCTTGCCGATGGCGGTGATCTCCGCTGCGTCGCCGCCCGGCTGACCGCTGGCGGCGTCGGCCAGGGCTACGGCAAAGGCTGCCCGCCCCGCGCGCAGCTGGGCGATGTTGTCCAGGCTTCCGCCGGTGGACACGGCCCTGGCATGGTGAGCCAGTCCGTGGCGTTCCAGCGCTGCGGCCAGGAGCGTTGAGAACTCAAGGTAGAAGCCGCCGGGTTCGCCGCCGGCAACAATGAGGTTCTCCGGCCGTTCCCCGCCGGTGCACGCACCCAGGGCAGGCGGCAGGAATGCGGAGAGTCCGACGGCGAGGGCTGATTTGAGCACGGTCCGTCGCGGTGGGAGGGTGCAGGGACTGCCCTGGACGCCAGAGCTGTTAGGAGTGCCAGGTTCACGCATGCGCACCGTCCCTGCTGGACCCGGGTGCCGGCTGGGCGGCGGGTGGGACGGGAAACTCGATCCTGGCCGCCAGGCCGTGCGGGGCCGCGTCGGCCAGCACCAGGCGGGCCCCGTTCGCGGCGGCAAGCTCACCGACGATGGTCATGCCCAGCCCGGTCCCCGGAACGGAAGAGTGCCGTGGGGACCGCCAAAACCGGGTGGCAGCCGAGGCGCGCTCGGACTCGGAAAGCCCCGGACCGTCGTCGGAAATTTCCACCACTACCGCGTTCCGTTCCGTCCGCACGGCAGCGGCAACGGTGGCACCGGGCGCGTATTTGATGGCGTTATTGAGGAGTTCCCCTGCCATCTGGGCCAGCTCTGCCGGGTGGCACGCAACCAGTGCCGCCGGCTGCGGGGGCGGGGCAAGGACCAGCCGGCAACCGGCCTGTTCGGCCAGCGGCGCTGCCCGCTCCAGCTCCCCCTGGAGGATGGGAAACGGGTCCACCGGCTGCACAGGCTCATGCTCTGCGGGACTGCCGGAAGCCCGCAGGTACCCTTCGGATGCGCGGTGCTCCGCGGCCGCGAGCTTCAGTACTCCATCCAGGATCTCCTCCACCCGCTCGAGCTCCGCCAGGGCCCGCTCGGCGGCATCGTGCTCGCGGGCGCTCTTCAGCTCAAGTTGGAGCAGGTCCAGCCGCAGCCGGAGCGCCGCCACAGGGTTCCGGAGCTGGTGGGACGCGTCCGCGATCAGCTGCCGCTGCGCGGCCATGCTTGCGCTGACGGTCCGTGCCATCGCCGTGAAGGACCGGCTCAGCTCCCGCAGCTCGGGCGGTCCATCCTCCGGGAGGCGCCCCGCGCGCCCGGTCGCCTCCAGCTCGTGTACCGCCGAATCGAGGCGCAGGACGGGCCGTAAAACCCATCCCGTGACCCGGGCGGCCCCTACCAGGAGCACGGCGGCCAGTGCAAGGGCGGCGATACCCACTACAAGCCACCGCTCCCGCAGCTTTTGCTGCGCGGTGCCGGCGTGGACGTCAAGGACCACGGCGCCCAGGACCTGGCTGGCGCTGCCGAAGGGCCGGAAGATGATGCGGGTATTTGAGCCAAAGGGCTCCAGCGGTTCCAGGGATGTGTTGCTCACGTTCAGCCGGGCAAGGGACAGGGCGTCCTGCACGTCGGACCGCCCTGTATCCAGGCCGCCGGAAGCCAGGGTGACCTGCTGGACCCGGACCACGATTCCTTCCCCGTAAAGTCCGGAATAGGTATCCATCTCCCGCTGCAGCCGCACGGTGTCGCCGTCGCCCGCGGCGTCAAAGGCAACCTGCGCCAGCCGGTTCAGGGACGCTGCCCGGTTGATCTGCAGCTCCTGGGTCAGCTCCCGCGAGGCGGAACCCAGGATGGTCCCCGAAATCAGGAAGACCACCACCAGGCAGAGCACGCTGAGGACGCCCAAGACCCGAAGCCTCATGGGGAAGCAGCCTCCACCCGGTAACCCACCCCGCGCACATTGATGATGAAACCGGGCTTCTGCAGTTTTGCCCGCAGCCCGGTGAGGTGCACGTCAAGGGACCGGGAGGAGGCCAGGAACGCGTCACCCCACAGGGCATCCAGGATCTGCTCACGCGTCACGACAGAGCCCGCATGCCGTGCCAGCAGTGCAAGGAGTTCGAATTCCGTGGCGGTCAGGGGAAGGGGCAGGGCCGCCTTGGAAGCGGTGCGCCGGTTCAGGTCGACAACCAGGTCGTCCAGCACGATGACATCCTCCTGCGGGACACCGCGGCCCCGTCCCGCCCGCCGCGTCACCGCTTCGATCCGGGCCAGCAGTTCCACCAGCTTTACAGGTTTGACCAGGTAGTCGTCGGCGCCGGAGCGCAGCCCGAGCACCACGCTGCGTTCGTCGTCGCGGGCGGTCAGGATCAGGATGGGAACATCGGTGACCTGGCGCAGCTTGCGCAGCACCTCCAGTCCATCCATGTCCGGAAGCCCCAGGTCCAGGAGGATCACCTGGAAGTTCCGGTGCGAGAGCAGCGCGTCCGCGCCCCGGGACAGCCGCTGCGGGTGGTGCCCGGCGCTTTCGACGGCGGCGGCCAGGGCACCGGCCATGGCGTCGTCGTCCTCGACGATCAGCACGTCCATGGCCACCTTCCTTGCTCTTGTGCGGTGTCCGGTTCATCCCCGCTTGGTGAGATTACCCCCTGCGGGCCCAATGTGCCCGGCCGCAGCAGGCAAAACCAGCGCCGTCGGCGCCCAATCCTAAGGAAGTGTTAGGAAATGCCCCGCCGCGTTGGCTGTGCGGTGGATCACCCATACCGTGGATAGGGCCCTCCGCTGCCGGAGGCCGCAGTCACTACAAGGAGGAACTCGCCGATGAGCACCCAAAAAGCCGCGCCCCCATCGGAGGCAGCCCAGACCCGGCGGGCCGTGGGCAATATCCTGAAGGGCTCCGCCGGCAACCTTGTGGAGTGGTACGACCTCTACGTCTACACGGTCTTCGCCGCCTATTTCCAGGCCCATTTCTTCAATTCCAAGGACGAGCTGCAGGCCGGCCTGGAAGCGATGGCAGTCTTCTCGACGTCGTTCCTCATGCGCCCCATCGGCGCCTGGTTCTTCGGCCGGTACGCGGACCGGAAGGGCCGCAAAGCCGCGCTGACGCTGAGCGTGACCATGATGTCCGCGGGCTCCTTCGCCATTGCGGTGCTGCCCACGCAGGACGTGATCGGGCTGTGGGCCATGATCCTGCTGGTGCTGGTCCGCGTGATCCAGGGCTTCTCCGTCGGCGGCGAGTACGGCACCAGCGCCACCTACATGTCCGAGGCCGCCACCTCCAAGCGCCGCGGCTTCTTCTCCAGCTTCCAGTACGTCACCCTGATCGGCGGCCAAATGATGGCCCTGCTGGTCCTGGTGGTCCTGCAGAACGCCATGCCCAAGGGCGACCTGAACGAGTGGGGCTGGCGGATCCCGTTTGCGATCGGCGGCGTCGCCGCCCTCGTAGTGCTGTGGCTGCGCCGCTCCATGGAGGAGACCGTCTCGGCCGAACAGATCGAGGCAGCCAAGACCCCCGCAGTGGCCGGGCAGGCCCAGCCGGGCACCATGAAGCTGCTGTTCACCAGCTACTGGAAGCCGCTGCTGGTCTGCATCGGCATCACGCTTGGCGGCACCGTGGCGTTCTACACCTACACCAACTTCATCCTGAAGTTCATGAACGATACCTCCGGCATCGCCAAGACCGACACCTCCGTCATCAACTTCTGGGCCCTGTTCATCTTCATGCTGCTGCAGCCCGTCTACGGCATCATCTCGGACAAGGTGGGCCGCAAGCCCCTGCTGCTCTGGTTCGGCATCACCGGTGTGCTCTTTACCTGGCCCCTGCTGTCCACGCTGGCGGGCACCAAGGATCCCTTCACCGCGTTCCTGCTCATGATGGGCGGCCTGCTGATCGTGGGCGGCTACACCTCCATCAACGCACTGGTGAAAGCCGAGCTGTTCCCAGCCTCCATCCGCGCCCTGGGCGTGGGCCTGGGCTACGCGATCGCCAACTCGCTCTTCGGCGGCACCGTGCCGCTGATCGGCGCCGCCTTCCAGAAGGCGGAGCGGGAGGATCTGTTCTTCACCTACGTCACCGTTGCGATCGCCATCTCGCTGCTGGTCTACATCTTCGCGCTGAAGAACAAGAAGGCCACGCACCTGGATGACGAACAGGGCCACGCCTGGGACCAGGCGTCCACGGGAGGCGGCAAGGACAAGGATGCCCTCGGCGTCTAGCGCCCGGGCGGCACCAAAGTAATTGCTCCCCTAGGAGGCGTACGACGGCGGCTGCACGGCCGCCGTCGTACGCCTCCTGTGTTTGCGGCCGGCAGAGCCCTGGTTCGGAAAAGCGCCCTGGGTGCCTGCCCAGACTCGCGGACTATATTGGGCCATGTCAGCCACCACCACAATCGCGGGAGTCTGCACCCATGGCCAAGGAACTTGCCACCCAGCTCATCGAACAACTCCAGGCTGCCGGCGTGCAGCGGATCTACGGGATTGTGGGGGACAGCCTCAACCCGATCGTGGACGCCGTCCGCCAGACGGGAGGCTCCGCGAAGGGCGGCATCGACTGGATCCACGTCCGCCATGAGGAAGCCGCCGCCTTCGCCGCGGCCGCCGAAGCCCAGCTCACCGGCAAGCTCGCGGTCTGCGCCGGCTCCTGCGGCCCCGGCAACCTGCACCTGATCAACGGCCTCTACGACGCCAACCGCAGCGGCGCGCCCGTGCTGGCCATCGCCTCGCACATCCCCAGCAAGCAGATCGGCAGCACGTTCTTCCAGGAGACCCACCCGGACCGGCTGTTCAACGAATGCTCGGTGTACTCCGAGCTGGTCAGCACCGCCGAGCAGGCGCCGCGCGTGATGCACAGCGCCATCCAGCACGCGCTGGGACTCGGGGGAGTGGCGGTGGTGACCCTTCCCGGTGACATCGCCGGGCTGGAAGCCACGGCACCCACGCCGCTTCCCGCAACATTCCGCCCGGCCGCCCTGGTCCCGGACCCCGTAAGCGTCCGGGCGCTCGCGGACGCCATCAACGACGCCGGGAAGGTGGCCATCTTCGCGGGCGCCGGCGTAAAAGGCGCCCACGCTGAGCTGATGGCGCTCGCCGAGCTGGCCAAGGCGCCCGTGGGACACTCGCTGCGGGGCAAGGACTTTGTCCAGTACAACAACCCCTTCGACATCGGCATGACCGGGCTGCTGGGCTACGGGGCAGCGGCCGAAGGCATCGAGGACGCCGACCTGCTGATCCTGCTGGGCACGGACTTCCCGTACGACCAGTTCCTGCCGGACAGCAGGACCGCGCAGGTGGACCGGGCGGCGCATCGGCTGGGCCGGCGGACTGACGTCGACATCGCCGTCCACGGCGACGTCCTCCCCACGCTGCGAGCGCTGCTGCCGCTTGTGAAGGCCAAGAAGAGCCGCCGGTTCCTGGACCAGATGCTGAAAAAGCACGACCGGCTCATGAACAAGGCCGTGGGCGCCTACACGCGCAAGGTGGAAAAGAAGCAGCCCATTCACCCGGAGTACGCCGCCTCGCTGCTGGACCAGGTGGCGGCGGAGGACGCCATCTTCACCGCTGACACGGGCATGTGCAACGTCTGGACCGCGCGCTACATCAACCCGCTGGGCACCCGCCGGCTGATCGGGTCCTTCCTGCACGGCTCCATGGCCAACGCCCTTCCGCATGCCATCGGCGCGCAGCTCGCATACCCCGGCCGGCAGGTCATCTCGGTTTCCGGGGACGGCGGGCTGTCCATGCTGCTCGGTGAGCTCCTGACCGCGGCCGCATACAAGCTGCCGGTCAACGTGGTGGTGTTCAACAACTCCACCTTGGGCATGGTCAAGCTCGAGATGCTGGTGGACGGGCTGCCCGACTTCGGCGTGGACGTTCCGGACGCCAATTACGCCGCGGTGGCCCAAGCCTTGGGCTTCCACGCCGTACGGGTCACCGATCCAACGCAGATCGAGGCCGCCTACCGGGAAGCGTTCGCGCACCCCGGCCCGTCACTGGTGGAACTGATCACCGATCCCAAGGCACTGTCCATTCCGCCAAAGATTTCCGGCTCGCAGGTGATCGGGTTCGCCACGGCCATGTCCAAGGTGGTCCTCAACCGTGGCGCGGGCGAGGCCGTGAGCATGGCCCGCAGCAACCTGCGCAACATCCCCCGGCGCTGACCGCGTCTTCCGGCAGGGCGGTTGCCTAGCGGGCGCCGCCCTGCCAGAGGGCGTCGAACGGGGCGCCCGAGGCAACGCGGTTACGGATGCCGGCGGTGACGAATTCCTTGGCGGTCCGTGCAGCCTCCAGCGGCGCAGCACCCTTGGCCAGTTCGGCGGTGACCGCGGCGGCCAGGGAGCACCCTGCTCCGGACACCGCCACCTCGCCCACCTTCGGGGCGCTCAGGACTTCAAGGGTCTCACCGTCGTAGAAAACGTCGACGGCGTCCGGGCCTTCCAGCCGCACCCCGCCCTTGGCCAGCACTACAGCGCCGCTGAGCTCATGGATGCGGACGGCAGCGGCTTTGAGGGACTCGACGTCCGTGATCTCCAGGCCGGACAGGGACTCCGCCTCAAAGTGGTTGGGCGTGACGAACGTGGCCAGCGGCAGGATCTGCGCCTTCAGGGCCTGGTCCGTGTCCAGCGCATGGCCGGGCTCCTGGCCCTTGCAGATCAGCACCGGGTCCAGGACCACGTTGGCGAAGCTGTTCTCCTGCAAGGCACCGGCCACGGTGCTGATGGTGGCCGGACTGCCCAGCATGCCGATCTTCACCGTGTCCAGGGCGGAAGGGGCGCCCGACGCCGGACCGTACGCCGCCGTCGTCGCCTCCAGCTGGTCGGCAATCACCTGCTGGTCCACCGGCACGAAGCGGTGGTTCCAGCTGTCCTTCGGATCGAAGGAGACGATGCAGGTGAGGTTCGCGATGCCGAAGACGCCCAGTTCCTGGAAGGTCTTCAGGTCGGCCTGGGCGCCGGCCCCACCGGTGGCTTCGGAGCCTGCGATGGTGAGGACGACGGCGGGACCAGTGGCGGACAGCGTTGCGTCAGGAGAAGCGGAAGTCATGCACCCATCCTGCCATCCGGCGTCGGACGCTTTCCATGTGGTGAAGTACAGCGCAGGCCGCGGGCAAGTGTTCAGGGCCACAAGGGGCGCGTAACTGCCACCCGGCGTTGCACGTTCCGACTGTTGACCGCGTGGCCGCCTGCTTCTGCACGCCGGAATGGTGCTGGATCGCCGGAAGGAACCGGCGATCTGGTCCCGTTCCGGCGGTTTGGCGTTCCGGGAGCGTGGCTACCGCCGAAGCGCGGCGAGGACACGGGCTTTGAACTCATGTTCGCGGAATAGGTCGGCCCATGACACGCGCACGAAGGTCCAGCCATTCTCGGTGAGGGCCTTCTCGCGCTGCCGCTCCTGAAACAGCACCTCGGCTGTTGGCTTGTAGTCGAAGTACTTCGTTTTCCCGTCGAATTCCAGTGCCACCTTCTCCTCCTTCCAGGCGAAATCCAGCCGGTACCGGCCAGCACGTGTAGCTACCCCGACCTGGGGCTCCGGCAGGGGGAGCTTCAGCCGTGTCAGGAGTTCGCGGGTGAGTGTCTCACCGGCTGACTCCGAACGTGGATCTGCGTGGGCGAGCGCCAGCCGGAGGGTCCGGATGCCGCGGCGTCCCTGCAGACCCTCAGCCATACTTGCCACGAGGGCTTTGTCAGCACCCAGCCGGAGGGCGTGGTCCGTCAGGACCAGTGCCTGCCGGTAACCCAGCATCATGGCGCAATCCACGACCGTCCGCTCCAGCGAGGTCGCCCGCAGGCCGCCGAGAGTCACCACCTCCGGCGCGGTCCAAGGCCGGGTATGGCCCCGGACGTCCTTGCCGAGCCTCTCACTGGAAGGGTTACCAGGCAGCAGAAGGTGGATCAGGTCATCAACATCCCACAGATACAAGCCGTGCAGCCGGGCCGCCGACGTGTGGCTGTACACATAGCCGCCCGCTGAAGTGGTCAGCGTCGCGTGGGCATGGGCGTGAATCAGCTGCCTGCTACGGACGGGACCTGTCTGCTTCTCCCACAGCGCGGCGCGGATGTAGCAGCCGTGGCGAAGGCGGACCAGCTTCCCGTGGAGGACCAAGGCCTTGATGGCCCGGGAATTGAGTCCCCTCTCGTGCAATTGCCCCGTTCGCCAAAGGTTGCCGGTGCTCGGAAGAAGAGGAAGACGGACTGGCTGCTGTGTTGTCATCCCGACAGGATCCTGCCGCTGCGGCAGCTCCGAAAGGCGCCGCCGTCGTCATGTGGAGAACCCACCAAGCGCGCCGGCCTCCCGGGACCGCCGGAACCCCTCCGGACCGCCGCAACGTTACGGCGATCCGGCCGCTTTCCGGCGAGTTCGACGAAGGACCGCGTCCGCGGCCTGCGTGATCAGCCCTTCAGGGTCCCGTCCAGCAGGGCCCGCAGTTCCTTGAAATGCCGCTCGGTGGCATCGGGGTGGAAGGCTGAGGTGTCCGCCATGGTGTACCCGTGCGGCGCCCCTTCGTAGATGTCGTTGGACGCCTCGAGTCCTGCAGCCTTGAGCGCTTCGCCCAGCCGGGCGACGGCGTCGGGACCCATGCTCCGGTCATGGTCCGCGTGGCCAAACACGAACCGTGCCCGTGCATTCCTGAGCCCCAGATGGGGGCTGTCCGGCTCGTCGGTGGCCAGGCCGCCGCCGTGGAAGCCGCCGCAGGCTGCCACCTCATCGGGGTGGGAGGTGGCAGTCCGGACCGCGAGCCGGGCGCCCATGCAGTAGCCCACGGTGCCGATGGGGCCGGGGGCGACGCCGTCGAGCGCGGCCAGCGCCGAAACCCAGGCATCGATGTCCGGCAGCGCCTTGTCCGACGTCAGCCGGCCAACCCGCGGGAAGGCGGCCTTGCCGGCCGCTTCCCGGCCTTCCTGGGTGGACATGTCCGTGGTGGGGGCGAGCTCTGCGGCCGTTCCGTCGCGGTAGAAAACGTTGGGTGCCAGCACCACGTAGCCCCAGTCGGCGATGCGCTGGGCCATCTCCTGGATGCGGGGGCGCAGGCCGAAGGCGTCCATGTAAAGGATGACGCCGGGAAAAGGGCCGGTTCCGGTGGACGGGCGGGCCACCAGGGCCTCTGCGGTGCCTTCTGCGGCGGTGATGTCAATGGGCATGCGCCCACCCTACCGGAGCCTACGAGTAGTACCGGCCCAGCGTTTCTGCCTTGAAATCGAAGAAGGTGCCGGACCCGATGGCCAGCCGGGCGTCGTCCACCATCTTCACCACGAACCGCTCGTTGTGGATGGAGATCAGGGTGGCGGACAGCATCTCCTTGGCCTTGAACAGGTGGTGGATGTACGCCCTCGAGTAGTTGGCGCACGCGTAGCAGTCGCAGCCGTCCTGCAACGGCCCGAAATCGCGTTTGTACTTGGCGCCGGAGAGGTTGAACCGGCCGTAGGGAGTGTAGAACGCCGAGTTCCGGGCCACCCGGGTGGGGGAGACACAGTCAAAGGTGTCAGCGCCGTTTTCGATGGCCGTGAAAATGTCGTCAGGCTCGGAAATGCCCAGCAGGTGCCGCGGCTTGTCCTCCGGCAGTTCCTCGTTGCACCACCGGACGATGGTGCCCAGGTTCTCCTTCTCCAGGGCCCCGCCGATGCCGAAGCCGTCAAACGGCACGGCCCCCAGGTCCCTGCAGGCCTTCCGGCGCAGGTCCTCGTACTGGGCCCCCTGGATGACGCCGAACAGTGCCTGGTACGGCTTGCCGGCCCGTTCCTCCGTGAGGCGGAAGTGTTCCCCGATGCACCGCTCCGCCCACAGCCGCGTGCGCTCCAGTGATTCCTCCTGGTAACCGCGGGAGTTCTGCAGCGTGGTGAGCTCGTCGAACGCGAACATGATGTCCGCGCCGATCTGGTGCTGGACCTGCATGGAGATCTCGGGGGAGAACCGGTGGCGGTCCCCGTTCAGGTGGCTCTTGAACCAGACCCCGTCGTCGTCGATGTGCGCCAGGCGTTCCTTGCCGGGGGCCACGGCGTCGTCGGGTCCGGGTGCGCCTGCGGCGGCAACAGTCTTCATGTCGATGACCTTCTTGAAGCCCGAGCCCAGGCTCATCACCTGGAATCCGCCGGAGTCCGTGAAGGTGGGGCCGGGCCAGTTCATGAAGACTCCCAGGCCTCCGGCCTGGTCCAGGACGTCCGGGCCGGGCTGCAGGTACAGGTGGTAGGCGTTGGCCAGCAGTGCCTGGGCGCCAAGGTCCGCCATGGATTCCGGGAGGACGGCCTTCACCGTGGCCTTGGTTCCGACGGCGATGAACGCCGGCGTCTGGATCTCGCCGTGCGGGGTGGCGATGGTGCCTGTGCGGCCCAGGAATTCCCCGCTGTTTTCGGCCGCCTGCGCTCCGGTGGGCGGGCAGGTCTCCGCCAGGCGCGTGCCCACCGTAAAGGAGAACTGTGACCGGGTATCAGGCAGGGCAAAGGCGGGTTTGGCTGGCACCGTACCAGTGTGCCAGCAAATCGCGCTGCCTCAACAAACCAGGCAGGCCGTTAAACCAGGCAGGCCGGCAAACCAGGCAGGCCGTCAAACCCGGCTGTCCGATAACGCGGCGTCAGCTGGCCGGTTCCGAGTCCGGGTAGTTGCTGGACCGCCAGGAATCCCAGGCGGACCGGATGGCCTCGAGCTTGCCGGCACCCAGGTCGTAGGTGGAGGCGATGACCAGCGAGCCTTCACCCTCTGCCCGGATGTCCTTGATGGCCGGGTGATCTGCCACCACGAGGAGCCCTTCGCCGTGCTCGGCGTAGCTGTGCACGGTGAGTCCCACCTGGTGGCTGGTCCGGTACCAGACCTTGCCGCTGATCTCCTCGCCGGTGTCCAGGGTCACCTGGTACGGCTCGCCCGCGGCAGGGAGATCGGCCAGCCCGAGCTTTTCGATCGCGGAGCCCTTTCCCTCTGTCAAGTGCAGGAACAGGGTGTGCCGCTTGCCGTGCGGGTGGCGTTCCAAGGCAAAGCGGAGCTGCTGCAGGAAGGTCAGCCAGCCCTGGGTGATGTCCTCGTCCCAGGCAGCCCATTCGGAGTCGTGGTCCATGGCCCCGCGGGTGACGCCGACCCGGGTTCCGCCCGCCTCGGGGTGCAGCTCAAACGTGTCCCCGCCGTGGACGGTGAGCCGGGTATGGTCCGCGGATTCCTCCACGTCGCTGGAGAAGTAGATCTCCTTGATCTCGGATTCCAGGTCCTCGGCCTGCCAGCCGTGCCACTGGGCCACCTTGGACGGTTCCCGGAGCATGGTCCAGACCTGCGGCGCATCCGCGTTGATCACTACGCTGAGATTGTTGGTCATAGCCCCGAATGTACAACTCCGGCTACTCCCCGGGTAGGGGTAATTTTCCCCGCGCCGGCCCCGCTCCAGGCTCAGGAGCGCACAGCCTCCAGCTCATTGCTGATCCGGCGTTCCAGCTCGGACGTCCCGATGGTTTCCGAACCGCCATGCGCCCGCAGGAACAGCAGGGACTCCAGCCGCAGCAGCCGCCATTCGCGTTCGGCATCGTGGTTGGAGTTGTCGATGGAGCGGAAAATTTCCTTGTCGTACAGGTTGGGCTCGTTCAGTGAGCGCTGCCGCACCTTGGCCGCCATGCGTGCCTTGAACGGGTCCGTTTCCTGGTTCTCCGGGGTGCGGATCAACTTCTCGTAGACCCCTGCGCGTTCATCCTGGCCGTCCTGGCGGCAAATGTAGCTGGCCAGGGCAAGGGACGCCTCCACCGAGGTCCACCGGCCGGGGTTCCCGTCATAGGGGAGCACGGTGAGGAGGTCGGCCACGGCCAATGCGCCGTCCGCGTCCTTGAGCGTGATGAACAGTTCGTGGGCCAGGTCGCTGAGGTCCTTCAGGCAGCTGCCGGACTTGAAATTGACGCCCTTGGAAAGCCGGTCGGCCAGGAGCAGGACGCCCACGGCATCCGGATGTGCTTCAGCGGCAGCTTCCACCACGGATTCGGGGGTACCGGCGGGCCCCGGGATGAGCGCCAGTTCCTCTTCGCTGGGCCCGGTCGCCCCGGGCGGTACAGGCGGCAGTGGAGGTACGACGACGGCGCCCGCCACGGCAAGAGGTCCGGTCCCGCCGCCGGGCTGCTGCTGTCCGGTGCCGGTTTGGGGCCGGCCGTCGCTGGGCGCGGTGGTTTCCCCCGGCGGTGTGGCCTCCGGAAGGTTGGCCGGCAGCGGAAGCTGGGTGACGTCGTCGTGCGTTCCGTCCACCACGGTGACCGTGGTTCCTACGGCGACCCGCAGCGTCCCGCCGCCGGAGAGGCTCGCCAGCACCAGGGCCGGGGAGCCGAAATCGTCCCGCTCAAGCTCCACCTGGTCGATTTCGGCGGTGCGGTGGCCGTCCGGGAGGAGGATGTGGGCGCCGGTGGTCAGAGATCCAGCCTGCTGTTCACGGTGGTGCCTGGCGGCTGGTGATTCGGTCATGGGAGTCCTTAAGTTCTCTTGCGGTCCGCCCTACAGTCTACAAAGGCGGGCACCTAAAACCGGGGACCCCCACGTCCCGGCGGGGTGGTCAGAAGCCCACGCCTGCGAACGCCAGGGCCTGCCGGATGAGGCCGCCGCGGCCGCCCGCGAACTCCATCTGGACGCCCGGGCTGAGGACTTCCTCCGGGGTCATCCACGTCAGCTCCAGGGCGTCCTGGCGGGGCTCGCACTCACCCGTGACCGGGATGACGTACGCCAGGGACACGGCGTGTTGCCGCTCGTCGGTGAACCCCGTCTGGGACGGTGCCGGGAAGTATTCGGCCACGGTGAACGGCACGGGGCTGAGCGGCAGCTGCGGAAACGCCAGGGGGCCCAGGTCCTTCTCCATGTGCCGCAGCAGTGCGGCGCGGATGGTTTCGCGGTAGATGACCCGGCCGGAGACCAGGGAGCGCACCATGGTCCCGTCGGCGTCGGCCTGCAGCAAGGTGCCCACCTCGTTGACGTATCCCAGCGGATCCAGCCTGACCGGCACTGCCTCCACGTACACCATGGGCAGCCGCCCCCGCGCCTCAAAGAGGTCTTCTTCGGAGAGCCAGCCGGGATTCGGGTCAGGTGTGCGCACGTTCATGCTTAAGTTCTACCCCATGGGGCGCCGCTGGGAGATCCATACCGTGGCGGGCGCGTTGGGGCTGCCCGCATCCGGGTTGGCCACGTGAAGGGTGCTCCCAAAGGCCTCTTCGGTCAGGGTGGCGGCAAAACCGGCGCCGGTGAGCCGGTCCTGCAACGGTTCCAGGCCGCGGTCGTACTCGAAGCCCAGGCCTGAGCGCGGGGGCCCGGACGCCGGGCGCACCAGGAGGACGCCGCCGTTCTTTGCCGTGAAGTCGGCGGTTTCGTCATTGTCCGGCACGGGGCGCGGGCGTGCGCCGACATGCAGCAGGGTGCGGATGGCCGCCTCGGGTTCGGCGGTGTACCAGACGCCGGCGACGGCCAGGGCGGGGTCGGCATCGGCGCACTGGGCGCCATGGACGGCCTTGTCCGCCAGGAAGCTGAACCCGTCCGGCGCGTTGATCCGGCAGGCCTCGCCGTGGTCCGCCGTGACGGGCTCTGCGAGCTGCGTTCCTTCCCCCTGCTGCCCGCCCTCCTGGGTTCCTTGCTCCTGCTGCCCGCCCTCCTGGGCCGACAGGTTGGTGCGGCGGGCGAACTCCGCCAGGTCGCCCACCTCCACCGCAAACACGGTGCGGCCGTCCTGGGCGGACCCTGCCTCAGCGCCGTGCAGCGCCAGGCGGCCTGACGCCGAGTCGAAGACCTGCCACCCGCCGTCGTCCTCCGTCTGGACCATTCCCAGGGCGGTGACGAACCTCTTCCAGGACTCGATGCGGGACGTGAAGTGGACGGGACGGGCTCGGAGCATGGCATTGTCCTTGGTGCTGGTTGACGGCTGCTGTATGGCCATGATGCCACCGGAAGCGCCGGCGCACACGGGGCTTGTGGCAGGTGATTCCACGGGCAGAATTAGGCCATGGCCGATGACCTTGAGGAACTGCTGGTACCTGACGCTGCTGCGTGGCGTGCCTGGCTGGAAGAACACCACAAAACCAGCCCGGGCGTGTGGCTGGTCCTGCACAAGAAGGGCGGCACGGTCACGAAGCTTGACTACCCGGCCGCACTGGACGAAGCCCTTTGCTTTGGCTGGATCGATGGGCAGCTGCGGCGCCGGGACGGTGAAAGCTCCTTCCAGCGGATGACGCCGCGCCGCCCGCGGAGCGTCTGGTCTGCCCGCAACGTGGGGCACATCGCCCGCCTGGAGGAGGCGGGGAAAATGACCGACGCCGGCCGGGCAGCCGTCGAGGCGGCAAAGGCGGACGGCCGCTGGGACGCGGCGTACGGCGGGCAGGCAGACCTGGAAATTCCTGCCGACCTGGCCGCCGCCATTGCCGCGAACCCGGCGGCGCAGGCGATGTTCGAGGTGCTCACGAAGACCAATTTGTTCGCCCTGGTGTACCGGACCAACTCGGCAAAGCAGGCAGCCACCCGCGAACGCAGGATCGCCGGGTTCGTGGACATGCTGGCACGCGGGGAAACGCCGTACCCGCAAAAGAAGCGCCCGGCCGGCCAGGACTAACGGTTGGATGACCTTTCGGGATTCGGTTCCTGGCGGCCGGGCCGGTAACATCAACGGTTCACTTGCGCTGGTGCCGTTCCCCGAAACTGGGGGACGGCACTTGTGCGTTCAGCGACGGATCGACATAACCATGCCCCCCACCTTTTTCGGGACCGTTCTTGCTGCGCTTCGCCGCCGGCCAATCCTGTGGTCAGTGGTGGCCGCGGTGGCCGTGCTGGCGGTGGCCGGGTCGCTGGTGCTCGCCGGAAATGCCCGGCGCGACGGCAGCCAGGCGGGAACCGGGCAGGCCACGGCTGCGCCCACGGAGGCTGCCCCGGCTGAAGATCCCGGCTATCGCCCTGCCTACCACCTCACCCCGGACCAGCGCTGGATGAACGATCCCCAGCGGCCCTTCCTCCTGGACGGCGTTTGGCACTACTACTACCTCTACAACGCCGATTACCCGGAGGGGAACGGCACCGAGTGGTTCCATGCCACCAGCACGGACCTGGTGCACTGGAAGAACGAGGGGGTGGCCATCCAGAAGTTCCGCAATGGCCTGGGCGATATCGAGACCGGGTCCGCGGTGGTGGACACGGAAGGGACGGCCGGCTTCGGCAAGGGGGCGGTGGTCGCAGTCCTCACCCAGCAGGACGACGGCGTCCAGCGCCAGTCATTGTTCTACTCCACCGACAGGGGCCACAGCTTCCAAAGCTATGGGCAGAACCCTGTGATGGAGAATCCCGGTGCCGAGCACTGGCGGGATCCGCGCATCGTCCGGGACGACGCCAACAACCAGTGGCTGATGCTGCTTGCTGAGGGGTCCAAGATCGGCTTCTACACGTCAAAGGACCTGTTGCAGTGGACCTATGCCTCGGGTTTCCAACAGGACGGGCTGGGCATCCTGGAGTGCCCTGACTTTTTCCAGATGGACGTCGACGGCAACCCCGCCAAGCGAACCTGGGTGCTGGCGGCGAGCGCCAACGGTTCGGCGGAGGGCCGCAGCACCGGACTGGCCTATTGGACCGGCGGCTTTGACGGCAAGGCCTTCACCGCGGACGGCGGCCATCAATGGCTCGACGGCGGCCCGGACTTCTACGCGGCCGTCACGTGGGATGATCCGCGCCTGGGCGACAGCCAGCGGAAGGCCTCCCGGCATGCCATCGGCTGGATGAACAACTGGGCCTACGCCCGGCAGCTCCCCACCGGAGGCTGGTTTGGTTCCGCCTCCGTGGTCCGCGACATCCGGCTCACATCCGACGGCGGCCGCCCGGCTCTGGCATCATCGCCCACCAGCGGGCTCAGGTCCCTGGAGGGGGAACCGAGGCCGGTGCCGGCCGGCAGCCTTAGGGATGGGCAACCGCTGCAGGTGCCTGACACCGGCGCTTTCAAGGTGGACGTCGAGTTGGAGAAACCCGGGGACGGGGCCGGTAAAGCCCGGCTGCTCCTGCAAAGCGGCGGGACCACCTACGCCACCGTCGGCTACGACTTCCGGGACGGCCGGGCCTCCGTGGAGCGCGACGACGACGCGGTGGCCAATGGCCAGGGCAAGGCCGGCGGCGGTTCGGAAGGGGCCGCCGAGTACCGCCAAATGCGTTCCGTCGAGGCCCGGCCCGCCGGGGACACCGTGCGCCTCACCGCATACGTCGACCGGTCATCCGTCGAGGTCTTCGTGGACGGACAGACCCTGACCGCCCTGGTATTTCCGCCGGCAGGCCACAAGGAGGCCCGTCTGGCGTCCGAGGGCCCGGTCTCGCTCAGGGCCGGAACCGTCACCCCGGTGGCCGGCATCAGCTAAGCAGCGGCAGGGGGAGTGCCGCCCGTTGGGGCCGCGGTGACCGCCGCGGCGGCCTCCAGTGTCATCCACGCCTGCAGCTGCGTGGACAGTTCGACGGCGGCGCCCGGCGGGTACGTCGAAGCGGCGGGTTGGGCGGCGTGCAGCGAGAAGACGCTTTTGCCCGCCAGCTTTGACTGGCCTTCTTTCGGTTCCACGGAGCGGCGGCCGGACCAGAACGCCTCCGCGGTGTCAGTCACCAGCCGGGCAGCCGTGCCGCGGGTTGCCTGGGGCAGCCGGGGGTCCGTTGCCGCGAGCGCCAGGTAACGGCAGAGGATCCCGGTGAACAGGCCGCCGTCGCCAGGCCCCTCGCATCGAAGCACTGTTCCATCACCCCGGAGCACCGAGTTGCCAGCAACCGTGAGCTTCCGGTTGACCGCTTCCACCAGGGCAACTGCCCGGGCGATGTTGGCGTCCCCGCCCAGCTCCAGGAGGGCGCCCAGCACAGGGCCCTGGTTGTAGGTGTACACCGCCCGTTCCAGCACCACCCCTCCGGCGGCGTTCAGGCGGGCGCCGTCCAGGTACAGGCCCTGGTCCGGGTCGAAGAGGGTGGCATTTAGCCAGTCCAGCAGTGCCTGCGCCTTGCCGCGCTCGCCGGTTCGGGCGTAGAACAACGCCACGGGGGCTGTGGCCGGGGTGTTCTTGAAGTCCCGTTTCTTGCTCCAGAAGGTACCGCCGCCCAGGTCGTCGGTGCATGCGGCGTCGAACTGCAGCGCCAGCGACGCCCGGACGGCGGCGTTGCGGCGGCGGCCGGGGCGGCGCGTCTCCTCTGCCAACCTGTCCAGTCTCAGGGTTGCCAGCGCCAGCCAGGCCATGTCGTCGTAGTAGCTGTTGACGAAGGTCAGGGCGTTGCGGAGCCGGATTCCGGTGACAAGCCGCGAGGCCAGGCGTCCGGCGCTGGGCCGGTCCGGGCCGTTGAAGCGCGCTGCGGGGGTGGCGCCGCCGCCCAGCTCCCGCCGGCCGGTGTCCACCAGGCAGTCCACGTAATGGGCCTGCCACCAGTAGTGCCACGGGAGGACCAGGCCGGCGGCCGGCCGGGCCCGACGGAGCGCCGTGAGCCACCGTCCCCACCGCTGGCCTCCCGGCTCCTGCCCCTGTGCTGCCTGGCCCCGGCCCGCCGGAGGCTGATTCTGTCCTGCCGCGTGCCTGCCCTGCCACAGCACCGCGCCCAGGTGGGTTCCGGGCAGGAACAGCAGTTTCCGGCCGAACAGCGCGGTCACGGACTGGGCCGCATGGTCCGCCCTGTCCTGCCAGGCGGTCAAGGAGGTGCTGCTGGATGTCATGCCGTCCACCCTAACCGTGCACCCGCGGCCCGGGTGCCGCCGGAAAACCGGAAGCGCGGGGTGGGCAGTATTTCGGGAGAGTGCGGTACCGCCCGATTTCAGTTAACATGCATTAACTGTTGCTCGAGGCCGCGCCGCGGCACGGGGACACGCATCAAGGAGGATGTATGGAGATCAAAGGCAGCGTCGCACTGGTGACAGGCGGTGCCTCCGGGTTGGGAGCAGCCACGGCGCAGAGGTTGTTCGACGGCGGGGCCTCCGTAGTGCTCGTTGACCTCCCTTCCTCCAACGGGCAGGCAGCGGCGGACGAACTCAACCGCCGCGCGCAAGCTGGCCAGTCCGCCGTCTTTGCCCCCGCCGACGTGACCAGCGAGGCTGACGTGCGGGCCGCCGTCGGGACCGCCGCAGGGCTGGGGCCCCTCCGGATCGTGGTGAACTGCGCGGGGATCGCCACCCCCGGTAAGGTGCTGGGACGCGACGGCGTGCTGCCCCTGGAAACCTTCAACCGCGTCATCCAGGTGAACCTGATCGGCACCTTCAACGTCCTGCGGCTGGCCGCCGAAGCGATGGTGGCCACCGAGCCCGCTGTTACCGGGTTGGGTGGCCCGGAGCGCGGCGTCATTATCAACACCGCCTCCGTGGCCGCCTTTGAAGGGCAGATCGGGCAGCCCGCCTACTCGGCGTCAAAGGGGGCGGTAGCAGCCATGACGCTGCCGATCGCCCGGGAGCTGGCGCGCTCACTGGTCCGCGTGGTCACCATTGCGCCCGGAATCTTCGAGACGCCCATGATGGCCGGCCTGCCCAAGGAGGCGCAGGACTCGCTGGGCGCCCAGGTTCCGCACCCGTCCCGGCTGGGCAGGCCCGCGGAGTACGCCAACCTGGTCGCGCACATCGTGGACAACGCCATGCTGAACGGCGAAACCATCCGCCTTGACGGCGCCATCCGGATGGGGCCGAAATGAGCGCGCCGGACGTGTCACAGCTGCCGCAGGCCGACTTCTTCGCCGTCGAATCACTCCTGGGCCAGGCCGAGCGGAACAAGCTGGCCGAACTGCGGGATTTCCTGGCCGCCGAGGTGGCGCCGTACGCCGCAGACTGGTGGAACAAGGCCGAATTCCCCGCCCACATCCTGCCCAAGCTGGCCGCGCTGGAACTCAGCACGCCCGCCCACCGCGGCTACAGCCACCTGTTCGCGGGGCTGGTCATCGCGGAGATCACCCGCGTGGACACCTCCCTCGCCACCTTCTTCCTGGTCCACCACGATCTCTTCGTTGAGTCCCTGCACACCTTCGGCAGCGAGGACCAGAAGCGGCGGCTGCTGGCCGACGCCTCGGAGCTGCGCACCACGGGTGCCTTCGCCCTGACCGAACCCCTGCACGGCTCGGACGTGGCGGGCGGGATGGAGACGCGGGCCCGGCGGATATCGTCCGGCACCGGGGAAGCGGACGACGACGGCGATACCTGGGTGCTCAACGGCGCCAAGCGGTGGATCGGCAACGGGACGTTCTGCGACTACATGCTGGTCTGGGCCCGGGATGAGGCGGACGGCTCCGTGCGGGGCTTCATCGTGGACGCCACCCTGCCGGGCATCAGCAGGAGCAGGATCGAGAACAAGATCGCCCTGCGGACTGTCCAGAACGCGGACATCGTGTTCCAGGACGTCCAGGTACCGGAGGCGGACCGTTTCGGCGGGATCAGCAGCTTCGAGGACACCAAGGAACTGCTGCGCAGCTCGCGGATCATGGTGGCCTGGCAGACGGTCGGCCAGCAGCTGGCGGCATTCGACGTCGCCCGGCAGTACGCCGTCGAACGCCACCAGTTCGGCCGGCCGCTGGCACATTTCCAGCTGATCCAGCAGCAGCTGGTGACCATGCTGGGCAACGCCGTGGCCAGCATGGCCATGATGGCCGGGATCGCCAGGCTCCAGGACCAGGGCGCCGCCGACATGCCGCAGGTGGCACTGGCCAAGTCCTACCTCAGCGCCCGCATGCGTGAAACCGTGGCGCTGGGCCGTTCCATCCTGGGCGGGAACGGCATCGTCACCGATTACCGGATGGCCAAGATCTTCGCCGACGCCGAGGCCATCTACACCTATGAGGGATCGTTCGAGGTGAACACCCTCATCGTGGGACGGGCCATTACCGGGATCTCTGCCATCTCCTAGGCGGGGTACGGCTGCTTCTCGCCCGCCTCCACCCGGATGTCCAGGCTGTTGTTCCGCACCGGCATGGGGCACGTGCCGTAGGGGGTGAAAGCGCTGGGGTAGTTGATGGCCCGGTTGAAGTCCAGCACTACGGAGCCGTCCGGGCGTGGTCTGGGGAGCGAGAGCTTGCGCCAGTCGTCGGTGGTGTCGCCGTTGGTCTCGTCATGGAATGTGACGGTCAGGGCCCCGAGCTTTTCTTCCTCAGCCTGGAGCCGGAATTCATGGATGCTGCCTGGGAGGCGAAACACCACGTCGCCCACAGTGCGGTGCACGCCGTCCACCAACGGGTTCGCGGTGCCGATCGGTACCTCAACCGGCGCCGGGTAGGGCTCAAACCGGCCGGTCACCTCCCACTCCGGGTTGTAGCGATAGGTGGGGACGCCGTCGAATCCGGTGAACGCCGATGATTCCGAGTCGCGGGTGCGGATGGCGTACCGCCCGCCGCGCATGGCCAGTTCCACCACCACCTGGTCCCCCTTGGCGCCGCCGAACTGCACCCACATCAGCGACTCCTCGTCGGCCAGGACGGCGGATATGGTGCCGTCCACCTTTTCCCCCGTCTCCACCAGCGTGAGCCCGTCCGACGGAACGGCGGTGAGGAACGCCGTCCTGGCCTTTGTTGAAGGGGAGGTCTTTGATGAATCCGGGCCGTCCGTGGACCACAGGCCCGGCGCCAGGTCGACGGCGGCGGGGGAGTCTTCGAGCCACTGGAAGGAGGTGAGGGTGAGCCAGCCGTGCGGCGTTGCCAGGGCTCTGTCACGGTTGGTGCGGAAGCGCTGCCAGCGCTCCGCCCTGGCGGCTGGAGTCGTGGAGGCTGGGGTGGTGGTCATGGTTCCTTCCGGTTGCGTTGCCCACGCTACAACCGCCGGCGTTGGCTGCTTGTTCCCGCCGGCCGGGGGAGTAGCGTTCTGCCATGAAGATCGCAGTTTTTGGCACAGGAACCGTAGGGCGGGCGCTGGCGGCAGCGTTTACCAGGCTGGGACACGAGGTTGTCCTCGGTACGCGCGACCCCGGGGAAACCGCCGCCCGCACCACGCCGGATGCCATGGGTGGCCCGCCCTTCAATGAGTGGCTGGCAGGGCACCGCGGCATTCGGTTGGCGACGTTCCCGGAAGCGGCGGGCGACAGCGAAGTGGTGGTCAACGCAACGAACGGAGCGGCGTCCCTGGGCGCCCTGGCAGCGGCCGGCGAGGCTCGGCTGGCGGGGAAGGTCCTGGTGGACGTGTCAAACCCGCTGGACTTTTCGCAGGGCATGCCGCCGGTACTGAATCCGGTGAATACGGAAAGCCTGGGCGAGCGGATCCAGCGGTCGTTTCCCGCGGCACGGGTGGTGAAGACGCTCAACACCATGAACGCCGGGTTGATGGTGGATCCTCGCGGTCTCGCCGATGGCGAGCACTCCGTGTTCGTCTCCGGGGATGACACCGAAGCCAAGAACGTGGTCACCGGACTGTTGGCCGAGCTGGGCCACCGGGACATCATCGACCTCGGCGACATCACCTCCGCCCGCGGCGCCGAAATGGTGTTGCCGCTGTGGCTGCGGCTGTTCGGCGCGCTGGGAACTCCGGATTTCAACTTCAAGGTGGTCCGCCGGGGTTGAATGGATGGGTGGACATCCTTGCCGGAGTTAATCGGGAGTGGCTGGCTGGGCTTACCTGGCTGGCGGCGTTGGCCGCCGGTGCCTTGGTGCTGGTATGGCGCCGACGGCGGGCAGACCTCGCGGCGCTGACCGCCGTCGTCGTGTTCATGGCAGCGAACGCCGGCGCCGGCATCTATGTCCTGAACCACCTGGCGGACGGGCGCTGGGGCGGGGACCCGCAGGCCAAGCTCGTCCCGCCGTCGCTTTCCGGGGCCCCGGTGGTTGGCCAGTTCCTGCAACCGCTCGACGGGGCCATGGCGGGCATGGCCGGCGGGGTCAACGACTTCATCGACTTCCGCGCCGCGCTGCCCGTGGCGCTGGACTTCTTCGCAGCCGCCGGCTGGGCCCTGGCCTTTTCGGTGCCTGTAGCGCTGGCAGTTGCCGCCGTCCAGGCGGGCAGGGCCCGCCGGCGGAGTGCTGAATTAGCTGCATGGCGCACCGAAGTGGAGCAACTCCGCGCCGAACTCGACGCCGTGAAACGCCACGTGGGATACCGCGACATCTTTTGAGACGGATTCCACTGCTGCACAGGAGCGGGGGTAGCATCTTTAGCTAGTAACGTGGCTCACAGTATCCAGCGCAGTGTACGAGCCAAGTCCAAAACCCTCGAAAGATTGCGTCAATGGCACACACTGCAACAGCGCCCGAAACAGATCTCGCCTCCGAACTGCGCGCGGACGTCCGGCGCGTTTCCACCCTGCTGGGCGAGTCGCTGGTCCGCCAGCACGGACCCGAACTCCTGGACCTCGTGGAGCAGGTCCGGCTCCTGACCAAGGAATCCAAGGAAGCGGCCCGCGGCGGTGCGCATGCCACCGGCCCCTGGAGCGCGCACGACGTCGTTGCCCAGGTCCGTGAACTGCTGGGGTCCCTGCCCATCGAGCAGGCAACCGACCTGGTGCGGGCCTTCGCGTTCTACTTCCATCTGGCCAACGCCGCCGAGCAGGTCCACCGTGTCCGCGGCCTGCGGACCCGGGCCGAAAAGGACGGCTGGCTGGCCAAGACTGTGGCGGACATCGCCGCCCAGGCCGGGCCTGAGGTGCTGCAGGAAGTGGTCAACGGGCTGGACGTGCGCCCCATCTTCACCGCCCACCCCACCGAAGCCTCCCGCCGCTCGGTCCTGGACAAGATCCGCAAGCTCTCCGACGTCCTGTCCCAGCCCACCACCGAAGGATCCACCGCCCGGCGCCGGCAGGACCGGCAGCTGGCCGAGATCATTGACCAGATGTGGCAGACCGACGAACTGCGCCAGGTCCGGCCCACCCCGGTCGATGAAGCCAGGAACGCCATCTACTACCTGGGCGGCATCCTCACCGACGCGATGCCGGAGATGCTCTCCGAACTCTCCGAACTCCTGGGCGAACACGGCGTCACCCTGGCCTCCAAGGATGCCCCCATCCGGTTCGGCTCCTGGATCGGCGGCGACCGCGACGGCAACCCGAACGTCACGGCGGCCGTGACCCGCGAAATCCTGCAAATCCAGAACCAAAGCGCCATCCGCATCAGCATCGGCATGATCGATGAGCTGATTTCCATCCTGTCCAACTCCACGGCACTGGCAGGCGCGGACGAGGCTCTGCTCAAGTCCATCGACGAGGACCTGAAGAAGCTGCCCGGCCTGGACAAGCGGGTCCTGGAGCTGAACGCCCAGGAGCCCTACCGGCTGAAGCTCACCTGCATCAAGGCCAAGCTCATCAACACCGGCAAACGGGTGGCCGCGAACTCCAACCATGAGCACGGCCGCGACTACAGCGGGACCGATGAACTCATGGCGGACCTGCAGCTGCTGGAACTGTCGCTGCGCAACCATTCCGCAGCCCTGGCCGCGGATGGTTCCCTCGCCCGCGTCCGCCGCGCCATCGCCTCCTTCGGCCTGCACCTGGCCACCCTGGACATCCGCGAACACGCAGACCACCACCACGACGCCGTGGGGCAGCTGATGGACCGCATCGGCGGACCCGGACTGCGCTACGCCGAGCTGAGCCGGAAGGAGCGCTTCGAGGTGCTGGGCTCCGAGCTGGCCTCCCGCCGCCCGCTCTCCGGTCACCCGATCAAACTTGAGGGCACCGCCGACGGGACCTACGACGTCTTCCGCGAGATCCGCCGCGCCCTGCGCATGTACGGCCCGGACGTCATCGAGACCTACATCATCTCCATGACCCGCGGCGCCGACGACGTGCTGGCCGCCGCCGTGCTGGCCCGCGAGGCCGGCCTGGTGAACCTGTTCGGCGACAAGCCCTACGCCAAGCTCGGCTTCGCGCCGCTGCTGGAGACGGTGGAGGAGCTGCGGGCATCGGCCGAGATCGTCGACCAGCTGCTGTCCGACCCCTCCTACCGTGAACTGGTGCGCCTGCGCGGCGACATCCAGGAAGTAATGCTGGGTTACTCGGACTCCAACAAGGAATCCGGCGTGATGACCAGCCAGTGGGAGATCCACAAGACCCAGCGCAAGCTGCGCGACGTGGCCGCCAAGCACGGGGTGCGCGTCCGCCTCTTCCACGGCCGCGGTGGCTCCGTGGGCCGGGGCGGCGGACCCACCTATGACGCCATCCTCGCCCAGCCGAACGGCGTCCTGGAAGGCGAAATCAAGTTCACCGAGCAGGGCGAAGTCATCTCGGACAAGTACTCCCTGCCGGAGCTTGCCCGCGAAAACCTGGAGCTCTCCCTGGCCGCGGTGCTGCAGGGTTCGGCCCTGCACCGCGATCCCCGGACCTCGGAGGACCAGCGGGAGCGGTACGGGCACGTCATGGAAGCCATCTCGGACGCAGCCTTCGACCGGTACCGCAACCTGATCGACCACCCGGACCTGCCCGCCTACTTCATGGCCTCCACCCCCGTGGAACAGCTGGGCTCCCTCAACATCGGCTCCCGACCGTCCAAGCGCCCCGACTCCGGCGCCGGACTGGGCGGCCTGCGCGCCATCCCGTGGGTCTTTGGCTGGACCCAGTCACGGCAGATCGTGCCCGGCTGGTTCGGCGTGGGCTCCGGGCTCAAGGCCGCCCGTGAAGCCGGGCATTCCGCCCAGCTGGTGGAGATGATGGACCACTGGCACTTCTTCCGCTCCGTGCTGTCCAACGTGGAGATGACGCTCGCCAAAACAGACATGGACATAGCCGGCTACTACGTGTCCACCCTGGTCCCGGAGGAGCTGCACCACCTGTTCCGGACCATCCGGGAGGAGTACGAGCTCACGGTTGCCGAGGTCCGGAAGCTGACCGGCGAGAACCTGCTCCTGGACGCCCAGCCCACGCTGAAGCGATCCCTGGAAATCCGCGACCAGTACCTGGACCCCATCAGCTACCTGCAGGTGGAACTCCTGCGCCGCATCCGCACCGAAGCCGAAATCAGCGGAGCGGAAATCGACGAACGCCTCCAGCGGGCGATGCTGATCACCGTCAACGGCGTGGCGGCCGGCCTCCGCAACACCGGCTAGGCGCCCGCTCACCTCTCGCGGCTTTTGATGAAACGCCCGCTCACCTTTCGCGGCTTTTGATGAAACGCCCGCTCACCTCCGACTTCCAGGGTGAGCGGGCGTTTCGGATTTAAGCGCAGGAAATGAGCGGGGGTTTGGATAGGGTTGGAGGCATGCCTTCCTTCCAGACCCGCCTCAAGATCACCGGGCTGCGGCCGGGCAATCCGCCGGAGGCGGTCATGGACGCGGCCGTCGAGGCGCTGGGCACCCGCCACCATGTGGAGGCCCACCAGCTCCAGATCGCCGGCGGGGTGCCCCAGCTGAACCTTCGCTTCCTTGTCGAAGCCAGCGAGTACAGCGGCGAGAACCGCCAGGCGGTGGAGTCGGCAGCCATGATGCGCGACGCCGTCGAACGCGTTGCGCTGACGGGCTCGCTCAGTGTCCTGCGGCGCAGCCGCGGCAAGTGGCTGCCCGTCTAGCCTGCGTCGGGGAGCGATCCGGGTTCTTCGACGACCGGTGACCGGTCGCCGCGCCGGCGGGTGACGATGATGCCCACGACGGCGCCGATCACCAGGCCCACTGCCACGCCGATCAGCGAGCTGGCCCAGAACGGCAGCTTGGTGGCCGAACCGGTGAAGTAGCCCAGGCCCACCAGCCAGCACGCCCACAGGACCGCCCCCAGCCCGGCGCACAGGCTGAAACCCCGGACCGAGACATTGGCGATGCCGGCGGCCGCCGATGTCGCCAGCCTGCCGCCGGGAATGAACCGGGCCCCGATGATGGTGCCGTAGGTGGACGAACGGCCTGCCTTGGCCAGCGCTGCATGGATGCCGGAATGGACGCGGCGGCCCCATTTCCAGCGGTCCAGCACATGGCTCAGCCGCCGCCGGAAGAGGTGGAAGACCACCATGTCGCCGATCCATGACGCCAGGGCGGCAAGGACGAGCACCAGGAATACGTTGGCGCGTCCGTCAGCTGACAGTGCGCCGCCGGTAATCACTACCATTTCCGACGGGATGGGCGGGAAAATGGCGTCGCCGATCACCACCGGGATGACCCAGAAATAAAGGGCCGCCCCCCAGCTGTCAACGCTGCCGAAGTCCATTGCCACAAGGTACCGCACTTGGGAAACTGGCGGCATGCGCGTCTCGGTTTTGCAGGGTGACATTACGCAGCGGCGGGTGGACGCGGTGGTGAACGCCGCGAATGCTTCGCTGCTTGGCGGCGGGGGAGTGGACGGGGCCCTGCACCGCGCCGCAGGACCGGAGCTGCTGGCTGCCTGCCGGGAACTGCGGGCAACGCGGCTGCCGCACGGGCTCCAGACCGGGGCCGCCGTGGCAACACCGGCCTTCCGGCTGCCGGCCCGCTGGGTGATCCACACGGTGGGACCCAACCGCCACGCCGGACAGACCAACCGCGCGCTCCTGGTGTCCTGCTTCACCGAAAGCCTGCGGCTGGCCGACGCCCTGGAAGCCGGAACGCTTGCCTTCCCGGCGGTGGGCGCCGGAGCCTACGGCTGGCCGGCTGCGGCCGTGGCGCAAGCGGCGCGGGACGCCGTTGAGGGCTTCCGGGCCTCGCATCCGGCAAGCGGCCTGGAACTGGTGGAGTTCGTGCTGCACACCGCGGAGGTGGAGGCGGTGTTCAGGGACGTGCTCGGACCGCTTCACTGAGATCCAGGCTGCTGCGGTACTCCACCGGCCTGCCGGAGATCGGATCCACGAATCGGATGCCGCGGGCCAGCAGTTGCAGCGGTTTGGCGTAGTCGTCCGGGGCCTTGTCCAACAGGTCCGGATAAAAGGCATCGTTCACGATCCCCAGCCCCAATGAAGCCATGTGGACCCGCAGCTGGTGGGTCTTTCCGGTGTGCGGTTCCAGCCGGTAGCGCGCGAGGCGCACCTGCCTGTTCCGGGCATCGCTGCCCGGCGCACCGCTGCCGTCGGCACCCGCCGCAGGGCCGGCGTCGAACGTTTCCAGCCGCTCAATCCTGGTTTCCGCGTTCGGCTCGCCGTCGATGACCTCTGCGAGCAGGTAGCTGCGGGACTTGGTCATCCGGTTCCGGACCACCATGGGAAATTCGACGGCGGGATACCCCGGGGCGGGCTCGGCGGCCGAGACGCACTCGTATTCCTTCTGCACCTGCCGCTTCTCGAACAGCACCTGGTACCTGCCGCGGGTCTGCGGGTTGGTGGAGAAGAGCAGCACGCCTGCGGTCATCCGGTCCAGCCGGTGCATGGGGATCAGGTCCGGCAGGTCCAGCTGGTTCCGCAGGCGCACCAGGGCCGATTCCTGGATGTACGTGCCACCCGGCGTGGTGGGCAGGAAATGCGGCTTGTCCACCACCAGCAGGTGCCCGTCCTGGTGCAGGATGCTGATGTCCACCGGCAGCCGCTTCTCCGGCGGAAGCGTCCGGTAGTACCAGATGAAGGTATGGTCCTGCAGCGGCGTGGTGCGGTCCAGGGGGATGCCGCCCTCGCCAACGATTTCGCCGGCGTCGAACCTGTCCTCGATGCCCTGCGGATCGATGTGCCCCCAGCGGTGCATCATGTAGTCCATCGCGGTGTCCCACGGACCCTCCTCCGGCAGGCGCAGGCGGGTGGCGTTGACGCCGTCGCGCACGGGGAGGGGGGATTGCATCACGGGTCCATTCTACCGGCGCTGATATGCCCGGCTTCCGGAGCATTGGCTCGCCGCCGACGATAAAAAAGTTCTTGACAATAAAAGTTGTCGGTTGCGAGACTGGATGCATGCAGGACATCGCAGTCATCGAGGACCCGGCCGCGGCCGAGGTTTCCCTGGACCCCATCCGCACGAGGATCCTTCGCGAGCTGGTCCAGCCGGCCTCCGCCACGCAGTTGGCGGTCCGGGTGGGACTGCCCCGGCAGAAGGTGAACTACCACCTCAAGGCGCTGGAGCGCCACGGCCTGGTAGAGCTGGTGGAGGAACGCCGCAAGGGCAACGTGACCGAGCGGGTCCTGCAGGCTACGGCAGCCTCCTATCTCATCTCACCCTCGGCGCTGAACGAGGTGTCCCCGGATCCGCGCCGGTTCGCTGACCGGTTCTCCGCCTTCTGGCTGCTGGCGCTCGCGGGCCGGATGGTCCAGGAGGTGGGGAAGCTGATTGCCGGCGCCGCCGCCGCCCGGCAGACGTTGGCCACGTTCGCCATCGACGGCGAGATCACCTTCCACACCGCCGCCGACCGTGCGGCCTTTGCCGAGGAGCTCGGCACCGAGGTCATGCGGCTGGTGGACAAGTATCACGACGGCGGGGCGTCACCACGGGGGCGGCGGCACCGGCTCGTCGTGGCGCTGCACCCCGCACTTAAAGAATACGGTGGCCCCAAGGCGGCCAACGAAGCCCATCCAGGCAGCGATTCCCATCCAAGCAAGGAGCAGGACAAATGAGCGACAAGTGCAACTTCGAAATCGTCTACGACACGGAACTCCCCGGCACTCCCGAGCGGGTGTGGGAAGCGGTAACCAACGGAACGCCCGCGTGGATGTTCCCGACGGACCAGTGGCCGGACGTCAAAACCGTGGAGGAGTACCCGCACCACCTGGTCTCCCGGATGGACGGGCCGGACGGCTGGTTCAACCAGCTGGAACATGTGCTGGAACCGCTCGACGGGGGCAAAGCCCGGCTGCACTACGTCCACAGCGGCATCTTCGCGGACAACTGGGACCAGCAGTACGACGGCGCCAGCCGCCATACAGCGTTCTACCTGCACACGCTGGGCCAATACCTGCAGTACTTCGACGGCCGGCCCGTGGTGTTTACCGACATCCAGGCGCCGGCGGCGTCCCAGGCTGCTGACGGCTTCCTCCGGCTCCGCGAAGCGCTGGGCGTGGAGTCAACCGGACAGGGGTCCCAGGTGGATGTGGAGCTCGACGGCGTGGGCCGGCTTGCGGGCGAGGTGGACTTCTCGAATGAACACTTCCTGGGGATCCGCACTTCCGATGCGCTGTACCGGTTCTTCGGCCGCAACGCCTTTGGTGCGCCCGTGGGCATGACCGTGCACGACTTCAGCGGCGCCGGCGATTCCGGGACCACGGCCAAGGCCTGGGGCGGCTTCCTGGAGCGCGTGTACGCGTAGAGCGCCCTGGGTCGCAGCGACGCGCAAAATACTGATCGACTCGGGAAATACCTGGCGCGGTGGATATGTCCGCCGCGCCAGGTATCTTGCGCGTCGCATATGAACAGGCGCCTCGAAAAGCGCCGGCGTCAGGCGGCCCAGCCGCGGGCTATTGCGTCCAGGGCGGAGTTGTAGGCGCCGGACCAGTCGGCGTCCGGCGGACCTACCTGCGCCAGTTCGAGGCTCACCAGGCCGTGCACCTGGCCCCAGATGGCGATGGCCACCTTTTCCACCGGTTCACTCCTCAGTGTGCCGGCGCCTTGGGCCGCAGCCACGGCCTCCATCAGCGGATCCATCGCGCCCGCAGTGACTTCAGGGCTCGGCTCGCAATCCACGTAGGCGGCAAGGGCTCCGCCGAACATCAGCCGGTAGAGCGCCCTGTGCTCCAATGCCCAGGTCCGGTAGGCAGCCCCAAGTCCCTGCAGCCCATCCGGGGCCGCGGCCACCTGTGAGTCCCGGAAGGAGCGGAACCCATCCTCCACCACGGCGGTGAGGAGCTGGGACTTGCCGCCGAAGAGGGAGTAGACGGCGGTGGTGGAGGTTCCCGCTGCCGACGCCACATCCCGCAAAGTCACCTTGGCCGGTCCGTCCCGGTCCACCAGTTCTGCGGTCACCGTGAGCAGTTCCTGCCGCAGGGAATCGTCATGGATCACAGGTCTTGCCATGCGCTCCATTGTTTCATAACCTTGTTTCGTAACAGCGTTACAAAACTTCTTTGCCGCAACCCGAGGAGCTTCCCATGGCGCAAAGTGTCTTTCCGGGCCGCTACACCGCCGATCCCGGCCGCGACTCAGTGACGGTCTTCCTGATAGGAATGCGGGCCAACAGGTGGTGGAAGCTGGGAACGGTCGGCAAGGTGGCAAGCGCCATGCCCCGGATGCTCCAGCACCTGGCCGGGGACCCGGCGTCGGGAATGCTGGGGTACCAGCAGTGGTTCGGCAGGACCACCATGCTGCTCAGCTACTGGGAGAGCCCGGAACACCTGCGGAAATTCGCCGCCGACCGGGAATCGCCGCACCTTGAACCCTGGCGCCGGTTCATGAAGGAGACTGCCGGAAGCGGAGATGTCGGCGTGTGGCACGAGACCTACCAGGTGCCTGTTGCCGGAATTGAAGTCATTTACAACGGGATGCCGCTCTTTGGCCTGGCCAAAGCGACGGCCCATGTTCCGGTGGGAGCCGGGACTAATACTGCCAAGCAACGCATGGGCCGGTTTGGCAGGCATCCGGGACCGGTCAGGCAATAGCCAGGTCGGGGGCTTTCTTGAGGCTCCGACGCAGCTGCGGGGCGGCGTCGAGCCGGTCCTGGGCTGACCGCAGTGCCAGGACTGCGGTTTCCAGCTTTTCCGGTGGCAGGGTGAACGGCACGCGGAGATAGCGTTCGAATGCACCACCGATTCCAAACCGTGGCCCCGCCGCCAGCCGGATGCCGAAGTCCGGGGCAATGACCGTCAAGGCGGTGCTGATGGGGCCCGGCAGCCTGCACCACATGGACAGGCCGCCGGACGGGTAAAGGGTTCCCCACTCCGGGAGGTGGCCGGCGAGGAGTTCCAACAGCACCGCACGGTTCTCCCGGAGTCCGGCGAGCCGGGCCGGGAGCGGTTCATCCAGGGCACGGACCAGGTGGGCGGCGGCCAGTTGTTCCATCACGGGCCCACCCAGGTCCAGGGAGGTCCGGGCCGCCGCAAACCGCTGGATCATGTCCTCCGATGCGCGGATCCATCCAGTCCGCAGGCCGCCCCAATGGGACTTGCTGAGCGTACCGATGGTCACCACCGCAGGACTGAACGCTGCCACCGGAGTTGCGTGGGCGCCGTCGAGGTTCAATTCCCGGAGGGTCTCGTCCACCACAACGGTTGTGCCAGCCGCCGCAGCCGCCTTCACCAGCTGGCGGCGCTGGGAGTCCGGCATGAGCTGGCCGGTGGGGTTGTGGAAATCCGGCACGACGTAGGCCATCCTGGGCCGCTGCTGCACGAGTGCCGCCTTAAGCCCCTCCATGTCCCAGGCCACGGTGGCAAGGTTGGCTGGCCTGCTGGAACCTGCGGATCGGTGGGCTTGCTGGGGTTGGAACGCCACGGGCACCGCACGGCACCCCGCGGCACGGATGGCGTCCAGTGCGTTCGGATAGCTCGGATGTTCCACCAGTACCTTGTCCTGCCGGCCGGTCAGGGCGCGAAGGATGATGTTCAGGGCATGCTGGGCGCCGGAGGTCACCAGCACCTGGTTTGCCGTGGTGGGTACGCCCGCAGCCGTGTAGCGTGCTGCGACTGCTTCGCGCAGCGGGAGCAGGCCCATGGCGTCATAACCGAACCCTGGCAGCAGCGCCGGAAGCTCGGTCAGGGCCGCCGCGAAGGCCCGATGCACCAATTCGCCGCTGGCGGGCAGGGACGAATAAGCCAGGTCGATCAAACCCTCCGGTGCTGCCAGTCCGGGCGCTGCCAGCCCGGGTGCTGCCAGTCCCAGCGCGCCCGGCCCCGCGGCGGCTCCTGCTGCCGCATGTCCCGGCCCGGACGTCACCGGGCCACCACTCAGCGGGCCACGAAGCATGGTGGTGCCTGCCGTCGTCGTGCGGGGAATCCTGGTGCGGCTCCTGCTGCCCTGTCCGCTGCTCAGGAAGCCCTGTTCGCGGAGGTGGCCGTAGGCTGCCGTCACCGTGGTCCGGCTGACGCCCAGGGCTGCGGAAAGGGCGCGCTCGCTGGGCAGCGCCGTGTCCAGGGCTACCCGGCCGTCCAGCACCAGGAGGCGGACGACGTCGGCCAGCTCACGGTAGGCGGGCGAAGCGCCGGGATTCCAGCTGCCAAGGAGGCGCGCAAGTGCGGACGCGGTAAGGGAAGACATAAGGCCAGTATCTCAAACTGGCTATGTATTCCAAGGCCAGTTTCATGGAATCGTTGTTTGCATGATGACCCGCAGACTCCTCCAACTCTTCACAGGCCTTGCCATGTACGGCATATCCCTCGCCATGTTCATCCGTGCGGGGCTTGGCCTGGACCCTTGGGACGTGTTCCACCAGGGCCTGGCGAACCGGACGGGCCTGAGCATCGGCGTGGTGGTCATCGTTGTGAGTTTCCTGGTCTTGCTCCTCTGGATCCCGCTGCGGCAGTGGCCGGGCTTCGGAACGCTGTGCAACGCGGTGCTCGTGGGAGTGTTCGCGGACGTTGGACTGGCACTCATCCCGGCCATGTCCCAGGCCGCAGGTCAGTTTGGTCTCCTGGGCGGGGCCATAGTGCTTAACGGGATCGCGTCCGCCTGTTACATCGGGGCACGCTTTGGGCCCGGGGCGCGGGACGGGCTGATGACCGGACTGGCACGCCGCACCGGGTGGTCGGTCAGGTTGTCGCGCACGCTCATCGAGGTGTCCGTGCTGGCCATCGGCTGGCTGCTGGGCGGTTCGGTGGGCCTGGGTACCGTGGTGTATGCGTTGGCCATCGGTCCTCTGGTCCATGTGCTGCTGCCAATTTTCATGGTTCCTGCCCCCATGCCGAAGGCCGCCGGCGACGCACAGGCTGCCAAGGCTTCGGAGCGCTGCGCCTGAACAGATCAACCCGGCATGGGTCAGGCCGGCGGCGGCTGGCACTTCGGGCAGAAGTAGATGTCCCGTTCCTCCTCGCCGTTCGGCTTGCCCAGGAGTCCGCGTTGGATGGGCGTGCCGCATTTGAGGCACGGCTGGCGTTCCCGGCCGTACACCCAGTAGCCGGGCCTGCCCGCCATCCTGCCCACCGGCATGCCCCGGGCATTGAGGACGGTTACGCGGCGTCCTGGCCCCAGGTTGACCTCCAGGAGCTGTTTGGCGTCGGTCATCAGGGTCCGCACGTCCGGAACCTCGGAAACAGGCGTCGCGGGATGCACACCGGACAGGAAGCACGCCTCGCACCGGTAAATGTTTCCGATGCCCGCCAGGTTCCGCTGGTCCAGGAGGGCCACTCCCACCGGAACCCCGGGGCGCGAGCGGATGCGGCCTTCCGCCTCGTCCAGGTCCCAGTCCGGGCCCAGGAGGTCCGGCCCGAGGAACCCCACGATGGAATCCTCGTTGGCGGTGGCCACCACTTCCACAACGCCCAGCGAGAAGCCGACGGCGTCAGCCACGGCCGTGCGCAGCACGCACCGGGCGGTGAAACCCGGCTTCCGCCATCTTCCGCCAGGTGGATAGACCTGCCAGGCGCCTTCCATCTTCAGATGTGAGTGGATGGTCAGCCTTTTGTCCTCCGGGCTGACTACCCGCATCAGCAGGTGCTTGCCCCGGGGGATTACTTCGGCAACGGTCCACCCGGCGAGGTTCAGTGTGGCGAACCGGGGCACGCGGAAGTCCGAGGCCAGCAGCGTCTGTCCGGCCAGGGCCTCGTGCAGCTGGTGGGCGGCCCGCCAGACGGAATCGCCTTCAGGCACGGATCCGCAGTCCCTTCGGAGTGGAGTAGGCGCCGGCGGAGCTCAGGGCAGCCGCGACCGGGGTATCCAGGATGCCGTGCCCATTGACTTTCTCCATGATCAGCTTGTCCACCGCACCGCGGGTCACCACCCCCACCAGCGCGGCACCCGCCACCGCCAGGACGGCCTGGTCATCGCTGAACGCCAGAAGGGTCTTTCCGCCACGCTCCACGTAAAGGACCAATGCGCCGTCCACCAGGACCACCAGCGCACCGGCCTTCCGGCCAGGCCGGTGGCCGGTGCCGGCGTCATCCTGCAGTGCGGGCCAGGGCAGGGCTGCGCCATAGGGGTTGGCGGGATCGGTGGCGGCGAGTGCCAGGGCCACCGGCTCCGCCTTGGCCAGCTGCGTATCTTCCGAGTAGGAGCGGAGCCGGTCCACGGTGGCGGGAACAGCGAACTGCGCGGCACCAAGGTGTTCGATGAAGTAACCGCGCCGGCAACGGCCCGCCTCCTCCAGCCGGGCCAGAACCTTGTACATGAGGCCGAAACCGCCCAGGATCTGTTCGGCCATGACCGAGCCCCTGGTGACGACGCCGTAGCGGTCCAGTAGGAGTTCAGCGGTGGCACGGGCGTGGATGGTGGGATCGAGCTCAGGCTCGGGAAGCGCGGACCAGCGGCCGGCAGCAGTCGGAGGGGTGGCGGCACCCTGGGATCCGTAGCGGCCGCCGGCCAGCCCCGGGGACCCCATCAGGCCGGTGCCGTGGGACCGGCCCAGCCGGCTCAGCCGTGGCGCCCTGGCACGTGGTGCCCTGGCCACCTGGCGGTGGGCCGTGTGGCCGCCGGCGATCAACGCCCGAACCGGGGCGAACGTGTCACCGGTGATCCTGCCGGCCCACGCAAGGTCCCACAGGGCAGCCACCACCTCCTGGTCGCTCAGGACGGCGTCCATGCCGCCCGCCACCTCGGTCAGTTGGCGGAAGAAATACCCGCCGCCGTTGTTCCGCAGATGGTCCAGGAGCCGCCGGCCGGCGTCGCCCGGGTCAAAGTCGGGCGCGGGGTTCAGCGTCAGTTCCACTGAATCCGCGAGGTGAAGGCTGATCCAGCCGTCGTTTCCCGGAAGCGCTCCGGCCCCGGACCACAGGACCTCACCTGCAGCCATCAGTTCATCCAGCATGGCCGGCTGGTAATTGGATACCCGCGTGGCGAGCACCAGGGGTTCCCAGGCCGAAGCGGGGACGGGCACCCCCGAGAGCTGGTCGATGGCGGTGATGATGCCGTCCAGGCCCCGCAGCGAGGGCTGGCCGCGGCCACCGCCGGGAGTCCTGACATGCTGCCACGCGGGCAGGAAGCGTCCGTAGGCGGCAGCGTCCACAGGTTCCACTTCGGCGCGCAGCGCGGCCAGGGAACGACGGCGGAGCTTGCGCAACACCTCGGCGTCGCACCATTCGCTGGAGACAGAGTGCTGAATGTCGGGGGTGGGAGCGCTGGCCGCCGGTTCATCGGTTGGAGCCGGTCCGGCGGGTTGTCCGGCATCACTGGAGGTTTCCTGGCGGCCGGAATCCGGCAGGGTGGCCTCGGCTGGTGGGCCTTCGGGCGTGGTGGCATGGGGGCGGAACTCGCCCTCCACCACGCGCCCATCCGCTGCCAAGCGTTTCAGGGCCGTACCCACCACCGCCACGCCGAGGCCGAGGCGGGAAGCGGCCTCGGCTGCGGTGAAGGGGCCATGTGTCCGGGCATACCGGGAGACGAGATCGCCCAAAGGATCGGCCACCGGCTCGATGAATGCAAGCGGAACTCCCATGGGCAGCGGAACACCAATGGCGTCGCGGAGACGGGCTGCATCCTCCACCGCGGCGAAGCGTTCTACTCCGCCGATGTTGACCTTGATGGCGCGGTTGGCGCGCTGGAGTGCGGCCAGGTGGGCCAGCGTTTCTTCCACGGTGGCGGCAGCCTCGGCCGGAGGGGTTTCGGCGAGACCGGCCGCCACCTGCCCACCCGCCCCGACGTCCTGCCCACCCGCCGCTGCTTCCTGCCCCTCCACGGCGGAACCCTGGAGCCGGGCCGCCGTTTCCTCGGGTGCGAGCGGGCCCAGCAACCGCAGGAGGTCCGCAACCCCTTCCATTCCCCGTGCACGCCGGTCCGGGGCCAGTCTCTGCAGCTCGCGTTCGGTGGCCTCGATGACCTTGGCATCGAGGAGTTCGCGCAGCTCCACCCGGCCCAGCAGCTCGTTCAAGAGGGTGGAATCCAGGGCCAGGGCGGCCGCGCGGCGTTCCGCGAGCGGGGAGTCGCCCTCGTAGAGGAACTGGGCCACGTAGCCGAAGAGCAGGGACTTGGCGAACGGCGAGGGCTGCTGGGTGGTGGTCTGCAGGATCCGCAGCTCGCGCCGCTCCACGGAAGCGGCGATCTCCTTCAACGCGGGCAGATCATAAACGTCCTGCAGGCATTCGCGCACCGTTTCCAGCACGATGGGGAATGTGGGGTACTTCCTGGCCACGTCCAGCAACTGGGCCGACCGCTGGCGCTGCTGCCACAGCGGCTGGCGCTTGCCGGGGGTCTGCCGGGGCAGCAGAAGCGCGCGGGCAGCGCACTCCCGGAACCGTGACGCGAACAGGGCGCTGCCGCCCACCTCGGCAGTGACGATCTGCTCGAGTTCCTCCGGATCGAAGAGGAACAGCTCAGCGCCGGGCGGCTCGTCCTCCATCATGGGCACCCGCAGCACGATGCCGTCGTCGGCCGCCATGGCGGAACCGTCCAGCCCGTAGCGCTGGTGGAGCCGTTGCCCGACGGCGAGCGCCCACGGCGCGTGCACCGGCATCCCGAATGGACTGTGCAGGATGACCCGCCAGTCGCCCAATTCGTCATGGAACCGCTCCACTACCAGCGTGGTGTCGCTGGGCACCACTTCCGTGGCCTGCCTTTGCTCGCTGAGGTACTGGATGAGGTTGTTGGCGGCGAACTCGTCCAGGCCGCTGGCCTTGCAGCGCTCGGTGGCAGGGCCGACGTCGGACGCTGACAGCTCCCGGACAAATGCGCCAAGGGCACGGCCCAGGTCCACGGGCCGCCCCAACGAATCGCCCTTCCAGAACGGGAGCTTGCCGGGCTGCCCGAAGGCGGGGGAGACCAGAACGCGGTCGTGGGTGATGTCCTCGATCTTCCAGCTGGTGGCACCCAGGGCGAAGACGTCCCCCACGCGGGACTCGTAGACCATCTCTTCGTCCAGCTCACCCACCCGCCGGCCGCCCTTTGGCGTGCGCGCCGGTTTGCCGTCCTCAGCGGGGGAGGCTGAACCCTCCTGTTCGGTGCCGATGATGTAGACGCCGAACAGGCCGCGGTCAGGGATGGTACCGCCGGACGTGACGGCCAGGCGTTGGGCCCCCGGCCGCCCCTCGATGGTGCCGGCATTGCGGTCCCAGATGATCCGTGGCCGGAGTTCGGCGAATTCGTCGGACGGGTAACGTCCCGCCAGCAGGTCCAGGGTGGCCTCGAACGCAGACCGGGGGAGGGAGGCAAAAGGTGCCGAGCGCCGGACGGTGCTGAACCATTCCTCCACGTCGATGCTGCCCAGCGCGGTTGCGGCAACGGTCTGCTGGGCCAGGATGTCCAGCGGGTTGGCCGGGATGCTGAGCCGCTCGATCTTGCCGCCCAGCATCCGTTCCACGGTGATGGCCGTGTGGACCAGGTCTGCCCGGTGCTTGGGGAAAAGGACGCCCTGGGAAATCTCGCCCACCTGGTGCCCGGCGCGGCCCACCCGCTGCAAACCGCTGGCCACGGACGGCGGCGACTCCACCTGCACCACCAGGTCCACGGCGCCCATGTCGATGCCCAGTTCCAGGGACGACGTGGCCACCACGCACCGCAGCCGCCCGGACTTGAGGTCGTCCTCGATGAGCGCGCGCTGGTCCTTGGAAACGGAGCCGTGGTGGGCGCGGGCCAGTACGGGATCGGCGCCGGCAGAGCTCCCGGCCTGGGCCGTCAGGTGTGCAGGGGTGGCGGTTGAGGCGGGAATGCCCGACGGCGGTCTCCCCGGCGTGCCGGCTGCGCCCGCGTGCCCTTCCGGGCCGGGCTCGTCCCAGCCGCCGCCCACGGCAATCAGTTGGCGTTCGGCGTAGATCTCGTTGAGCCGTGCAGTGAGGCGTTCGGCAAGCCGCCGGGAGTTGGCGAAGACGATGGTGGACTGGTTGGCCAGCACCAGGTCCACGATTTTCTCCTCCACATGCGGCCAGATGGAAGCCTGCGGCTGCAATCCGGAAGCGGGGCCGGAATCGAAGGCTCCCGCCGCGCCCTGCAGGTCCGACATGTCCTCTACCGGCACTGAAACCGTGAGGTCCCAGTTCTTTCTTGCCGGCGGAGCGACGATATCCACGGGGGCCGAGCCGGCCAGGAACTGGGCCACGAGTTCCCGGGGCTCCACGGTGGCGGAAAGCCCGATGCGCTGTGCAGGTTTGGGCAGCAGCGCGTCAAGGCGCTCCAGGGACACGGCAAGGTGGGCCCCGCGCTTGGTCCCGGCCACGGCGTGGACCTCGTCGATGATGATGGTGTCCACTTCGGCAAGGGTTTCGCGTGCCTTCGAGGTGAGCATGAGGAACAACGATTCCGGGGTGGTGATAAGGATGTCCGGCGGGTTGGTCAACAGCACACGGCGCTCCGCGGCGGGAGTGTCCCCGGACCGGACCCCCACCGTGATCAGCGGTGCGGGAAGTCCCAGCCGCTTGGCCGTCTGGGTAATGCCGATCAGCGGGGAGCGCAGGTTCCGTTCAACGTCAACGCCCAAGGCCTTGAGGGGTGAGATGTAGAGGACACGGGTCTTGCGCTTTGGCGCCCGGGTCCGCTTGCCTTTTGGCGGCACTTCAGCAGCGGCGGGAGCAGGGGCCTGGGATGCCGAGGCCAGGAGCCGGTCCAGGGCCCAGAGGAAGGCCGCGAGGGTTTTTCCGGAACCGGTAGGGGCCACCACCAGCGCATGGGATCCGGAGGAGATGGCCTTCCAGGCCCCGGCCTGCGCCGGGGTGGGTTCGGAAAACGCGCCCAGGAACCAGTCCCTGGTGGGCCGGCTGAATTGGCCCATGGGGGCGGCCACGCCGGAAACACCGCTGCCGGCAGGACGCTGTTCCTGGTTCATGCCTCCATCATGCCCCAAGGCACTGACACCCAACTCCCGGGGAGCTCTTTCAAGCAGTCCCGGCCTCTGGCAGGTCCCTGGTGGCCGGACCTTCGAGCAACGTGCCCTGGTTCGTGAAGCGCGAGCCGTGCAGGGGGCAGTCCCAGGTCTGCTCGTTGTCGTTCCAGTGCAGGATGCCGCCCATGTGGGTACAGACCGCCGAGAGCCGGCAGGTGGTCCCATCGACGGTGGATACAGCCACCGGCCGGTTGCCCTCGCGGTAGACCTTGCCCTGGCCTTCGGCCGGGACGGCGGACGTATCCGGGACGGCGGCAGCAGCAGCACCCGCGGCATCTGGCGCCGCGGTGGCAGGCGCGGCGGGAACAGTGGATTGGCCGGTGCCCCGTTTCAGGCCGTTGATCTTCCGGCCTTCGGTGCTCACCTTGCCCCAGTCGGAGGCGAGCCTGGCCGCCACGCCGGCGTTGAGCGCCACGGCGGACAACGCACCTGCCGGTGAGGTGATGCGATGGTGGATGGTGTCCGCCCAGGGCACCTGCCCGCCCAGGATGTCCGCCGATATACCCAGCGCGGCGGCGACGGCGTTGGTCATGCCCCACTTGTTGTAGCCGGTGCCGAAATAGATCTGGCCCTTGCCGCGCGGGAGTTTGCCGAAGAACGGCATGAGGTTGGTGGGCATGTAGTCCTGCGCGGACCACGTGTGGGTGGTGACAGCGCCGGGGTAATGTCCGCCCGCCCAGTCGAGCAGGCCGGCGAGGTGGGCCTTTTCCGAATCCGTCCGGCCCACCTGATGGCCGTGCCCGCCCACGAGCAGCAGGTTCCTGCCGTCCACCTCGTAGTCGCGAAGGGAGTGGGTGGGCTGCTCAACGGAGATGTACATGCCCGGCGGCGGCGCCTGGTCCTCCTGCAGGTCAAGGGCCGCGGCGTAGGAACGGCTTGGCTTCAGCTTGGCGAAATACAGGCCCCGGTCCAGGACGGGAGTCCCGGTGGCAAGGACTACCTTGTCGGCCCTGACACTGCCACGGTCGGTCTTGACGGCGGAGGGCGCATCGCCGGTCACGTCCCGGAGGCGCACGCCGCTGACGATACGGCCGCCGCGGCTGCGGATGTCCGCCACCAGTGCGTCGAGGACCTCCATCGGGTTGATCTGGGCCTGGTCCGGCAGTCGGACGGCGCCGTGGACGGGGAACGGCAAACCGGCGTCGCGCACGTAGTCCACGTCCAGTCCCGCGGTGGTGGCGGCGCTGACCTCTTCCCGCAGCGTCTCCGTGCCCTGTGCCGAAGCGGCGTAGGTATAGGCGTCGCGGCGCTGGAAGGGCACGCTGTGTTCCTCCAGGTAGCGCAGCAGCCACGCCTGGCCCTCCCGATTTCCGTCCACGTACGCCTGCACCTGCTTTTGCGAATATTGGCGGGCGAGCCGGGACAGGAACGTTCCCTGCAGCAGGGTTACTTTCGCGGTGGTGTTGCCGGTGGTTACGGCTCCGGGGAAGCGGGCTTCCAGCACCAGCACGCTTTGCCCGGAGCGGGCCAGCAGCAGTGCGGTGACCAGGCCGGTGAGGCCGGCGCCGGCCACCACGGTGTCGTACCTGGTGTCCGGTTCGAACGGATCAGAAGTGAAGGGATCCCTGCGGTCCAGCCAAATCGACGTCATGCCAGTTCAACCTGCCTCCGGTCGGGCCCTCGCAGGCCAGTTTGTGATGGGTCTGTTATGGAACCCTGCTATCCGCTGCGGATTTGCTAAGTATACTTACGATGTCGGCGATTAAGTATATGGTCAGGCACTATCGGTCACGCATCGCCCGGCAGCCAGAATCGTTTAACGACACAAGCAGGAGAAATCATGACAACCATGAATTCCGGCGGTCGCACCGTAGGCCGGACCAACATCCAAAAAGCCGCCCTTGCCGTAGGCGTGGTCTTCCTCCTGGTGGGGATCCTGGGGTTCATCCCCGGCATCACTTCCAACTACGACTCCCTGGGGTTCGCCGGGCACGGATCCGGGGCAATGCTGCTGGGTCTTTTCCAGGTATCGATCCTGCACAACATCGTCCACCTGCTGTTCGGCGCCGCAGGCATTGCCATGGCCCGCAGCGTGCCCGGCTCAAAGAACTACCTGGTGGTTGGCGGTGCCATCTACCTGGTGCTTTGGCTCTACGGCCTGCTCATCGGCCAGGACAGCGCTGCCAACTTCGTCCCGGTCAACACTGCGGACAACTGGCTGCACTTCATCCTCGGTGTCGGCATGATCGGCCTCGGCCTGGCCCTGTCCCGCGGCACGGCAGGCGCCGGCCGCACCACGACCGCAACGCGCTAAAAACAAGAGCGGTAACAACGTAAAGGGCTGCCGGCGAAACAGGAACGTTCGACGGCGGTCCGGCAGTACTGAAGGCGGCCCGGCGTGATTGCCGGGCCGCCTTCAGCCTGTCCGGGGTCCCATTCCTGGGGTCAGGCGGGTCCTGCGGTCAGGCGGGCTGGAACGCTCCGATGCTGAGCAGCGTGATGTTTTCGTTGCCGCACGCACGGGTGGGCTGCGGGATGAACAGTGATTCGGTCTCTTCGGGCGGGTAGATCCGGTATCCGGCCGCATCCACGGGCGAGCAGTCCATATAGTTGCCTGCCTGCGTGTAGCGCAGCACCGCAGTGCCGGTCTGGCCGGGGGCCAGCAGGACATCAACCACAGCTGCCGAAGTATCCCGCGTGGCGGGGGCGCCAATGGGGGCGCCGACGGCGTCTGCCACCAGGGAGACGCCGGGGAAACCCCTGAGGATGCAGGGCTCGGAGCCCTTGTTGGTGAGGTTCAGTTTCATGTAGACACTTCCGGCTGCGCCGCCGCCGGAGGCATCGGTGGCAGCCGTGAGCCCCGCCGTCTTGCATAAGCCGGGGCTGCCGGCGGGGGTGGTTCCGGGGGCGGGGGAAGCAGGCGTCGACGTGGCCGGCGCCGAAGACGCCGGAGGCGGTGTTGACGCCGTCGGCGAGGGGGACTGGCTGGCCTGCCCGGTGGCTGGCGACGTCGTCGTCTGGGACTGCGGCTGGCTTGGACCGCACGCGGTGAGCAGCAGCGCTGCCGCTGCGGCCGCCGTCGTCATGGCAAACCCCTGGGAAATTTTCTGAGACCTCATGGCACCACCTTCGCGGTACCCGTTGCCCGCGTCAACGATGCCACCGGCAGTAGCGGCAATTTGATGCCCGGATCGTGATGATCGGGCATCAAATCAATGTCATGCCGGTTCCCGCCGGGTGCGGAGCCCGTGGCGACGGTCTGGCAAGCTCCGCCTGGCGGCAGCGCGAAGCCTCAGTCCGTTTCCGGACCAGTGCAGTAGGGGCAATCGTCCGGGCAGTCGGTCATGCCGGCACCCCTGCCAGGTCGAAGCCGTCGGCGATGTGGAACAAGCGCCGGCCTCCGGCGGGAGCTGTCACCCACACCACGTCGCCGTCGTCAGTCCGGTCGTCCACCAGACCGCTGAAGGCGGTGCGTCCATTCCTTCGGAGTTCCACTGCGTCGCCGATGTCGACGTCGTCCCAGCGGACGGGGCTTTTTACGCGGCTCGTCATTGAAGTCACGGCTATTCCTTCGAGGTGTGGGGCCCGGGCAGCCTTTGCCGCCCGGTGATGCCATCAAACAGGGGTGCCGGGGTACGGCTCAATGGAGGAATGGCTACGAGTCCGGGTGGGGGATTGTGCAGCCCTCCAGCATGGGCGCTGTGCCCGCGTGAAGGGGCAGGGTTAGACTGCCTGCGTACGTGTTGGCGATCGAAGGAGAAGTTCATGGACTACACCGGAAGCCAGTCGGAAAAGGCGGTTGCCGCCGGTGAACTGGGCCGCAGCCACATCGGGCAGACAATCAGCTTCCAGCCCAACGAGTTCACCGTCGTCTTCGGCAAGCTCGCCGGCATCGCGCGGACGGAGGCCATGGTCTACCTGTCCCTGACCGGGGTGGGAAACGGCACGCACCTGAAGGACGAATACGACCTGCCGGTATCCCACGAGGTCTACGTGCCCGTGGACGTCATTTCCAACGCCGAATCCACCATCAAGGACCTGTTCGGAAAGGTCCAGGAGAACCTCCGCGGCGCGGGCCACAAGGGCGGCGGCGAGGAGCGGACGGACCGGCTCTAACCGGAATCACAGCAAAAGGGGAAGGCCGGTACGAAAGTGCCGGCCTTCCCCTTTGCCTGCCAGGGAGCTAGTACGCCTTGACCCGCTGCTCCACCACGAGGTGGATCAGGGCGAACACCCCGTCCTGGTCGATCGCTGCCAGGGCGGCATCCAATGCCGCCGGGACATCCCGGTCCTCGGTCACCGTGACCCCGAACCCGCCGAAAGCCTTGGCCATCAGCGCAAAATCGGGGTTCTTCAGCTGGGTGCCGGACACGCGCTGGGGGTAGTGCCGTTCCTGGTGCGTACGGATGGTGCCGTACTCCTGGTTGTCCATGACGATCACCAGCGGAGTGGCGCCATACTGGGCAGCCGTTGCCAGCTCCTGCCCGTTCATGAGGAACTCCCCGTCCCCGGCGATGGTGACCACCCGCCGTCGCGGTTCGGCCAGGGATGCGGCGACGGCGGAGGGGACGGAGTAGCCCATGGAACCGTTCCGCGCGCTGATCATGGACGCGTAACGGCGGGTGGGGAAATACCGGTGCGCCCAGTTGGTGTGTTCACCTGCACCGAAGGTCACCAGCGCATCCTCGGGCAGCCGGGGAACGAGGTTGGCCATCAGTGTGTCCATCCGCGCCTGCCCTGCCCCCGGGGCAGCAGGAGGCAGCGCGGCAAAGCGCTCCTGTTCAGCGCGCATCCGGCCCGTCCAGGCCTTCCACTCGTCCTTCACGGGCAGGCTGATGTCCGCCAGTCCGCGCACGAACGCCTCCGGCTTGGCCAGGATCTGCCGCGACACCGGACCGGACCTTCCGCGCAGCGACGGGTCCACCGTGACCAGGAAGTTCTCCTTGTTCCAGTCCTGCCGGCAGACAAAACCGTCCGTGATGACGTCCCCCGGCACCGTCCCCACGAAGACCAGCAGGTCGGTCTCCTCCAGCAGGTCGTAGGTGGGGCGCGGACGGCCATAGCCGATGGGGCCGACGTAGGACGGCGAATGGAAGGGCACCGTTCCCTGCGTCCGCCATTCCGCCGCGGCCGGGATGTGGTGCTGTTCCAGCCATGCGGTGAGCTGGTCCGCGGCCTCCTGCGTCCAGTCGTTGCCGCCGGTGACGAAGAGGGGCTTGCTGGATTCGGCCAGCGCCGCTTCCAGGGCTGCCGCATCCGTGCTGGCCATCCCGCCTGCCGCCACGGGGATCGCAGGGTGCAGAGCCGGGCTCACCTGCTGCCGGATGACGTCCTCGGGCAGGCCCACCACCACCGGCCCCGGCCGGCCGCTCATGGCTGCGAACATGGCTTCCGCCACGATCTCGGACGCCCGTTCCGGGTGGTCAAGGACCATCACCCGCTTGGCCCCCGTGTCGAACCAGGACTTGATGTCGAATTCCTGGAAGGCCTCGCGGTCCCGGTGGGCAAACGGAATCAGGCCAACGAAGAGCAGCATCGGGGTGGAGTCCTGCCAGGCGGTGTGCAGTCCCACATGCGCGTTGGCGGCACCGGGCCCCCGGGTCACCATGGCCACCCCCGGGCGCTGGTTCAGCTTCCCGTCGGCTTCGGCCATGTAGGCGGCACCGCCTTCGTGGCGGCAGACGATGGTTTCGATCGTCGAGTTGTGCAGGCCGTCCAGCACATCCAGGAAACTCTCGCCGGGAACCACGTAGCTGCGTTCCACGCCGTGGGCGACCAATGAATCAACGATCACGTGCCCGGCGGATTTCAGTGCGGGCCCCACGCGGTCCTGGTGATGGACGACGGCGGCGGGCCGGGTAGGGGAGGAGGTCAGGGTGGGCTGCGGCTCTGGTGTCATGTTCTTTCTTTAGCTCGAAGGTCGGCGGAAATGCCGGGGTCAGGAAATGGGCGTGCGGTTGGCGATGACGGGGGATGTGCCGGTGTAGCCGTCGCGGGTTTCGGCGATTTGGCGGATGCGTTGGCGGCAGGCGTACCAGCCGATGACCATGAGGATGGAGGCGATGGCGGTGACGAGCATGGTCAGGGGTGAGTCGATGAAGACCATGATGAGCACGCCGG
>NZ_JAUZUY010000009.1:0-213028 GCF_031844305.1 Pseudarthrobacter sp. BRE9 | reverse complement strand
CACCGCCGGACATACTTTGGCTAGGGCCCTGACAAGGAATGTCAGGGCCCTAGCGCTTTAACGAAACAGGGCTTTAACGAAACAGGGATCTCTAGTCACAGAGGCGGTTCAAGTTGCCGCGGGTAGAGTATTCCCTCATGAGCAGTATCTTCAGCCACCCACAGGATCCTTTTGAAGACGCCGGCCAGCGGGCAACCGAGCCCTTGGAACCGGTGGTGAACACCGTAGTCGTGCCAGGCCCTGTGGCCCGGGCTTTCGCCGGCTTCACCGACCACACCCACCTGTGGTGGCCCCTGGAGCAGCACGGTGTTTACGGTGCCGGCTCCTACGTGGAGTTTGAAGAGAACCTCATCCTCGAAACAGCGGATGATGGCCGCACCAGTATCTGGGGAACCCTTGATGATTGGCAGCCGCCCCTGTCCTTCCACGCCACCTGGCATCCCGGGACTACGGCGCTGTGGTCCACGGAGCTCCTGGTGGTGTTCCGCGCCGTTGATGCAGGAACTGAGGTCCGGGTCTTCCACGAAGGGTGGGAAGGCGCGGAGGATCCTGTTGCCGCGCGCCAAGAGTATGTGCAGGCTTGGCCGCTGATCCTGGACAGGTATGCGCGGTTCATGGGAGCCGTGGATGCCACGGAGGATGCTGCAGAGTAGGGCTTGTCCTAGCCCCGCCGCGCAGAAGTGTCCGGCGGTACCGCGGTGCTGTTCCGGATCACAAATTCCGTTGGGTACTCCTGGTCCCGCGCTCCATCTGCCGCCGGGCCGCCGTCGGGATTTCCGCTGGGATTATCCAACAAAGCCAACGCGGTGGCAGCCGCCAGCCGTCCCTGTCCCCGCGGATCCTGGCTGACGGTGGTCAGCCCAAACGTCTCTGCAAGCTCGTGCCCGTCTATCCCCACGACGGAAAGATCCTGCGGGACCTGAAGGCCGAAGTCCCGTGCGGCGAGCATGACGCCCACGGCCATTTCATCCGAAGCCGCGAAAACTGCGGTGGGGCGCTCAGCAGAAGTTCCCAGGAGCCCGCGGCCCGCCGCGTACGCGCCCTGGATGGTGAAGTCGGCAGTGGCCTGCCACTCTTGCCGCAGCGTCAGCCCTGCTGCCGCCATCGCCGTGGTAAAACCCTTCTGCCGCAGCTGCGGAAGCTTGAAGTCGCGGTTCAGAGCCGCATCCCCGGTGACATGGGCAATCCGGGTATGGCCCAGCCCGATCAGGTGCCGGGTGGCCAGCATGGCCAGGCGCTCATCGTCGATTCTTATGGTTGAGGCGCCGCGCAGCGCTCCGCCGATGGCCACGATGGGACGGTGCACGGCGAGCAACTGGCCGATTTCTTCCTCGCTGAGGACCAGTGCTACCGCGATGACGGCGTCCAGGCGTTTCCGTAGGAGGAAGTCGTTCAAGATGCTGCTGCGGTGCTCCGGCTGCTCGCCCACGTTGTACAGCGTCAGGTCGTAGCCGGCGTCCAGGAGCGTCTCTGATACGCCTTCCAATACCGAGGAGAAGTACCAGCGCTGAACGCTGGGCACTACCAGCCCAATGTTGTGGTTTCGTCCGGACGCCAGGCTGGACGCGTGGTAGGAGGGAACGAATCCGAGCTCCCGTGCCGCCTCCTGTGCAAGGCGGCGGCTCCTGGAGGAGACGTTGGACTTGCCGCTCAGCGCCCTCGAGACGGTGGCTACGGACAGGCCGGCACGGCTGGCAACTTCTTTGATGCCCGCCATCGTCAGTCTGCTGCTGCGATGCTGATCCAGGCTGTTTCGCCCGAAGCCAGCAGTCCTTCCGTGCCGGATGGGGTACTGCGGATAAGGACGTGGCCGGCAGGCATCTCCAACGGCTCGTGGTTCAGGTTCATAAGCACCAGCGTAGTGCCGTTCACGTAGCCCAGTGAGGACCCGGTGCACCAGTCCTCGGCCCAGGACAGGGATCCCCTGCCGAGGTCCAGGTCGCGGCGGCAAGCCAGGGCGCGTCGGTAGAGGGACAGATGCGACGACGGCGATTCCGCCTGCAGGTCCCGCGCCAGCTCAGCGAAGGAGGCGGGAATGGGCAGCCAGGGATCGCTTCCCGAACCGAAGCCCAGGTGTTGGTCTCCGGACCGCCAGGGCAGCGGCACCCGGCAGCCGTCACGGCCAAGCCGCTGCCCGCCGGTCCGGGCGAACGTGGGGTCCTGGCGCAGGTGTCCGGGGATGTCGATGCCGTCCGGCAGCCCCAGCTCCTCGCCCTGGTAGAGGTAGGCGGCACCGGGCAGCCCCAGCATGAACAGCGAAGCGGCAGCTGCGCGCTGCCGGCCAAGTTCCTCATCCGGCTGGGGATCGGCAGTCCCGATGCCGTCGCCGTCCCGTGGACCAAGGCCGTTGTAGCCAAAGCGGCTGGCATGGCGGACCACATCGTGATTGGACAGCACCCAGGTACTCGGGGCCCCCACGCCGTCAAGGACGGTCAGGGAGTCCGTGATGACCGAGCGCAGCCTATACACGTCCAGGCCCGCATGGAGGTAGGGGAAGTTAAACGCCTGGTGCATCTCGTCCGGCCTGACCCAGTGCGCCAGCCGGTGGAGGTCCACGCTTGCCTCGGCGCAGAGGATGCGGTCCGGGCCGTACCCGTCCAGGATCAGCCGCCAGTTGCGGTAGATGTCGTGGACTGCGGGTTGGCCGAACATGGGTGCCTCGTGGCCCGGGTACCCGTCGCTGCTGCCGCCATCGGCGCGGCCGCCCCAGGCGGGCAGGCCGGGCGCCTTGACCAGGGCATGGGCTACGTCCACCCGGAAACCGGAAACGCCCCGGTCCAGCCAGAAACGAAGCACGCGCTCGAACTCTGCATGGACGGCGGGGTTGTCCCAGTTGAAGTCCGGCTGCGAGGAATCGAAGAGGTGAAGGTACCACTGTCCCGGCTGGCCGTCCGTGCCTGCTACCCGCGTCCAGGCGGGTCCGCCGAAGTGGGACTGCCAGTTGTTCGGCGGTTCCTGTCCATCGGGGCCGGTTCCGTCACGGAAGATGAACATGTCCCGCTCGGGGCTTCCTGCCGGTGCTGCCAGGGCTGCCTGGAACGCGGGGTGCTGGTCCGAGCAGTGGTTAGGCACCAGGTCCACGATCACCCGCAGGCCCAGGCGGTGGGACTCTGCCATCATGACGTCGAAGTCACTGAGCGTGCCAAAGATCGGGTCAACGTCGCAGTAGTCGCTGACGTCGTATCCGGCGTCACGCTGCGGGGAGCGGTAGAAGGGTGACAGCCACACCGCATCGACGCCCAGGTCCGCCAGGTGCGGCAGTTCCTCGGTGATCCCCGCAAGGTCTCCCACGCCGTCGCCGTTCAAGTCCCGGAACGACCGCGGGTACACCTGGTAGATCACGGCCGAGCGCCACCAGCCAGGAGCGGTGTCGGCAGCATGGACGAGCGTCAGGGGACCGGCAACAGCGGGGGTGGCCTGGGTCACAGTATCGACAGACATGATAGCCAGCATAGCGGCGAGCAGCGTTTAATGAAAACGCTTCCATCCATTAACAAGGCTGGTGGTTGCCTGTTATTACGGTATGGAGAAGACAAAAATGGAAGCGATTGCAGGAAGCTCGGTCCAGGAACGCGGCGGACAGTACGCCCTAGACTGGGGAGACATGTCCGACGACGGGTGGAGGCTTTGTGGGAAGCATCGTTGACGAGCTGGAGGCCATCCTGGCACCGGGGCAAGTGGACATCAGCGAGGTCTCGCTCCGGCGGTACGCCATCGACCAGGCACCCGTCATCGATTTCCAGCTTCCCCTGGCGGTGGTGTTCCCGGAATCGGTCGCCGATGTACGGGCAGTGGTGAAGTCCTGTGCCGGCAGTGGGGTGGCGGTCGTCCCGCGGGGTGCGGGCACTGGTGTATCCGGCGGTGCCCACGCCACCAGGAACTGCATCATCCTCTCGCTGGAGCGGATGAACCGGATCCTCGCCCTGAATCCGGATGACGAAACAGCCCTCGTGGAGCCGGGGGTGGTCAACGCTGTCCTCAACGAAGCCGCAGCAGCGCATGGCCTCATGTACGCCCCGGATCCGGCCAGTTTCCGAAGCTCCACCATCGGCGGCAACGTTGCCACCAATGCGGGCGGCCTGCGCTGCGCCAAGTATGGGGTCACCAGGGATTCGGTCCTGGCGCTGGATGTCGTCCTGGCCGACGGGTCACTCATCCACACGGGCCACCAAACCTTCAAAGGCGTGGCCGGCTACGACCTCACGGGCCTGTTCGTGGGATCTGAAGGAACCCTGGGCATCGTCGTCGGAATCACCGTTCGGCTGAAGTACCTGCCCCGGGAAGTCCACACCGTGGCCGCCTTCTACCCGGACTTCAGGATGGCCGCTGCCGGGGTCCTGGCGGTGGGCAGGGCGCGCGTCCAGCCCGCCATCATGGAACTGCTCGACGGCGGTACCCTCGCCCAGCTGGACGACATCCACGGCTCCGACCTCACCTCCCGCGGAAAATCACTGCTGCTGATCCAGACGGACGGGTTTGGGGCCGCCGCGGAGGCGGAGGTGGTGCGCCAGGTCCTCCGGACAGGCGGGGCAACAGTCAGCACGGAGGCAAACGCCGAGGCTGAGCGGCTGGTGGAGCTCCGCCGGCACAGCAGGGGGACGGAGGTGGACGACGAGTACCGCGTCGGTGAGGACGTGGCCGTTCCACGGTCCCGCCTGGTGGACTACGTCGCAGAGCTCGAAGCCATGGCGGCCAGGCAGCAGGTGCACCTCAAGGTGGTGGCCCACGCCGGTGACGGCAACCTGCACCCCACCTTCTGGATCGACCGGCAGGAGGCAGGTGTGGATTCCGCCGCGATGCAGCGGCTGCAGGTGGCACTGGACGAGTCCATTACGGCCGCATTGGCGATGGGCGGCACCATCACGGGTGAGCATGGCGTAGGCCAGTACAAGCTCCGGTGGCTGGGCCAGGAGCAGCCGGAGCCGGTCCGGGAACTCCAGCGCAGGATCAAGGACCTGTTCGATCCCGCGGGAATTCTCAACCCCGGTAAGGCGATCTAGGACTCAGTCGTCCGAGTCCGGATACTCGTCCACCGATTCGTCAGCACCGTAGCGGGATTCCTCGTTCTCCACCTCAAGGATCTTCAGCAGCTCGGTATCCGGGTTCAGCATGATCGCGGCCTCGTCCCGCCGGTGCCGGAGGATCGAGTCGATGTAGGACTGGACAGCCTCCGCCAGGGGGATGTGGCGCTCCTGCTTCTCGGACATGTACCACCGGTGCTCCAGGACCTCATGGACCACCTCGGCGTGCTCCAGCTTGCCGGACAGGTCCCGGGGGATGGCGCGCACGATCGGTTCGAAAATCTGGCTGACCCAAAGGTGGGCGCTGTATTCCTCATCCATATCCGGGTTGTTGTCCGCCCGGAAGGAGTCCATGTCATTCAGGAGGCGGCGGGCCTGGTTCTCCTGGGCGTCCAGGCCGGTGAGCCGCAGCAGCCGCCGCTGGTGGTGTCCCGCATCCACCACCTTGGGCTGCAGCTGGATGGTGGAACCGTTCTGCGTGGTCTTGATGGCGTATTCCTCGACGTCGAAGCCGAGTTCGTTCAGGCGCCGGATACGTGCACTCACCCGCCAGCGTTCGCCGAGTTCAAAGGATTCCTTCTCGGTCAGTTCGGCCCACAGCCGCCGGTAGCTGTCCATGATCAGCTCGCTGGTGGCCACCGGGTCCACCTTTTCCTCAATGAGCCCGCCGTCCAGGAGGTCCATCAGCTCACCCGCAATGTTCACGCGGGCAATTTCCAGGTCGTATTCGCGCTGGCCCGTGGAGAGGTCCGGATAGAGCTCACCCGTTTCGGCGTCCACCAGGTAGGCGGCGAACGCGCCGGCGTCGCGGCGGAACAGGGTGTTGGAAAGGGAGACGTCGCCCCAGTAGAAACCGATCAGGTGCAGCCGCACCATCAGCAGCGCCTGCGCGTCGATGAGCCGGGTGAGGGTGTCCTTGCGCAGCATCTGCGAAAAGAGTGCACGGTACGGCATGGAAAACTTCAGGTGCCGGGTCACGAGGACGGGGTTCAGCGGGCGTCCATCCGGGGTGGTGCGGCCCGTGATCACGGCCACTGGCTCCACGCAGGGGACGTCGAGCCGGGCAAGCTTGCGGAGCATGTGGTACTCGTGGCGGGCCACGTGCTCGGAGGTTTCCTTGATGGCAATCACCGAGCCGCCAAGGTGGGCGAAGCGCACGATGTGGCGTGAGATGCCCCGGGGGAGCGCCGCCAGGTATTGGGCCGGCCACTCCTCGAGTGCAATGTGCCAGGGCAGGTCCAGCAGCTCCGGATCCGCCGCCGCGGCCGTGATGCTGAGCGAGGAGGCTACCGAGGCTGCCTTGTTGTCATCGGCACTGGCGGCCACGAACCGCGGCAGCTTACCAACCTGGGCATAGTCTGTGGGTTCGTCATGCCACTGGGCGCTGTGTTCCTCGGTCATGGACTCAATTCTTCCGTAGATGGGCGCGGCCAGCTAATTCTTCTGCCGGCACGGTTAAACGCCGACGGCGGCCCGCACCATTGCGAAAAGGTGCGGGCCGCCGTCGGTTAGCCGGTGCTAGTCGCCCAGGCGAAGGCCGGTCTTGGTGTCGAACAGGTGCACGTGGCCGGACTGCGGACGAACGTAGATGACCTCGCCCTTCATCGGGGGACGGCGGCCGTCGACGCGTGCCACGATGTCGTGGTCCTTGCCGTCCAGGGTGGTGTGGCCGTAGACGTAGGCGTCGGCGCCGAGTTCTTCGACAACGTCCACCTCCACCTTCAGGCCTTCACCGTGCGGAGCGGTTTCCAGGTCTTCGGGACGGCTGCCCAGCGTAACCGTGGAGCCGTGCGCCTCTTCGAGGACATCGCGCGGCACCGGGTAGACGGTGCCGCCGAACTGAACGCCGCCGTCGACGACGGGAAGTTCCAGCAGGTTCATGGCCGGGGAGCCGATGAAGCCGGCAACGAACACGTTCTTGGGGCGGTCGTAGAGGTTTCGCGGGGTGTCGACCTGCTGCAGCAGGCCGTCCTTCAGCACCGCGACGCGGTCACCCATGGTCATGGCCTCAACCTGGTCGTGCGTCACGTAAACGGTGGTGACGCCCAGGCGGCGGGTCAGGGATGCGATCTGGGTGCGGGTCTGGACGCGGAGCTTGGCATCCAGGTTGGACAGCGGCTCATCCATGAGGAAGACCTGCGGGTTACGGACGATTGCGCGGCCCATGGCAACACGCTGGCGCTGGCCGCCCGAGAGCGCCTTCGGCTTGCGGTCCAGGTACTGCTCGAGGTCAAGGAGCTTCGCGGCTTCACGGACGCGCTCGGCGCGCTCTTCCTTGGAGACGCCGGCGATCTTCAGGGCGAAGCCCATGTTGTCGGCCACAGTCATGTGCGGGTACAACGCGTAGTTCTGGAAAACCATCGCGATGTCGCGGTCCTTCGGCGGAACATCGGTGACGTCACGGTCGCCGATCAGGATCCGGCCTGCGTTGACGTCCTCAAGGCCTGCGAGCATGCGCAGGGAGGTGGACTTGCCGCAACCGGAGGGTCCCACGAGGACCAGGAATTCGCCATCGGCGATGTCGATGTTGAGCTTATCGACGGCGGGCTTATCTGTGCCCGGGTACAGACGCGTAGCGTTATCAAAAGTAACTGTAGCCACAGTTATCAATCCCTTCACCGGCAGGTACGTGCCGGACGATCCGTTGTGAATGGTTCATGTTTATTCAGTTGTGTTCCCACAAAATGCTCCGCGGCTTAGCACGGAGCACCACGTGACGCCGCACGGTTGCTGTGCGCCACATCACACCCCAGAGTATGCCAGATGTTGCTTCTTTTATCGCAAATGTTACGGAAGTCACATGTGCCGACGGCCACTGCCTACCCGGAAGCTGCCTCGGGATCTTCCTCGGCCACGGCCATGCTGCGCTCCTGGAGCAGGGCCTCCAGGAGTTCTGCGATATGCACAGGCGCCTCCACCCGGTACTGGGCCTGCGTGAAATCGAGGCCAACCTTGACCCCGACATCGCCTGGTTCAAGCCGGCCGAAGGCGTCCTCGTCCGTGACGTCATCTCCGGCGAACAGCACGGCGGTGGCCCCGGTGGCCTGACGCAGGAAGGCGACCCCTTCGCCCTTGGAAGCATTGACCACGGAGGTCTCCAGGACGCGCTTGCCCTCCTTCAGGAAGACGCCCCTACGGTCCTGGAGCACCGACCGGGCCGCTGACACTGCGTCCTCGGCCACGTCATCTTCAGCCTGCCGGGTGTGCAGGACGACGCCCGCGGGCTTGTATTCCAGGGAGGTGCCGGGAGCCTCTGCAACAATGCCCGCCAACTCGGCCCGCACCTCTTCAAGGAGCGCTTTCTGGTCCTCATCGAGCGCCAGTTCCGTGGAGCCCGGCCCCAGCCAGGCTTCGGCGCCGTGGCTGCCAATCAACAGGGTGTCCACCGGCGGGGAAGCCACCTCCCGCAGGCTGGCGAGGGCACGGCCCGAGATAAGTGCCGTCGTCGTGCGGGGGAGCACAGCCAGTCCCGCGAACGCCGCGGCTGACCGTGGAAGCGGCCGCGCATCCTGGGCGCGGCCCACGATAGGTGCCATGGTCCCGTCAAAGTCCATGGCGACGAGCAGGTGCTCCGTCCGGGCGATCCGGTGCAGCGCTTCGCGGAGTTCCGGGGTGAGCGCCAGTGCTGCCTTGGTGCGGCCGTCAGGAGTCATCGCGGACCACTTTCTCGTTGAGGGCGCGCAGGAAGTCCGCGGACCAGTGGTCCACGTCGTGGTCCAGGATCTGCCGGCGCATGGACCGCATGCGCCGGGCGGCCTCCCGCGGGCTCAGCTCGACGGCGGTCATGATGGCGTTCTTCAGGCCTGCGATGTCGTGCGGGTTGATCAGCAGCGCCTGCTTGAGCTGGTCCGCCGCGCCGGCGAATTCGCTCAGGACCAGGGCGCCGTCGTTGTTGTTGCGCGCGGTGACATATTCCTTGGCCACCAGGTTCATCCCGTCCCGCAGGGCCGTGACCAGCATGACGTCAGCGGCCAGGTAGAGCGCCACCATCTCCTCCACCGGGTAGCTGTGGTGCAGATAGCGGACGGCAGTGTTTTCCAGGGTGTCGTAGGTGCCGTTGATGTGGCCCACCGTGCCCTCCACCTCCTCGCGCAGGAGCCGGTATTGTTCTACGCGCTCGCGGCTGGGTGAGGCCACCTGGATGAGGGTTGCATCGCCCACGGTGAGGCGGCCGTCCGCCAGCAGTTCTTCGAAGGCCTTCAGCCTGTGGCGGATGCCCTTGGTGTAGTCCAGCCGGTCCACGCCCAGCAGGACGGTCTTGGGGTTGCCGAGGTCCTGCCGGATCTGCCGGGCGCGTTCGATGATGTCGGGCCTGGCCGCAAGCTCGCTGATCTGTTTGACATCGATCGAGATCGGGAACGCCTGCGCGCGGGCGATGTGCGTGATCCGGCCGTCATTGCCCTTGACATGCACCTGCTGCTGCTTGACGCTGGCGCCCAGGAACCGGCGCGCGGAGCGCATGAAGTTACCCGCATCGCTGGGCCGCTGGAAGCCCACCAGGTCCGCGCCGAGCAGGCCGTCGATGATGGCCTGGCGCCAGGGGAGCTGGGCAAAGATTTCCGGCGGAGGGAACGGGATGTGGTTGAAGAACCCGATCCGGAGGTCGGGCCGTGCTTCGCGCAGCATCCGGGGAACCAGCTGCAGCTGATAGTCCTGGACCCAGACCGTGGCGCCCTGGTCCGCGTGATGCGCGACGGCGTCGGCGAACCTGCGGTTGACCTTGCGGTAGGCGTCCCACCAGGTCCGGTGGAATTCCGGCGGAGCAATGACGTCGTGGTACAGCGGCCAGAGCGTGGCGTTGGAGAAGCCCTCGTAGTACAGCTCAACATCGTCGGTGCTGAGCTGGACCGGAACAAGATCCATTCCGCCGTGGCTGAACGGCTTCACGGTCTCGTCCGGCGCCCCGTGCCAACCAACCCACGCGCCGTCCGTCTTGGTCATCATCGGGGCCAGGGCGGTCACAAGGCCGCCGGGGGACCGGCGCCAGCCGGAGCCGTCCTCACTGTTGTCGCCCGGCGCCACGCGGTCGACAGGCAGCCTGTTCGAGACCACCATGAAGTCGTACTTCGTATGGCCGGCGTGGCTGGAACCGGAACTGCCGGCCGTTGCTTTTCCGGCGGGTTTTTCCTGGACGGGTGTTTGCATTGCTGCCCCCTGGGGTTGCTTGTGCCTCTAAGCCACCCTAGCCGGACGGAATCATCGGGGCTATTCGTCCGTTGGTCAACCCGAAGGAATAGTTGAAACCGCAAGCTCTCAGCTTTCTCCTCTAAAATGTTGGAGGTGCCACGAAGTGGTCCCCCTACGTCGACCGACCCAAGGAACTCATGAGCCCCGCAAACGAAGTACGTAAGTCCAAGGCTGAGCGAACCGCGGAGGCGCGGGAAAAGGCGCGCCTGATCCGCGAAGCACAGCTAAAGAAGGACAAGCGCAACAAGCTGCTGATTGGCTGGGGCATCGTCGCGGCAGTCGTGGCCATCCTGGTAGTGGTGGCGCTGGTGGTTACGAGCAACCTCAAGCAGAACGCCCCGATTGCGGACCAAGGGCCCACGCCGGCCAACGCCAACGTGCACGGCGGCGTCACCCTGCTGGCCAACACGGACGTAGCCAAGTCGGAGCCGGCCACGGTCGACGCAGCCTCCCTGGGGGACGCTCCGAAGACGCCGCCCGCCCAGGTAGCGGCGCCCGGTGCCGAAGCCGAGGCCGGGAAGCCGGTCAAGGTAGTCCTTTACATCGACTTCATCTGCCCCATCTGCAAGAACTTCGAGACCCAGTACAACGACCAGCTCACGTCGCTGCGCAACGAAGGCAAGATCACCGTGGAATACCGGGCGCTCGGCTTCCTGGACAGCCGGTCCACCACCAACTACTCATCCCGGGCCGCCAACGCAGCAGCCTGCGTAGCCAACGGATCCCCGGAGAAGTACTCCGATTTCGTCAACGCACTGTTCGCCAAGCAGCCGGCGGAGGGCAGCGCCGGACTTTCCGACAACGACTTGAAGAAGACGGCGTCCGACATGGGCGTCAACATCGACTCCTGCGTGGATGACAAGACCTACCGCCCGTTCGTGAAGTTCACCACGAAGGAGGCGTCGGCCATCGGGGTCACCGGAACGCCAACCGTGTTCGTGGACGGCAAACAGTGGGGCAAGGGGGACAGCGCCCAGACGCCGTTCCCGGATTTCCTGCAGGCAGCCATCGCCGCCAAGGGCTAAGGATCATCAGCCAGGGCAGGGGCCCGTTCCGGAACGTTTCCGGGGCGGGCCCCTGCCGCGTCCACAGCCGGCGCCGCGGCGTTTTTACGCCCGGCGGGAGTTGGGCTAACCTTATCTAGCGCCTTCACGGTGCATGCCCCCAGGGGCGCGCCTCCTTAGCTCAGTTGGCCAGAGCACCGCTCTTGTAAAGCGGGGGTCGTCGGTTCGAATCCGACAGGGGGCTCCATACAACCTCCGGGTTTAAGCTGGATCCATCCACATAATCAGCGTGCTGACTAAAGGAGGATGGGTGCCATGCCCAAGACCGGCAAGAATGATCATGCCCGCAAGGAAGAACTTCCTTCCACCCTGCAGCGTTCTGAACAAAAGGCGCAGGACACCTTCGCCAAGACCTATGACTCCGCCCTTGAGTCCTACGACCAGGACGAGCAACGGGCGGCCCGCGCGGCCTACGCATCCCTGAAGCACAGCTACGAGAAGGTGGGCGACCACTGGGAGCCCAAGGAAAAACGCGGCCCGTCGGACAAGCGCGCAGAACAGGGAATCCGCTCCTCCGAACCCACCGCCGGCGGCGTCGATGCCAATGCCTCCAAGGACCACCTGTACAAACTGGCCAGGGAACTGGACGTTAAGGGCCGCTCAAAGATGGACAAGGATGAGCTGGTGAAGGCCATCCAGAAGGCCAACGACGCCGCCACCCGCAAAGCCCGCAGCAAATAGCCTGCGCTCTTGCCGTCCTGCCGTCCAAGGTGTCGAATCAGAGGACACGTCCGGTCGGGTCGGCGATGATGCCAGGAGGTTCCAATGTCGGTGAAGAGCACCAAGGAGTCAGCGCGGGCGGCAGGCGGCAGGAACGGGCCTGATCCAAAGCGGGCCGACCAAGCCACCGGCATTGCGGCCCAGGATCCGGCGCGGATCCGCAACGTGGCCCTGGTGGGACACTCCGGTGCCGGGAAAACAATGCTGATCGAGGCCCTGCTGGCGGCAAACGGCATGATCACCCGCAAAGGCTCCATCGCCGACGGATCCACTGTCAGCGACTCGGACCCCGCCGCGGTGCACCAGCAGCGGTCCGTCACGCTGTCCCTGGTGCCCCTGATGGTGGACGACATCAAGGTAAACCTCCTGGATACGCCCGGTTACCCCGACTTCATTGGTGAGCTCCGGGCGGGCCTCCGCGCCTCCGATGCCGCGCTCTTCGTCGTCTCGGCAGTGGACGGGATCGACGCGACCACCACCGCTCTGTGGGGTGAGTGCGGCCACATGCAGCTGCCACGCGCCGTCGTGATCACGCGGGTGGACCACCCGCGGGCAGATTACGACGCCGCCCTGGCCGCCTGCCGCAAAGCGTTCGGCGACGGTGTGTTGCCGCTGTGCGTCCCCGTGCGGACAGAGGGTGGGACAGCCGGTCCACTGTCCCTCCTGCGCCTGCTGTCACAGGAGGTGGCGGACTACTCCTCCGGAGAGGCAACACCTGAAGTCCGGCCGGCAGCACCGGAGGAAGGTGCGGCCGCGGGGTCTGCCCGGGGCGCCCTCATCGAGGGCATCATCGCCGAAAGCGAAGACGAGACGCTGATGGACCGCTACCTGGAAGGCGAAGACATCGACACCGCAGTGCTGGCAGCCGACCTGGAAACCGCCGTCGCACGAGGCTCCTTCTTTCCCGTGCTGCCCACCTCCGCCGTGACCGGGCTGGGCACTGCCGAGCTGCTGGACCTGCTGGTCCGCGCCTTCCCGCCGCCAGGTGAATGCAGACTGCCGGACACCACCGATCTTGCGGGGCAACCCGCCGGAAGCCTGTCCTGCGACCCGTCCGGTCCGCTCGCCGCCGAGGTGGTGCGCACCTCCAACGATCCCTTCCTGGGCCGCATCTGCCTGGTGCGGGTTTTCTCCGGGACACTCCGCGAAGACACGCCGGTCCATGTGGGCGGCCACGGCCTCGCCGACCGGGGCCACCAGGACCACGACACCGATGAACGGGTGACCCATATCTACTCACCGCTGGGTGCCGCCCTTCGCCCCGTTCCCTTCTGCGTGGCGGGGGACATGTGCGCCCTGGCAAAGCTCGGCAGCGCCGAAACAGGGGACACCATTTCCGCCCGGGAAAACCCGCTGCTGCTCGCCACCTGGGAGATGCCTGAACCACTGCTGCCGGTAGCCGTGGAAGCCGATTCCCGCAGCGACGAGGACGCACTTGCCCGCAGCCTGGGCCGGATCGCGGCGGGGGATCCCACCCTGCGGGTGGACAGGAACGCCGAAACACACCAGCTGGTCCTGTGGTGCATGGGCGAAGCGCACGCCGAAGTCGTCCTGGACAGGCTGCGCGAACAGGGCGTGAAACTGCACAGCGTGGACGTGGTGACGCCGCTGCGGGAAACCTTTGCAGCCGCCGCCTCCGGCCACGGCCGCCATGTCAAACAGTCCGGCGGCCACGGCCAGTATGCCGTGTGCGACATCGAGGTGGAACCGCTGGAACGCGGCGCCGGGTTCGAGTTCATGGACAAGACGGTGGGCGGCGTGATCCCGGGGACGTTCATCCCGTCCATCGAGAAGGGGGTCCGGGGCCAAATGGAGAAAGGCGTCGCTGCGGGCTTTCCCGTGGTTGACCTGCGGGTGACCCTCACAGGCGGCAAAGCCCACAGCGTGGATTCATCCGATGCGGCATTCCAGGCCGCCGGGGCCCTGGCCCTCCGTGAGGCTGCGGCGGCCGGGAAGATCCAGCTGCTGGAACCGGTGTCGTCCGTTTCCATCACCGTGGCTGACGAACACGTGGGGACGGTGATGAGTGACTTGTCCGGCCGGCGCGGACGCCTCACCGGCACCACCTCCTCAGGCGAGGGACTCACGGAGATCAGCGCCGAAGTCCCGGACCAGGAACTCCTGCGGTATGCGGTGGAACTGCGGGCGCTGACAGCCGGCACCGGGCGCTTCCGCCGCCAGTACCTGCGCCATGACCCTGTCCCGCCGAACTACAGCCCGTCCTGAGCCGGCCATGGCAGGAACAGAGATCAAGAGCGCCGCCCGCCCGTGAACGCCGCAGCACGAAAGATCCAGACCGTATACCTGACGCTGACGTTGGGTAACACCCTTGCGGCATCGTTCATTTGGGGAATCAATACGCTGTTCCTGCTCGATGCCGGGCTGACCAACCTGGAGGCCTTCGCCGCGAACGCCTTCTTCACGGCAGGGATGGTGCTTTTCGAGGTGCCCACCGGGGTGGTCGCGGACAGCTGGGGACGGCGCGCATCCTTCCTGTTGGGGACCGTGACCCTGGCAGCATCCACGTACCTCTACTACCTCCTGTGGCAGTTGTCCGCGCCCTTCTGGTGGTGGGCAGCGGTGTCCGCGCTGCTGGGACTTGGTTTCACCTTCTTCTCGGGGGCGGTGGAAGCCTGGCTGGTGGACGCCCTGCACTTTTCCGGTTACGACGGGGGACTGGAAGCGGTGCTGGGCCGCGGCCAGATGGTTTCCGGCATCGCCATGCTGGCCGGTTCAGTGGCCGGTGGCGTGATCGCGCAGGCTACAAACCTGGGCGTACCGTTCCTGCTGCGCGTCGCGGTGCTGGTGGCCATGTTCGCGGTGGCCTTCCTGCTCATGCACGACGTCGGCTTCACACCGGAGCGATCGGCCCACCCCGTGCAGGCTACCCGGGAGGTCCTCAAGGCATCGCTGGACGGCGGCCTTCGGAACCCGCCGGTGAGGTACATGATGCTGGCGGCCCCGTTCACCGAAGGCGTGGGGTTCTATGTCTTCTATGCCCTCCAGCCCTACCTGCTGCAGCTGTTCGGCGATCCCAGGGCCTACGCCATTGCAGGCCTGGCAGCCGCCATCGTTGCTGGCGCGGAAATCGTAGGCGGATGGCTGGCCCCGCTGGTCCGCAAACTGGTTCGCCGCCGGACCACGGTGCTGATCGCTTCCACCGTTACCAGCTCCGTGGTCCTGGTGGTGCTCCTCGCCACCAGCATCTTCTGGCTGGCACTGGTGCTCCTGGCACTCTGGGCCGTGGTGGGGTCCGCCGGCACCCCGGTGCGCCAGGCCTATCTGAACGACATGATCGGCTCGAAGCAGCGGGCAACCGTCCTGAGTTTCGCCTCACTGATGGGATCCAGCGGGGGAGTGGTGGTGCAGCCGCTGCTCGGCAGGTCCGCCGACGTCTTCGGGTATCCCGCGTCACTGGCACTGGGTGGCGCGGTGCAGCTGCTGGCGGCACCCTTCATCCTCCTCAGCCGGCGCCGGCGCTCGCCGGCAGACGTTGCCACGGGACTCGCGGCAGCGCCCTAAAGAGCGCCGAACGCACGGGAAGGCCCTTACGCCCCGAAATGAATCAGGGCCTAAGGGCCTTCAAGGTGCAGTCCTACTTAACGCCTGCCTCCACCGTTTCGCTGGCCGCCGGCGTCGGCTTTTCGACCGCGGGCGGTGGAGTGGTCTTCAGCTTGAACCGCTTGCCCAGGTCGCCACCGCCGCCGCTGCGGTTCTTGTTGAAGATGTCGAAACCGACGGCGACAAGGAGTACCAGGCCCTTGATGAGCTGCTGGTAATCCGTGCCCAGGCCCAGAATCGACATGCCGTTGTTGAGCACGCCCATGATCAGGCCGCCGATCATGGCCCCCGCGACTGTCCCGATGCCGCCGGTGACGGCGGCGCCGCCGATGAAGGCCGCGGCGATGGAGTCCAGTTCGAAGCCTGTACCGCCGGCGGGCTGCGCTGAATTGAGCCGGGCAGTGAAGACAAGGCCTGCCAGTGCGGAGAGGACGCCCATGTTCACGAAGAGCCGGAACGTAACGGCCTTGGTCTTGATGCCCGACAGTTCAGCTGCGTGGAGGTTGCCGCCGATGGCGTACGTGTGCCGGCCGAAGACGCTGTTGCTCATCAAGGCGGTGTAGGCGATCACCAGCGCGGCAAGGACCACCAGCACGATCGGTGTGCCCCGGTAGGAGGCCAGCAGGAACGTGATGATGAGCATGAGCAGCGCCGTGAACGTGGTCTTGATGATGAACCAGACCAGGGGTTCGCTTTCGAGGTCGAACTTCCTGCGGATCCTGCGCTCCTTGAAAGCCTGGATCAGCAGGGCCGCCGTAGCGCCCACGCCCAGGATGACCGTGAGCCACTCCAGGACGGACGTGCCGCCGGAGATGTCCGGAAGGAAACCGCCGCCCAGGGCCCGCAGTTCGGCGGGGAAGGGGGTGATCTGCTGGTTCTTGAGGGTGATGAGCGTGAGTCCGCGGAAGATCAGCATGCCCGCCAGCGTGACGATGAAGGCCGGGATCCCCACATAGGCGATCCAGTAGCCCTGCCAGGCGCCGACAAGGGCACCGACCAGCAGGCAGGCAGGGATCGCAGCCCACCAGGGCCAGCCCCAGTGCACAATCATGACGCCGGCCACGGCGCCGATGAACCCGGCAACGGACCCGACGGAAAGGTCGATGTGCCCGGCGATGATCACCATCACCATGCCGATGGCCAGGATGAGGATGTAGCTGTTCTGGACCACCAGGTTGGTGACGTTCTGCGGTTCCAGCAGGATCCCGCCGGTCAGCCCCTGGAACAACAGGACGATCAGGATCAGGGCAACGAAGATGCCAACCTGGCGGAGGCGGCTTGTGAGGAATCCGAGCGATTCTCGTAAGGCGGACATTTCGCTATTCCTTCTCTTTGGTCATGTAGTGCATCAGGGTTTCCTGGGTGGCCTCGGCGATGGGGACCTCACCGGTGATATGGCCGGCGGCGAGGGTGTAGATGCGGTCGCAGATACCCAGGAGTTCGGGAAGTTCCGAGGAAATGACGATCACGGCTTTTCCTTCGGCCGCGAGCTTGGCGATGATCGTGTAGATCTCGAATTTGGCGCCAACGTCGATCCCGCGGGTGGGTTCATCGAGGATGAGCACATCCGGGTCGGAGAACATCCATTTACTCAGCACCACCTTCTGCTGGTTTCCGCCGGAGAGCTTCCCGGTGATGGCGGCCACCGAAGGCGCCTTGATGTTCATGCTCTTCCGGTAGCCGTTGGCCACCACGGTCTCCTGGTTCTTGTCCACAAACCCGCGTTTGGCGAGCTTGCGCAGCGATGCCAGGGAGATGTTGCGCTTGATGTCCTCGATGAGGTTCAGGCCATAGTGCTTGCGGTCTTCCGTGGCGTAGGCAATGCCGTGCCTGATGGCGTCGGAGACGGTGGCCGTGTTGATCTCCTCGCCGTACTTATAGACCCTGCCGGACGTGGCGGTGCCGTACGTCCGGCCGAAGACGCTCATGGCGAGTTCCGTGCGCCCGGCGCCCATCAGTCCGGCCAGTCCAACTACTTCGCCCTTCCTGACATGCAGGTTGGCGTTCCTGACCACCATGCGGCTGTGGTCCTGGGGATGCCGGACGGACCAGTCCTCGATCCGGAGGACTTCCTCGCCGATGTTCGGCTCGCGGTCCGGGTACAGGCTCTCCAGGTCACGGCCCACCATGCCGCGGATGATCCGTTCCTGGGTGATCTGGCCTTCATCTAGCCGGAGGGTCTCGATGGTCTTGCCGTCCCGGATGATGGTGACGGCATCGGCCACCTTGCGGATCTCATTGAGTTTGTGGCTGATGATGATGCTGGTGACCCCCTGGCCCTTCAAATGGAGGATCAGGTCCAGCAGGTGGCCGGAATCCTCGTCATTGAGGGCGGCCGTGGGCTCGTCCAGGATGAGCAGCTTCACTTCCTTGGACAGCGCCTTGGCGATTTCCACGAGCTGCTGCTTGCCTACGCTGATGTGCTGCACCGGGGTGACGGGGTTTTCGTCGAGGCCCACGCGGGCCAGCAGCTTTGCTGCTTCCAGGTTGGTCTTGCGCCAGTCCACCCAGCCGTTGGTGGCTTGTTCATTGCCAAGGTAGATGTTCTCCGCGATGGACAGGTACGGGCTCAGCGCCAGTTCCTGGTGGATGATCACGATGCCCCGCTTCTCGCTGTCCGAGATGCTGGAGAAATTGCAGGGTTCATTTTCGAAGAGGATTTCCCCGTCGAAGGTGTTGTGTGGATAGACGCCGGACAACACTTTCATGAGCGTTGATTTGCCGGCTCCGTTCTCACCGCAGATGGCGTGGACCTCTCCACGGTTCACATCGAGGGTGACGTCCTGCAGCGCTTTCACGCCGGGGAACGTCTTGGTGATTCCTCGCATTTGAAGAATGGGTGTGTTCATCGTCAATTCCCACTGACTGGTCGAAGCTTGGCCTTCCTGCTGCTGCAGGAGGTTGCGGGCGGGGCTGTGGCCGGATGGAGGTCCGGCCACAGCCCCCGGACGCTGACTACTTGACGTCGGAGTCCTTGTAGTAACCCGAGTCGATCAGTTCCTTCTTGTAGTTGTCCTTGGTGATGATCACGGACTTCAGCAGGAAGGCCGGGACAACCTTGACCTTGTTGTTGTAGGTCTTGGTGTCGTTGGTTTCGGCTTCCTGGCCCTTGAGGACGGCGTCGACCATCTTGACGGCCTGGGCGCCGAGCTGGCGGGTGTCCTTGAAGATGGTGGAGTACTGCTCACCGGCGATGATGGACTTCACGGAGCCCTTTTCGGCGTCCTGGCCGGTGACCACCGGCAGGCTGCCCTTGGCGTAGCCGCCGGTGCTGGTGAGGGCGGAAATGATGCCGATGGACAGGCCGTCGTACGGGGACAGGACCCCGTTGAGCTTGGTGCCCGAGCTGTAGGCGGAGGTGATGATGTCCTCCATGCGCTTCTGCGCCACGGGCGCCTGCCAGCGGAGGATCGCCGCCTGCTCAAACTTGGTCTGGCCGCTGGGCACCTTCAGGGTGCCGGCATCCATGTACGGCTTGAGGGTGTCCATGGCGCCGGTCCAGAAGAAGTTGGCGTTGTTGTCGTCCGGGCTGCCGGCGAAAAGTTCGATGTTGAAGGGGCCCTTGCCGTCCACCTTCTTGCCGCTCGCGTCGATCAGGCCCAGGCCGGTCAGCAGCGAGGTGGCCTGCTGGACGCCCACGGTGTAGTTGTCGAAAGTGGTGTAGTAGTCCACGTTCGGGGTGCCGTTGATGAGGCGGTCATAGGCGATGACCTTGACGTTCTGCTCCTTGGCCTTGGCCAGGACATCGGTCAGTGTGGTGCCGTCAATGGCAGCGACGATCAGGGCCTTGGCGCCCTTGGTCAGCATGTTTTCGATCTGCGAGACCTGGGTTGGAATGTCGTCGTTGGCGAACTGGAGGTCCGTCTTGTAGCCGAGGTCTTTCAGGGATTTCTCAACGTTGGCGCCGTCGGCAATCCACCGTTCGGATGTCTGGGTGGGCATCGAGATGCCAACCAGCGAGTCGCTGGGCTTCGCCGCGCCGCTGGATTCGCTGGTTCCGCCACGGGAGCCGCAACCGGTGGCCCCCACGGTCAGGGCGAGGACAAGGGCCACCGCGCCCATGAGTTTTTTGATTCTCACCATTATCTCCTTCCGCGGCAGCATTGCCGCGAAGTGTTGTTGGACTGGGAACCAACGACGCTCCCTGTCCTGGCCACATTGTTGATGTGTCGGTTCAATATAGACTGATTTGTGAACGCTAACAAGAGGCTCCTCCCAGAAACTTCGAAACAGTTTCGACTTCATTGACTTCTGCTTTGTTAGCGTTCACACTTGCTGCAGCACTTAGCTTGACCCTGACCCTACAAAACCCGGTAATGAGGCCCCTGCCTCCCGGATGGAGGCAACCCCATGCCAGATGCGTTGTTCACTTCCAGCTCCGAGCCCCGCCTGGACCACTGTGTGATCGGGGTGGACTATGGAACCCTTTCAGGCCGTGCCGTGGTGGTACGGGTCCGCGACGGCAAGGAGCTCGGCAGCGCCGTCCATGAATATCCCCAGGCAGTGGTGACTGATTCCCTGCCCAAAGACGTGGCGGGCGACGACGGGGCACGGCTTCCCGGGGAATGGGCGCTTCAGGTGCCCAACGACTACCGGGACGTCCTGCGCATAGCTGTCCCCGCCGCGGTGGCTGACGCAGGGATCGACCCGGCCGCCGTCGTCGGCATCGCCACTGACTTCACCGCCTGCACCATGGTGCCCGTCAAAGCCGATGGCACCCCCTTGAACGAACTGCCGGGCTATGCCAACCGGCCGCATGCCTATGTAAAGCTCTGGCGCCACCACGCCGCCCAGGGACAGGCGGACCGGATCAACCGGCTCGCGGCCGAACGGGGCGAAGACTGGCTTCCGCGCTATGGGGGCCTGATCTCGTCCGAGTGGGAGTTCGCCAAGGGCCTGCAGCTGCTCGAAGAGGACCCTGAGGCCTACGCCGAAATGGACCACTGGGTGGAGGCGGCCGACTGGATCGTCTGGCAGCTCAGCGGCCGCTACGTCCGCAACGCCTGCACTGCCGGGTACAAGGGGATCTACCAGGACGGGCGATACCCCTCAGAGGATTTCCTGGCCGCCCTGAACCCGGAGTTCAAGGACTTTGTCAGCAGCAAGCTGGAGCACACCATCGGACGGCTGGGCGACGCCGCCGGCACCCTGACCGCGGAGGCGGCAGCCTGGACCGGGCTGCCGGAGGGCATCGCCGTGGCTGTGGGAAACGTTGACGCCCATGTCACGGCACCGGCTGCCAAGGCGGTGGACTCCGGCCAGCTGGTGGCCATCATGGGCACCTCCACCTGCCACGTCATGAACGGCACCGAACTGCGTGAAGTCCCGGGAATGTGCGGGGCGGTTGACGGCGGCATCGTGCCGGGACTCTGGGGTTACGAAGCCGGCCAGTCCGGGGTGGGCGACATCTTCGGCTGGTTCACCAAATATGGCGTGCCGCCGGAATACCACCAGGCTGCCCGGGACGCGGGACTGGGAATCCATGAGTACCTCACCGACCTGGCGTCGCGGCAGGCCATCGGCGAACACGGGCTCATCGCTTTGGACTGGCACTCGGGCAACCGCTCAGTCCTGGTCGACCACGAGCTTTCGGGCATCGTGGTGGGCCAGACCCTCGCCACCAGGCCCGAGGACACGTACCGTGCCCTGCTGGAAGCCACCGCCTTCGGGACCCGCACCATCGTGGACGCCTTCCGTGAGGCCGGGGTTCCGGTCAAGGAATTCATCGTGGCCGGCGGACTGCTGAAGAACCGGCTCCTGATGCAGATCTACGCGGATGCCACAGGCCTGCAGCTGTCCACCATCGGCTCGGAACAGGGCCCCGCCCTTGGATCGGCCATCCACGCCGCCGTCGCCGCCGGCGAATACGCGGACATCCGCGAAGCCGCTGCCGCCATGGGCGCAGAACCCGGCGAGGTCTACTCGCCGATCCCCGAAAACGTTGCCGCGTACGAGGAGCTGTTCCAGGAGTACAAGGCACTGCACGATTACTTTGGCCGCGGCGGCAATGACGTGATGCACCGGCTTAAGGCCATCCAGCGCAAAGCCCGGTCAGTCCTTTCCCACACCGGCTCCGCAGCCGAAACGGCCGTGGAGGTCTCAGCATGAGTATCGAAACGGGAATCCTGGAAACCATCGCCCGGGTCCGGGAGGAAGTGTGTGCGCTGCATGCCGAGCTGACCCGCTACGAACTGGTGGTGTGGACCGCGGGCAACGTCTCCGCCCGGGTGCCGGGCACCGACCTGATGGTCATCAAGCCCTCGGGCGTGTCCTACCAGGACCTGACCCCGGAGCAGATGATCGTGACCGACCTGCACGGCACGCCCGTCAGGGGCACCAACGTCGGTGGCGGCGGCACTGTCGATTGGGGCAATCCGCCGCTGTCGCCGTCGTCGGACACCGCCGCCCATGCTTACGTGTACCGGCACATGCCTGAGGTGGGCGGGGTGGTGCACACGCACTCGACCTATGCCACCGCCTGGGCTGCCCGGGGCGAGGAGATCCCGTGCGTGCTGACCATGATGGGCGACGAGTTCGGCGGCTCCATCCCGGTGGGCCCATTCGCGCTGATCGGGGACGACTCGATCGGCCAGGGCATCGTGGAGACACTGAAGAACTCCAATTCACCCGCGGTCCTGATGCAGAACCACGGCCCCTTCACCATCGGCAAGGACGCCCGGTCCGCTGTGAAGGCAGCCGTGATGTGCGAGGAAGTGGCCCGCACCGTCCACATCTCGCGGCAGCTGGGTGAACCCCTGTCCATCGACCAGGGCTCCATCGACTCCCTCTACGCCCGCTACCAGAACGTCTACGGCCAGTAACGCCGTCACCCTCAACTTTCCCAGGAGAATCCATGAGCACCGCAGCAAACACATCCCTCGACGGTTACGAGGTCTGGTTCCTCACCGGCAGCCAGCACCTGTACGGGGAGGAAGTCCTCAAACAGGTTGCCGCCCAGTCACAGGAAATCGCCAACCAGCTCAACGCCAGTTCCGCCGTCCCGGTAAAGATCGTCTGGAAGCCGGTCCTCACTGATTCGGATGCAATCCGCCGTACCGCCCTGGAGGCGAACTCGGATGATTCCGTGATTGGCGTGACCGCCTGGATGCACACGTTCAGCCCGGCCAAGATGTGGATCCAGGGCCTGGACCTGCTGCGGAAGCCCCTGCTGCACCTGCACACGCAGGCCAACCGGGACCTGCCATGGGCGGACATCGATTTCGACTTCATGAACCTGAACCAGGCCGCGCACGGCGACCGCGAGTTCGGGTACATCCAGTCCCGCCTGGGCATTGCCCGGAAGACCGTCGTCGGGCACGTCTCAAATCCCGAGGTGGCACGCCAGGTGGGTTCCTGGCAGCGCGCCGCCGCCGGCTGGGCCGCAGTCCGTACTCTGAAGCTGACCCGTTTTGGTGACAACATGCGCAACGTCGCCGTCACCGAAGGCGACAAGACCGAGGCCGAGCTGCGCTTCGGCGTCGCAGTTAACACGTGGTCCGTGAACGAGCTCGCGGACGCCGTGCACGGCGCGGCGGAGGCCGACGTCGACGCCCTGGTGGCCGAATATGAGGACCTTTACGACGTGGTGCCGGAACTCCGCGCAGGCGCGGCCCGGCATGAATCGCTGCGGTACGGCGCCCGGATCGAACTGGGCCTGCGCAGCTTCCTGGAGGGCAACGGCTCCGCCGCGTTCACCACCTCCTTCGAGGACCTGGGTGGGCTGCGCCAGCTTCCCGGCCTGGCAGTGCAGCGGCTCATGGCCGCCGGCTACGGGTTTGGCGCCGAAGGCGACTGGAAGACCGCCATCCTGGTGCGCGCAGCGAAGGTGATGGGCGAGGGCCTGCCCGGCGGCGCCTCGCTCATGGAGGACTACACCTACCATCTGGAGCCCGGCTCGGAGAAGATCCTGGGCGCCCACATGCTGGAGGTCTGCCCCTCCCTCACGGCATCGAAGCCCCGGCTGGAGATCCACCCGCTGGGCATTGGCGGCAAGGAGGACCCGGTCCGCCTGGTGTTCGACGCCGATGCCTCCCCAGGTGTCGTCGTCGCCCTGTCCGACATGCGGGACCGTTTCCGCCTGGTGGCCAACGCCGTCGACGTCGTTCCACTGGACCAGCCGCTGCCCAACCTTCCCGTGGCCCGCGCCCTGTGGGAGCCCAAGCCGGACTTCGCCACCTCCGCCGCAGCCTGGCTCACCGCCGGCGCCGCCCACCACACCGTGCTCTCCACCCAGGTGGGCATGGACGTGTTCGAGGACTTTGCCGAAATCGCCAGGACTGAACTGCTCACCATTGACGAAGGCACCACCATCCGGCAGTTCAAGAAGGACCTGAACTGGAACGCCGCGTACTACAAACTCGCCGGCGGGATCTGAGCCCGTGGCGCGGCTGAGGTCCTGGCCCCCGCCATGGACACGATCCTCGTGACGCACGGGAAGCCACGCCGGCTGCCGAGGCTTGAGGACGTGGCGGAGTTGGCCGGGGTCTCACACCAGACCGTGTCACGGGTGGTCAACAACCACCCCAACGTGAGCACGGGAACCCGGGAAAAGGTGGAAGCGGCAATCGCCCAGCTGGGCTACCGCCGCAACACCGCTGCCAGGAGCCTGGTCACCCGGCGCTCGCAGACCATCGGGGTCCTGGGCAGCGAGCTCTCACAGTACGGCCCCGCCAATACGATGCTGGGAGTGGAACGCGCTGCGCGGGACGCAGGGTATTTCGTCAGCGTCGCTGCGTTGCGGGAGGTCAGCCGGGACGCCATCCTGGACGCCGTCAGGCACTTCCTGGACCAGTCGGTGGACGGCATCGTGGTGATCGTTCCGCACCTTCAGACGCTGGCCGCCCTGGCGGAACTCCCCATCGGCGTGCCGGTGGTGGCCGTGGGACCGGACGGGAATGAAGCAGTTGGCGGCGTCAGGGTGGACCAGCGCCGCGGGGCCGAACTGGCCGTGCGGCACTTGATAGGGCAGGGGCACGTCCGGATCGGACACGTCGCGGGGCCGCAGGACTGGATTGATGCCGTGGCCCGTGCCGACGGCTGGCGGGCCACCCTGGCCTCTGCCGGGCTCGCCGCGGATCTGGTCATCGAGGGTGACTGGAGTGCCGGCAGCGGCTATGAGATCGGCCGGCGGATTGCGGCCACCCGCCGGGCCACTGCCCTCTTTGTGGGCAATGACCAGATGGCCCTGGGGGTCCTGCGCGCCCTGAACGAGGCGGGTATCAGGGTCCCGCAGGACGTGTCCGTCGTGGGCTTCGATGACCAGCCGGAGGCCGGCTATTTCAGTCCGCCATTGACAGTGGTCCGGCAGGACTTTGAAGAGCTGGGCCGGCGGTGCATGCAGATGATGCTCACGGCGTTCGACGGTGCAGAAGGACCGCGGACGCTCGTGGTGCAGCCGGAACTGGTCCTGCGCAGCAGCACGGCGCCGCCCGCCTGAAGAGTCCGCTTGAAAAATCCGCCGGCGATCCGGCCGGCAGCAGATTTAATCCGGGGGAGACCGCGGCGAAACGTGGCCACAACAATAGCTGCGTAGGTTTCAGGGCATGACGGTTACCCTGCTCGTCCGGCTCCGCGACTGGCTGCTGGACACCTTTACCTACGATTCCGGGTCCAGTGCCGCCGGCGCCATGGCTGATGCCACCCGGTGGGGCTGGCTGCCGGCATTGAGCGGAGTGTCCGTCGGAGCGGACCAGGCCCGTGCGGAGCATGAAAAAACACTCCCCGGAAACCGTGGAATGTCTGCTTAGCCACACTATTGCGCCGGTAGCGGGATAATGCCCTAAACTGCTGCACTGAGGTGCCTGCAATGGCGCTGTGCAGCAACGAAAGTGAACATGCTATGGCTACCGATTACGATGCTCCACGCAAGCAGGAAGAAGAGTCGCCCGCTGACTCTCTCGAGGCCCTCCAGGCGTCACGGAGCGGCAGTGCGCAGACCGCAGTTATCGACGTCGACGAGAACGACACCGCTGAAGGCATCGACCTGCCCGGTGCCGACCTCTCCAATGAGGAACTGACCGTCATTGTGGTTCCGGAGCAGTCCGATGAGTTCACCTGCTCGTCGTGCTTCCTGGTCCGCCACCGGTCACAGGTTGCCCGTGAAAAGGACGGCCTGAAGTATTGCCGCGACTGCGAAGGCTGAGCTTCTTCCTGAATCCTTGCCGGCGCCGGCCACCTTGCCCAAGGTGGCCGGCGCTTCTTCGTCCCCGGACGCCGTCGTTATGAGGGGTAACGGGCAGGTGCAGGAACGGGGCCGAAAGCGTAAAGATCGCCCCGGGATCAACCAGCGTTTTACACAGTCTTAATGCCTGCAGGGGCACGCTAACGGTTGCGCCCCGAAGTGGCCACAAACCTCGTCCCGCCATCCTTGCGGTCCTACGCTGGAGTTATCCAATCGCTCCTTCTATGGGTGGCACCATAATGAAAAAACTTTCCATCTGGCTCGCGGCCATCCTTATGGCTGTCGGGCTGGGATTAGTGGTCCCGGGGCCGGCCTCGGCAACCACGTCGTATTGCGGGCTCACATGGGGTTCGCTGATGAAAACGGACGGTGCCCTGAGCACCGCGCCCGTCACCAACATCCGGACGGGGCAGCACTACTGCTTCGACCGCCTGGTGGTTGACCTGGGTTCCGGGCCTGCTCCCGGCTACAGCGTCCGCTACGTCGGGCAGGTTATCGAGGACGGCTCGGGGAAAGTCGTGCCGACACGGGGTGGCGCCCGCCTGCAGGTCGTAGTCAAAGCGCCAGCTTATGACGGTAACGGTCAGCCCACATACACTCCCGCCGACAAGGCTGAGCTCTCCAACGTTTCCGGTTACCAGACCTTCCGCCAGGTGGTCTGGGCTGGGAGCTTCGAGGGCCAGACCAGCCTCGGCTTGGGTGTCCGTGCCCGTCTTCCGTTCCGCGTGTTCACCCTGGACGGAACGGCTTCCGGTCACCGCCTGGTGGTGGACGTGGCGCACTTCTGGTGACAGGCCGCCGTCGTAATGCAAAAAGGTGCCGTGCCCCTGATGGGGGTACGGCACCTTTCTGTGGTGGGGGCCTACTCCGGGACCACCAGCGCGGGGGTATCCCGCTTCAGGGTTTGGCCGCGGAAGAAGCCGGGGTGGGTGCGGGACATCACCAGCATGACGACGGCGCCCAGGGCCAGGATGCCGACGCCCAGGATGAACACCAGGCCCACGCCGAAGACCTCGGAACCGCTGCCGAACTCCGGTGCCAGGCTGTCCACGGCGGTCTGGACGAACACCACGAACAGTCCTACGCCGCCCACCACCGGGCATACCAGCCGCAGGATGAAGTGGCGCACGCTGGTGAACAGGCTGTGGCGGAAGTACCAGGTGCAGGCCAGCGCGGTGAGGCCGTAGTAGAAGCAGATCATCAGGCCCAGGGCCAGGATGGTGTCATTCAGGACGTTTTCGCTGACCACGTGCATCACTGCGTAGAACCCCGCGGACATGACGCCGGCGGCGACCGTGGCGAAGCCCGGCGTGGCGAACTTCCTGCTGATGCGGCTGAACGGTTCCGGCAGGGCGCCGTAGTGCGCCATGGCCAGCAGGCTGCGGGACGGCGACATGAACGTGGACTGGAGCGAAGCCGCAGAGCTGGAGAGTACGGCGAGGGACATCAGGATGGCGAAGGGTCCCATGATGGGGGAGGCCAGGGCCGTGAAGATGTTTTCGTGGTTTTCGGCGTTGTTCAGGCCGTTGCCGGTATCCCCGACGCCGGCGAACATCATGGTGGCGATGCTGACCAGCAGGTAGATGGCCAGGACGATGACGGCGGTCAGGGTGCCGGCCACGCCGGCGGTCTTCTTGCCGTTGGCCGTTTCCTCGTTGACGGTGAGGCAGACGTCCCAGCCCCAGTACACGAAGATCGACAGGGAGATGCCGGCCGCAATCTGGCCGATCGTCTCGATTTTGGTGACGTCGAACCAGTCCCAGCTGAACGGGATTGCAGTTTCTGAGGTGGACCAGTTGGCGAAGGCCATGGCGACGAACAGTCCCAGGACCAGCAGCTGGAAGCCCACCAGGCTGTACTGCACCACCTTGGTGGTGTGCAGGCCGCGGTAACTGACCCAAACGGCCAGTGCCACGAACACGAAGCAGGTGAGGACGTTCAACGCCTTGTTGTCAGCCAGGTCCGCCAGTTCCGGGGAACCCGTGAGCTGGGACAGGAAGAGGTAGAAGAAGTCGACGGCGACGCCGGCAAGGTTGGACAGCACGATGATGTTGGCGGCCAGCAGGCCCCAGCCACCCATCCAGCCGATCCAGGGGCCGAAGGCTTTGGTCACCCAGGTGAAGGTTGTGCCGCTGTCCGGGGAGTCGGCGTTGAGCTCCCGGTAGGCGAGCGAGACCAGGATCATGGGAATGAACCCGATCAGGAAGATGACCGGCAGCTGGAGCCCGGCTTCGTTGACGGTGGGTCCGAGTGCGCTGGTGAGGGTGTAGGCGGGGGCGATCGTTGAAATGCCCAGGACGACGACGGCAAGGAGCCCGAGCTGCCCGCCCTTGAGTCCCTTGGCGCTGACGCCGTCAGCGGACGGCGCGTGGGCGTGCGGACCGGGTTTAGCGGTGCTGGTGCGGGTTGTCTCTGTCATGGCACTACTTTCTGGAAAGGCTGTGAGACGGAGGTCACTATATGAATGGCGTTCATTTAGTATGGGGGTGCAGGCGCTGTGATGCAAGACGCAATATGAATCACATTCGTTTATGACCTTCCCGACGAAATTAGTAAGCTCACTGAGAAATTGCCGCCAACCCTGCCGCCGTGCCGTGCGTGGCTGGTAGCGTCGGCCGTATTGGACCATTTGAGGAGGATGCATGAAAGCTTCACCGACACTGACCAACAACCTGCAGGCTGTCCTGGCGGACCTGATCGAACTCCACGTTCAGGGCAAGCAGGCGCACTGGAACATCGTGGGCACCAACTTCCGCGACCTTCACCTGCAGCTTGATGAAATCGTCGACGCTGCACGTCAGTTCGCCGACGACACTGCCGAGCGCATGCGCGCCCTGCATGCGCTCCCGGACGGCCGCAGCTCCACGGTTGCCGAAACCACCAGCCTGGCCCAGTTCCCGGACGGGCTGATCAGCACTGCGGATGCCATTGAGCGGATTGTTGCCGCCATGGAAGCCGCCGTGGGCACCATGCGCAAAGTCCATGACGAGGTGGATGAGGAGGATCCCACCTCCGCGGACCTCCTCCACGAGTTCATTGCCCGGCTGGAGCAGTTCGCCTGGATGGTGCAGGCGGAAAACATGAAACCCACCGCCAAGGTAACCGCCGCCGACTCCAAGTAGCGGCAGCCACCTTCCATTGGCCTGGCGCCCTTTGCAGGGGATCCCCTCTGTAAAGGGCGCCTTTTTTGCTGCCCTAGCCGTTAGGCCGCTTTCGGCACTTTCCGCAGCACGACGGCGGCGAGGACTGCCGCCGTCGCCATCAGTACCAGCCCTATCGCCGCAGTGATGTGCACTCCGGAATCAAACGCTGCGGCCGCAGCTTCGCGGACGACCTCCGACAGGGAGGAAGGCAGGAGGTTTGCTGCTTCCACTGCGCCTGCAAGCGTTTCCCTGGCACTGTGCAGGGAGGATGCGGGCAGCATGCCGTCCAGTCCCGCGGGCAGCCGCAGGTTCTGCTGGTAGGACGCTGTCAGGATGGAGCCCAGTACCGCGGTGCCCAGCAGCGAGCCAACCTCGTAGCCCGTTTCGGAGATCGCAGCGGCGGCGCCCGACTTCTCGGGCGGGGCGGAGCCGAGGATGAGGTCGTTGGAGATGGTTTCGGCTGTGCCCACGCCCAGCGCCAGGACCAGGAGGGCCGCCAGCAGCAGTGAGGGCCCGCCGTCGTGGTTCCCGAAGGCCACCATGGTGTAACCCGCAGCGCTGAAGGCCAGCCCCGCCGCCACCACATATCCGGGGCGGACCTTGCGGACCAGCGGCACCACCACCAGGCCGGCCACCACCGTGGCGGCCAGTGCCGGGATCATGGCAACGCCGGCAGCGGACGGGGTCAGGCCCTCGAGGAGCTGGAGGTGCTGGGCGAGGAACAGGATGAACCCGTTGAAGGAGAACAGGGCAAGGATGTTGGCGCTGATGGCCATGCTGAAGACCCTGTTCCGGAAGAGGGACATGTCCAGCAGGGGGTGCTTCAGCCGCTGCTGCCGCTGCACGAACACCACTCCCATCGCCAGGCCAAAGGCGATGGTGCCCAGGCCGGCAGCCCCAGGACCTTCGGTGGCAACCGCCTTGATCCCGTAGACAACGGGCACCATGACCAGCATGGAGAGCAGGATGCTGGGGATGTCCACCTTGCCGGGCGCCGGATCCTTCGATTCCGGAATGAAGGCCGGTCCAAACACCAACAGGGGGAGCATGAGCGGGACTGCCACCAGGAATATGGCGCCCCACCAGAAGTGCTGCACCAGCCATCCGCCGAAGATCGGCCCCAGCGCCGCGCCGCCGGAGAATCCGGCAGCCCAGATGGCGACGGCCAGCCTCCGGCGGTTGGGCTCCGGGAAGATGTTGCGGATCAGTGACAGCGTGGAAGGCATCAGCATGGCACCGAAGAATCCCAGGGCGGCACGGCCGGCGATGAGCCACTCCGGTGCGGGGGCAAAGGCGGTGGCAACGGAGAGCCCGGCAAAGCCGATGCTGCCAAGGATCAGCAGCCTCCGCCGCCCAATCCGGTCGCCAAGGCTTCCCATTGATACCAGCAGCCCGGCCAGCACCAGGGGATAGGTGTCAACGATCCACAGAAGCTGCACGCCGCTGGGCTGCAGGGCCCGGGCGATGGCCGGCAGCGCGAACGTCAGTGCGGTGTTATCCACCGCCACCAGCAGGACGGGAAACATCAGCAGCCCCAACGCCAGCCAGTCACGCCACTGTGAGCGTGTGGTGGTGCTGTCCGCCGGCGCGGGCGCGGAACTTTTGAAGGAAATTGCCATGCGATAACTATACCGTCCAGACGGTATAGTTTGAAAACCTTCGTGTTTCCGTTTTTCAGCCTTATGGAGGGCATGATGGAAGGCATGCCCCGAAAGCCTGTTGCCCGTGATGCGGTCCTAGACGCCTTCGAGTCCCTGCTGATCGAAGTCGGGGAGCGGGCCGCCACCCTCGACGCCGTGGCCCGCAAGGCCGGGGTGTCCAAAGGCGGCCTCCTGTACCACTTTCCCAACAAGGAAGCGCTCATAGCCGTGCTGCTTGACCGGTTGGAGGGCCTGGCCCGTGAAGACGCTGACGCGATGGCCGCGGCGGCTGAAGGCGCTGCAGCGTACTTCATCCGTTCCTCCGTGTGGGCGGATACGCCGCTGGACCGTGCCATCGTGGCCGCCACAAGGCTTGCGGAGGTGGCCCATGAAGAGACACGGCGACGGTTTGCTGCCATCCAGCAGCGCTGGCTGGATGAGATTGCTGCCGATGTTGGACCCGGGCTGGCCAAGGCGGTCCTCTACATGGGGGACGGGCTGTACTTCAATGCCATGTTGTCCGTTGCCCCCGCACCGGCAGGGGGAGCGGCCGCTGATGTGGAGGAACTCCTGGCGGCCTTGGAACGGCTCCGGAGGTAGCCCCGGCTATTTGCCGGGAGGGGTTGCCGCGTAGGACAATAGAAAGTTGTCAGGGCTGTCACCGGCCTTCACGATCCAACAAATGAATAGCCTTTGATCTGCGGCGGGAGAGTTCTGCCGAAGTACAGGCAGGCGCCGTAGGAGCAAATCCTCCCCAGGAATCTCGCAGGCCCCTGTACCGCCGCGGCGAGGCGCCTCTGGAAAGCAGCAGGCAGTCCACCTTCCTTTGGGGCGGTAAGGACTGTTGTGTTCACCGACGGTGCAAGCGGGTCCTGCCCAGGCAGGCAACGCGGAAACTCTCAGGTCCAATACAGAGCGGGGAGGAACCCTAATAGCTGTGGCGTACCCTGCGCCGCCTGAGTAAATGGAGTTCCTTCGTGTCGGTTACCCCAGCCTCCACCACCTTCGTCGACCGCCATATCGGCGCCCGCCGCCAGGCCGACGTCGACGTCATGCTCAAAGCCGTAGGCTACGACTCGGTCGATTCCCTGGTTGACACCGCGGTTCCCAAGGTCATCCGCCAGGAAACCGCCCTTCGCCTGCAGGACGCCCTCAGTGAGGTTGAAGTCCTCACCGAACTGCGGAAGCTTGCCGCGAAGAACAAGACGGCAGTGCAGCTCATCGGCCAGGGCTACTCCGACACCGTGACTCCGCCGGTGATCCGACGAAACATCCTTGAGTCGCCGGCCTGGTACACCGCCTACACCCCTTACCAGCCGGAAATTTCGCAGGGCCGGCTCGAGGCGCTGCTGAACTTCCAGACCATGGTGCAGGACCTCGTGGGGCTGCCCATTGCCAACGCGTCGCTGCTCGATGAAGCAACCGCCGTGGCTGAGGCCGTGTTGCTGATGCGCCGCGCCAACAAGACCAAGCCGGCGGCCGACGGCAAGACCGTGCTGGACATCGACGTGCTCCCGCAGACCATCGCCATTGTCAAGGGTCGCGCGGAGGCGCTCGGCTTCGAGGTGGAGGTCGCCGACCTGTCCAAGGGCCTTCCGGAGGGCGATATCAACGGTGTCGTGCTGCAGCAGCCCGGCGTTTCCGGGCGGGTCTGGGACCAGTCCGCCGTGATCGCCGCGGCGAAGGAGCGCGGTGCCCTGGTCACGGTGGCCGCGGACCTGCTGGCCCTGACCCTCATCACTCCGCCGGGTGAGCAAGGTGCGGACATCGCCGTCGGCTCCGCCCAGCGGTTCGGTGTTCCGCTGTTCTTCGGCGGCCCGCACGCCGCCTACATGGCTGTGCGCAAGGGCCTGGAGCGTTCGCTTCCCGGCCGCCTGGTGGGCGTGTCGAAAGACGACGCCGGCGTTCCCGCCTACCGTCTGGCGCTGCAGACCCGCGAGCAGCACATCCGCCGCGAGAAGGCCACCTCCAACATCTGCACCGCCCAGGCCCTGCTGGCCATCGTTGCCTCCATGTACGCGGTGTACCACGGCCCGGACGGGCTGAAGGCGATCGCCGAAACGGCCCATGGCCACGCCCGTACCCTGGCGGCCTCCCTTGCCGCCGCCGGCGTTGAGGTCCTGCACAAGAGCTTCTTCGACACCCTGACCGTCCGGGTCCCCGGACGGGCTGCCGGCTTCATCGCCGACGCCGAGGCGCGGGGCATCAACCTGCGCAGCGTCGACGCCGACACCGTCGGCATCGCCCTCGATGAAACCACGACGCCGGCCATCGTCGCCGAAGTTGCCGACGTCTTTGGCGCCCCGGTTGCCGAAGGCCGAAGCGAGGACCAGGGCTTTGGGCTGGAGGCCGCCGTCGGGCGTTCCTCCGACTACCTGCAGCACCCGGTCTTCAACACCCACCGCTCCGAAACCCAGCTGCTGCGCTACATCCGTAAACTGTCAGACCGGGACCTGGCGCTGGACCGCACCATGATCCCGCTGGGCTCCTGCACCATGAAACTGAACGCCACGGCAGAGATGGAAGCCATCTCCTGGCCCGGGTTCGCCTCCATCCACCCCTTCGCCCCGGACTCCCAGACCGAAGGCTGGCGGGAGCTGATTTCCGGGCTGGAGGCGGATCTTGCCGAGATCACCGGCTACGACCAGGTGTCCATCCAGCCCAACGCCGGTTCCCAGGGCGAGCTCGCCGGGCTGCTGGCGATCCGCGGCTACCACCACTCGCGCGGCGAGGCCCAGCGCAACGTCTGCCTGATCCCGGCCTCGGCGCACGGCACCAATGCCGCCTCGGCCGTGCTCGCTGGCATGAAGGTCGTCGTCGTCGCCACCGCGTCTGACGGCACCATTGACCACGACGACCTGACGGCCAAGATCGAAGCCCACAAGGACGTCCTGTCCTGCATCATGATCACCTACCCCTCCACCCACGGGGTTTACGACGGCGACGTCCGCGACGTCTGCGACGCCATTCATGCTGCCGGCGGCCAGGTCTACATCGACGGCGCCAACCTGAACGCCCTCGTGGGCCTGGCCCAGCCGGGCAACTTCGGCGGCGACGTGTCCCACCTGAACCTGCACAAGACCTTCTGCATCCCGCACGGCGGCGGCGGACCCGGCGTCGGACCCGTTGCCGCCAAGGCCCACCTGGCCCCCTTCATGCCGGGCGATGCGAATAAAGCTGCGCATGAGGCTGGGCACGGTGTTGCGATTTCCGCATCCCGGTTTGGCTCCGCCGGAGTGCTGCCGATTTCCTGGGCGTATGTGAAGCTGATGGGCGGCGAGGGCCTGACCGAGGCCACCAAGTCCGCGCTGCTGGCAGCGAACTACGTCGCGTCCCGGCTGAACGAGTATTTCCCGGTCCTCTACACGGGTGAGGGCGGGCTGGTGGCGCACGAGTGCATCCTGGACCTGCGGGAACTGACGGCCAAGACCGGGGTTACCGCCGAGGACGTGGCGAAGCGGCTGATCGACTTCGGCTTCCACGCCCCCACCCTGTCGTTCCCGGTTGCGGGCACGTTGATGGTGGAGCCCACCGAGTCCGAGGACCTGGCCGAGATCGACCGCTTCATCGAGGCCATGATCAGCATCCGAAAGGAAATTGACCAGGTGGCCAACGGCGACTTTGCCGTGGCGGACTCGCCGCTGCGCCGCGCACCCCACACGGCGGCAGCCGTCGTCAGCTCTGACTGGGACCGCGCCTACCCCCGCGAGCAGGCGGCGTTCCCTGCCCACCACAAGCAGGACAAGTACTTCCCGCCCGTGGGCCGGATCGACGGCGCCGCCGGCGACCGGAACCTGATCTGCTCCTGCCCGCCGCTGGAAGACTTCGAAAACTAAGGACCGGCACCATGACCGAGAAATACACGGCGCTTTACGACGAGCACAAAAAGCTCGGCGCTTCCTTCACGGACTTCGGCGGCTGGCAGATGCCGCTCAAGTACAGCTCTGAACTTGCCGAACACCATGCTGTGCGCAACGCGGCCGGCCTGTTCGACCTCTCCCACATGGGCGAAGTCTGGGTCACCGGCCCCGACGCCGCCGCCTTCCTGGACTACGCCCTGGTAGGAAAGATCTCCGCGATGGCCGTGGGCAAGGCCAAGTACTCGCTGATCTGCAATGAGGACGGCGGCATCATCGACGACCTCATCACCTACCGCCGCCCCGCTGCGCAGGATGGTACCGACGTCTTCCTGGTGGTCCCCAACGCGGGCAACGCCACCGTGGTCGCCGCAGCCCTGCAGGAGCGGGCGTCGGGGTTCGATGTTGAGGTGGAGGACGCCTCAGCCCGCACTTCGCTGATCGCTGTCCAGGGTCCCAAGGCCCAGGAACTCCTGCTGCGCCTGGTCCCGGCCGCGCAGCATACCCTGGTGACGGAGCTGAAGTACTACGCGGCCGTCAGCGTTCCGCTCCTGGTGGGTGGCGCCGGCAAGGAACTGCTGCTTGCGCGTACCGGGTATACCGGTGAGGACGGGTTTGAGATCTTCGTGGACAACGACGATGCGCCCGCCCTCTGGCAGGCTGTGATCGCCATCGCCGACGACGGGGAACTGACACCGGCAGGTCTCGCCTCCCGCGACTCCCTCCGCCTCGAAGCGGGGATGCCCTTGTACGGCAACGAACTGTCGCTGCAGGGCGACCCGTTCGCCGCAGGCCTGGGCGCCGTCGTCGCACTCTCCAAGGAAGGCGACTTCGTCGGCAAAGCCGCCCTGGCGGCCAGGAAGGAAGCCGGCGCCGGCAGCACCTCCGGCCGCCGCCTCGTGGGGCTCAAAGGCCAGGGCCGCCGCGCCGGCCGCGCGCACTACCCTGTCCTTAAGGACGGCACCACCGTCGGTGAAGTCACCTCCGGCCAGCCGTCACCCACCCTGGGCTACCCCATCGCCATGGCCTACGTCGACGTCGAATACTCCGCACCCGGCACGGCCCTCGACATCGACCTCCGCGGCAAGGCCGAACCGTTCGAAGTCGTCGAGCTGCCGTTCTACAAGCGCGTCAAGTAGGGTGCGTCTCCGTGGTCACCTTTCGCCCGGAGGGACAGTGGCCACCTTCGGGGCCGGCGGACCGGACATTTTCACGCGTGCTGCTCCTTCGTCGCTTTGACGCACGCTTTCGAAAAGTCCGGCTCCGCCGGCCCCTCCTGCGCGATCGTTGTCGGCCTGTTCGTTTGGGCACATAGGTGACCCGCCTCCGGAGTGGGGGGGCATCCGGCAGCGTGCGTCTAAAGGAGCGTCACGTCCGCGCAGCGGGCGTCTTCGCGACCGAGCACGCAGAGGATGTCCTGCCCGCTCCACCCCAACCACCCGTATTAGTTAGGACTACCCGTTATGGCTGTTGGAGTCTTTGACCTGTTTTCGATCGGTATTGGGCCTTCGTCGTCGCATACTGTGGGGCCGATGCGGGCTGCTGCCGTTTTTGCGGAGGAGCTCAAGGCTTCCGGGGTGCTGGCTGGGGTGGCGTCGTTGCGGGTGGACCTGTACGGGTCGTTGGCCGCGACGGGGCATGGGCATGGGACGATGACCGCGGTCCTGCTCGGGTTGGAAGGGTTTCACCCGGAGTTGATCCTGCCCGACGAGGTGGAGGAGCGGCTGGCTTCGATCGCTGAGACCGGGACCTTGAACCTCGCTGGTGCGGTGCCGTTGCCGTACGGGGTGAAGGACATGGTGCTGCGGCCGCTGACCGTCCTGCCGCGGCACACGAACGGGATGACGTTCACGGTGTCCGACGCCGGCGGCCAGGTTTTGCATACGGCGACGTTCTTCTCGGTGGGTGGCGGGTTCATCGTCCGCGAGGGCGAGGAAGACGCCGCGCAGCAGGAACTGGACGCGTCCAAGGAGGAACTGCCGCTGCCCTTCCGCACCGCGGCGGAACTGCTGGAGCACTGCCGGAGCACCGGTCTGGGCATCAGTGACGTGATGCTCGTCAACGAGAAGGCGTCCCGTACGGAGGAGCAGATCCGGGAGGGTTTGCTGCATATCTGGTCGGTGATGGAGGACTGCGTGGCCACGTCCCTGAAGCGTGACGGGGTGCTGCCCGGGGGACTGAAGGTCCGCCGCCGCGCCCCTGACTGGTATGACCGGTTGAAGAAGGAAAGTTCACGGCCGGACGGTGAGGGCCAGGACGAGGACTTCTATGACCCGAAGTATTGGCAGGAGTGGGTTAACTTGGTCGCGCTGGCGGTCAATGAGGAGAACGCCTCCGGCGGCCGGGTGGTCACTGCACCCACCAACGGAGCGGCGGGGATCATCCCGGCGGTGCTGTTCTACGCCCTGCACTTCGCCCCCGGCATGGACCAGGCCAGCCAGGAGGACCGGGACGGTGTGGTGGTCAGGTTCCTGCTCGCCGCCGGCGCCGTCGGGGTGCTCTACAAGGAGCAAGCCTCCATCTCCGGGGCCGAGGTGGGCTGCCAGGGCGAGGTGGGTTCCGCGTCGTCGATGGCCGCGGCGGGCCTGGCCGAGGTGATGGGCGGGACCCCGGCGCAGGTGGAGAACGCCGCCGAAATCGCGATGGAACACAACCTGGGCCTGACCTGCGACCCGATCGGCGGGCTGGTCCAGGTCCCCTGCATCGAACGGAACGCCATCGCCGCCGCGAAAGCGATCAACGCCGCGAAAATGGCCCTCTGGGGCGACGGCACCCACCGCGTCTCCCTCGACGAAGTCATCATCACCATGCGCGAAACCGGCAAGGACATGAGCTCCAAATACAAGGAAACGGCCAGGGGCGGCCTCGCCGTCAACGTCGTCGAATGCTGACCGGCAGCAAACCTGTCCCGCATGCCGGCATTGCCCGCGTAGTACCCGGCACCTAATTGTGCGCTGCGGCCCACCAGTTAAGGCTGGCCGCGAACACCAGCCATGACACGTACGGGAGCAGGAGCAGCCCGGCCGTGCGGCTGACAGGACCGAAATACAGCACCGTCACCGCCACGGCGGCGATCAGGGCCAGGATGAAAACCAGCCCCAGCCACAGGGCTGGCGTGCCGAGGGCGGGGTAGAGGGCAAAGAACGTTGGGGTCCAGGCAAGATTCAGGACCAACTGGATGCCGTAAGCGGCCATCGCCCGCTGTGTCCCGGTGGTGCGCTTGCGCCATACCAGCCACGCGGCGACGGCCATTGCCGTATAGAGGACGGTCCAGACGGGACCAAATACGCCGTTGGGCGGGGACCAGGGGGCCTTGTCTGCGGTGGCGTACCAGCCGCTGACATTGGCTGCCGAAGCCAGGCCCCCCAGTGCCGCCACCAGCAGGGACGCCACCAGGAATCCGATGAGCGCGGCCACCTGGATCCGGGGGCTGTAGGGCTGCCTGCCGCTTCCCGTGCGGGCTGTGGTCGCTTCCCCGTCCGGCCTCATGTGCTCAACCCTTGTTCAACGCCAACAGCGGCGTCAAGCCGGCACTCAGCACGGCGGATGGCAAGCTGTCCAACCGTGCGGGGAAAAGCCGGAAGCACATCAGGCTTTAGACTTGAGGCTGCATGTCCGCACGCATCCAGAAGTACAGAAACCGCGCACAGACCCGATTGGACAAGGCCCCCTTGCGACAATTCACCGCACGTTTTGCCACCGCCGAGGAAATTGAAAACTGGGACAAGCACGTCACGGCCAACCCGAACGGCGGCAACATGCTGCAGTCAGCGGCCTATGCATCGGTCAAGAACGGAAGCGGCTGGAAGGTCCGGTTCCTGGTGCTGGAAAGCGACGGAAGCGCCAGCTACAACCTGGTGCTGGAGAGAAGCTTCCCCGTCCTGGGACGGTTGTGGTACCTGATCAAGGGCCCCGACCTGGCGGCTGCAGCGGACCTTGGAAGCGCCCTTGAAGCCTGTGCGTCCTTTGTCCGCAGCCGGAAGCTGAACGTCTTCACCATCAAAGTGGAACCGGACATCATCGATTCCGACGAAGCGCAAAAGGAATTGCGCGCGGCCAACCTGGTCAAGGCGCCCAACATCCAGTCCAACGACTCCACCGCCCTGCTGGACATCTCGGGCTCCGAGGAGGAAGTGTTCAAAGCCATCTCCTCGCGCGCCCGCAACGCCATCCGGCGCGCCGAGCGCGAGGGCTGCCAGGTGATCCGCAAGGAACAGGGACCTGAAACCTACCGCGCCCTTTACGACCTGATGGCCAACACGGTCAACGCCAAGGGATCCATGCCCCTGCGCAGCTACGACTACTACGCACGGTTCTGGGACGAGTTCTGCAACCGCGGGCAGGGCAATTTCTTCTTCACCTATGAGGACGGAAAGCCCAGCGTGGGCGCGTTCGTCATCAACTACGGTGCCAAGGCAACCTACAAAGACGGCGGTTCCACGCAGAACCGCAAGCAGTACGGGGATTCGCACCTGGTGCAGTGGGCCGCCATCCGGAGGATGCAGGAACTCGGCTGCACGGAGTACGACTTCTGCGGAACCCCGCCGGCTGCGAGGATTAAGGACAAGACCCACAACCTCTTCGGAATGGGCATGTTCAAGACCAGCTTCACCAAGACAGTCACCGACTTCGTGGGCTGCCACGACTACGTCCTGTCCCCGCTGCGGCACCGGTTCTGGGTCAACGGCGGCGAAAAGGTCTTCCGCCGCATCGAAACCGCACGGACCGGCCAGCAGTTCTACTGACCTGCCGCCGAGACACCCGAAAGCCGCCGCGACCCCGCCGGCCCCGTACGCATCCGTGCGGCCCGCCCCCGAACACCGTCCGTCCAGCGCGCGCCCACCAGGCCGCGAAGAGTCCAGAAGAAGGTCATCCCTTGAATCCAGTTTCCGCCGCTACCGGGCTTGAGTACGCCAACCTCAGTGACGCCGAATTTGAGGCCTTCGCCCTTAAGCACCCGCAGAACAGCTTCCTGCAGTCCATCGACTTTGCCCGTTTCCAGCGCTCCCGCGGGCAGCAGGTGGAACTCTTCGGGGTCCGGCGCGACGGGGAACTCGTGGCGGCAGGAAAGCTCAACTACACCACAACCCGCCTGGGCTACACAGTCTGCGAATGCGCCAAGGGCCCCCTCATGGACTACACGGACCGTGAATTGATGAGTGCCGTCGTCGAACTTCTCCGCAAACACGCGGCAGGCCGCAAGGCCGCTGAACTGCGCATCTCGCCGAACGTCAGGTACATCGCACGCGACGCTGACGGCGCCGAGCACCCCGACGTCGAGGACAACCGGCCGCTGGTGGCCGACCTGGAACGGCTGGGGTTCCGGCACCAGGGCCTGGACATGAACTTTGTCAACGTCAACTGGATGTTCATCAAGAACCTCGTGGGCATCCAGGACGCCGAGGAACTGATCATGAGCACCAGCTACCGGACCCGCAAAGCCATCCGCAAAGCGGAAAAGAACGGCGTCTTCCTGGAACAGGCCACCCTGGAAACCCTGGACGATTTCTATGGCGCCTTGAGCCGGGCCGGTGACGAAAAAGGATTCGTCTACCGCGAACGCGAATACTACGAACACCTGCTCCGCATCACCTCGGCGGAATTCACCAAGCTGATGATGGCCAAGATCGACATCCCGGCCTACCGGAAATCCATCACCGAGCGCCTGGCAACAGAGTCCGCCACCGCAGCCGATCTCCGCCGTGAGGTTGAAGAAACCGGCAGCAAGAAGAAAGCCAACCGGCTCAAAGTGGTCCAGGACCTGGTGGACAGCTACGAGCGGAGCCTGAAGGACATCGAAAGGTTCCCCGACTCCGTAGGGACCGCCACCGTGGCAGCCATCCACTTCGTCTGCTACGGCGATGAGGTGGTGTGCGTTATCGGCGGCACCGTCCAGGATTACATCTACTTCAACGGCGCCACGTCCCTGTACTGGGGGATGATGCTGCACGCCCTCGATAAGGGATACCCGAGGTACAACTTCTACGGAACCTTCGGCATCTCCGGCCAGGACGAGGAAGGCCACGGCGGCTACGAATTCAAGAAGGGATTCGGCGGGGAGGTGGTCCAGCTGGTAGGTGACTTCGTCCTGCCGGTACGGCCCGCCGTCTTCCATGCCAACCGGCTCGCCAGGTCTTCGGCGGCGGCCGCCCGCACGCTGCTGGGCAAGCTGCCGCTGAAGCGTGCAGCCTGACCGTCCGTAAACCGCGTACAGGGAGGAAACGGGCATGACCGACCGGCCCGCACGGCCAGGGCACAGGCCGAAGACAGACGGCCTGCCCAAGACTGAACCGCTGACCTCTGCCCAGCTTCGGCAGGATGCTGCCGCGAAGAGGATGCTGCGCCGCCTGGTGCAGGGCGAGAACCCGCCAACGGCGCCCCTGAGCATCGTGGACCGGCTGGCGGGCAGCCCGTACGCCAACCCCACCATCCAGGTGGGCGGCGTGGACACCTCGGCCCGGAAGACCCTGGACTTCGCCCTGCACCTGGCCGAGACCATGTTCCGGTATGGTGCGGGCGCCCTGGAGGTGGAGACCAGCATCATCGCCGTCACCGCGGCCCTGGGGCTGAAGAACATCGAAGTGGACATCACCAACCAGTCCGTGGGCATCAACTACGCGCCCAAGGACCAGACGCCTATCGCCTTGCTGCGCGTGGTGCGGTCCTGGACCAACAACTATGCCGGTCTGGCAAAGGTACACCAGCTGGTCACGGACATCGTGGCCGGCGGCGTGGGCCGTGACGAAGCGATCCGCCGGCTCAACGAGGCCATCACCAGCCCCAAACCGTACCCGCGCTGGATGGTCACGGCGGCGTTCGGCATCTTCGCCGCCGTGTTCGTCGGCGTGCTGGGTGGGGGCCCCGTGTCCTCGGCAGTTGCGTTCGTTGCCAATATCGGCATCAGCCTGCTGGCCCGGCAGCTGGGACGCTGGCGGGTGCCGGACTTCTTCATCACCGCCAGCTGCTCCTTCGTGGTCACCATGCTGGCGCTGCTGCTCTGGCAGTTCGGGCTCACCGCCTCGCCGTCCATCGTGGTGGTAGGCGGCATCCTGCTGCTCCTGCCCACCGGCCGCCTGGTGTCCTCCGTGCAGGACGCCATCAACGGCTTCCCGGTGACGGCGGCCGGACGGTTCCTGTCCACGCTGCTAACGTTCGGAGCCATCGTGGCAGGGATCGCTGTAGCCTTCGTGGTGGGGGAGCTGACCGGGCTTCAGCGCATCGACGTCACGCAGACCTTCCCGCCCGCCTACGATCTGTGGGTCCTCATCATCTTCGTGGCCGCCGCCGTGATGGCCATCGGCATCACGGAACAAACCACCTGGAAGCTCCTGCTGCCCACGGCAGCCGTCGGCGTGGCAGGCTACCTGGTGCTGCTCGGCTGCGGCCTGCTGGGAATCGGAGACCGTTTCGCCCCCGCCATCGCCGCCGTCGTCATTGGCCTGCTGGCAAGGGTGGTGGCGCTGCGGATGGGTGCGCCGCAGCTCGTGGTCGCAGTCCCCGCAGCCCTGATCCTGCTGCCGGGCCTCACCATATTCCGGTCCATGTATGTCCTCACCGTTGAGGAGTCCGAAATCCTTGCCGGTGCCGGCGGAATGCTCAGCGCCGGGGCAATCGTGCTGGGAACCGCCGGCGGGATCGTCCTGGGCGACGTGCTGGCCCGTCCGCTGACCCGCAGCCTGGCAAGCAACGAGCGGCGCCGGGCCCGGCGCCGCTGAACCGCGCCCCTGAACCGACCTGGAACCGGGCCCTGGCGCACCTGTTCCCAAGTGCCTTAGATCTGTCCGACGGGGAGCTTCTTCTCGGCCTGGAACACATCCTCCACCCGCCCCTGCGCCCAATATCCGGAGAGGGATACCTGCCGGCGCTCCACGCCGCGCTGCTTGAAGAAGACTTCGCGGAGGGCCTTCATGTAGCCGCGTTCGCCGTGCGCAAAGACGTCCACCGTGCCGCCAGGCCACTCGGCCTCCGTCACTGCCGTGACCAGCAGGTCGCTGGAACCCGCCGGGGTGCCGTTGCGGGCCAGCCAGGTGATGTTCAAACCGGCGGGCGCGGAAATGGGCTGGATGTCCGCCTCGGAATCCACCTCCAGGAAGGCAAGCCCGGTTGCGTCCGCGGGCAGCGCCTCGATGCATGCGGCGATGGCCGGCAGCGCCGCTTCATCTCCGGCAAACAGGTACCAGTCCGCCTCGGGGTTGGGGTTGTAGGCGCCGCCGGGACCGGTGAACGTGAGGGTCTCGCCCGGCTGGGCCCCGGCCGCCCAGGGACCCGCCAGGCCCTCGTCGCCGTGGACCACAAAGTCGATCGCCAGCTCCCGCGCCTCCGGGTCCACCCAGCGCAGCGTATAGGTGCGGGTGAACGGCCACTGGTCGCGCGGCATGGTTTCCCGGACAGCCCACAGGTCCAGCGGGGAGGGATAGTCCACGCCGGGCTGCGGGAAGACGATTTTCACGTAGCGGTCCACGAAGCCGCTGTTGGTGAAGTCGCTGAAGCCCTCGCCGCCGGCCACGATCCGGACCATATGCGGGGACAGCTGCTCCTTGCGCAGCACGGTCAGGTTGACCTGGGGACGGCTCTTCTTCGTGGCGCTGGTGGCGGCAGGGACGGTGCTCATAAGGCAAGCCTAAGCTAGGCCGACGGCGGGAGTTCCCAGGTTACGGCCGGCGCACCTTGTTCGCGCAGCAGTTGGTTGACGCGGCTGAACGGCCTGGAGCCAAAGAACCCGCGGGAAGCGGACAGCGGGCTGGGGTGCGCACTGGAGACGGCGGGGGCACCGGCCAGGAGCGGCCGGACCCCCTCAGCCTCCTTGCCCCACAACACCGCCACCAGGGGCATCCTGGACCCATCCGCGGCCCGGCGGCCGGCCAGCGCGGTGACTGCCGCCGTCGTAATCTCCTCCCAGCCCTTGCCCCGGTGGGACCCTGCGGACCCTGCCCTGACCGTGAGCACGCGGTTCAGGAGCAGCACGCCCTGCTCGGTCCACGCCGACAGGTCGCCATGGGCGCGGGGCGGAATGCCCAGGTCCGATTCGAGCTCGCGGTAGATGTTCACCAGGCTGCGGGGGAGGGGGCGCGTGCGCGGGTCGACGGAAAAGGACAGCCCAACAGCGTGGCCCGGGGTGGGGTAGGGGTCCTGCCCAACAATGAGGACCCTGACGCCGGCGAGCGGCTGGCGGAAGGCGCGCAGGACGTTCGACGGCGGCGGCAGGAGTTGGTGCCCGGCCGCCTCTTCGGCAGCCAGGAAGGACAGGACCGACCGGAGCTTGCCCTCCACGCCCTGCAGGGCCGCAGCCCAGTCCGGCGCCATGAGTGCTGCCAGGGGCAGGTCAGCCAGGTCAGCGAAGCTGGTGCCGTCTGCCGGGTCCTGCTGCAGCTCGAAGAGCGCATCCGATTCAAACATCGTTCCATTCTTGCAGGCACCTCCCTGCCGGCGCCCACCTCGCAGCACTCACCTCGAAGGCACCCTGCGGAGCCCGCCAGCCGGAACCACCAGACTGCGGGCCGAGGCGCGAATGACACGGGTGTTATTCGGCCGGTAGCATGGGGGTAAGACATTTACTGTAACCAGCGAAGGAGTGTGCCGTGGCGGAACCGGCCCGGGAACACCTGCCGGAGCAGGATCCACGGAAGTCCCTCCTGGCGGATTTCACCCTTCGAGACTCCTCCCTTTCCGAGCGCGAACAGCAGATGCTGGCCCTGGAACGGCAGTGGTGGAAGTACGCAGGAGCCAAGGAACAGGCCATCCGCGACCTGTTCGATCTCTCCGCCACCCATTACTACCAGCTCCTCAACGCGCTGATCGACCGCGAGGATGCCCTGGCCCACGATCCCATGCTGGTGAAGAGATTGCGTAGACTACGTACGTCGCGCCACCGTGCGCGCACTGCCCGGCGCCTGGGATCCGACGCTTAACACGCCCCAGGCCGGGACAACAGCCGCAATCAACAAGGATGTCCTTCCACCATGACCAGATACGCCCGCGATGAATTCGACAAGGTCCCGGAGGCCGCGTCGCGACAAGGTGTCCATCGGACGGCCTCGGCCCCATCCCGGGTGCGGCTCTGGCCCATCCTGGCGGTAGGAATGGCGGCCCTGGCCATCGGGCTGGTGTCCTTCCTGATCCTTCCCAGGCTTGGGTTCAACGCCACGGCGAGCCAGGCCTCGGCAAGCGTGGAGTCAGCCCCACTGGCCGGAACCGGTACCACCCCCTCGGCTCCACAGGCATCGGCGCCTCCTGCCGTAGCGGCGTCGCCGTCTGCCTCGTCCGGGCCAACCCACAGCACCGACCCCGAGCCCCAGGCGAGCGCATCTGCCACCCAGCAGGCCGTCGTCGACAGGACCCAGACAGTTGCCGTCTACAACGCCGCAGGCACGGCAGGGCTGGCCAGCCGGGTGGGCGGAACCGTCCAGGCTGATGGCTGGCGCCTGGGCCAGGTAGGAAACTGGTCCGGCGCCCCGCAGAAATCCTCCGTGATCTTCTACTCCGGTCCCCAGCAACTGGCCAGCGCACAGGCTCTTGCTGGGCTGCTCAACATCCCCACCGTGGTCAGCAGCACCGAATTCCAGGTGCCCCTCGTGGTGGTGCTGGGCCCCGGCTACCGCTAGCCGCACCCGCTCCCGTTACGCCTCCATAACGTTCATGCCTCGGGACAGTCCGCTGCCAGCGCCCGCCGGCGGCGATTGGCTAGAGTGATTTTCAAGCCAGGGCCGGCCGGGCTTTACGCCGACGGTCCGGTCCCACCCGGCACCCAACGGAAAGAGTTGTTCATCATGGCACTGGGAACCGTCAAATGGTTCAACGCTGAAAAGGGCTATGGCTTCATCACCGTTGACGGCTCCGGCGACGACGTTTTTGTCCACTGGTCCGCGATCCAGGGAGAGGGCTACCGCGGCCTCGACGAGGGACAGAGGGTGCAATTGGAAGTCGGGGAGGGCGAAAAGGGCCCGCAGGCAGAAAACGTCCGGCCCGCCCAGTGACGCCGTTTTACCGTTCCACTGTCCGCGTCCGTGCGGCGCTGGCCGCCTCCCTGGCAGCCGTCGTCACGGTCACCGCATGTTCGGGCGGCGGCAACGCCAGGGTGGACACAGCGGAAGCGTCCGGGGACGGTGTCCTCCGCGTGGGACTGATCCTGGACAACACCGGCGACAGTGCTTTCCTTAATGCACCCCAGCTGGCCGCAACCAAGCTGGCCATCCAGGAGATCAACGCTGCCGGCGGACACAAAGGCCGGCCGGTGGAGCTGCTTCCTGCGCATCCCGGCCGGGAAGCCGCGGGGCAGGCGAACGACCTGGTGGCCGCCAAAGCGGACGTGGTGATTGGACCCACCGATTCCAGCCACGCGGCCGCGGCAGTGGACATCCTGTCCCGCGCGCACATACCGCTCATCTCGCCGGCCAACACCGCTGCCGCCCTCTCCGGAACCGCCGGCGGAGGCTACTATTTCCGCACCGCTGCATCCGACGTCGCACAAGGACCCGTGCTGGCCAAACTCGCCAAGGCCGCCGGGGCCGCCACCATCGTCGTGCTGCACCAGGAAGGCGCCTACGGCAAGGACCTGGCGGCTGCCGTCACGGCAGCTGCCCAGCAGTCCGGCCTGACGGTCCTGCCCGGAGCCGGCTTCAAGCCCGGCGACGCCGCAGAAGCCGCACGTTCCGCCGCCAAAGCCAAGCCGGACGCCGTCGTCCTGGTTGCCCGGGAAGGTGCGCGGGGCGCATTGGCCGAGCTGAACAATTCCGGCCTCAGCGGTTCAAAAATCGTCCTCAGCGACGGCGCCTTTGCCCGCTACGGCTCCGGGCTCGCCCCCCGGGTCCTGGACGGTACCCGCGCCGTCGTCCCCGGCCAGCTGCCCAGCGCCGCCTTCCAGGGAAAACTGCTGGGTGTGGATCCTTCCCTGAAGGACGTTTCGTATGCTGCGGAAACCTACGACGCCGTGACGCTGGCTGCCCTGGCCGCGGCCAGGGCCCAGGACGACGCAGGACGCTCCATAGCCGCCAACCTGATCCCGGTGTCCGGCGGGACTGCATCAAGGGTGGCTGCATCCAACGGGGGTGGAACGCCAGAACCAGCAGCGCCCCCGGCCCGGTGCCTGACCTACAGGGAATGCCTGGGCGGGCTTGCCGCCAGCCCGGGCATCGATTACGACGGCGAATCGGGCCCGGTTGCCTTCGATACCAATGGGGACATCACCACCGCCGTTTTCTCCGTCTTCACGTACGGCCCGGACAATAACCCCAGTCCTACCGGGCGCGAGACGACCGGGCACTCCGGCTGATCGCCCTGGGCGAAGCCGCTGCCCCCACCCGCCCTTGCCGCGTCTTTTCGCTTGCACTCTCACCTGGGGAGTGCTAATTATTGAGTTAGCACTCTGACGTACCGACTGCTAAAGCAAAGCCAGGTTTCGGCCGGCGGCGCGCTGCACCGGTCGAGGAGCGAAAGAAACACCTAACTGGAGTGAGATCCGCACCCGGAGGCATACAGAGGCCGATGGCGAAGGATCGTCCGTCGCGGGCACTGCAGCGAAGGTTCATTCTTAACGACTGTCCCGAAAGGACTACTGCCGTTATGGCCAAGATCATTGCATTTGATGAAGAGGCACGCCGCGGCCTTGAGCGGGGCCTGAATATCCTCGCCGACGCCGTTAAGGTCACCCTCGGCCCGCGTGGACGCAACGTCGTCCTCGAAAAGAAGTGGGGCGCCCCCACGATCACCAACGATGGTGTGTCCATCGCCAAGGAGATCGAGCTGGACGATCCTTACGAGAAGATCGGCGCCGAGCTGGTCAAGGAAGTTGCCAAGAAGACGGACGATGTTGCCGGCGACGGCACCACCACGGCTACCGTCCTGGCCCAGGCCCTGGTGAAGGAAGGCCTGCGCAACGTTGCTGCCGGCGCCGACCCGCTGTCCCTCAAGCGCGGTATCGAGAAGGCCGTTGAGGCCGTCACCGCCGAGCTGCTGAACTCCGCCAAGGAAATCGAAACCAAGGAAGAGATCGCCGCTACGGCGTCCATCTCCGCCGGTGACGAGGAAATTGGTGCCCTCATCGCCGAAGCCCTGGACAAGGTGGGCAAGGAAGGCGTCATCACGGTCGAGGAGTCCAACACCTTCGGCCTGGAGCTTGAGCTCACCGAAGGCATGCGCTTCGACAAGGGCTACATCTCCGCCTACTTCGTCACCGACGCCGAGCGCCAGGAAACGGTCCTCGAGGATCCGTACATCCTGATCGTCAACTCCAAGATCTCCAACGTCAAGGAACTGGTTGCTGTCCTGGAAAAGGTCATGCAGTCCAACAAGCCGCTGCTGATCATCGCCGAGGACATCGAGGGCGAGGCCCTGGCCACCCTGATCGTCAACAAGATCCGTGGCACCTTCAAGTCCGTTGCCGTCAAGGCTCCGGGCTTCGGTGACCGCCGCAAGGCACAGCTGGCCGACATCGCCGTCCTCACCGGCGGCCAGGTCATCTCCGAAGAGGTTGGCCTCAAGCTGGAGAACGCCGGCCTGGAGCTCCTGGGCCAGGCCCGCAAGGTTGTTGTCACCAAGGACGAGACCACCATCGTCGAAGGTGCCGGCGACGCCGACCAGATCGCAGGCCGCGTTTCCCAGATCCGCGCCGAGATCGAGAACTCGGACTCCGACTACGACCGCGAGAAGCTGCAGGAACGCCTGGCCAAGCTGGCCGGCGGCGTTGCAGTCATCAAGGCCGGTGCCGCCACCGAGGTTGAGCTCAAGGAGCGCAAGCACCGCATCGAAGACGCCGTCCGCAACGCCAAGGCTGCAGTTGAAGAAGGCATCGTGGCCGGTGGCGGCGTGGCCCTCATCCAGGCCGGCGCCAAGGCATTCGCCAACCTGCAGCTGTCCGGCGACGAAGCAACGGGCGCCAACATCGTCCGCGTTGCCATCGACGCTCCGCTGAAGCAGATCGCCTTCAACGCAGGCCTCGAGCCCGGCGTGGTTGTCGACAAGGTCCGCGGCCTGCCTGCCGGCCACGGCCTGAACGCAGCAACGGGCGAGTACGTCGACCTGCTGGCTGCCGGCGTCAACGATCCCGTCAAGGTAACCCGCTCTGCCCTGCAGAACGCGGCTTCCATCGCCGGCCTGTTCCTCACCACCGAAGCTGTGGTGGCTGACAAGCCGGAGAAGAACGCCGCCCCCGCGGGCGGAGACGACATGGGCGGCATGGGAGGCATGGGCGGCTTCTAAGCCTTCCTGCCGGGACCCGTCCCGCCAACCGCAAAATGCGGCCCCCTCCTTCGAGGGGGCCGCATTTTTGTGTCCTTGAGATCTACTTCCGGGCCGAGTCCAGCATTCCCTGGACTTCCTTCTGGAAGGCTTCCGCCGCGGCCTGCGGGGTCATCCGGTCATACAGCACTTCATCCGTGTACCGCTTGATGACGTTCTGGACGCTGCCCGCACCCACTGGCGGGACCGGCGGTGCGTCCTTGATGTCCGGCGCTATGTCCTTGAGGAATCCAACCACAGTGGTGTCGGTCGGCTTGAGCTGCGGGGCGATGTTCGAAACGATCTCCGAATTGGTGGGGACGCCCCTGTCGGTCATCAGGATGGCACCCGCCTCCGGACTGTTGGTGAGGTAGTTGATGAACTCAGCGGCCTGCTGGGGGTGCTTTGAGCGGGAGGAGGCAGACCAGAACATGGAGGGCTTGTAGTACATGCCGTTTTTGGCCGAGCTACCGTCGACGCTTGGGGCGCGCAGCATCTTGATGCTGCTGCCGGTGGTGGTTTGAAGGGAACCAAGCTGGTTGGTCCACCACCAGGCCATCGCCACCCGATTTGTACCGAACAGGCTTTCCTCCAATCCCGCCCCTGCATCCTCGGTGGCCACGGTGGCCGGCGGGCTGGCCTTGGAATCGCGTTGTTCCTTGAGCCGCTCCCAGAAGGAGGCGGCGGTGGCGGTTTCGAAGTCGAGCTTGCCGTCCCCGGAGTAGAGGTTTTCCCCGTGCTGGCGCAGCCAGATGATCAGGTCGGCTTCGTTACTGCCATAAGCAGCCCCGTAGCTCTTTCCGCCTCCTGCGGCGCTGATCTTCGCCGCAGTGTCCACGAAGTCTTTCCACGTCCACGTCTTGTCGTCCGGTACGGGCACGCCGGCTGCCTCGAATACCTTGGTGTTGGCCATGATGACGTAGGCGTTCTGGCCTGTGCTCAGCCCGTACTGGGCGCCATCGTACTGGCCGGAGGCGAGTCCCTCCTTGTCCAGCTTTGAGGTGTCGATGCCGTTCTGCTTGGACAGGTCCGCCAGTGCCCCGCGGCCACCGTATTCCGCAATGTATTTCTGGTCCATCTGGATCACGTCCGGCGCATCGTTGGCGGCAGTCTTCGTCGCCAGCTTGTCCCAGTAGCTGGACCATTCGCCCGGTTCGGCCTTGATCTTGATATTCGGGTGTGATGCCTCAAACGCTGCGATCACCTTGTCCGTCTGTGCGTTCAGGTATTCATTGCCCCACCAGGCGAACCGCAGGGTGACCTGGCCGTTGTCGCCTGAACCGCCGGGGGCAGCGCAGCCGGTGGCCAGGATGGAGAGGGCCAGTGCGGCGGCACCCAGCTGGAAGCGGCGCCGGCTTACGACTGGAATCGTCATTGATGTTCCTTCCGGATTGGCTCCTTCGCGCCGAGCTGTGGTTGCACGCAGCCGCTGGACACTCAGAAACCGTTTTCTTAGCTAATGCTGCGATTGTTTCGCGTGCTGCCAGGCCACGTCAAGGACTAGCGGTAAACGTTTTCCCGTTGCTTCCAGCGCTCAACGGGAGGGCTTCCTGCTGGTCCCGGCACAGGTGCGGGCAGGAGCGGGGAAGGAACAGGGGCAGGGCACGCGGGCTGCTGCGCGCCCACGGCCTCCCGTTGTCGGTTGCTTCTGGCAGGATGGATTGGTGACGATAACTGCAGCGGCTGATGGTTCGGCCTTGGGAAACCCGGGCCCGGCCGGCTGGGCCTGGTACGTGAATGACGATTGCTGGCGGGCCGGCGGCTGGCCGCACGGCACCAATAACCAAGGTGAGCTGATGGCGGTCCTTGACCTCCTGCGTGCCACCGCGCACGTGCCCGGTGAGGACCTGCGCATTCTTTGCGACAGCCAGTACGTGATCAATTCGATTACCAAGTGGATGCCGGGCTGGAAGCGCAAGGGCTGGCGCAAGGCGGACGGAAAGCCCGTCCTGAATGTGGAACTGTTGAAGGAACTCGACCGCGAACTGGCTGGCAGGACCTACACGTTTGAGTGGGTCAAGGGGCATGCCGGGCATGAGCTGAACGAGGCCGCCGACGAACGTGCCAGGGCCGCGGCTACTGCTTATCAGCAGGGAGTGGCAGCACGGTCAGGGCCCGGTTTCCCCGGCGGGCACCACCCGGGTGCGCCGCAAGCCGGTACCGCGGGCGCCCAGTCATCCTCCGGCAACGGCCTCCCGGCCGCCACACTCGACATCGAGTCCGCCACCCTGGACATCGCCACCAATGCATCTGCCGGCCCGGTTGGAGGGCCTGGCGGCAACTCACGTGCAGCGGCCGCCGGGAGGCCGCGGGCCACCCCTGAACCGCTTCAGGCCTTCGATGAACTTGACCTGTTCAGCGAGCTGGACAGCGAAGCCCTTGAAGTGGCCGAGGCAACGCAGCAGGCCGGCTCCATCCCGCCCGAGGCTCTGGTGGAGCAGCTCGAACGTGAGCTGTTGGGCCCACTGGTGCGGGGGGATATTGGCCGGACAGCTGTCCTGCTGCATCCTGACTTCATGGAGATCGGCAGCTCGGGAAGGGTCTGGACCCGGGATGCCATGATGATGGCCCTCGAAGAGGACCCCGGTGAACGGACCGACATCGAGATCCTGGGTGCTGACCGCGTCGGCACCGGCGCGGTCCTGCTGACTTACAGGAGCTTCGCCCGCTCCGGCACCACGCTGCGCAGCTCGCTGTGGGTCCTTGACGGCGGCCGGTGGCGGCTGCGGTTCCACCAGGGAACCCCGGAAGCCTAAGTCCAGGGCCGGCTGAACAGGACCGTCAGCTGAACCGCTGCGTGTTTCCCTGCTCCGCCTGGGCGTACGTGGCGGCGGCGGAGGCCAGGGCCGCGTTGATGGAGGCCAGGGACGCCTCCACCCGGCCCTGGGTGATGGTCCATTCGGTGATGAGGGCCTGGAAGTTGGTGGCCGCGGAACCGCGCCATGAACCCTGCAGCTCGTCGAGGCCGCGCTTCATTGTTTGTACGTCCGTACTGATGCGGTCAACGGTGGCCTGGACGTTGGCGGACTTCAGCTGCAGGAGTTCGGTGTCGACCGAGATGATGCTCATGGCGGTGCCTTTCGATACGGCGGGCGGAATGCGCCCGCGCCCGGCTGATCCGGGCTGCTGCCACGAGCCTAGGGAGCAGAAGCAGGCGATAGCCATGACCGGCGGGCTATATGTGGATAACCGACCCGTCACTGCCCCTGGCCTCGGCGGCGGGCCCTGCTCCCAGCCTGTCCGTGCCGTCAGTGCGGGGTGCCTCCTCACGCCGCGGAAGGCTGACCACCAGCGTTGCGCCGCCGCCGTCGGTCTTTTCCACCCTTACCGAGCCGCCATGGGACCCCACGATCGCGGCCACGATGGCCAGCCCAAGGCCGCTGCCGCCCGTCTCCCTGGTCCGCGACGTGTCAGCCCGGTAGAAGCGTTCGAAGACCTTGGCTGCATCCTCTTCCGAAATGCCCGGCCCGTGGTCCCGTACTTCGATGACCGAACGTAGGTCACCGCCGGTCCTGCGGACCCCGACGGCGAGTTCGATGGGGCTGCCCTCCGGGGTGTAGCGCAGGGCATTGCCCACGAGGTTGCCCACCACCTGGCGCAGCTTGGCTTCGTCCCCGAGTACCGGGGCGGGTGCCGCCAATCCGCTGTCGAGCCCGGTGAGCGTGATGAGCCTGGACCTGTCGCTGGCCTGGGTATCTACCACTGCGTCGTGCGCGATCAGTTGAAGGTCCACCGGCTTTTGCTGCAGCGGCCGCTGTTCATCGAGGCGGGCCAGCAGGAGCAGGTCCTCAACCATGGAACCCATGCGCTTGGCCTCGCTTTCGATCCGGCCCATGGCCGTGGCCACGTCTTCGTCCGTGGCCAGGGCGCCGTGGCGGTACAACTCGGAGAATCCGCGGATGGTGACCAGGGGAGTGCGCAGCTCGTGGGATGCGTCGGCGGCGAAGCGGCGCATCCGTGCTTCGGAAGCGGTCCGTGCCGCGAAGGCGGTCTCGATGTGTGCCAGCATGGCATTCAGGGAGCTGCTCAGCCTGCCCAGCTCGGTGGCCGGGTTCTCCACCTCCACACGGCGGGAGAGGTCACCGGCGGCAATCGCAGCCGCCGTTTTTTCCACCCGGGCCAGCGGCCGGAAGGACCGCGACACGGTCCAGCTGGCAATCAGCGAGGCCAGCAGCAGCGTCAACAGGCCCACCCCGGTGACCACCAGGGTGGCATGCTTGAGGACATCGTCAACGCTTTCCAGGGGCAGTCCGATGACCACGACGGCGGTGGTCTGGCCGTTCTGGACGGTCACTGCAACTACCCGCCAGTTTTCCCCGTCCGTCCCGCGGACCTGAAAGGGAGCCAGCCCGCGCGCCTGTGCCTGGTCCACGGTCATGGAGCTGATGTCGGGGTGGTGGGCAGGATCCCCGCCGAAGGTGTACGGCTCCTCACCCGGGGCGAAGAGCATGAGCGAATAGTCGGTGGGAATGGAGCTGGGCGCCTGCAGCTGGGTGAATGAGCGCTGTTTCCGGGCAGAGTCGACGGCGGCATTCAGTTTGTCGTCCACCTGGCCTTGCAGATAGCTGTGCAGCAGCGTCAGTGTGACCGTTCCGGTCACCGTCAGGGCCACGATCAGCAGTGCCATGATCATGGCCACCAGCTGCGACCTGAGCGAGGCCGACTTCCACCGCTTGAGCAAGATCAGCGCTTTTCGGCCGTCCGCAGCACGTAGCCCACGCCGCGCTTGGTCTGGATCAGGGCCGGTGCCTCCGGGTCAATGTCAACTTTCCGGCGCAGGTAGGAGATGTAGGACTCCACGATGGACGCGTCACCGTTGAAGTTGTACTCCCACACATGGTCCAGGATCTGCGACTTCGACAGGACGCGGTTGGGATTGAGCATGAGGTAGCGCAACAGCTTGAATTCCGTGGGGGAGAGCTCGATGACCGTGCCCCCGCGCCGCACCTCGTGGGCGTCGTCGTCCAGTTCCAGATCGTCAACCCGGATAACTGCATCATCGTCCAGCAGGGGCTGCGTCCGGCGAAGCACGGCGCGGATCCGGGCCACTACTTCGTCGAGGCTGAAGGGCTTGGTCACGTAGTCATCGCCGCCTACCGTGAGGCCGGTGACCTTGTCCTCGGTGTCATCCTTCGCGGTCAGGAAGAGGACCGGGAAGTGCTTTCCCGAGGCACGGAGCCGGCGGGTCACGGTGAAGCCGTCCATGTCCGGGAGCATGACGTCCAGCACGGCCAGGTCAGGGGCGTGCGTATCGGCTGCGGCCAGGGCGTCGCGCCCGTTCGCAGCGGAGACCACTTCAAAGCCGGCGAACCGCAATGAGGTGGAGAGGAGCTCGCGGATGTTGGGTTCATCATCGACGACGAGCAGCCTGGCTTCTGGACCGTTCTTGTTCATGCTCCCATCATGCTCCCAGTGTCTGGGAGTTGTCTGGATATTCCTTGTGAACGCGATGAAGCCAGGCTTACCAGGCCATGGTTCCCGGTTCCCCCTTGAAGGGGCCCGCCACCCGGCTGGTAATCCAGCCGCCATAGAACCGGCCGGGCTGGGGACGCACCCGCTCTCCATCCACTTCGCAGTAGTCCATCCTTCCCGCGTAGACGGCCACCCGGTCCGCGAGCGCCTCAAACCCGGAAGCCGGCTCGGGATAGGACCAGGCGGCGCCCTCCGCCTCTTTCCCGCCGCCGCGCACGGTCAGGTAATCCGCCGCGCCCTTGAATTCGCAGAAGCTGCTGCCCGCCGCGGACTCCAGCGCGCCCTGCACAAATGCTGACTGCCGGACGTAGTACACCGGTGGATGGCTCGTCTCAAGCACCCGCAGCGAATCGGTGGTGTCAAGGATCACCTCGCCGCCCAGGACGATGCGAATCCGTTCCGTGCTGGCTTCGATCCTCGGCGGACGGGGATAGTCCCAGACGGACTCCTGGCCGGGCCCGGGCACGTCCGGAATAATGCGTGGACTCATGCTTCCAGTGTGCGCCCCGCAGGTGCAGCCGCACAGGGGGTTCCTACTCCGCCGCGTGCACGTCCTTGGCGTCCATGATCCGGTAGGCGTACCCCTGCTCGGCCAGGAACCGTTGGCGCTTGGCGGCGAAGTCCTGGTCCAGGGTGTCCCGTGCCACGAGTGAGTAGAAGCGGGCCGCCCGGCCGTCCTTCTTGGGCCGCAGCAGCCGGCCCAAACGTTGCGCCTCCTCCTGCCGGGAACCGAAGGAGCCCGAGACCTGGATGGCCACCGACGCCTCCGGCAGGTCAATGGAGAAGTTGGCCACCTTGGACACCACAAGGGTCTGCAGCTCCCCGGCGCGGAACGCGTCAAAGAGTTTTTGCCGTACCTTCACGGAGGTATCGCCCTTGATTACCGGTGCCTGGAGGCGCTCGCCGAGGTCGTCCAACTGGTCGATGTATTGGCCTATCACCAGGAGCTGCTCACCGGCGTGCCGTGTCACCAGCTGCTCCACCACCTGTGTCTTGGATTCCGAGGTGGCGCACAGCCGGTACTTGTCGGCGTCGTCCGCCATGGCGTAGGCAACGCGTTCGTCCTTTGGCAGGTCGACGCGGACCTCGACACAGTCGGCCGGAGCGATATAGCCCTGGGACTCGATGTCCTTCCAGGGCGCGTCATACCGCTTGGGGCCGATCAGGCTGAACACCTCGCCCTCGCGCCCGTCCTCCCGGACCAGGGTGGCGGTCAGCCCAAGGCGGCGGCGGGCCTGCAGGTCGGCCGTCATCCGGAAGATCGGCGCGGGCAGCAGGTGGACCTCGTCGTAGATGATCAGTCCCCAGTCGTGGCCGTCCACCAGTTCCAGGTGGGGGTAGATGCCGCCGCGCTTGGTGGTCAGTACCTGGTAGGTGGCGATGGTCACCGGCCGGACCTCTTTCAAGGCGCCGGAGTATTCGCCCACCTCGTCCTCCGTGAGGGACGTCCGCCGAAGCAGTTCGTCCTTCCACTGCCGGGCGGCCACGGTGTTGGTGACCAGGATCAGCGTGGTGGTGGAACCTGTGGCCATGGCCGCGGCCCCCACCAGGGTCTTGCCGGCGCCGCAGGGCAGCACCACCACTCCGCTGCCGCCCGCCCAGAAGTTTTCGCTGGCCAGGCGCTGGTAGGGGCGCAGTTCCCAGCCGTCCTCGTTAAGCGAAATCAGGTGCGGGGTGCCGTCCACGTAACCGGCCAGGTCCTCCGCCGGCCAGCCGAGCTTCAGCAGCAGCTGCTTAAGCTGCCCGCGCTGGGAGGCATGCACTACCACCGTCTCGCCGTCGATCCTCGGGCCCAGCAGAGGCGCGATCTTCTTGGCCCGGATCACCTCCTCAAGGACCGGGTAGTCATCCGTCCGCATGACCAGTCCGTGCCGCGGATCCTTTTCGAGGCGCAGCCGGCCGTACCGGGACATGGTTTCCTCGACGTCGATCAGCAGCGAGTGCGGCACCGGGAAGCGGGAGTACTTCAGTAACGTGTCCAGGACCTTTTCCGCGTCCAGTCCGGCGGCCCGTGCGTTCCACAGTCCCAACGGGGTCAGCCGGTAGCTGTGCATGTGCTCGGGTGCCCGCTCCAGCTCGGCGAAGGGCGCAATGGCATGCCGGGCCTCGGTGGCCAGCTCGTGGTCCACCTCGAGGAGGATGGTTTTATCGCTTTGGACGATCAGGGGTCCGTCGGTCACGCGGGGGATCCTTTACTGGCGCAGTTCCTCTGCGGCCTCGATGTCGATGATGCGGTGGACGGACAGGACCCGTTCGGTGTCCTTGGCGGGATCGAACACACGGACCCGGCCTCCGCTTACAGAGAGCGGAACAACAACTTCCAGGCTGGCATTCCCCAGGTTGTCCACCACGTTCATGTTGATCCGCTGCTTCAGCCGGATGGCCCGTTGCAGCGCCTCAAGCCCCAGCTGGGTGGCTGCCTCGCCGGCCCCGGCGCCGGGGAGATGCCCGACGGCGGGTCCCGCCTGCCGCAGGACGTCCAGCTGGGCGTCAACCTCCTCCGCTGCGGGCGCCAGCCGCGGCGCGCTGTACACGGGACGGAGGCTTTCCTGCGGCGCGGAAGGCCGCCGGGGGTGCGCCGAGGGCTCGGCGCCGTCCACCGTAGGGGACAGGCCCAGGCTCCGGAGTGCGGCGGCGAGCTCGCGCGGGGGTGCCGACGACGTCAGGACCGTGGGGGAAAGGCCGGCCAGGCCAAGCTGCGCCGCCTTGGGTCCCGCCAGCAACTCACGGAGCACGGCTTCATCATCGCTCTGGATAAAGCTTGCCGCCTGGCCCACCCGGAGCCTGCCGTGCCGGGAAGCGGTGTCCTCCACCAGGTACTCCAGCGGCTGGGGAACAGCGGTGGCGGAATGTTCCCGAAGAAACGCCAACAGGCCGGCGGCGTCGTAGCCTTCATCGAGTGCGCGTTTGATGGAGGCCGCCGAGAACCGGTAGATGGTTGCCGGGCCCTGCCCCTCGGTGTCGGCCATCACCAGGAGCTTTTCGGTCAGGGCGGGAGCGAGGTAGCCAGGGGCAACAGCGGTCAGGTCGGCCTGCAACAGCACGTGGTTCAGGGCCGCCGGCAGGTGCTCGCCCAGGATGGCAAGGGCGGCGTCGGGGTGGTCTTCGGCGACAGCGCTCCCTAATTGGCTTAGTGCCCCCGTCCCCACCAGGCCCAGCATCTCCGCCTCGGCGAGGACCCCCCGGATGAGGGAAGTGAACCGCCGGGCCATCCGCGGCTGTGACCATTCCGCACGCTGCAGGACGGCGCCGGCGTCAAGCACGGGCGCGGTGCCGTCCGGCCCCGCGGCTTCGAGGGTGAGTTCGTGCAGGATCTCCAGGATGCGCTTGCGGACCACGGGCGCGTCGGGCCGCTGCGCGCCGGCGGACAACGCGGCGATGCTGGTTCCGGACGGGCCCCGGGATGGGGCCCCCGGTGCCGTGCTCACGGGCTGGCCCACCATTGAGGGCACGCGCTCGCTGGCCAGCCACGCGTTTACCAGCCACAGCCATTGTTCCTGCCGCGGCAGCACCAGCCACTCCAGCTCCGGCGGCTGCACCCATGAGGATGAGTCGACGTCGAGGCGGATCAGCCCCGCCAGGCCGCACAGCTCCAGCAGCCGGCCCGCCGCACCCTGGTCAATGCGCAGCTGGTCGGACAGGCGGCGCATCTCGCGGACCCCCACGCCTCCGCTGCGCAGCGTTGCCAGCGGGTTCTCCCTGATGGCATGCAGCAGTTCGGAGACCAGCCGCAGGGTTTCCGAGATGGCGCTCAGCGCCGCATTCCTGCGCAGCGCCGCCGTGGTGCGGCCGAGCTCCGGGACCGGCGGCGACAGGGTGAAGTCGTTGATGATCGCCCCGCCGCGCAGGGCCAGGCCCACACTGTGCGGCAGCTCCACATGGGCGGCGTCCAGCGGCACCAGCAGCCCGCGCGCAAGGAGCCAGTCCACGGGCCCGACGTCGGCCGCTTCCGTCAGGACCGACGCCTTCCGTTGCGCCTGGGGGACGGCACCCATGGCCCAGTTGCGGAACCTGGCGAGCAGCGCCGTCGTCCGTTCCGGAGCGCCGGCGAGGATGTCCTGCAGCGCCTCGGGGGAGGAGGTCCAGTGCTGGAGCGCGAGTGCCGCCTCCATGGGGGTGGTGGCATCGTGGATGGCGAATCCGCTGCGGTGCAGTTCGGAGACGAGCTGGACCACCCGCTGGGCGAAGGCCGGCTGCAGGCGGACCAGTTCCGTGTAACTGCGGCCCAGGCCGGCGGGATAGATTCCCACCACATCCTTGAGGGAACCAACAGGGAGGTAGAAGTGTTGTTGGTTGGCAGCCTGGACCGGGGTGCCATGCGGGGGAACGGCAGGATGCGCCAGGGCAAGTTCCTGCAGGGTGCCCATGATCTGTTCGATGACGTCCAGGGAGGCACCCCGGATCAGCTGATGCAGGCCCTCGGCCGAGGCGCTGTGGCCGGTGTCCGTGTTGGTGCACAGATGGAGGGTCTCAAGGACCTGCATCTGGGGCCGGTTGAGGCGCTCCAGCGCGCGCTGGACGCTGACCCGGGAACTGGCCCGTGCCGCCAGCGCGGCGAAGTCCGGAACAGGCGGCGAGATAAGGTCCGGCCGCGCGGCGAACAACGCGCGCAACGAGTCGTCGCTGCGCGCCTCCAGGTCCTTGCCGAGCGCACGAATGAGGGACATCAGTCCAACGTTACCGCGGCTCCCGCTTCCCCGCCCGCCGCCGGGCGGCAACACCGTCCAGGATCAGCAGGAGCATCAGGATGAAGGCCACCGGCAGGCCGTAAAGGGCCGCGTAGGTGACCCATGCGGGGGCGACGGAGTTGGCGAAGGCAAGCGCCATGACAGTTCCCACAGCGACGAGGGAGAGCACGGCAATAACTGCGGCGAGGACCATCAGCAGCCGCCGGTAACGCAAGGGAGTCATGGACGTAACGCTACAGCGGCCGGGCCGCCGCCAGTGAAAGCCGCGGACCTTGCGCCTGGGGCGGAACGGTGCTGCCGGAAGCGTGATTAGCGCATGCGGCAGGATAACCTTGAAGGATACAGACCAACACGGTCAGCGCTGGCCATACCTTGAACCCGCACAACAATGCGGACGCGGTGGCAGCCGGCCGTGTCTCATGACAGCAGAACGAAGAAGGTTGATTACGTGCCTACCGGCAAGGTCAAGTGGTATGACAAGGACAAGGGCTTTGGGTTCCTCGCGGGCGAAGACGGCCAGGAGGTCTTCCTGCCCAAGTCGTCTCTGCCCGAGGGAGTGACGGAACTGAAAGCCGGCACCCGGGTGGAATTCGGCGTGGCGGACGGCCGCAAGGGTGCCCAGGCCCTGGGCCTGCGGGTGCTGGACAAGACCCCGTCCATCGCCAAGGCGAAGCGCCCCAGCGCGAAGGACCTCGCCCCGCTGGTGCAGGACCTGGTGACCGTCCTGGACAACCTGTCCGGCACCTTGTCCAAGGGCAAGTACCCGGACGGCAACAAGGGCAAGGCCATCGCTGCCGCCCTGCGCAAGGTTGCCGACGAGCTGGACGTTTAGGCGCCCATGGATCCCCAATCTGAACAGCCGGGCACGCCAATGCAGGAGCAGGCTGCCAAGACTCCGCCCAAGCGCAAGGCAGGCGTGCCCGTGTGGCGTACGGGCAAGCCCGATGCTTTCCTGGCCGCGGCAGTGGACACGGCCAGGACTGCAGTGGAAGGCATCACTCCGGCCGGCACCATCGGGCCGCACCTGGCAGCAAGGAGCGAGGGCGACCGGCTGGTCACCCACCTGTTCGAGTCCCGGCTGCCCGGCTACGCGGGCTGGCAGTGGTACGCGGTGCTGACCCGCAACTCGCGCTCCAAGGTGGTCACGGTCAACGAGCTGGGACTGCTGCCGTCGGAGGAATCCATCCTGGCGCCGGAGTGGGTGCCGTGGGCCGAACGCGTCCGGCCCGAGGACGAGCAGCAGCAGGAGCCCGAACCGCAGGAGCCGGAACAGCAGGAACCCGGCCAGCAGGAACCGGGACAAGGGAAGCCGGACGGGCTTCCCGCAGGGGAACAGGAACCTGGGGATGAAGGGCTTGCCGACGACGGCCCGGCGCTTAGTAACGGCGCGGACCTGAGTAACGGCGCGGAACCTGACGACGAAGCAAGGACTTCCTGACCACAAACATTCCTGACCACAAACAAACGGCGCCGCCCGGGAAAACCCGGGCGGCGCCGTCGTGCGTTAACTGTGGTTACTTGCGCAGCTCGCCCACCACGTAGTCGATGCTGGCCAGCAGTGCCGAGACGTCACTGGGCTCGATGGCCACGAACGTTGCGATGCGCAGCTGGTTGCGGCCCAGCTTCCGGTACGGCTCGGTGTCCACGATGCCGTTGGCGCGCAGGACCTTGGCCACTGCGGCTGCGTCCACGGACTCGTCGAAGTCGATGGTGGCGATGACGTTGGAGCGCTCGTCCGGGTTGGTGACGAACGGGGTGGCGAACTCCGAGGCGTCAGCCCAGCTGTAGATACGCCCGGCGGAGTCGGCGGTGCGCTTGGCCGCGAAGTCCAGGCCGCCGTTGGAGTTCAGCCACTGGACCTGGGCATCCAGGGTTACCAGTGTGGACAGCGATGGCGTGTTGTATGTCTGGTTCAGGCGGGAGTTGTCGATGGCGGTCTGGAGGTCCAGGAAGTCCGGGATCCAGCGGCCGCTTTCCTTGACCCGCGCTGCGCGCTCGATGGCGGCGGGGGAGAAGAGGCCCAGCCAGAGGCCGCCGTCGGAGGCAAAGTTCTTCTGCGGGGCGAAGTAGTAGACATCGCTCTGGGCAACGTCCACGTCCAGGCCGCCGGCCGCCGACGTGGCGTCCACCAGGACAAGCGATCCCTCGTCGGCCCCGGACACCCGCTGGACCGGGGCGGCAACACCCGTGGAGGTCTCGTTCTGCGGCCACGCATAGACGTCCACGCCGGCCTCGGCCTGGGCTGCGGGCCGGGTGCCCGGCTCGGACTTGATGATGGAGGAGGCCTCGAGGAAGGGCGCCTTGTTGGTGGCGGCGGCGAACTTGGACCCGAACTCACCGAAGGACAGGTGCTGGGCTTTCTTTTCCACGAGGCCGAAGCTCGCAACATCCCAGAAAGCAGTGGAGCCGCCGACGCCGAGGACCACCTCGTAGCCCTCCGGCGCGCGGAAGAACTGGCTCAGCCCTTCACGGACGGACCCCACCAGGTTCTTGACCGGGGCCTGGCGGTGGGACGTGCCGAGGATCGTCCTGGAAGCCGCTGCCAGTGCGTCGATCTGCTCCTGCCGGACCTTTGACGGGCCGGCCCCGAACCGCCCGTCCTGGGGCAGGAGGTCGGCGGGGATCGTGATGCTGGTGTCGCTCACAGGTGCTCCAATTCGGCGGGGACGAAAGTTTTGGTCCGGTAGGGCGGGCAGTGGACGGCCGGCAGGAGCGCGGTGGCAGCGCTGCGGGCCATTCCCATTCTGCCTGAACGGCCGCCGGGGGCGGGAGCCGGGTACGTCATAGTCCGGACAGTGAGACGTGCCCCTCCCAGGCCCAGCCCTTCGGAGCGGAGCTATTCGGACAAAATCAAAATAGGCTAAGCTTTCCCCCGGACTACTTCGCGGGAAGAGGCGATACGGTGGGACAACGCAAGGTACTGCGCTCGAGGAGCTGAGCTGGATGACGGATCTGATCGACACTACGGAGATGTACCTCAGGACCATCCTGGAGCTTGAGGAAGAAAACATCGTCGCCCTCCGGGCCCGTATCGCCGAGCGTCTGCGCCACTCCGGGCCCACCGTCTCCCAGACCATTGGCCGGATGGAGCGGGACGGACTTGTCGTCGTCTCCGGTGACCGGCACCTGGAACTCACGGACACGGGGCGCCAGCGCGCCACGGAGGTCATGCGCAAGCACCGGCTGGCCGAACGCCTGCTGGCCGATGTCATCGGCCTGGACTGGGCCTACGTCCACGACGAAGCCTGCCGCTGGGAACACGTCATGAGTGAGCGGGTGGAGCGGCGCATCTACGAGATGCTGGACCATCCCACCGAATCGCCGTACGGCAACCCCATCCCCGGCCTTGCGGCGCTGGGCGGCCAGGCGGGTCCCGGCTTTGCCGACGGCGCCATCAGTTTGGTGGAAGCAATGAAGAACTACGGGCCCTCCTCCGCCGTGACCGTCAGCCGCCTGGCGGAGCCCATCCAGGTAGAGCCGGAACTGCTGGCGCAGCTGGACGAAGGTGGGATCCGACCCGGTGCTGCAGTGGCGCTGGAACGCGTGGGTGAATACATTTCCGTCCGGGTCCCGGGGATCGAAGGAGCGCTGGAGCTGCCGCCCGAGGTGGCTGCGCACGTATTTGTGGCCGTCAAGCAGGGCTGATCCGGGCCTTCCATACCCCAGACAAGGGCATCTACGCAAAGGTAACGGAATTGTTACCTAGGGACTTAAGCCCCTATAGTGGAACCAAGCGTTGATACATAAGCGTTACCTGACCCGGAGCCGAGCTCTGCCAGCGGGCCAGGCATACGAGTTCGTTACTGGCAGAGGCGGGGGAACCACAAGCGGCAGCGGGGGACTGCCTTGGGGTGAAGTCCGTCAGTAGCAAGCCTCTCCAGTGAAGGGTTCTTCCGGGAATACCCCTGTGCGGAAGCTTGCCTGTTGCGGACCGGGTCTTTGATCTCTCTGACCCGAATCCGACAGCTAACTCCGCAGGCTTCTTCCAGAGAGGAACCCTTCTTGACCATGCAGACCTCACGGGGGCGCCGACGCGCGGCCGGCCCCCCTTCGGCATCCCGGGTTGCCGAAGTTGTCGCAGCGGAGCGCCCCCGCGACCTGCATCGCGACGCGCGCCGCCGCCGGGGTCCATTCCGGCAGATGACGGAGTTTGCCGCCGCCAGCGGCGTCGGTCAAAAGGCCGGTATCGCCCTTGCCGCCACCGGCCTTGTGTTGACGGTCACAGTACCCTCCACGGGCGCCGTTATGGCCACGGATGCCTCTGGCAGCGCGCCCATGGCAGCCTCCGCGGTGAGCCCCCAGCCGCAGATCTCCGCTGATATCGGAGCCCAGATCGACTTCAGCCGTTCCGCGGTGGTGACCCAGGCTGACCCGGACGGGAAGCTGAAGCAGCTCCTGAGCGCCCAGTCCGCCGGCTCTGTCACGCGTGCCGCCTCGGCCGGCACCCTGGCTGCACCCCTCACGTCCCTCGCTACCGCTTCGCCCTTCGGTTACCGGGTCAGCCCCATTACCGGAGGCTCCGGTGACTTCCACCGGGGCCAGGACTTCGTGGCGCAGTGCGGGACCTCGGTCCTGGCTGCCGCGACAGGTACGGTGACGTTCGCGGGCTGGCACCAGTTCGGCGGCGGAAACCGGGTGGTCATCGACCACGGCAACGGGTTGGAGACCACCTACAACCACCTCTCGTCCTTCAGCGTCAAGGTGGGCCAGACCGTCTCCCGCGGGGACGTTGTGGCATTGAGTGGAACCACCGGCGCATCCACCGGCTGCCACCTGCACTTCGAGGTCCAGGTCAACGGCGAAGTGGTCGATCCCATGGGCTGGCTGTAACCGAATGATTGCTCACTCTCAGATCGCCGTGACCGGTCGTGACCTGAATGTGACATTGAAGCAAAACTGCTGTACCGTCTAACTCGCGTCAACTTTTCCGAAGTTGACGCTCTTGAGTGGATTGCCTAACTCTGCCACCGCTCAAGGTCCGTTCGCATTTCATCGTCTGGCAGGGGCGGGGGAACCAATTTTGGCCTTCATCCAAGAAGGCCTTGGGGTTAAGTCACGAGCTTCCCAGGAAGCAGTGTGGCCGGGTGACTCCCATCCGAATCCGACAGCTCACCTCGCAGGCATTGGGAGAGGCTACCTTCGTGTCTTCACGCCATCATTCTGCGCGCCACCGTGCGCAAACGGTCCGCAGCAACCCCTTGGACGCCATGTCCAAGGCCGTCAGTGCAAATGCCGGGACCGTGGGCCGCCAGGCTGCCGTTGTGGCAGCGGCCTCGGGACTCATCCTGAGCATGGGCCTGCCCGCCACGGCAGCTGACACCACTGCCGGTGTCTCTGCCTCCACCGAGTCCGGTTCGGCCCAGGCGGCCCTCGCTGTCACCGCCGCCCCCACGGCCACGGTTTCCTTCGAGCGTCCCGTCGTCAAGACCACCGCCGCTCCGAAGGTGGAAGCGGTGCGTACCCAGTCCACGGCAGCAGCGAACCGCACCGCCAACACCGCGGCTGCAGGCCAGGAGGCATCCCCGGCGGCCAAGGCGGAAGAATCCGTATCGGCTGCGGCAACCTCGGGCATTGCCGCCATCGCCTACACCGGCATTGGCCACTCCTACGTTTGGGGCGGCACCAGCCCCGTCACCGGCTGGGACTGCTCCGGGTTCGTGCAGTGGGTTTACGCCCAGGCCGGAATCAGCATTCCCCGCACCAACGCGTGGAGCATCATGACCCCCACGTCCGCCCCGCAGCCGGGTGACCTGGTCGTCCAGAACGGCGGCGCGCACGTCGGCATCTACGTCGGCAACGGCATGATGATCAGCGCACTCAACCCCTCGCAGGGCACGCTGCTCCACTCGCCCGCAGCCACCGGTACCTCCTCGTACTACCACTACAGCAAATAGTTCTTGGGCTTCACGCTCCAAGGGCTATTTCTTTGCCCAAAGCTTCTTCGCTAGAAACCACATCCCCGTTCGCGGGACGCGCCGGCGTACCCCCAAGATGCCGGCGCGTCCAACACCCTTCGTGTGCCTACAAGCGGTTCGAGGGAAAACGAAAGAGAGAACTGATGACGACTCGTGCCACCGCACGGCATCGCGCCGAGGCCACCAAAACCAACTCGATCGCTGTCATTGCCAAGGCTGTCAGCAACAATGCAGGCGGCATGGGCCGCCAGGCAGCGGTTATCGCTGCTGCTTCCGGCCTGGTCCTGACCAGCGGCATCGCGGCGAACGCTGCCGACGCCAACGTCAAGCGCGATTCCGCTCCGGCATCCGCTCTGGAAGTTGAGTCCGCCGTCGACGCCCCGATTTCTGCGGCTTCCACCATCGCCATCAGCTACGAGAAGCCCGCGGTGACCACCACGCCGGCTCCCGTCGTCGAGCCGGAGCCCCAGGTTGAGGTGCAGGAAGCTGCGCCGGCTCCTGCCGCCCAGCCCGTTGCCGCTCCCAAGGTCACGGCCAAGGTTGCCACCGCCGCTGCTCCTTCCGCTCCCGCGGCCCAGGCTTCCGCCAGCGGCAAGGGTGCAGCAATCCTCTCCGCCGCTTACGCGCAACTTGGCGTGATGCAGGACTGCACCATGCTGGTCACCAACTCCCTGGCCGCCGTCGGCATCCACTTCCACGACTGGCCTGCCGGCTACCTGTCCCTGGGCCGCACCGTGAGCGCAGCCGAAGCGCAGCCGGGTGACCTTATCTACTACGCTGACGGCGGCGCGGGCATGGCGCACATCGCTGTCTACGCCGGAAACGGCATGGCCGTCCACGGCGGGTACAACGGAAACCAGACGGTGGTCTTCAGCGCGAACGTCGGTTCCGGCCCCGTCTTCATCCGCGTCAACTAAGTATTCCAGCGCTGGCGTGAACGGACGCCGGCCACAAAATGCTGCGAAGGACCCCCGCCGTCGAGGCGGGGGTCCTTCGCGCTTATAAGGGGCCCCGACGGCCCGGGCGCCCTTCCTGAAGCGTTCTGCCGTGGATCGGTTCCCGGGTGGAAATTACCGGATTCTGCACTTCTTTGTTTACTCTTGTGGTGTCGATCCATAGCCCGGACATGCCGAGGGCAGCCGGCCCTCGTGCCCCTGACGGGTGCGGCCGTGAAGAGGTACGTGCATGCGCACTCTCGTTCTGAATGCTGGATATGAACCGCTGGCGGTTATTTCTTTCCGCCGGGCGCTGGTGCTTGTGCTGACCAACAAGGCGAGCGTCGTGGCCGAAGGGGACGATCCCGTAGTGGGCCCGCAGGAGATTCTGGGCCGACCGTCCGTGATCCTCCTGAACCGCTACATCCGGCCCCGGTACAACCACTCCACCGCCGTCAGCCGCAGGGGTGTGCTCCGGCGCGACGGGCACAAATGCGCCTACTGCGGGAAAGCGGCGCACACCATTGACCACGTGCAGCCGAAATCCCGCGGCGGGGCCGATTCGTGGGAGAACCTGGTGGCCGCCTGCCTGCGGTGCAACAACGTCAAGGGCGACCACACTCCCGCCGAGATGGGGTGGACCCTGCGGTTCGTGCCGGAACCGCCGCACGGGACCATCTGGCAGATCAAGGAACTGGAGAAGCCCACGCCGGCCTGGGATCCCTTCCTGCTTCCCGAACGCGCTGCCTGATCCGCTCTGCCCCTGACCCACTGAGCCGGCCTGGCCACGGTGCCGCCTCGACTTGTCCTGCCGCCGGCGGGCGCGCCGGTCGCTAGGCTGGAGGAGTGGATGTAAACAGGCCTGCCTTTGACGCCGTGATTCTGGCCGGGGGGAGGTCATCTCGGCTGGGCGGCGTACCCAAACAGTCGCTGGTCTTCCAAGGCCAAACCCTCCTGGAGCGCGCCGTCGCTGCGACGGCCGGGGCCCGGCAGACCGTTGTTGTTGGCGACATGGCGTCGCTGCGGGGCCGTGCATCCCCTGTACAGCCCCTGCCAACGTGGCCTGCCAACCTCCTGATCTGTCGGGAGGAACCCCGGTTCGCAGGCCCGGCGGCTGCCATCGCCGCAGGGCTGGAGGTTCTGGCGGCCCACGATGCGCGGACGGACAACCGCGGCAGCGCACCCTACACCTTGGTGCTGGCCTGCGACATGCCGCTGGCATCCCTCGCCGTGGCTGCGCTGCTGGATTCCCTGGAGCCGTCCACAAAGGGAAAAGCCGGAGGTGTCATGGCCTGCGCCGAAGACGGCAGGACGCAGCCATTGGCCGGTCTTTACCACACAGATGAGTTAATTAAGGCGTTCAAGGATCTCGCCGCCCGCAACAAGCTGGTCAACGCCTCGGTCAAGGCGCTCCTTGCTAATCTGGACGTGCAGCTTGTCACAGTCCCTGCCGGTTCCACCTCCGATGTGGATACCTGGGATGACGCTGCCGCGCTGGGGATTACCGCCGGGAACCAGTGTGAAGGCCAGGGTCGGCATTCGGGCGGAGCAAACGTGGGAGGCAATTCGTGAAGAGCCAGGACGAAACACTGGAAGAGTGGTGCAGGGCCCTTCTCCAGGCGTACAAACTTGAGGACGTCCAGGTGGACGTCAATGCGGTGCTGGCGCTTGCGGGCGTTGCCGCCCACTCTGTTGTCCGTCCGGCGGCCCCGCTCACCACTTTTATTGCCGGCTTCGCCGCGGGCCTGGCTGCCGCCCCCGGCAGGGAGATGGATGCCGAATCAATGGATGCGGCGCTTGCCGTTGCCCGCACCCTGGCAAAGGACTACGAGGCCGCCGCCGGGACTCCCGGCGAATGACTGCAGGACCCCAAAGCGATCCGGAAGCACCACCTGGCACTGATGAAGAAGGGCACGCTGCCCATCACCATCTGGCCCATACCTGGGAAGAGGCCCGGCAGGCCGCGTTCGACGCAGCAACACCGATTCCGCCGGGGCCCGTGGCACTGCGGTCAGCCTTGGGCCGCATACTCGACAGGGACATCGTGGCCCTCCAGGACATGCCCCATTACGCCTCTTCAGCCATGGACGGCTGGGTGGTCAACGGAAGCGGTCCCTGGATCCCGGTGGAGCCCGGCACCCGGCTGGCACCGCACCAGGCCAGCCCCATCGCCACGGGCGGTCTGATCCCGGCCGGCGGCAAGGCAGTTCTTCGTACTGAGAGTGCCGTCCTCAGCCAGGACGATGAAGGCCTCCCCGTCCTGATGACCGGAGGCAAGGCCCGCCCGGGCGAGCCCCGCGCGGGAGAGCACATCAGGAAGGCCGGGGAGGAAGCCCTGGAAGGGGACATCCTGGTCACAGCGGGAGTGCCGCTGAATCCGGCACACCTGGCCCTTGCCGCGGTGGCCGGCTACGACGAACTGCAGGTCCAGGGGAAGCCCGTGGTGCGCCTGGTGCTGACTGGGTCCGAGGTGGTGGAACACGGCACGCCGGCCCCTGGCCAGGTTCGCGACACCTTCGGGCCGCAACTGCCGGACGTCGTCGCCATGCTGGGCGGTATCCCCGGCGGGCAGCAGCGGATCGGCGACTCCTACGACGAATGGCTTGCGGCGCTCGAAGACGTGCTGCCGGAAGTGCCGGGCGCCCCTGACCTGCCGGCCGACGTCGTCATTACAACCGGCGGCACCGGACGCTCGGGGACGGACCATCTCCGGCGGGCAGTCGCTGAACTGGGCGGCCGGCTCATCATCGACGGCGTGGCCATGCGTCCGGGCCACCCCGCGGTTCTCGCCGAACTGCCGGACGGACGCTTTGTCCTGGGGCTGCCAGGAAACCCGCTGGCGGCCATGATGGCCCTCTCCACCGTGGGTGCCCCGCTGCTGGCCGCACTGGGACACCGCGCAATGCCGGCGGTGCAGGAGGTGCCCTGCGGGACCATGATCGAGCCGGACCCCGGCCGCACCCGGCTGATGCCGTTCAGGCTGCTGTACGGCATGGCATCCCCGGCACAGCATACGGACCCGGGGATGATGCGCGGGCTGGCCGCTGCCGATGGTGTGCTGGTAGTGCCCCCGCACGGCGTGCAGCTCGGGGAACCGGTACCCGCGTTCGCCCTGCCCTGGGGACCGCCCATCCACCGCGCCCCGGAAGGGCCGGCCAAAGCCAAACCGCGCAACACTGCACGGACGGGCCAGCCCAAGGGCAAGCCGGCACCCAGTGGACCCGTGGACTGGAGTGCGCTCCTGGGCTGAGGTGGGCCGTCTTGGTGCCATGATGGAGTAATGAACAGGCAGGGTGGAACATGGGACGCGTAACGCAGCGCCGCAAAGTGCACAAGTATGTCCTGGACGGCTCGCCGGCCGCCCGGGAGTACCCCGTCCGCCATCGCGAAGACGTCCTCGCCGTCGAGGAACCGCTGGAAATCCGGCTGGGCAGGCTTTCCTATTCGGTTACGATGCGGACTCCCGGGGACGACTTCGACCTGGTGGCCGGGTTCCTGGTGTCCGAGGGGGTCATCTGGGCCCCGGAACAATTGGTCTCGCTGCGCTTCTGTGCCGGCGAGGACGAGAATGGCGTCCAGACGTTCAACGTGGTGGAAGCCCAGCTGCGCCCGGATGTCCCGGTTCCCGATACCGGGCGCAAGATCTACACGTCCAGCTCCTGCGGTATCTGTGGAACGGACTCCATCGAAGCGGTCCAGAAGTCCTCCCACTTCAGCCCCCGGGCGGACCCGTTGACTGTGGATGCGGAAGTCCTGGCCGCCCTGCCCGCGCTGCTGCGGAAGTCCCAGCGTGTCTTCGAGGACACCGGGGGCGTGCACGCGGCGGGCCTGTTCAGGATCGGGGACGACGGCGACCCGCAACTCCTGTGCCTGCGCGAGGACGTCGGGCGGCACAACGCCGTGGACAAAGTGGTGGGCTGGGCACTGCGCCAGGGCATGCTGCCGCTGACCGGGACTGTCCTCCAGGTGTCCGGCAGGGCGTCCTTCGAACTCGTACAGAAAGCTTCCCTTGCGGGGATTCCCGTCCTGGCCGCTGTCAGTGCCCCTTCCAGCCTCGCCGTGGAGCTGGCGGAGGCCAACGGACTGACCTTGGCCGGTTTCAGCCGGAAAACCAGTTTCAATATTTACGCAGGGGACTCCCGGATCCTGCGTCCGGCAGCAGCCGTGCCCAGCACTTAGGGCGGGCAATTCCGGGATGGCCGGGGTCTGCCCTGGAAGGGGGTTGGTTGAGGTGCTACCAGCGGGTAGATTTGTCCATCGAATGGACGCGATGATCCAGCCCCAAGCCTAAAGAGGACTTATATTGCATGACGACCGCAGGATCACGGAAGTCCGTCTGGCCAGGTTTGAGCGCGAACGCATCTCTCCTGCCGTCTACAGCCGGGCAGTCCCTCTTGCCCTGAGCAGCTGGGAAGCCCCCGGCGAGCCGGTCCCCGCGCTCGAAGCGATGCGGCAGGAGTTCCAGCAGCAGGAGCACGGCGCCGCGTGGGGCAGGCCCTGGGGCACCACCTGGCTGCGGCTGCAAGGGGAAGTTCCTGAATCCTGGGGCGGGGGCATGGACACCACCGTTGAGGTGGTGGTGGATCTTGGGTTCACCACCGAAGCGCCCGGGTTCCAGTGCGAGGGCATTGCCTGGCGGCCGGACGGGACCATCATCAAGGCCATCTCACCCCGTAACCAGTACATCCCCCTGAAGCTGCTTGGCGGCGGCATGGCGGTGGACTTCTACGTCGAGGCGGCCGCCAATCCGGACATGGCGCAGGGCTGGACCTTTGCCGCCACCCAGCTGGGTGACAAGGCGACGGCCGGGGGAGCGCCGCAGTACCGGCTGGGGAACATCGCAATCGCTGAACTCAACCAGTGCGTGTGGGAACTCCAGCAGGACGTGTGGACGTTGGCCGGCCTCATGGAACAACTCCCGCTGGAGCTTCCCCGCCGCCATGAGATTTTGCGGGCCCTTGAGCACATGATGGATGTCATGGACCCGGATGACGTTGCCGGCACCGCTGCGGCCGGACGGCAGGCGCTCGCCGAAGTCCTCGCCCGCCCGGCGTATGCGTCCGCTCATCAGCTGGTTGCCACGGGGCATGCCCATATTGACTCGGCGTGGCTCTGGCCGGTCCGGGAAACCGTCCGCAAATGCGCCCGGACATTCTCCAATGTGGTTGCCTTGATGGACGAAGACCCGACTTTCGTCTTCTCCTGTTCCTCCGCACAGCAGCTGGCATGGATCAAGGAGCTGTACCCGGAGCTGTTCAGCCGGATCCGGGAAAAGGTGCGGGCCGGCCAGTTCGTCCCCGTCGGCGGCATGTGGGTGGAATCGGATACCAACATGCCCGGCGGCGAAGCCATGGCACGGCAGTTCGTGGAGGGCAAGGGCTTCTTCCTGGCGGAATTCGGGATTGAATGCAGGGAGGCGTGGCTGCCGGACTCGTTCGGATACAGCGCCGCCCTGCCCCAGATCGTGAAGGCCGCGGGCAGCCGTTGGTTCCTCACCCAGAAGATCTCCTGGAACCAGACCAACAGGATGCCGCACCACACCTTCAACTGGGAAGGGATTGATGGCACCCGGCTGTTTACCCACTTCCCCCCGGTGGACACCTACAACTCGGACCTCAGCGCCCGGGACCTGGCCCACGCCGAGCGCAACTACCGGGACCACGGCCGCGGGAGCATGTCGCTGGTGCCGTTCGGTTATGGCGACGGCGGCGGCGGACCCACCCGCGAAATGCTTGCGGCGGCTGCCCGCACCGCGGACTTGGAAGGATCACCCAAAGTAAGGATCGGCTCCGCAGAGAGTTTCTTCCGCCAGGCCGAGGAAGACTACCCGGCCCTGCCCGTCTGGGTCGGCGAGATGTACCTGGAGCTGCACCGCGGCACCTACACCAGCCAGGCCCGCACCAAGAAGGGCAACAGGCGCAGCGAACACCTCCTGCGTGAAGCGGAGCTGTGGTGCGCCACGGCCGTGGTCCGTGGGGGCGGTGCTTTCGAGTACCCCGATGCGGAGCTCAAGCGCCTCTGGCAACTGGTGCTGTTGCAGCAATTCCACGATATCCTTCCCGGCAGCTCCATCGCCTGGGTGCACCAGGACGCCGAGCGGAACTACCAGGCCATCGAAACCGCGCTCGAAGCGATCATCAGCCGGGCTGCTGACGCCATGCTGGGCTCAGGGGACCGGCAGTTCCTCCTCAACGCCGCACCGCATGCACGGGATGGGGTGCCCGCGCTGGCTGCCGGTGAACGCTCGCTGGTTCCGGAACGGGTGCAGGCCACACCGCACCACGGCGGCTACATCCTGGACAACGGGCTTGTCAGGGCCGTGGTGGACGCAAACGGACTCCTCGCTTCCCTGCGCGATCACGCCAGCGGCCGCGAGGCCATCGCTCCGGGCCAGCGCGGCAACCTGCTGGAACTTCACCGCGACACGCCCAACGAGTGGGACGCCTGGGACATCGATGAGTTCTACCGGCGCAACGTCACTGCGCTGGTCCGCGCGGAGTCCGTCCGGCTTGCCAGCGAAGGCGGCAGCGCCGTGGTGGTGGTGGAACGGCTGGCAGGCAACTCCCCGCTGACCCAGCGCATCACGCTCACCCCCGGCAGCCCGTCACTGGAGATCACCACCTCCGTGGACTGGCAGGAGCGCGAAAAGCTGCTGAAGCTCGGGTTTGCCCTCGATGTGCGGGCAGACCGGTCAGCCGCCGAAACCCAGTTCGGCCACGTCTTCCGGCCCACCCACACCAACACCTCATGGGAAGCTGCGAAGTTTGAAATCTGTGCCCACCGGTGGATCCATGTAGGGGAACCCGGTTACGGAGTGGCGGTGGCCAACTCATCCACGTACGGTCATGACGTGGGCAGAAGCATCAGGGAATCCGACGGCGGGACCACCACTACGGTGCGCCTGTCCCTGTTGCGGGCCCCGAAGTTCCCCGACCCCGACGCAGACCGTGGACACCACGAGCTGACGGTAACCATCCGCCCGGGTGCGGGCATTGCCGACGCCGTCGAGGAAGGGTACCGCACCAACCTGGCGCCGCGGCTGGTCAGGGGCGGTGCGCCCGTTGAGCCGCTCTTTTCCGTCAGCAATCCGGCCCTGGTCATTGAAGCCGTGAAGCTGGCCGAGGACGGATCGGGCGACGTGGTGGTCCGGCTTTATGAGTCGCTGGGGCAACGGTCCGCTGGAACTGTCTCGGCCAACTTTCCGATGAAGGGCGCGGTGCCGACGGATCTCCTGGAGCGTCCCATCGACGCGCCTGGAATTGTTCCTGTGGACAACGGCGCCGAGCTCACGCTGAGGCCATTCCAGCTGGTCACGATGAGGTTTACCCGGAAATAGGGAAGGCCCGGCACAGGAGCTTATGGGCCTTAAATAGGCTGAGTGGGGGCGGTCCCCAACGATCCGCCACCACTCATCCCCCCAATGCGTGCAAAGGCCCCCGGGACGGCCAGCGCTTTGGACTTTATCCCCGTTCGAAAACGCATGGCGGCCCCGCCTTCACACATTCATGATTGTTTCACATTCTAATGATTTTGTGAAAGCGGCCGAAGGTTACTTTTCGGTAGAAGTCCTGCGGCTTGCTGCGGTCCGGACACTGACCATCTTGGCCACCCAGATCAGGGCCAGCCCAACGACAAAGCACAGCACGGCCGTGTAGTTGATAAGGAACTCTATCTGGCCCAGGGTGGGTGGGATAAGGGGGAAGGACAAGCTCAGTCCCGTGGCTACGGCGCCGAGCCCCAACAGCCCTGCGGCAACCCGGATCAGGACGGGAAGCCGACTGAATACGGCGCGCACCATGGCCGGCAACAGGGCCAACGTGATGAAGGCAGGGTAAGCCCGGCCAGCGGCCCCGTAATACTCGAGTAAGGCAGAGTTCCAGGGGTCAGTGCCAACAACCCCTGTCAGGCCGGCCGAAGACCCGCTGGTGCCCATCATGAAGAACAGTGCCACCATGACAACAGAAATGACTGCGAGGACCGAAATCCCGGCCCGCCCTGTGATGAGCCTGTACGCGTCTTCTGCGCCGAAACCCCTGGAAATCCGGATGCCCATGAAGAAGATGGCACCAAAGATGACAAAGCGCAGCAGGAGGTTGGCCAGGTTGATCCCGCCCAACGCCTGATCAATGGCGATGTAGGGCCCCTGGATGCTCAGCAGGATGGCCAGGGTCATCAAAGCGAAAATGCCGAACAGGGAGCGGTTCTCACCCCTGAGGGTACTGGGGATGCGGGCCACCGCAATTAGGGCGCATATCGCCAGCGTTGTCCACTGCAGGGTCTCGATCATCCCAGGTTCTCCCATATTTTTTCTGTCTGTGCTTGGTCCTGCTCCTGACGGCGCAACACTTTACCGAGCGCCTGGAGCCGGTCTCCGGCAAGGATTGTAAGTTCTCCGTCGGAGAGGCTGTCCAGCGCCGCCTGCCGGGCCCCGGGCGGCCAGCCGGCTTCCTCCTCCGTAATGATCCCCGTGGCAACCAGCCCGCCTGCGGGTCCCACTCCGGCTGCCAGCGCCGTGGCTACGGCGAGCTCGGCGGACAGTCGGTTGGCGGTCAGCTGGGCGGAATAGTTTTGCGGGGCCACGCCCGTGGAGGCCGAAACGCGGTGCCGGACCTCGCCGTCGTCTATGGCATCAACCCAGTTCTTCACGGAAGTGGCGTGCGGGGCAGGGCTGAGGGCTGGAGCGGCTGATCCCAAGTCTGCGTCCATGGCCGGACGGTTCAGCAGTGCCCGGAGGAGGTCCGGGGTGGAAACCTGGCTGACCAGCTCGCTCCTGGTGGGTGGACGCTGCGGCCCCGCCAGGGCGCTGTAGGCGTCAAACCCGGCCAGGGCGTCGACGGGGTTGATCTTGTACGCGCGGCTGATGCTGACCACTGTGCTGACGGAAACCTTGCCCCGGACCAGTTGCTGGGCCAGTGTGGTCCGCTTGATCCCGGAGACCCTGCAGACGTCTGCAGTGCTGGCATCTGGCGCGATGCCTTGCAGCCAGCGCTGGAACGCCTTGGCGGAAAGGGTCATGGAGGACTCTCTGCAGAACGGGTGGTGTGGACGATTTTACCGTGCCGCCCGGGCCCCGCCGTGATGCCGATTTTGCCCACTGTCCCCGTTCGTCTATAGTTGATGGTCGAGCCCGCTGGTCCGTACACCCCCCAAGTCCGGACCAGCGGGTTCTTCTATGTCCTGCAGCCCCAGCGGCGCCGCGGCCCGGTTTGCGCCGCATCTGCCGGCCGTCGACGGCTGTCCGGGCAGCGGCGAAAGGACGAACCGATGACTGCAACCCTTGTTGCCAAAGACATCTCCGGCGGCCACGGCCACCGTGTGCTCTTTTCCGGGCTCTCGCTGACGGTGGCGCCCGGCGACGTGGTGGGCGTTGTGGGCGCCAACGGTGCCGGAAAATCAACATTGCTGCGCCTCCTTGCCGGTGTGGACCAGCCGCAGCAGGGCTCGGTCAGCCTTGCCCCAAGCGATGCCTTCGTTGGATGGCTGCCGCAGGAGCACGAGCGAGTTGCCGGCGAAACTGTGGCGGCGTACATTGCCCGCCGGACCGGCTGCGCGGAAGCGACCTTCGAGATGGAGTCCACGGCGGAAGCGCTGGGTTCCGGCGCCCCGGGAGCTGACGACGCCTATACCCATGCCTTTGACCGCTGGATGGCGTCCGGTGCCGCAGACCTGGATGACCGCATCCCGGCCGTATTGGCAGACTTGGGGCTGGACGCGGGCCCCGAAGCACTGATGACAGGTCTTTCCGGTGGGCAGGCCGCCCGGGTGGCTTTGGCTGCCCTCCTGCTGAGCCGCTTCGACGTGGTGTTGCTGGACGAGCCCACCAACGATCTCGACCTTGCCGGCCTGGCCACACTGGAGGGCTTTGTGAAGGGACTGCGCGGCGGCGTGGTCCTGGTCAGCCATGACCGCGAGTTCCTGGCCCGCTGCGTGACCCGGGTGGTGGAACTGGACCTGGCCCAGAACAATGTGGCCGTTTACGACGGCGGCTACGACGCCTTCCTCGAGGAGCGCGCGGTGGCGCGCCGGCACGCACGCGAAAAGTACGAGGATTTCGCCGCCACCAAGGCAGACCTGGTGTCCCGTGCGCGGACCCAGCGTGAGTGGAGCTCACAGGGTGTCCGGAACGCCATGAAGAAAAACCCCGACAACGACAAGATCAGGCGCGCAGCCAGCACCGAGTCCTCGGAGAAGCAGGCGCAGAAGGTCCGCCAGATGGAGTCCCGCATCGCCCGGCTGGACGTCGTGGAGGAGCCCCGGAAGGAATGGCAGCTCCAGTTCAGCATCGGCCAGGCACCGCGCTCCAGCGCCGTCGTCGCCACCCTGCGCAACGCCGTGGCACGCCAGGGCGGCTTCACGCTGGGACCGGTCAACCTCCAGCTCAACGGCGGCGAACGCGTGGGCATCACCGGCCCGAACGGCGCCGGCAAGTCCACCTTGCTGCGGCTGCTGCTGGGAACCCAGGCACCGGACGACGGCGATGCCTCCATGGGTGCCAACGTCGCCGTCGGCGAGATAGACCAGGCCCGTGGGCTGCTGGACGCTGCACTGCCGTTGGGTGACGCCGTCGAAGCGGTGCTCGCGGATTGGAACAGCGCCGACGTCCGCACACTCCTGGCCAAGTTCGGCCTCAAGGCGGACCACACCTCCCGGACCGTGGCTTCCCTGTCGCCGGGGGAGCGGACCCGGGCGGCCTTGGCGCTGCTCCAGGCACGCGGCGTGAACCTCCTGGTGCTGGACGAACCCACCAACCACCTCGACCTGCCGGCCATTGAGCAGCTGGAAGAGGCCCTTGAAAGCTACGACGGCGCCCTGTTGCTGGTCACCCATGACCGGCGGCTGCTGGAAAACGTTCGACTCGACTACCGGTGGCACCTGGAAAACGGCACGGTCCAGGAACTCCACCACACTGCAAGCCAGGAGAAACAGCCATGAGCATGGACCGCGTTGCCTGGAGCTCGCTGTACAACATCAGTACCGCAAAGAGCGGCTCCAAGCCTTTCTCGAAGGAAACCCTGAAGCGGGTGCTGGCCTTTGCCGCCCCGCACAAGGGCAAGCTCATCGCCTTCGTGCTCTCCTCCATCGCGGCAGCCTTCCTGGCCGTCGCCACCCCGGTGCTCGCCGGCCAGGTGGTTGACGCCATCATCGCCAAGGCAGCCGTAGGCACCGTGATCTGGCTGGCCGTGCTGATCGCCATTGTGGCTGTTGGGGAAGCAGGGGTGGGACTGCTGACCCGCTGGCTGTCCTCCACCATCGGCGAAGGCGTCATCGTGGACCTGCGCACCCGGGTGTTCGATCACGTGCAGCGCATGCCCATTGCCTTCTTCACCCGCACCCGCACGGGGGCGTTGGTCAGCCGGCTCAACAACGACGTCATTGGAGCGCAGTCAGCCTTCGCCGGAACCCTTTCCGGCGTGGTGAGCAACTCCGTGGCGCTGGCCCTGACACTGGCGGTGATGCTCAATACGTCCTGGCTGGTGACGGTGCTTGCCATGGTGCTCCTGCCGATCTTCCTCATCCCGGCACGGCGCATGGGTTCCAAGCTCGCGGACCTGCGCCGCGAAGCGGCCGCACACAACGCCGCCATGGGCACCCAGATGACGGAGCGGTTCTCCGCGCCGGGCGCCACGCTCGTCAAGCTGTTCGGCCGCCCCGACGAGGAGTCCCGCGAGTTCGCCGCGCGCGCAGGCCGGGTCCGTGACATCGGCGTCCGCATGGCGATGCTGCAGTTTACGTTTGTCACGGCACTGACCCTGGTGTCCGCCCTCGCACTGGCGCTGGTGTACGGCCTGGGCGGCTGGCTCGCGCTGGGCGGCCAGCTGGCGCCCGGCGACGTGGTGGTCCTGGCATTGCTGCTCACCCGGCTCTACGCTCCGCTCACTGCGCTCTCCAACGCCCGGGTGGAGGTCATGAGTGCCCTGGTCAGCTTTGAACGCGTCTTTGAGATCCTGGACCTGAAGCCGCTGATCCAGCAGAAGCCGGACGCCGTGCCGGTTCCGGCCGGTCCGGTGTCCGTTGAGTTCGACGACGTCCGCTTCGCCTACCCGTCGGCTGACAAGGTTTCCCTGGCCTCCCTGGAGGAGGTCTCCACCCTGGACACCCGCGGCGGCGAGGAGGTGCTGCACCGCGTCAGTTTCCGCGTGGAACCTGGCCAGACGGTGGCGTTGGTGGGTTCCTCCGGCGCCGGCAAGTCCACCATCGCCCAGCTGCTGGCGAGGCTGTACGACGTCGACTCGGGCGCCGTGCGGCTCGGCGGCACCTCCCCGGGGACCGGGCTGGACGTCCGGGACGCCACCTTCGATTCCTTGCGGGACACCCTGGGCATGGTGACCCAGGACGGCCACCTGTTCCACGAAACCATCGCATCCAACCTGAGGCTCGCCAAGCCCGACGCGAGCGAAGACGACATGTGGGACGTCCTGCGCCAGGCCCGGCTGGAGACGATGATCAGGTCCTTGCCCGACGGGCTGGAAACCGTTGTGGGGGAGCGCGGCTACCGGCTTTCCGGCGGCGAACGCCAGCGGCTGACCATCGCACGGCTCCTCATCGCCCAGCCCCGCGTCGTCATCCTCGACGAAGCCACGGCCGCGCTGGACTCAACGAATGAAGCCGCCGTGCAGGCAGCGCTGGGCGCCGCACTCGAGGGGCGGACCGCCGTCGTGATTGCCCACCGGCTGTCCACCGTGCGCGCGGCCGACGCCATCCTGGTGGTTGAGGGCGGCCGGATCGTGGAACGCGGAACGCACACCGAGCTCCTGGCGGCCGGCGGCCGCTATGCCGAGCTGTACAGGACGCAGTTCGCGGAAGCCACCGCAGTGGCGCAGGAGGCCGTCCCCGAGTTCTAGGCGTGCGGCGGGAAAGCCGGCGCCGCACCTGGCACTGCCTGGGCGGCCAGCAGGGGCAGAATGTGGTCCGTCAGCAGCGGCGCCAGGTCCCGGGGGAGGGGCAGACCCCCGGCGGCTTCGCGGATGTCCAGCCAGCGGATCTCGGCGATCTCGGCCGCCGGGCTTGCCTGCCACGTGCCCGGGGCGAGGAACACGGTTGCTTCGATGTCGGTGGCGGCCTCGTTCGCGGCGTCCGCGATCCACACGCCCATCAGTTCCAGCTCCTGCTGCGGCACCACGATGCCCACCTCTTCGGCCAGCTCCCGGGCCGCGGCCTCCAGCGCCGTCTCGCCCGGTTCGGGCTTGCCGCCGGGGTGCATGAACATGGCGGTTCCGCGTTTCCGCACCGTCAGCAGCCGGCCTGCGTCGTCGAACACGCAGACGGCGGAGACCACAATCCGGTCCTTCACGCTTCCGTACCGCCTGCCTGTGTCCCCCATGCCTGGGCATCCCGCACCAGGTGCGAGACCAGCAGCAGGTCCTTGCGGGGGCCGGTCACATCCCAGCTGAAGCTGAACTGGTCGGGGCCCTCGCGGGTGTAGGACACGCGGTAGGTATCCGGATCGCACCAGTGGGTGTCCAGGCTGGCATCCGGGGTGAAGCTCATCCGGTGGAACGGCCTGCCGTCGGGAAAGAACACGTCCAGCGCATCGGGCCGCGGCGCGGGCTTCAGGACGTACTCCCGCGAGGCGGGGCCGGTGAAAGAAGGCCAGCGCATGGTGCCTTCCTCGCGAAGGGCCAGGCCGTCGTCGTCCATCGGCGTGAAAAGCACGACGCCGGAGAAGGTTCCGCGCGTGCCGTCGGACCTGTCCAGGAGGTCCCGCTCCAGCCGCCAACGGCCCGGCCGCCCGGGATGGCTGGTGGCGCCGGCTGGCTGGCTGCCCAGAAGGTAGGCGCGGAGGCTGGGCTCCGGGGAACGGGAGTTCAAGTGCCCTCGATTGGAATCGAACCAACGACACCGGCTTTAGGAGAGCCGTGCTCTATCCACTGAGCTACGAGGGCGGGCATCCGGTGGTTCGGCGGGGCCGGTCCGGCGGACACGGTAACAAGCATACAAGGTGCGGGGCCGTACTACGCTCAAGGCATGAGTCCAGCCCCCTCTGCCGCTCCCGCCGCCTTTATTGCGCATGTTGCGTCCACCCGTCAGTACATCGGGGCCTGGGCCATTCTGAGCGTGCTGCAGTACTTCGCCGCGGAGGCCGCCGTGGCCATGGCCTGGGCGGGACCCCGTCCCTACGACCTGCGCACCGGGTACATCAGTGACCTGGGCGCCCTCCACTGCGGGATGTTCTCCGGCCGGGACGTCTGCTCCCCGTTGAACTGGCTGATGAATGCCTCGTTCGTGGTCCAGGGGCTTGGGATGCTGGTGGGCGCGTTGCTGCTGACGTCGGGGCTGCTGCGCGTGGCCGCCCTGCCCGGTATCCGGATCAACCGGTCCCGGAAGGAGCCGTGGCTCGCGGCCGGCGCAGTTCGGCTGCTCACCGGCGCCGCGGGTGCCGGAACGGTGGTTGTGGGACTGGTGCCCGAAGACGTTGGCTCCCCATGGCACTACTGGGGCGCGGTCACCTACTTCCTGGCCGGCGGCGCTGCACTGCTGGTGCTCGGCCTGCTCTGGCTCCGGAAAACCGGCATGGCATGGTTCATCCTGGCATGCGGCGTGGTGTCACTGGCGGCGGTGGCGACGGGCGGGCTGACCGGCATGATGGTCCCGGAGCCCGGCACACTGGAACGGCTGATGGGATATCCCGTAACCGTCGGGATGGCCGCCTCGGGGCTGGTCATCGCACAGCGGGTGCACCGGCACCGGAAGGAACGTCGGGCTGCTGCAGCCCGGGTAACTGCCGCCTAGGTCTCTGTCCGTGCCCGCCTGTTCAGGAACACGGCCGCGGCCCCGGCCAGGAGGCTCAACACCAAAAGCACCCACCCGGCGACGGTGAGGCCGGACGCCAGGGCAACCTGGCCGGCGTCGGGACCTGCCGACGCCATCATCGCGTCAATGGCCACGTTGCCCCACAGCCGGACCACCACGAACAGCATGGGCAGCGCCCACAGCGCCCAGCGCAGCGACTTCCGCGCCACGTTGGTCCCTATGAGCAGCAGCCAGGTGAACCCGAAGATCAGCGGGAAAAGGGTTCCGGCGGTCTTGTGCACGTAGTTCAGCTGCCCCAGGGCGTCGCTGCTCATGACCCCCTGCAGCCGTCCGATGTAGCCGGCATCAAATCCGCCCACCAGCGAATCCGGCATGGCCAGGCCGGTGGTGAGCTGCGTGAGCTGGTCCAGGGTCAGCAGGTGCAGGTACCAGAACAGGAACAGGCTGGCCACCACGCCGGCAATGACAATGAGGTTGCTGTTGCCTTGCGCCTTCTCCGGCGTACGCGCTGTGGTGGGATTGACCACCGGCGGCAGGTGATGCTGCGGCACCACCGCTTTGGCGCCGTGCTTCTTGATCCGCTGGGCAGGGGTTTTGGCCATGGCACCATTATCCCGCCCCATAAACTGAAGCCATGACCACTGGCCGACACAGCGCAGCTGTTCTTGACCCCTCACTGGACGACTACGAACTGGCGGCGGCGCTGGTCCGTGAAGCGGGGCAGCTGGCGCTCCTCATGCGCATGGCCGGCCTGCAGCCGGAACAAAAAACCTCCGTCTCCGACGTGGTGACCGCGGCGGACCACGCCGCCGAAGCCTACGTGCTGGAGCAGCTGCAGCGCTGCCGGCCGGAGGACGGCATCCTGGGTGAGGAAGGCGCCTCCGTCCAGGGAACCAGCGGCCGTACCTGGGTGATCGACCCCGTGGACGGCACCTACAACTTCCTGCACGGCTCCACGTACTGGTGCTCCGCCATCGCCCTGAAGGACCGCGACGACGTCGTGCTCGGCGCCATCTTCCAGCCGGAGGAGGACAAGCTGTGGCTTGGCGGGCAGGACCGGCCCGCCACCCTGAACGGCGACCTCCTCACCGGGTTCAGCGACGACGGTGGCAAGCGCAACGCCACCAGTGTCGCCGAACTTGGCGCGGCCACCTACATCCACCCCACCTGGCTGATGGACCCGATGTGCGCGATGCCCTGGCATGCGGCTGCCACGTCCGCCGCGTCCCTCCGCATGCTGGGCTCCGGCTCCTGCGACCTGGGCCGTGTGGCGGACGGACAGCTGGGCTGCTGGTTCCAGCACAGCTGCCCCGAATGGGACTGGCTGCCTGGCAAGGCGATCGTCCGTGCCGCCGGCGGCGCCGTGGACACCGTCCGCGTCAACGGCCTGGAGTGGTTCCTGGCAGGAGGAACGACGGCGGTGCGTCAGTTGCGTACGGCCCTTCAGTCAGGCTCGGTCGGCTAAAGCGGCTGCCTGCGGCGCTTCCTTGCATAGGGGAGTAATCCACAGGCTGGAAGGCGTTGTCGGTCCCACCGCCTAGACTTGTATGCACCATGGATATGTTGTTTGACCCGTACTCTGACGGACCGTTCAAGGCCGCTCCTGCCGCCACCGCCCGCACCAGGACGGGGCCGGAGGGCATTGCCACCACGGCCGGGCCCGGCGGAATGCCGGGCAGCCGCGCCGGCTGGCAGCAGCAGAACAACGGGGAGCAGGACCGCGCGGGCCACGGCGACAGGCACGACGACGGCCGGCACCATGGCAGCCGCCGCCCGGACGCTGCCCAGCTCCTGGAGGGTCTGAACCCGCAGCAGGAGGAAGCGGTCAAGCACGCTGGTACCGCGCTGCTGATCGTCGCCGGTGCCGGGTCCGGCAAGACCCGCGTGCTCAGCAACAGGATCGCGTATCTGATCGCCACCGGCCGTGCCCACCACGGCGAAATCCTGGCCATCACCTTCACCAACAAGGCAGCCGCGGAAATGCGGGAGCGCATTGAGGCCCTGGTGGGCGGCCGGGCCAAGATCATGTGGATCTCCACGTTCCACTCCTCCTGCGTGCGGATCCTGCGGCAGGAAGCGGCCAACGTCGGGCTGAAATCCAACTTCTCCATTTACGACTCCGCCGATTCCCTCCGGCTGGTCACCCAGGTATCCAAGGCCCTGGACCTGGACCCCAAGAAGTTCGCCCCCAAAGCCATCCAGCACAAGATCTCGGCGTTGAAGAACGAACTTATCGACGCCGATTCCTTTGCCTCGGCGGCCAATTACAACGACCCCTTCGAACATGCTGTCGCGGACGTCTACAAGGGCTACACCCAGCGCCTCCGGCAGGCCAACGCCATGGACTTCGATGACCTCATCGCCGAGACCGTCTACATGTTCCGCGCCTTCCCCGCGCTCGCCGAGTCCTACCGCCGCAGGTTCCGGCACGTGCTGGTGGACGAATACCAGGACACCAACCACGCCCAGTACGCCCTGGTGCGGGAAATCGTGGGCGAGGGCCCGGGTGCGTCCGAACTGACCGTGGTGGGTGATTCGGACCAGTCCATCTACGCCTTCCGTGGCGCGGACATACGGAACATCGTGGAGTTCGAAAAGGACTACCCGGAAGCCCGGACCATCAAGCTGGAGCAGAACTACCGCTCCACCCAAAACATCCTGAGCGCCGCCAACTCGGTCATCTCGCGCAACCCCAACCGCCCGGAAAAAAGGCTCTGGACTGCCGAGGGCGAAGGCCACAAGATCATCGGCTACGTGGGCGAAAACGAACATGACGAAGCGCAGTTCATCGCCAAGGAGATCGACCGGCTGCAGGACGAGGAAAACCTGCGCCCGGGCGATGTCGCCATCTTCTACCGGACCAACGCCCAGTCCCGCTCCATCGAAGACGTCCTGGTGCGCGTGGGCCTGCCGTACAAGGTAGTGGGCGGCACCCGCTTCTACGAGCGGAAGGAAATCAAGGACGCCCTCGCGTACCTGCGCGTGCTGGTGAACCCGGACGACGACGTCAACCTTCGCCGGGTGCTGAACGAGCCTAAGCGCGGCATCGGTGACCGCGCCGAAGGCGCCGTTGCAGCCCTGGCCCAGCGTGAGCGGACGTCGTTCATGGAAGCCGCCCGCCGCGCCGACCAGGCGCCCGGCATGGCCACCCGGTCCGTCAATGCGGTCCTGGGCTTCGTGAAGATGCTGGACGACCTCGCCGAAGTAGCCACTGGATCCGGGGCTGCCGCCGCACTGGAAGCGGTCCTGGAACAGACTGGCTACCTTGCCGCGCTGCGCTCCAGCACCGATCCGCAGGACGAATCGCGCGTGGAGAACCTGGCCGAACTCGTGGCCGTGGTGCGCGAGTACGAGCAGGAGAACCCGGAGGGCAGCCTTGCCGCATTCCTGGAACAGGTGTCCCTGGTGGCCGATGCCGACCAGATCCCGGATGCCCCCGGCGCGGACATTGACGCCGCCGTGGCCGAGGCCAAACGGCTGGGCGTGGTCACCCTCATGACCCTGCACACGGCCAAAGGCCTGGAATTCCCGGTAGTCTTCCTCACCGGCATGGAGCACGGTCTGTTTCCGCACCAGCGCTCCGCAACCGACCCCAAGGAACTGGCCGAGGAACGGCGCCTGGCCTACGTCGGGCTGACCCGTGCCCGCAAGCGGCTGTACGTGACCCGGTCCGAGGTGCGCAGCATGTGGGGCCAGAGCCAGTACAACCCTGCCAGCCAGTTCCTGGAGGAAATCCCTGCAGAGCTCCTGGAGTGGAAACGGGAAGGAATCAGCAGGCAGGCCGGCGGCTGGGGCGGCGGGTCCATTGGGTCCGGCCGCTACAGCGGGTCGTTCTGGGGCGCCGGTACTGCCCGCGGCGCGGCGGCGGACTCCTCCGCCGGGTTCAACGCCGACGTTCCCGCCTTCATCGCCAAAAACCGGGTGCAGCCGCAGAAGGAAATCATCGCCGTCAGCGTGGGGGACAAGGTCAACCACACCAGCTTCGGCAACGGAACCGTCCTGGCGCTTGAAGGGGCCGGGGACAAGACCGTGGCCAAGGTCAAGTTCGATGTCGGTGAGAAGCGCCTGCTGCTGCGGTACGCGCCGCTGACCAAACTGGACGCCTAAGCGTCGGCTGCGGGCATAATAAAGCCCATGCGACGGACTGCCTGGGGAATGCTCGCCGCCCTTTTCCTTATCACCGCCGTCACCGCCACGGGGTGCAGCGTGACCACCAAGGACCCCTCCTACGTTCCACCGGCGCCACTGCAGCCCATGGAGCAGCTGGAAAAGGCGCCCCTGGCCGATCCGAAGACGTTCTCCAGCGGAGGCGACGTCCTCTCCTTCATCACCGCGGACCGGACCATCGCCTGCTCACTGACGTCCGCGCGCGGTGACCACGTGAACCTGCCGTACGAACAAAACCGGTACGCCGATGCCGCCAACAACAAGCTGCCCATTGTCCCGGTGGCCCACTGCGGGCTTGCCACCTACCAGCCTCCCCAATCCGGGGACGTCAAGGATGACTGCGCGGGAACCCACCTTGGCTACCTGGGCGGCGTGGCATTGCTGGCGCCGGACACCGTACGCTACGGCGAATGCCGCTCCGGCGTCACGTCAATGGAAGCTGCCTACGGGCCCAAGGGGACTAAGGCCGGGCCGCTGGCCCAACTGCCTGTCCTTGGGGACGGGCAGAACCTGGAACGGAACGGGCTGCGCTGTTCCGCCTACAACGGCGGAGTGGCGTGCGGGAACGTGTCTGCCGGCGTCGGATTCTTCGTTTCCCCCGAACGTTACGAACTGGTCCCTGGGCCGGCCACAAGCAGTGCGTCGCCGCAGGCAGAGGGCTTAAAAACCCCGTAAATCCGCGGTTTTTCTACGGTCCATAGAATAGTGTGCTTACTCACATAAGAGGTAGTCTGGGACGGCCCGGTCCCTCCAAAGGACTAGAGTTCCCCATGGAGCATTACGCCGCGTGGCTCGTTTCCAGACAGCCGCCGGTGCGTGCAATCCGCAGCCCGGTCATCGTCTTTCGATGGTGTCCGACTGTACAGAAACTACTTCGACGTAGAAGGACACTAAACCGTGGACCTGTTTGAATACCAGGCGCGCGATATGTTCGAGGCGCACGGTGTACCCGTGCTTGCCGGCATCGTGGCGTACACCCCAGAAGAAGCAAAGGCAGCTGCCGAGAAGATCGGCGGCGTGACCGTTGTCAAGGCACAGGTCAAGGCAGGCGGCCGCGGCAAGGCCGGCGGCGTCAAGGTGGCAAAGTCCGCCGACGAGGCATTTGAGCATGCCACCAACATCCTGGGCATGGACATCAAGGGCCACACCGTCAACAAGGTGATGATTGCCCAGGGTGCTGACATCGCCGAGGAGTACTACTTCTCCGTCCTGCTGGACCGGGCCAACCGCAACTACCTGGCCATGTGCTCGGTTGAGGGCGGCATGGAAATCGAACAGCTCGCCGTCGAACGCCCCGAAGCGCTGGCAAAGATTGCCATCGACCCCGCCGTGGGCATCGACCAGGCCAAGGCCGACGAAATCGTCGCGGCCGCCGGCTTCGCCGAGGAACTCCGCGGCCAGGTGGCAGGCGTCATCCTGAAGCTCTGGGACGTCTTCAAGAAGGAAGACGCCACCCTGGTGGAGGTCAACCCGCTGGTCAAGACCGGCAGCGGTGACATCCTGGCCCTCGACGGCAAGGTTTCCCTCGACGAGAACGCCGACTTCCGCCACCCGAAGCACGCGCAGCTCGAGGACAAGGACGCTGCAGACCCGCTTGAGGCCAAGGCAAAGGCGCAAGACCTCAACTACGTCAAGCTCGACGGCGAAGTAGGCATCATCGGCAATGGCGCCGGCCTGGTCATGTCCACGCTCGACGTCGTCGCCTACGCAGGCGAGAACCACGGCAACGTCAAGCCGGCCAACTTCCTGGACATCGGCGGCGGAGCCTCCGCAGAGGTCATGGCCGCCGGCCTGGACGTCATCCTGGGCGACGAGCAGGTCAAGTCGGTGTTCGTCAACGTCTTCGGCGGCATCACCGCGTGCGACGCCGTCGCCAAGGGCATCGTCGGCGCACTGGCCGAACTCGGCAGCTCCGCCAACAAGCCGCTGGTAGTCCGGCTCGACGGCAACAACGTCGAGGAAGGCCGCCGCATCCTCACCGAGGCCAACCACCCGCTGGTTACCCTGGCCGCCACCATGGACGAGGGCGCCGACAAGGCCGCCGAGCTCGCCAACGCAGCGAAGTAAAGGGACGCACCATGTCTATCTATCTGAACAAGGACTCCAAGGTCATCGTCCAGGGCATCACCGGCGGCGAAGGCACCAAGCACACCGCCCTGATGCTCAAGGCCGGCACCAACATCGTCGGCGGCGTCAACGCCCGCAAGGCCGGCACCACGGTCCTGCACGGCGACAAGGAAATCAACGTCTACGGCACCGTCAAGGAAGCCATGGCTGAAACCGGCGCTGACGTCTCCATCGTCTTCGTGCCGCCGGCATTCACCAAGAACGCCGTGGTCGAAGCCATCGAGGCCGGCATCGGCCTGGTCGTGGTCATCACCGAAGGCGTTCCCGTCCAGGACTCCGCCGAATTCTGGGCACTGGCCCAGTCCACAGTGGACGCCGACGGCAACCAGGTCACCCGCATCATCGGCCCGAACTGCCCCGGCATCATCACCCCGGGTGAAGCCCTGGTCGGCATCACCCCGGCCAACATCACCGGCAAGGGCCCCATCGGCCTGGTTTCCAAGTCGGGCACCCTGACCTACCAGATGATGTACGAACTGCGCGACCTGGGCTTCTCCACCGCCATCGGCATCGGCGGCGACCCCATCATCGGCACCACGCACATCGACGCCCTGGCCGCGTTCGAGGCTGACCCCGAGACCAAGGCCATCGTCATGATCGGTGAAATCGGCGGCGACGCCGAAGAGCGCGCAGCCGACTTCATCAAGGCCAACGTGACCAAGCCGGTCGTCGGCTACGTCGCCGGCTTCACGGCTCCCGAAGGCAAGACCATGGGCCACGCAGGTGCCATCGTCTCCGGGTCCGCCGGTACCGCCCAGGCCAAGAAGGAAGCGCTCGAGGCCGCCGGCGTCAAGGTCGGCAAGACGCCGTCTGAGACCGCCAAGCTGCTCCGCGAGGTCTACTCAGCCCTCTAGCAGTACTGCACAGCGCGGGGCCATTCCCGGCCCGGTCCGCTCGATGGACCGGCAAGGGGTGGCCCCGCGTTTGCTGTTTAACGAGCTTTGCTGTTTAACGAGCTTTGCTGTTTGAAGAACGCTGCTGTTTAGCCAACGACGACGGCCGGGCAGCGGGTGCTCCAATGCGTCGAGTAATGTTGGGGAAGGAAAAACAGGGGCGCCTCGGGCGCGCAGGCAGGGGAATGACGGATGGCAGAAAAGCGACCCACCCTGGTCGACGCCGTCGTGGACAAGGTCCTTGAGCACATCCTCAGTGGAGAGATCAAGGCCGACGACGCCCTGCCGCCGGAGGCTGATATCGCCAAGGAGTCGGGTGTCAGCAGGCTGACGGCCCGGGAAGCCATGAAAGTGCTGAAGGCGCAGGACGTGGTGTACGTAAAGCGCGGCCTGGGCACCTTCGTCAACCCGCCCGAGCGCTGGACGGGACTGGACGCCATTATGCGGTCAGCCTCCAGGGGAGTGGCCTCGGACCAGGTGGCGCTTCGGTTGCTCGAAGTCCGCCGCATGGTGGAGACCGGCGCGGCGGAACTCGCCGCCTCGCGCCACCGGCCGGCCGACCTCGCCGCGCTGCAGGACAGCGTTGAGCAGATGGAAGCGGCGCATCATGCCGGCGACGTGGACGCGCTGACCGTGGCCGACATCGCCTTCCACGACACCGTCCTGCGCGCATCGGGCAACCCGTTCGTGCCGGCCCTGCTGGGCCAGTTGTCCACCCTGCTGTACGCGATGCGGCGCGAAACCTCAGCGTTCCCGGATGTGCAGCGCCACGCCATCCACCATCACAAGATGGTCCTCGCGGCCATCGCCGCAGGAGACCCGGCTACGGCCCGCTCCACCATGGACGCGCACATCACCCAGACCTTCGAGGACTACGAGCACTACCTCGCCGTTTCCAGCCGCAGCGGAGCCACTGCGCGCTAAGCGCGTGTCTAAGCTTCATCCAAGTGGGTATTTGCCTCCTATCGGCATGCCCGTCCGGCCCCGTCCGCAGTGATGTTGACGCTCCCGGTCCCTGTGATTAGAATCTCATACAGACATCAGACATCTGATATCAATCCCCCCAAAAATGCCGCCAGCCAAAGGAGTCGTTATGTGCGCGCATTCCCCTTCCGAGGGTTTCCACAACGCCAGGGGAGGCCAGCGATGACCTCGCGTGCTGCTGCCCCCGCTCTCGGCGAGCTGGGCGAGACCACCCTCCGCAAAGTTCGTCGGAGGCTCATGCCCCTGATCGTCCTTCTGTACTTCATTGCCTACCTGGACCGGAACAATGTGGGCTTTGCCAAGCTCGGCATGCAGGGGGACATCGGCCTGACCGAGGCCGCCTACGGCCTGGGCGCCGGCATCTTCTTCCTCGGCTATGCACTGCTTGAAATCCCGTCCAACGGCGGCATGTACCGCTATGGCGCCCGCAAGTGGATCGCCCGCATCCTCATCAGCTGGGGCATCTTTGCCACGGCCATGTTCCTGGTGAATGGTGAAGCGACCTTCTACATCATCCGCTTCCTGCTCGGAGCCGCCGAGGCCGGCTTCTTCCCTGCCATCCTCTTCTACCTGACCCTGTGGTTCCCTGCCGCGCAGCGCGTAACGGTGCTGGGTATCTTCATCCTGGCCCAGCCCATCTCCAACGCCCTCGGCGCCCCCGTGTCCGGCATGCTCCTGAACCTGGAAGGTGTTGCAGGCCTGCACGGCTGGCAGTGGCTCTACATCCTTGAAGGCATTCCCGCCATCCTGATGGGCATCATCACCCCGTTCGTCATGACCGACCGGCCTGAACACGCCAAGTGGCTCAAGCCGGAGGAACGCGAGTGGCTCTCCAATACGATGAGCGCCGAACTTGCCCACAAGCAGAAGGCCGGCAACCACAACTTCCTGGCCGGATTGAAGGACCCCCGCACCATCGCCTACTCCGCGCTGTACTTCGGCCTGGTGTGCGGCATCTACGGCCTGGGACTCTGGTTGCCCACCATCGTCAAGGCGCTGGGCAAGCTGGACTCCACCCAGGTGGGCTTCATCGTCTTCATCCCCTACGCCATCGCAGCAGTGTTCGTCTACTTCTGGAGCAAGCGCTCGGACCGAACCGGCAACCGCGTCTGGCATGCCAGCATGAGCATGGTGCTCGCCGCCGTCGGCCTCCTGGGCGCAGGCTTCCTGCTGCCAGTCAACGCCGTCCTGGCCATGGTGTTCCTGACCCTCGCCGCCATGGGCATCTACTCCGCCATCGCACCGTTCCTTGCCATGCCCTCGGCAGCCCTTACCGGTGCCGCGGCGGCTGCCGGGCTTGCCATGGTCAACTCCCTCGGTAACCTGGGCGGCTTCGTGGCGCCCTACATCGTGGGCATCCTCAAGGACGCCACCGGAAACAGCCAGAGCGGGCTGGTCTTCCTCGCCGCCTGCCTCGCCGTAACCGCCGTCGCCACCTACCTTTACGCACGCAATCGGCCGGAAGGTATCTCCGCCCCCGGGGCCACTGTTCCCGCCGCCGAAACCCACTAGGACGCATCAATGACTACACAGCACACCTTCCCCGCAGAGCGCACGGCGGTCCTCACCGGGGCGGCATCCGCCCGCGGTATCGGCCGGGCAACCGCAGACCGGCTGGCCAGCGAAGGCTGGTCCATCGCGATCCTTGACATCAACGCCGAGGATGCGAAGGCCGCGGCGGCGGAAATCGGCTCCAGCCGTGCCGTCAAGGCCATCGGCGTGGGTGCCGACGTCTCCGATGAGGCATCGGTGGACCGTGCCATCACGGAGATCGAGCAGGCGCTTCCGCCCATCGTCGGACTGGTTAACCTCGCGGGAATCAGTTCCCCCACTCCGTTCATGGAGACCACAGTGGCGGAATGGGACAAGGTCTTCGCCATTAACATGCGCGGCACCTTCCTTGTTTCCCAGCGTGTCCTTCGGGGCATGATCGAGCGCGAACTCGGGAGGATTGTCAGCATCTCCTCCATCTCGGCCCAGCGCGGCGGCGGCACCTACTCCAAGGTCGCCTACAGTGCGTCGAAAGCCGGGATCCTGGGCTTCACCCGTGCCCTGGCCCGCGAGGTGGGCGAGCACAACATCACCGTGAATGCCATCGCCCCCGGTCCGATCGACACGGACATCATGGGTGGAACGCTGACGGACGAGCGCAAGGCCCAGATGTCCGAGGGCATCATGATGGGCAGGGTGGGAACCCGCGAGGAAGTGGCAGCGCTGATCGCGTTCCTGCTGGGCGAGGACGCCGGGTACATCACCGCCGCCACTTACGACATCAACGGCGGCCTGCAGGTTTCCTGACCACCACTTCCCGCTGGTGCCGTGCGGTAAACCGCGCTGCACGGCACCAGCAGGCGTGCCCGGGACACCTCATCCGCGCGCTCCCGCGCTTTTTCCGGCTATAGGATTTCTACATGGCAACCAAGAAGCAGGCCTCCGGTGGCGTGAGCAGGCAGGTCCTCGCCGACCACGTTTACGAGGCGCTTCTTGTTGCCCTGATGGACGGCCGGCTGGAGGCCGGCACTCCGGTCAGCATCGATGGGATGGCGCGGGAACTGGACGTTTCCCCGACGCCGGTCCGCGAGGCGCTCGCCCGGCTGGAAGCGACCGGGATGGTGCGGAGGATGGCCCTGCGCGGCTACCGCGTCGCCCCGCTGTTTTCCCCGGAGGAACTTGCCGATCTCATGGACGCCCGCCTGGTCATCGAACCAGCCAATGCGTTTATGGCCTGCAAGCACGCGGACCCGCAACTGACAGGGCAGCTGCAGCAGGCCATCGAGGACCTGAAGGCAGCGCCACGCGGTCCGTCCTTCGCAGAGTTCCGTGCCTACTGGGAAGCCGACGAGCGCTTCCACCGGCTCATCGCCGAGTCCGCGGACAACCAGTTCCTGCTGTCTGCCTACAACGCGCTGGGCGGCCAGGTGCAGCGCTTCCGCTTCTTCGGCGGCCTGGGCGTGACTGATGCCGACTATGCCATCGCGGAGCATACCGAGATCCTCAACGCGTTCGAGAGTGGCGACGCCGATCTCGCCCGGCAAAAGATGATCGACCACATTGAGGGCGTCAAGCAGCGCTCGCAGCACGACAGCGAAGTGCGCAGCTAGCAGGCATCAGGGCCCGCGGCGGCGCGCCCTCCACCATCCTCCCAAGGGAGGAACAGAAAGACCCTTGACAGGACCAACCTAAAGCGTAGATCCTATAGGAAATGCGATTCTAGATCTGGAGTGACAATGCCGTACACCGCTGAAAACTGGCCCATCGCCGCTGCCCTGCTGCAGTTTCCGGGAACCAAGCCCGACGGAACAGCCGTCCAGGACGCCCCTGCCAGCGCCTGGCAGCAGGTCTTCGAAGAAGTGGCAGATGCCGGTTTCACCAACGCCGACCTCACCGACAGCTGGGTGCGCCCCGGCGACCTTTCGAGCGCCCGGCTTGATGAATTGAAGGCCGCCGCCACCGCCGCCGGCCTGGGGCTTCCCTCCATCTCCGCCATCCGCCGCAGCGTGATCCAAGAAGGCAAGTGGGAGGAAAACCTGGCCTACACGCACCGCACCCTCGAGGCCGCTGCGCAGCTCGGTTGCGAGGTCGTCTCGATCGGCCTGCACCAGGCCATCACGCCGGAGCAGCAGAAGCAGCTCTGGTTCTGGACCGTCGAAGGCCACAAGGACCCCGCAGGGGACAAGGAAACCTGGAACAACGCCGTCACGCGTATCCGCGAAGTGGGCAAGCATGCCGCGGAACTGGGACTCCTGGTCTCGCTGGAAATGTACGAGGATACCTACCTTGGCACCGCAGACTCCTCCGTGCAGCTCGTCCAGGACATCGACCTGCCCAACGTTGGCCTGAACCCGGACCTCGGCAACCTGATCCGCCTGCACCGCCCCATCGAGGACTGGCGCGAACTGGTGCACAAGACCCTGCCCTACTCCAACTACTGGCACGTCAAGAACTACATTCGTGACGAAGACCAGGCCCGGGACCACTACGTCGCCATGCCTGCCCCGATGGAATCCGGCCTCATCAGCTACCGCGAGGCCTTCCAGTTCGCCATCTCCGTGGGCTTCCAGGGCATTATCTGCACGGAGCACTACGGCGGCGACGGCCTGAGCGTCACGGCCGCCAACCAGGACTACCTGCGGCGGCAGGTGCTGCCCAAGCATGACGGCTACACCCTGGGTACCAGCCTGGTGGCGCAGGGCCGGCAGACCCCCGCGACCGTCCCGGCCCGCTAGGCCGGCAGGCATCCCAACCGACCCAACCGGTTCAACGAGGAATCATGACAAAGATATTTGACGATCCAGCGCAGTTCGCTGACGACGCCCTCGACGGCTTCGTTGCGGCCAACCGCCAGTACGTGGCCAGGGTCGACGGCGGTGTTGTCCGTTCCACCGAAACGCCCGAGGGCCAGGTGGCAGTGGTCATTGGCGGCGGTTCCGGCCACTACCCGGCCTTTGCCGGCCTGGTGGGGGCCGGGCTTGCCGCCGGAAGCGCCTGCGGCAACATGTTTGCTTCCCCCTCTGCCGGTCAGGTGTACCGCGTGGCCAAGGCGTCCCAGACCGGCGGCGGTGTCCTCCTCAGCTACGGCAATTACGCCGGCGACGTGCTCCACTTTGGCCAGGCACAGGAGAAGCTCAACGCTGAAGGCATCAAAACCCGCACCGTGCTGGTGACCGACGACATCGCCAGTGCGCCCCTTGAAGAGATCGGCAAGCGCCGCGGTATCGCCGGTGACCTCACCGTCTTCAAGGTGGCCGGCGCGGCCGCGGAGGCCGGGCTGGACCTGGACGAGGTGGAACGGCTTGCCATCAAGGCCAACCACCACACCCGCTCGCTCGGCGTGGCCTTCGCCGGCTGCACCCTGCCCGGCGCGGTTGAGCCCCTCTTCACCGTGCCGGAAGGCATGATGTCGGTGGGACTGGGCATCCATGGCGAACCGGGCATCTCCGAGCAGCCCCTGCCCAGCGCCAGTGAACTTGCCCAGCTGCTGGTGGACGGGCTGCTGAAGGACAAGCCGGACGCCGCGGGCCGCCGCGTGGTGCCCATCCTCAACGGCCTGGGAACGGTCAAGTACGACGAACTCTTCCTGCTGTTCGGCAAGATCGAAGCCCTGCTGACCGCTGCCGGACTCGAGATCGTCGAGCCGGAGTGCGGCGAACTGGTGACCAGCCTGGACATGTCCGGGCTGTCCCTGACGCTGTTTTGGCTGGATGAGGAACTGGAGCAGTTCTGGGCCGCGCCGGCTGACACCCCGGCCTTCCGCAAGGGCAACCTGGCCCCGCGCCGGGCACGGTCCGTCGACGCCCTTGCTGAGGCTGCCACGGCGCCTGCGCTGTCCTCGACAGCCGCCTCCACTGCCTTGGCCGGCACGGCGGTGGACGCGCTGAAGGAGGTGCGCGCCGTCGTCGTCGAACATGAGGAGGCGCTCGGGAAGCTGGATGCCATCGCCGGGGACGGCGACCACGGCATCGGCATGCGGCGCGGCGTGGACGCTGCCGTTGCCGCAGCGGAGAAGTCCCACGCCGGCGGAGCCGGCCTGGAGGAAGTCCTCGCCGCGGCGGGGGAGCAGTGGGCCGAGCGCGCCGGCGGTACCTCGGGGGCCCTGTGGGGTGCGGCCGTCACCGCCGTCGGCAGGACCCTCGGCAGCAAGGATGCCTACACCGCGGCTGACGCAGCGGCGGCCGTCAATGCCCTCCGCGATGCCATCATCACCCTCGGCAAGGCGGAGGCGGGGGACAAGACCATGGTGGATGCGCTCCTTCCGTTCGCCGAGACCTTCAGCAAAGCAATTGACGACGGCGGCAGCCTGGCCGGCAGCCTTCGTGCGGCGGCGGAGGCGGCCACCAAGGCCGCTGACGCGACTGCCGGCCTCAGCCCAAAGAAAGGCCGGGCCCGGCCGCTGGCTGAAAAGAGCCTGGGCCACCCGGACCCCGGCGCCGTCTCATTCGGCCTCATCGCCCGCAGGGTGGCCGACTACGCCGCCACCATCGAAAGCCACTAAGGAGAATCGCATGACCGAGCAAACCCAGCCAGGCTGGCGCATCGTCGTCGGCAACGACGAAGCAGGCGTCGAATACAAGAACGCCCTGCGCGAGATGCTGGAGGCGGACCCCCGGGTCGCCTCGGTGGAGGACGTAGGCGTTGCCGCCAACGACACCACTGCCTATCCGCACCTGGCCGTCGCCGCGGCCCGCAAGGTGGCCGCAGGGGAAGCGGACCGCGCGCTGCTGATCTGCGGAACCGGCCTCGGCGTGGCCATTTCAGCCAACAAGGTGCCCGGCATCCGGGCCGTCACCGCACATGACAGCTACTCCGTGGAGCGTTCCGTGCTGTCCAACAACGCCCAGGTGCTGACCCTTGGCCAGCGCGTCATCGGCCTGGAACTGGCCAAGAAACTCGTGGGCGAGTGGCTGGACCACCGCTTCGATGAAAACTCCGCATCCGCGGCCAAAGTAGACGCCATCTCCTCCTATGAGGATGCGTCGGAAGGACTTGAGGACAAATGACCAACCGCAACATCGCCGTCATCGGCTCAGGCTACATGGGCGGCGGAATCGCCCAGGTCCTGGCACTCGCAGGGGCCCGCGTCGCTTTGGCCGACGTCTCCGCCGAAATCGCCCAAAGCAACTACGAGCGCCTGCTGAAGGAGTCGGACGAGTTCGTGGCCGCCGGCCTGTTCCCGGCCAACGCCACCGACCTGCTCAAGGAAAACCTCTGGGCAGCCAAGGACATCGAAGAAGCCGTGGCCGGCGCCGAGTACATCGAGGAGGCGGTGCCGGAGGTCCTGGAGATCAAGCACGCCACCCTGGGCAGGATCAGCGCCGCCGCCCGCCCCGACGCCATCATTGGCTCCAACACCTCCACAATTTCGATCGCCAAGCTGGCCGAGGTTGTGGACAACCCGGAGCGCTTCCTGGGCGTCCACTTCTCCAACCCTGCCCCGTTCATCCCCGGGGTGGAGGTCATCCCGCACGAGGGCACCTCCGAGGCCACCGTCCAGGCTGCCCGCACCATCGTGGGTGAGACCGGCAAGGAAACAGCCACCGTCAAGGACGTCACCGGCTTCGTGCTGAACCGGCTCCAGTACGCCCTCTTCCACGAGGCAGCCCAGGTGGTGGAGGAAGGCATCGCCACCGCCGAGGACGTGGACACCCTGGTGCGCACCACCTTCGGCTTCCGGCTGCCGTTCTTCGGGCCGTTCGCGATCGCCGACATGGCAGGCCTGGACGTCTACGCCTTCTGCTACAAGTCGTTGCAGACCGGCTTCCCCGAGCGGTTCGCCACCCCGAAGATCCTGCAGGAGAAGGTCGACGCCGGCCAGCTGGGCACCAAGACCGGCTCCGGCTTCCTGGACGTCCCCGCCGACCGGACGGCTGCCCTGGTTGCCTACCGGAACAAGGCGTATGTCGCCATGCAAAAGCTCATTGAAGAGCTGGGCCCGGCCCCGCTTTCCTGATTCGAAGGAACATTTCCATGACAGCATTCCCCACAGACAGAACGGTGATCGTCACCGGCGCCGTCTCCGAGCGCGGCATCGGCCGGGCCACTGCGGACTACCTCGCCGAGCGCGGGTGGAATATCGGCGTGATCGACCTTGATGACGCCGCCAGCAAGGCCGCGGCCAAAGAGCTGGCCGAAAAGCACGGCGTCAAGGCCCACGGGGCCGGCGCGAACGTCAGCGACGAGGCATCGGTCCGGGCGGCCATCGACGAGATCGAGGCCGAACTTCCGCAGCTGGTGGCCCTGGCCAACATCGCGGGAGTCAGCTCCCCGGTGCCGTACCTGGAGCTGGACGCCGCCGAATGGGACCGGGTGCTCAGCATCAACATGAACGGCGTCCACTACGCCACCCGCCGCGCTGCCGAATCGATGGTCAAAAACCGGCTGGGACGGATCGTCAACATCTCCTCCGTCTCCGCCCAGCGCGGCGGCGGAACCTTCAGCAAGACGCCATACTCGGTGGCCAAGGCCGGCGTCATTGGCCTGACCCGCGCCACCGCCCGCGAACTGGGGGAGTACGACATCACTGTCAACGCCATCTCGCCGGGCCCGATCGACACCGACATCATGGGCGGCACCCTAAGCGAGGAACGCAAGGATGAGCTGGTCAAAGACCTGGTGGTGAACCGCGTGGGCAGCCCCCGCGATGTCGCGGCCGCCATCCACTTCCTGATTGGCGAAGACGCCGGCTACATCTCCGGCCAGACGCTGAACGTCGACGGCGGACTGTACATGCACTGACGGGCACCCCGCCGAGGCGCCACCACATAAAGCCTGCGGGCCGCCGGTCCGCAGGCAAACCATCAACGTCACCACTCGAAGGAGAGTGTTGTGTCCGAAACCACCGCAACATCCAAGGAACTTCTGGCCCGTCCGGTCCTGAAGTCCGCGATCTTCAAGGCGGCCCGCCGGCTCATGCCGATGCTGGTCATCCTGTACGTCGTTTCGTTCCTGGACCGCACCAACGTCGGCTTTGCCGAGGCGGCCCTGGGGGCGGACAAGGGGGTGTCCGCCGCGGCCTTCGCCCTGGGCGCAGGCATCTTCTTCATTGGCTACGCGATCTTCGAGATCCCCAGCAACCTGCTGCTCAAGAAGGTCGGAGCCAAGGTCTGGCTGGCCCGCATCGCCATCACCTGGGGCATCGTTTCGGCGTGCTTCGCCTTCGTCCAGGGCGAGACCTCGTTCGTGATCCTGCGCTTCCTCCTCGGCGTGACCGAGGCCGGCCTCTTCCCGGGCGTGATCATGTACCTTGCCGAATGGTTCCCGAACAAGGTGCGCGTCCAGATGTTCGCCATCTTCTACCTCGCCCAGCCGTTCTCCCAGATGATCGGCAACCCGCTCTCGGGCTGGCTGATCAACATCGGCGACCAGGTGCCGGGCCTGCGCGGCTGGCAGGTGATGTTCTTCGTTGAAGGCCTGCTGGCCGTCCTGGCAGGCATCGCAGCGTTCTTCTTCCTGATCAACGGTCCTGAGAAGGCCAAGTTCCTCAGCGGGGAAGAAAAGTACGCGCTGAAGGAAGTCATGGCGCTTGAAGACAACATCAAGGACGAGCACGGTCCCCGGGGCATCCTCGCTGCCATGCGCAACGGCCGCGTCTGGTACTTCACGGCCATCTACTTCTGCCTGCAGATCGCCGTTTACGGCGTGACGTTCTTCCTGCCGCAGCAGGTGTCCTCACTGACCGGGCAGAAGGTGGGGCTCGCCGTTGGCCTGCTGATCGCCGTCCCGTGGTTCTTTGGCATCTTCTCCTGCTACTTCATCGGCAGGGCCGCGGACACCGTGGCCAAGCGGCGGAAGTTCGGCACCATCCTGTTCATCTCCACGGGCCTGTGCATCTTCGGCTCAGCCTGGGCAGGGACCAACCACCAGCCGGTCCTGGGGATGATTTTCATAACCCTGGCAGTCTGCAGCTTCCTGGCAGTAGGCCCCGTTGTCTGGTCCTATCCCACCGCATTCCTGGCCGGTTCCGCCGCCGCGGCTGGCATCGGCCTGATCAACTCACTGGGCAACCTGGGCGGCTTTGTCGCACCCATCCTCCGGACAGCGGTCAACGAAGCCACGCACTCGCCAACGGGTTCCATGGGCGTTTACGCCCTGGGCGTCCTGCCCTTCGTGGCTGCCGCGATGATGTACGCCACCAAGCGGTTCAAGAACAAGGCCGACGACCTGCTCGACTGAGCAGCTAAAAAAAGCCAGGCACTTTACAAAAGGAAACCCATGGCCACCTCCGGCAGCAGCACAGGCAACGGCACCGTCTTCGTCGGTGTCAGCACCAAAATGTACCTGGGATACCAGGCAAGCCTGCGCTGGCTGTCGGAGGTGCGCTCGGTTGTGGACGAACTGCCCGGACTGGGCACGAACTCGGCGGAAGACTCCCCGGTCCGGGTCTTTGTCATCCCTTCGTTCCCCGTCCTGGAGCCGGCCGCCCGGATCCTGGCAGGCTCACCCGTCCTGCTCGGCGCCCAGAACTGCGCCTGGGGAGACGGGCCTCTGACCGGCGAAGTGAGCCCGGGCATGCTGGCCGAACTGGGCGTCACGCTCGTCGAAATCGGCCACGCGGAACGCCGCCGGCTGTTCGCCGAAGACGACGCTGTGGTGGCGCGCAAGGTGCGCGCCGCCGTCGCGCATTCCCTCACCCCGCTGCTGTGCATCGGTGAGCGGGAGACGCTCGACGCCGGGGCTGCCGCGGACTTCTGCGCCGGGCAGGTCCGCGCGGCCACGGGCGGAGACCCCGCGCTGCTGGGACGCCTGGTGCTGGCCTACGAACCCGTGTGGGCCATCGGTGCACAGGCGCCTGCCCCGCCGCACCACGTCAACTCTGTGCTGACCCTGCTCCGTGCTGAACTGGGCCCGGACCGCCCCCTGATCTACGGCGGCAGCGCCGGGCCCGGGCTGCTGCCGCAGCTCCCCGCGGCGGACGGACTCTTCCTGGGCCGCTTTGCCCACGACGCCGGTAACCTGGGCCGCGTGCTGGACGAGGCCCTTGCGTTGGCTCAGACCCGCGCCCCGGCCAACAATTCCTCAAGCCGCTCGTAACCTTCGCTCATGCCGCCCTCCATTCCGGACTGGGCCATGCCGTCGCGCGCCTCCTGGCTGGGGTAGACGGAGTGGCCCCGCAACCGGGTCCGGCCGTTGCCCAGGTCCTCAAACGTCATGAACTCCAGGCTGACCACATCCGGGTACCCGCCGAACTCAAAGGTCTGGATGGCGAACTCGTTCTCCCGGACCGTATGGAAGATGCCCTTGAACTCGTAGGCCACACCGTCCGGTCCCGTATGCAGGTAGCTGTAGCTGCCGCCCGTGCGAAAATCGTAGCGGCCGATTTCCATCTTCATGCCCCGCGGGCCCAGCCACTGGACAATGAGGTCCGGCTCTTTATGGGCGCGGAACACGTCCGCTACCGGGAAATCGAACTCGCGCTCGTAATCGATGAAGGGGACGCCCTCGGGAACGCTGAGTTTCAGGGAATTGCTCATCATGACTCCTTGGAGGATTGATCGCCGCTGTCTGCGGTGTTTGATCTAAGGACGGCGTCGAGGCTGCGGAACTGCGCTTCACGGACCAACCGGTACCGGTCGATCCACGCGGTCAGCGCCTCAAGCCGCGCCGGGTTCAGGTGGACGGGCCTGCGCTGCGCGTCCCTGCTTCGGGTCACCAGTTCCGCCTGCTCGAGCACCTGGATATGTTTCGAGACCGCCTGTTTGGAGATTTCGAAGGGTTCTGCCAATTCGTTCACTGTTGCCGGGCCCCGGCTGAGCCGGGCGATGATGCTCCTCCGCACGGGATCTGCCAAGGCCATGAAGGCCGAGTCCAGCGCCGCACTTTCAGAGTTCATCACTGTCCGTTCCTAATCAACCTTTTGGTTTATCAATCTGTTGGTTGTTTAAGCTTAGCCCCCTCCTTCTGGTGCATCAAGACCTGAACCCCTTGTTTCCTGAAATGCGCATTTGTTAGTATGTCAATACAAACTACTTGAAGGAGAAGCTCATGCCGCTGGTTCGCATTGATGTCAATGAAGGTCGCAGCGCGGAGGACCTGCAGCAGCTCAGCCGCGGAATCCATGACGCGATCCTTGCCGAATACGGCATTCCGGAGCGGGACTACTTCCACATCCTGACCGAGCACCCGCAGGGCCAGATCTTCGCGCAGGATGCCGGACTGGGGTTCGAGCGGACCGGAGGTGTTGTCATGATCCAGATCTTCACCCAGGGCGGGCGTTCCCAGGAGGCCAAGCAGCGGCTCTTCGCGGCGGTGGCCGAAAAGCTTTCAGCAGTTGGCGTTGCCGGGGAGGACGTCTTCATTGGCTATGTCGAAAACTCCGCCGGCGACTGGTCCTTCGGCTTTGGCCGCGCCCAGTACGTGACGGGTGAATTGGCCGTCCCCAGGAAGTAGGGCGCGGCCATCCTCCTGGAAATGGCCAGCACGGTACATTGCGTTGTAAGTATGTCAGTACAAACTTTTGACAGGACATTTGAACTAGGGCAAAGTAGTGCGTGTGGCCCAGACCACGGCCTGCCAGTCCCGAAACTCAAGCCTTCAAAGGATCCGAGTTTCACACCAGAAAGGTCCACGATCCACGTGACCCACGAGCTTCTTACGATCGGGCGCATCAGCGTTGATATCTACCCGAACGACATCGGGGTTGGCCTGGAGGATGTCAACTCCTTCGGCAAATACCTTGGCGGTTCACCATCCAACGTCGCTGTTGCAGCTGCCCGCCACGGCCGCCGCACAGGCGTCATCACCCGCACCGGGGACGATCCCTTCGGCACCTACCTGCACCGCGAACTGCACAAGTTCAACGTCGATGACACCTATGTCACGCCGGTGAAGGACTGGCCCACGGCGGTCACTTTCTGCGCGATCAGGCCGGCGACGGACGAGTTCCCGCTGTACTTCTACGGCCGGTTCCCCACCGCGCCGGACCTGCAGATCGAGGCCGGGGAACTGGACCTGGACGCCATCCGTGACGCCGGCATCTTCTGGTCCACCGTGACGGGCCTGTGCCAGGAACCGTCCCGCAGCGCGCACATTGCCGCGCACCAGGCCCGCCCCCGCACCAGCCTGGCGGAGGGGCAGTTCACCATCCTGGACCTGGACTACCGGCCCATGTTCTGGGCCTCGGAAGAGGAAGCCCGGGCCGAGGTCGCCAAGATCCTGCCGCACGTCACCGTTGCCATCGGCAACGACAAGGAATGTGCCGTGGCGGTTGGCGAGGGCACCCCCGACGAGCAGGCCGACCGGCTGCTGGCCGCCGGCGTGGAGATCGCCGTCGTCAAGCTCGGCGCTGAAGGCGTGATGGCCAAGACCCGCACCGAACGGGTGGTCTCGGCTCCCGTTCCGGTGGAAACCCTCAACGGATTGGGTGCGGGCGATTCCTTCGGCGGCGCCTTCTGCCATGGGCTGCTGTCGGGCTGGCCGCTGGCGCAGGTGCTGGATTACGCCAACGCCGCCGGCGCCATTGTCGCTTCGCGCCTTTCCTGCGCCGATGCCATGCCGACGCCGGACGAGGTCATCTCGCTGCTGGCCGAACGCGGCCGCGCGGTTCCGGGTGCAGTTTCCGGCGCTTCGATTCCCGAAGGAGCAGCACTGTGACCCTCACCCCCCTCGCCTCGAACAACGCACTGGACGACGATCCGCGCCGCTATGAGCACCTGAGCACCATCCGGCTGGAAGACCCGGAAGCCGTAGCCCGCGCCGCCACGTCCCGCCGGCGCCACGCGGGCCTGAAGTCCGGCCGGCAGAACTTCATTGTCGCCGCTGACCACCCCGCCCGCGGCGCCCTGGCTGTCGGCGCCGATCCGGTAGCCATGGCTGACCGCCGGCAGCTGCTGGACCGGCTGCAGATCGCGCTGGCCAACCCCGCCGTCGACGGGGTCCTGGCCTCACCGGACATCATGGACGACCTGCTGCTGCTGGGCGCCCTCGACGGCAAGCTCGTGTTCGGTTCCATGAACCGGGGCGGACTCGCCGGCCTGGTCAACGAGTTTGACGACCGGTTCACCGGCCACACCGCGGCAGCACTGGAAGCACTCGGCGCGGACGGCGGCAAGATGCTGACCCGCATCTGCCTGGGCGACCCCGACACTGTGGCCACCCTGGAAGCGACCGCCAGGGCCATCGATTCCCTGGCCGAGCGGAAACTGATTGCCATGGTGGAGCCGTTCCTCTCCGTCCGCGAGAACCGCAAAGTCCGCAACGACCTCTCCACCAACGCCGTGATCAAATCCATCGCCATCGCCGAGGGCCTGGGCTCCACCAGCGCCTACACCTGGATGAAGCTTCCCGTGGTGGCAGAAATGGAACGCGTCATGGCCGCCACCACCATGCCCACCGTGCTGCTGGGCGGGGACCCGGACGGGACCCAGGACGAGGTCTTCGCATCCTGGCAGGCCGCACTGGCACTTCCCGGCGTCCGGGGCCTCACGGTTGGCCGGACCCTGCTCTATCCGGCGGACGGGGATGTGGCAGGCGCAGTCGCCGCCGCCGCCTCGCTGCTGCACCACACCACCGAAATCCCGGAGAACTAGCCATGGGCACAACAACAGGAACGCGCAGGATGACGGTGGCCCAGGCCGTCGTCGAATACCTCTCGAAGCAGTACACCGTGGACTCGGTGGGCGGCGTTGAGTACCGGGAGCGGCTCATTCCGGGCACGTTCGGTATTTTCGGGCACGGCAACGTGGCCGGCGTTGGCCAGGCCCTGAAGCAGTACCAGCAGCTGGACCCGGCCATCATGCCGTACTACCAGGGCCGGAACGAACAGGCCCAGGTCCACCAGGCCGTGGGATACGCCCGGCACACGCGCCGCCGCCAAACGTTCGCGGTCAGCACCTCGATCGGCCCGGGTTCCTCCAACCTGCTGACCGGTGCCGCGCTTGCCACCACCAACCGGTTGCCGGTGCTGCTGCTGCCCAGTGACACGTTCGCCACCCGCGCGGCCGACCCCGTGCTACAGCAGCTGGAGCAGCCCTACGCCTACGACCTCACGGTCAATGACGCGTTTAGGCCACTGTCCAAGTTCTTCGACCGCGTCACCCGCCCGGAGCAGTTGTTCTCCGCGTTCCACCACGGCCTGCGGGTGCTGACCGACCCGGCCGAGACCGGCGCGGTGACCATTTCGCTGCCGCAGGATGTCCAGGCCGAGGCCTTCGATGTCCCGGCGGAGTTCCTGGCAGAGCGGGAGTGGCGGATCCGCCGCCCCGAGGCCGACGACGACGACATCGCCCGCGCCGCGGCCGCTATCCGTGCCGCGAAGCGTCCGCTGATCATCGCCGGCGGCGGCGTCCTCTACGCCTACGCCAACGACGAACTCGCCAAGTTCGTGGAGCTGACCGGCATCCCGGTCGGGAACACGCAGGCCGGCGTCGGGGTCCTGCCGTGGGATCACCAGTATTCCCTGGGCGCCATTGGTTCCACGGGTACGACGGCGGCGAATGCCATCGCTGCGGAGGCGGACCTGATCATCGGCATCGGCACCCGCTACGAGGACTTCACCACCGCGTCCCGGACCGCCTTCCAGAACCCGGACGTGAAGTTCGTGAACATCAACGTCGCCCCGATCGATGCCTACAAGCACGGCACCTCGCTGCCGATCGTGGCGGACGCCCGCAAGGCACTGGTGAAGCTGAACGCAGCGCTGGGCGGCTACCGCGTCGGCGCCGACCTTGACGATAAGGTGGCGGCCGAGAAGAAGCGCTGGGATGCCACCGTGGACGAGGCCTTCGACACCCGCTTCACCCCGCTGCCGGCCCAGAACGAGATCATCGGCGCCACCAACCGGGCCATGGACGCCCGCGACGTGGTCATCTGCGCTGCCGGCTCCCTGCCCGGGGACCTGCACAAGATGTGGCGCGTCCGGGACCCGTTCGGCTACCACGTCGAATACGCCTACTCCTGCATGGGTTACGAGATCCCCGGCGGCCTCGGCGTCAAGCGTGCAGCGCTTGCTGAAGCGGCGGAAAGTACGACGGCGGCAGGTGAAGGCCGCGCGGACGTGCGGGACGTCGTCGTAATGGTGGGGGACGGCTCCTACCTGATGATGCACACCGAACTGGTCACCGCCGTCGCCGAACGCATCAAGCTGATCGTGGTCCTGATCCAGAACCACGGCTACGCCTCCATCGGCTCCCTCTCCGAATCCCTCGGCTCACAGCGGTTCGGCACAAAGTACCGGGCGCTGAACGAGGAGCAGCACAGCTTCGATGAGGGCGAGACGCTGCCCGTTGACCTGGCCCTGAACGCCGAGTCCCTGGGCGTGAAGGTCATCCGGATCGAGCCGGGGGAGAAGGTCATCGCCGAACTCGAGCAGGCCATCCGCGACGCCAAGGCCGCACCCGAGGGCAGCGGACCCATCCTGATCCACGTCGAATCCGACCCGCTCCTGGACGCGCCGTCCTCCGAGTCCTGGTGGGACGTCCCCGTCTCCCAGGTCTCCGAACTGGATTCCACCAAGCAGGCCTTCCAGACCTATGTCGACCACAAGTCACGCCAGCGCAAACTGCTCGGCTGATCCCCTCCTTCTCCTGACCCACCACTCAAGGAAGAGTCCCATGACTGCCACCACCACCCAGACCACCGCCACCCAGACCACCGTCATCAACCACTTCATCAACGGCGCCGAAACCGCCGGCGAGGGTGACCGCACCACTCCCGTCTACAACCCGGCCACGGGCGCGGTCTCCGGCGAACTCCGCCTGGCCAACCGCGCCGACCTGGAGACCGCCGTCGCCGCTGCCCGCAAGGCCGCCGACACCTGGGGCGACATCTCCCTGGCCAAGCGCACCGCGGTGCTGTTCAAGTTCCGCGAACTCGTCGCCGCCCACGTGGACGAGCTCGCCGAGCTGGTCACCGCCGAGCACGGAAAGGTCCTCTCCGACGCCAAGGGCGAGATCGGCCGGGGCCTGGAAGTGGTCGAGTACGCCTGCGGCATCCCCACGCTGCTCAAGGGTGACTACTCGGACCAGGTCTCCACCGGCATCGACGTCTTCTCCTTCCGCGAGCCCCTGGGCGTGGTCGCCGGCATCACCCCGTTCAACTTCCCGGTCATGGTGCCGCTGTGGATGGCCCCGATGGCGATCGCCACCGGCAACGCCTTCATCCTCAAGCCCTCCGAACGCGACCCCTCTGCCTCGCTGCTGCTGGCCAAGCTGTGGAAGGAAGCCGGCCTGCCTGACGGCGTGTTCCAGGTCCTGCACGGCGACAAGGAAACCGTCGACGGCCTCCTGACGCACCCGGACGTGGACGGCATCTCCTTCGTCGGCTCCACCCCCATCGCCCAGTACGTCCACGAGACCGCCACCAGGCACGGCAAGCGCGTCCAGGCCCTGGGCGGGGCGAAGAACCACGCCATCATCCTGCCCGACGCCGACCTGGACAACGCCGCCGACCACCTCGCCGCCGCCGCGTTCGGCTCCGCCGGGGAACGCTGCATGGCCATCTCCGTCGCCGTCGCCGTCGGCGATGCCGCGGATGCCCTGGTAGCCAAGGTCAAGGAACGAGCCGAAGCCGTGAAGGTCAACAACGGCACCGCCCCCGACGCCGAAATGGGCCCGGTCATCACCCCGGCCTCGAAGGAACGCATCGAACGGATCGTCACCGAAGCCGAAACCTCCGGCGCCGCCCTGGTGGTTGACGGCCGCGACCTGGTAATCCCCGGCCACGAGAACGGCTTCTGGGTGGGCCCCACGGTCCTTGACCACGTCAAGACCGAAATGACCGCCTACCAGGAGGAAATCTTCGGACCCGTCCTCGTCGTGGTCCGCGTCGATACCCTCGAAGACGGCATCAAACTCATCAACGCCAACCCCTACGGCAACGGCACCGCCATCTTCACCTCCTCCGGCGCAGCAGCCCGGACGTTCCAGCGCTCCGTGACCGTGGGCATGATCGGCATCAACGTGCCCCTCCCGGTCCCGGTGGCCTACCACTCCTTCGGCGGCTGGAAAGCATCCCTCTTCGGCGACAAGCACATCTACGGCCCCGAAGGCGTCTCCTTCTACACCCGCGGCAAGGTCATCACCTCCCGCTGGCCCGAAACCCACCACGCCTCCGGTGCCTCCTACAACTTCCCCTCGAACTGATCCCCACTACCACCACCATCGATTGCTCCGTACCTGTCGTTTTGAATGACCAAAACGGCAGCTGTGGAGCAATCGATGCAAAGGAACAGACAATGACAGAGAACAAGCTGATCATCGGCACGGCACCGGACTCCTGGGGCGTCTGGTTTGCGGACGATCCCAAGCAGACCCCCTGGGAACGCTTCCTGGACGAAGTGGCCGAGTCCGGCTACAAGTGGATTGAACTGGGCCCATACGGTTACCTCCCAACGGATCCCACCCGCCTGGCGGAAGAGCTCAAGGCCCGCGGCCTGCAGATCTCGGCCGGGACCGTGTTCACCGCCTTCCACCGCGGCCTGGACCACTGGGAAACCGCCTGGGAGCCGGCCCGCAGGGTCGCCGAACTCACCGCGGCCATGGGCGGCGAGCACATTGTGGTCATCCCGGCCATGTGGCGCGACGACGTCACGGGCGAAGCAGTGGAAAGCGGCACACTGAGCGACAAGGCCTGGAGCGACCTGTTTACCGGACACAACCGCCTGGGCAAGACCCTGCTGGAGGACTTCGGCCTCAAGCAGCAGTTCCACTCCCACGCCGACTCCCACGTGGGCGCGCAGCAGGACATCGAAACGCTGCTGAGTGCCACTGACCCGCGGTACCTGAACCTGTGCCTGGACACCGGACACGCGGAATACTGCGGCGCCTCCAGCCTGGACCTGATCAAGAACTACCCGGACCGGATCGGCTACCTGCACCTGAAGCAGATCAACCCGGAGGTCCTCAAAAAGGTCAACGAGGAGAACATGACCTGGGCCGCGGCCAACCTGGCCGGCGTCATGACCGAACCGCCCAACGGCCTGCCGGACCTCCGCGCAGTCATCGAAGCCGTGGAAGCCCTGAACCGGCCCATCTTCGGCATCGTGGAGCAGGACATGTACCCGGTGGCCTTCGACGTTCCCATGCCCATCGCCAAGCGCACCCGCAACTACCTGCTGTCCTGCGGCTCCCGCACCGCCGTCAGCTAACCTCCGCCACAGACACCATAAGGACGAAAACAATGACCGAAAACCTCCGCGTCGCCGTCATCGGCGCAGGCCGCATGGGCGCCGACCACATCCAGCGCCTCAACAAGCGCATCCACGGAGCTGAAGTTGCCGCCGTCGTCGACGTCGACCTCGCCCGCGCCCAGGCCGCCGTCGAAGGCATCCCCGGCGCCGTGGCACTGGCCGACGCCGAGGAAGCCCTCAACAACGGCGACGTCAACGCCGTCCTGATCGCCACCCCCGGCTTCCTGCACGAGGACATCCTGCTCAAGGCACTCGCCAGGGACATCCCCATCCTCTGCGAAAAGCCGCTCACGCCCGACGCCGAATCCTCCTGGAAGATCGTCCAGGCCGAGGTGGCGCTTGGCCACAAGCGGATCCAGGTGGGCTTCATGCGCCGCTTCGATGCCGAATACGCCTCGCTGGGCAAGATCATCCGCGACCACGAACTGGGCGAACTGCTGATGCTCCACCACCAGCACCGCAACCCGAACACCCCCGAGGGCTTCACCAATGAGATGCTGATCAACGACTCCGTGGTCCACGAGTTCGACGCCATCCGGTTCTTCACCGGGGAGGAAATCACTTCCATCCAGGTCCGCCTGGGCAAGGCCACCCGGAATGCCCCGAACGGCCAGCACGACCCCCAGCACGTCCTGCTGGAGACCGAGTCCGGCGTCCTGGCCGACGTCGAAATCTACGTCAACGCCAAGTTCGGCTACGAGGTTGCAACCCAGGCATCCTTCGAAGACGGCATCGTCAGCATCGGCGGCGACAAGGGACCCTACACCCGCAGCGCCGGCCACTGGGGCGGCAACGTCACCCCCGGCTTTGAGGAGCGCTTCGGCGCAGCGTACGACGTCGAAATCCAGTCGTGGGTGGACGCGGCACTTAAGGGCGAAATCGGCGGCCCCTCCGCCTGGGACGGGTACGCCACCGCGGCGTGCTGCGAAGCAGGCGTCGAAGCGCAGAAGAATGGTGAAAAGGTCGCCGTGAAGCTGGCCGCAAAGCCCGATCTCTACAAGTAGGACAGGAGGAGGGGACGGAGCAATCCGTCCCCTTTCCGTTCCCCTGACTGATCCACAATGGAGTGTTTTACGTGAAAATCGCACTTGATCCCACACCGTTCCACCACTCGCACAGCCTGCTGGGGTTCCCCAGGGTGGTGGCGGACCTAGGCTACAAGTACATGCAGATGACTCCGCACCCGGACTTCATCCCCTTCTTCAACCACCCCAAAGCGGACGATGAACTGGTGGGCCAGCTGAAGAAGGCCTGCCGCGACGCCGGAATCGAGATCGCCTCGGTCCTTCCGGTCCTCCGCTGGTCCGGCCCCGACGAGGATGCCCGCGAGGCAGCCGTCCGCTACTGGAAGCGCGCCATCCAGATCACCGTGGACCTGGGCGTCAGCACCATGAACACCGAGTTCAGCGGCCGGCCCGAAAAGGCAGAGGAATCCGAGCGGGCGTTTTACCGTTCCATGGAGGAACTGCTGCCGATCATCGAGCGCGAGGGCATCGACCTGCTGATCGACCCCCACCCCGACGACTTCGTGGAGGAAGGCCTGGCCGCCATCCGCGTGATCCGCGGCGTGAACTCGAAGAACGTGGGCATGGTCTATGTGGCCTCCCACAGCTTCCACATGAAGAACTCCCCGCTGGACATCATGCGGGCCGCGGGGGACAAGCTGCGCCTGGTCCACGTGTCCGACACCATGGACCACCACGCCTCACACGGGCTGCGCTACATCACCAACCCGCCGGGCAACCCGGTCCGCGTCCACCAGCACTTGAAGATCGGCGACGGCGACGTCAACTGGGACGAGTTCTTCGGCGGACTGAAGGAGATCGGCTTCCTGGACCGGGAGAATACTGTGATGGTCTCCAGCGTCTTTGCCGAAAACGAACATGCCGAGGAGGTCTCCCGCTACCAGCTGGAGACCATGAAGCAGTACGTCCAAAAGGTCACCGTATGAGTTCGCCTGTTTCCGGCGCGGCAACCGTCAAGCAGCCCGTCAACCACCAGCGGGCGCTGCGGACCGTCACCATCATTTCCACGTTCGGCGGGCTGCTGTTCGGCTACGACACCGGCGTGATCAACGGCGCCCTGCCCTACATGCAGGAGGACCTGGGCCTCACCCCGCTGACAGAGGGCCTGGTCACCTCGTCCCTGCTGTTCGGTGCCGCCTTTGGCGCGCTGTTCGGCGGACGCCTGGCGGACCGCAATGGCCGACGCAAAATGATCATGGTGCTGGCCGTCGTCTTCCTGCTGGGCACGCTGGGCTGCACGTTCTCGCCCAACACCGAAGTGATGATCGCAGCCCGGTTCATCCTGGGACTCGCCGTGGGCGGCGCATCCGTCACCGTTCCCGTGTACCTGGCCGAAGTATCGCCGAGCAACCGGCGCGGCCGGATCGTCACCCAGAACGAGCTCATGATCGTCACCGGTCAGTTGCTCGCCTTCATCTTCAACGCCTACCTGGGCAACTCCTTCGGCGAGTCCCATGGAATCTGGCGCTGGATGCTGGTCATCGCCACCCTGCCGGCCATTGCCCTGTGGATCGGGATGAACTTCATGCCCGAGAGCCCACGCTGGCTGGCCTCCATTGGCAGCTTCGGGGAGACTCTCAGCGTGCTGCAGCGGATCCGATCGCAGGAGGAAGCGCGCAGGGAGTTCGAAGAAGTCAAAGCCATGGCGGTGGAGGACTACAAATCCAAGATGGGCTCCTGGAAGGACCTGGGCATCCCGTGGCTGCGCCGAATCTTCTTCGTGGGCCTGGGCCTGGCAGTCATCCAGCAGATCACCGGCGTGAACTCGATCATGTACTACGGGACGCAGATCCTGTCGCAGTCCGGTTTTGGCCGCGAAGCGGCACTGACGGCCAACATCGCCAACGGCGTCATCTCGGTCCTGGCCACGTTCGTCGGGATCTGGCTGCTGGGCAGGGTGGGCCGGCGCAGGATGCTGATTACCGGCCAGCTGGGTACCACGACGGCGCTGCTGCTCATCGGCTTCTTCTCCCTGATCCTGCCGGAAGGCGCAGCCCGCGGTTTCGTCATCCTGGCCCTCACTGTGACGTTCCTGGCCTTTCAGCAGGGGGCCATCTCGCCGGTGACGTGGCTGATGCTCTCGGAAATCTTCCCGCTGAAGATCCGCGGCCTGGGCATGGGCGCGTCAGCGTTCCTGCTGTGGATCGTGAACTTCCTGATCGGGTTCGGATTCCCGCAGCTGTTGGCAGCTATCGGGATATCCAATACCTTCTTCGTGTTCGCCGTGCTGGGTGTGGGCGCCATCGCCTTTGCCGCCAGGTATGTGCCCGAGACCAAGGACAAGAGCCTGGAGGACCTGGAGCACTACTTCAAGAACGTCGCGGGCGGCAAGGCCGGAAGCGCCGCAGCCAAGGTTCCCTGACCGGACCAGCCGCTGCTGTCCTATGCGCGCACGTGCAGCCGCGGCAGGGCCTCCACCAGTGGCGCGAGTTCGGGGATCGCCATCGCCTCATCCAGCGCCCGCTCAAGCGTTGCATCGTGGACGGGCCGTGCATCCGCGAGCAGGGTGCTTCCGCTGGGGGTGAGCTCGGTGTAGATGCCGCGGCGGTCGTCGTCGCACAGAATCCTGGTCAGGAGGCCGCGGTCCTCCAGCCGGTTCACCAGCCGCGTGGTGGCGCTGGGGCTCAGCGCCGTGGCGCGCGCCAACTGCTGCATCCGCATGTGCCAGCCGTCCTGACGGCTGAGGGCCTCGAGCACCGTGTACTCCACCACGGAGAGCTTCGACTCTGCCTGGAGGGAGCGCTCCAGTTCGCTTTCGATCAGCCCGTGCAGGGCCGCCAGGGTGCGCCAGCCCTGGGCGCGGATTTCGACGGCGTCGTCCTTGATGCCCATGGTTGCTCCTTACGGATGGCCCCGGCGGGAGGGCCATTGATGGCAGTGGTCATAGATAGTTGCTTGCGCGGTATATTTGCATGTGCAACAATAAATACCGCGTCTGCAACTATCTTAGGCGCCTTCCCCTTCGCGGGACAACCACACGTACAGCTCAAAGGAGCATTCGCATGCCTGTTGGCTTGATAGCACTCGCCCTGGGCGGGTTTGGCATAGGACTCACCGAATTCGTCATCGCCGGCCTGCTGCCGCAGGTGGCAGCCGACTTTGGCGTGACTGAAGCGCAGGCCGGCTGGTTCATCTCGGGCTATGCGCTCTCCGTCGTGGTCGGCGCACTGGGGCTCACGGCCGCCGTGACACGTTTCCAACGCAAGCCGGTGCTGGCCGCCCTGCTGGTCCTGTTCATTGCCGGAAACCTGCTTTCCGCTACGGCGGACGGTTACTGGCCCATGATGCTCGGCCGGGTTGTTGCCGCCCTCTCGCACGGCGCCTTCTTTGGGATCGGAGCAGTGGTGGCGGCCGGGATGGTTCCGCCCAGCAAGAAGGCGGGCGCCATCGCGCTGATGTTCACCGGCCTGACCGCGGCCAACGTCCTGGGCGTCCCGTTCGGGACGTTGCTGGGTCAGGCCGCCGGCTGGCGTGCCACCTTCTGGGCCATTACGGTCATCGGCGTGGCCGCGCTCGCCGGCATTCTGGCACTCGTTCCCAAGCCGGCGGATGAGACGCAGGAAACGGCCAGCCTCCGCTCCGAACTCCGTGCCTTCCGCTCCGGCCAGGTGTGGCTTTCCATTGTGGTGACCATCCTGGGCTTCGGCGGCATGTTCGGTGCCTTCACCTACATCGCGTACACCCTGACCGAAGTCTCCGGTTTTGCCGCCTCCACCGTGCCGTGGCTCCTCATCGTCTTCGGCGCGGGCCTCTTCGCCGGCAACACCCTGGGCGGCAAGGCTGCAGACCGCAACGTTGACAGGACGCTCCTGGTAGTGCTGGCCGCGCTGACCGTTGTTCTGGTGGCGTTCGCCCTGACGGCCGCCAACCCTGTCCTGACAGTCGTATCCCTTGTCCTGATGGGCGGCTTCGGCTTTGCCACCGTGCCGGGCCTGCAGATGCGCGTCATGAAGTACGCCTCAGGGGCTCCCACCCTCGCCTCCGGCGCCAACATCGGTGCCTTCAACGTGGGCAACGCCCTGGGCGCCTGGCTGGGCGGGGTCACCATCACGGCAGGACTCGGCTACACCTCACCCATTTGGGCCGGCGCGGTGATTACCCTTGCAGGCCTGGCCGTCATGGCGTTCGCCGCCGCAGGCGCCAAGCGGAACGAGCAGCGCGGGCCAGGCCAGGCGGCAACAGCCATTGGGGAGCTCGCCAGCCGCTAGGCGGCCGGGTCGGAGGAGCGGCGCACCATCAGGGCGGGTTCGAGTTTCCGGGTTACGGCCGGTCCTGCCGTACCCGCGATCCTGTCCAGCATGGCCTGCGCCGCCACCCGGCCCAGTTGGCCTGCGTGCTGGTCGATGGAGGTCAGGCCAATCAGGGGCGAGGCGCCCACTTCGATGTTGTCGCAGCCAACGATTGCCATGTCGCCCGGGACAGACAGTCCGCGGGATGCCAGGGCCTCCATGATGCCGATGGCGGTGAGGTCGTTGTGCGCAAAGACTGCCGTGGGGAGGGTGGCGCCGGAGTCCAGGAACTGCTCCATCACGGACCGGCCGCCGCGTTCGGTCATGTCGCTGTGGACCAGCTGGGGCTTCAGGCCGAACTGCCTCATCGCGTGCAGGTAGCCTTCCCGCCGGGCCGTGTAGGGGAGCCAGTCGGAGATGTCCACGTGGGCGATCCGCCGGTGCCCCAGTCCGTACAGGTGCTCCACGGCAAGCGCTCCGGAACGGAAGTCGTCGGTCAGGACGGAATCCACGCCGTCCACCTCCATCTCCCGGGTGATGACGACGGCGGGTGTCCCGCGCAGTGCTCCGGCGAGTTCCGCCGAGGTGCCGGTGTAGCCGGCCAGCAGGACGCCGTCCACGCGCAGGTCCACGAAGGACCGGACGGCCTCCAGTTCCGTTCCCGGATCAGCGGAGCCGACGGCGACCATCACCTGGTTGCCGCTGCCCGCCAGTCCTTCGGTGATGCCGTCATAGATGTCCGCGAAAACGGAGTTGTGCAGGTCGAGGAAGAGGACCCCGATGGTGTTGGTCCGGTGGCTGGCCAGCCTGCTGGCCAGCCTGTTGGGGGAGTAGCCCAGGGCGGCGGCAGCTTCCAGAACGGCCGTCCGCTTGGCGGGGGACACCTTGGGCGAATCCCGCATCACCAGTGACACCAGGGCGCGGCTCACTCCCGCGTTCCGTGCCACGTCCTCCATGGTCACGGACCTCGGCGCAGGAGATGTCTGTTTCACAGGCTCCACTATGCCAGCCTGCCGCCACCTGCCGGCCTGAGGTTCCTTACGCGCCGAACGGCAGGCGGGGGTCGATGTCCTGGCCCTCCCAGGTCTGCCGCACCCAGCCGTGGTGCGGGTCGTCGCTGATCAGCCACTCCCGCACGGGGCCAGGGCCGGCCATCACATTCAGGTAGTACATGTCATAGCCGGGCGCGGCCATGGCGGGCCCGTGCCAGCCGTAGGGAACAAGGACAACGTCGCCCGTGCGCACTTCTGCCGAAACATCGATGGCCCGTTCGTCGGAGGCGTAGACGCGCTGGTAGCCGATGGCGTCGGCGCCGGAGGGCGCCCCCGATCCTGAAGCCGCCTGCGTCTCGAAGTAGTAGATCTCCTCGAGGGAGGTCTCGCCGTCTTTCTCCTCGTCATGCTTGTGCGGAGGATAGGAGGACCAGTTCCCGGCCGGGGTGAGGACCTCGCAGACGATGAACCGGTCGGCCTCGAGTGCTGCCGGCGTGCCGAAGTTGTGGACCTGGCGCGAGCAGTTGCCGGCGCCCCGCAACTCCACGGGGGTTTCGGCGGCGGACACCAGTCGGGTGGGGTAGGACGCATTCGCCGGTGCCGTGGCCACGGCCACCCGGCCGCCCTCGGCTGAGCTGATGCTTACGGCACGGCCGGTGCCGGAGTAGAGCACGTCCGTCGGTCCGGAGAAGACCGAGGGCCGGCCGGCCAGGGGGTACCCGGTGCCGTCAACGGTGACGGTGAAGGACCCGTTGAGGGGTACCACGATCCGTTCCTCGTCCGCGGCGGCGAGTTCGACGGCGGCGCCGGCAGCCACGGTGGCCACCTTCAGCCCGGTGTGTGCCCAGCCGTCCACGGTGAGGGAGGAGTCGGAGGTTCCGATCGAGACATCCCATTTGCCGTCGGCGGCAGTGCCCAGGGGGTAGACCCAGTTGGTCATGGAGTTGGCTCCTTGGATTATCGCTGTACGAGTGTCATTTCAAAGCTGTAGGAATCGGCCCGGTAGACGTGCTGTCCTGTTTCCACCCGCCGCCCGGTATCGTCCACGGCGGTGCGTTCCATGGTGACCAGGGCCGAACCGGGGGCCGTGTCCAGCATGGAGGCCTGGTAGTCGTTGGCGGTCATGGCACCAATGCGCTGCGTGGCCAGCCGGAAGTTCACCCCGCCGCGGCGGAGGATCGAGTACAGGCCCTCGGCGCCGAGCATGGCCTCATCCATGGCGGCGATGTCGTCGCGTACCCAGTTCTCCATGAGGGCCAGTGGTTTGCCGCCCACTTTCCGGAGCCGGGTGAAGTGGTAAACCTTGGAGCCTGCGGGAAGCTGCAGCGTGGCCAGGGTGGCATCGTCCGCTTCCAGGTGGGAGAAGCTCAGGACTTCAGTAGTGGGTTTCTTGCCGTTGTTGGTGAGGTCGTCGTAGAGGCTGGAGAGCTCCAGCGGACGGCGCACCTGGCTGGAGACCACCTGCGTCCCCACGCCCCGTTTACGGACCAGCAGGCCGGAGCGGACCAGTTCGTCCATTGCCTTGCGCATGGTGGGCCGGGACAGGTTCAGCTGGGCGGCGAGGTCGACTTCGTTGTCCAGCCGGCTGCCGGGCTCCAGCACGCCACTGTAGATGGCCGCCTCGATGCCCTGGACCACCTGGTGGTACAAGGGCACGGGGGAGGAGCGGTCGATGCTGAGTCCCAGGTTGTTCGCCACAGTGCGTTCCCTCGTCTTGGTTCTGCGCGTCTGTCCGGGCCGGACAGCGGCGCCTTCCGCCGGCGTATGTTCGCTTGTTAGGACATACTTTCTCCTCGATCGTATCAGGCGCTCTGCGGGGGTCAAGCGGGCCGCCGCGCGGGTCGAGGTCGATGCGGTGACAATTAATTTGTACTGACATTAGGACTTTCTATTGACGCGCCTCATTAGAGCGCTCTAAAGTCAGTGGCACGCATCACATTCCTGACCGGCCTTCCGGTCCCTGAGAGAATCTGAGAGGCAACAATGCTGTTGCAGAAACACACCGTGGGAGCCGCTGGCAGCAAACGCCGCGGTTATCTTGCCCGGCTCACCGTTATTTCCACCCTGGGCGGCCTGCTCTTCGGTTACGACACCGGCGTGATCTCCGGCGCCCTGCTGTACATGAACGACTCCCTGAACATGACCGCCGTCGAGGAAGCCACCGTGGTGAGCGCCCTGCTGTTCCCGGGTGCCGCCGTCGGAGCCCTCACCGGCGGCCGCATGGCTGACAAGCTGGGCCGCCGCGGCTCGCTGCTGGTCTGTGCCCTGCTGTTCCTCCTCGGCGCCATCGGCTGCGCCATCGCTCCCAACGTAACCTTCATGATTGCTGCCCGCATCGTGCTGGGGCTCGGCGTCGGCGCGGCTGCCGTGACCTGCCCGCTGTACCTGGCCGAAATGGCCCCGGCCCACCTTCGTGGCCGCATGGTGACTATCAACGAGCTCATGATCGTGACCGGCCAGATGCTCGCCTTCGCCATCAACGCCCTCCTGGATGCCCTGATCCACGACCACGAAGTCTGGCGGACCATGCTGGGCATCGCCTCGATCCCCGCCCTCGCACTGCTCGCCGGCATGCTGATGCTTCCCGAATCACCGCGCTGGTACGCCATCCGCGGCCGCCTCGAGGACAGCCGCCGCGTCCTGAACCTCAGCCGCAGCCCGGAGGAGGCAGCCGCCGAATTCGAGGAGATCGCCCAGGCAGCACGCACCGCGAAGGAAGAACGGGGCCACGCCCTCCGGGACCTGAAGAACAACCCCTGGATGCGCCGGCTGCTGTGGATCGGCGTTGGCCTGGCCACCGTCCAGCAGGCCACCGGCATTAACACCGTGAACTATTACGCCCCTACCATCCTGGAAAAGAGCGGGCTTGGCGTGAGTGCTTCGCTCGTGGCCACCATCGGCGTCGGCGTCACCTCCGTGCTGATGACCATCCTGGGTATCTGGCTGCTCGGCTTCGTTGGCCGCCGCCGCATGCTGGTGATCGGCTTCTCCGGAGTGGTGGGCTCCCAGGCCCTGCTGGCCATCGTCTTCCTCCTGCCGCAGTCCGACCTGGCCAGCTACACCATCCTGGCGGCCATGATGCTGTTCGTGGCCTTCGTCCAGTGCTTCATCGGCACCTGCGTCTGGCTCCTGCTCTCGGAAATGTTCCCGCTGGCCATCCGCGGTTTCGCGATGGGCATCGCGGTGTTCGCACTGTGGACCGTGAATGCCGCCATCTCGTTCCTCTTCCCCATAGTGGTCAACGCCCTGGGCTCCACCGGCACTTTCGGACTGTTCGTCCTGGTCAACGTCGCGTCCCTGGCCTTCGTCATCAGGTTCGTTCCGGAAACCAAGGGCCACTCGCTCGAGGACCTGGAAGCGCACTTCCGTGACGGCGCGGTACCGGCAAAGCTCCCGGTCCAGGCAAAGCTCCCGGCCTAAGCAGCCAGCCTTTCCCGGCAACCGCTCACCAACGCGGGGCCGGACCCAGCTCTTTTGCCGTCATTGGCGGGAAGGGCACGGTCCGGCCCCGCCTTTGCTTTGGGTGGCCTAGGCTGGCTCCATGATGTGGACCGCGAGGCAGCAGCCGTGAATTTCGCCGGAAGCCTTGGTCCCCGTCCGCGCACCCTCGAAGTCGAGGATCTGGCCAGCTTCGACCGCCTGGTGGCCGGCGGTGCGGTCAACCTGGACGGCTGGCACGCGCAGTCCCTGGACCTGCGCGGCCGGTCGGCGGCACTGAAGAGCGTCAGCGTCGAAGGCGCCATGTTCCTCGGCTGCCTATTCGACGACGGCATGGAAGGTGACCTGCGCAGCCGCGGCGCCCTGATTTTTCCAAGACTCGATGGCGTCCCCTTCGACCCCTACCGGGCTTCGCTGTATTCCCCGGCCGAGTTGTATGCCGGGCTGGCAGCGTCCCCGTACGAGGAACTCCCGGATGCCCGGATCTACCATTGGAGCATCCAGCCCGGGCAGCGGCACCGCGTGGACTCCACCCTGGCCTCTGCCCTGCACGACCATGCGATCGGGGACGCGCTGGAAGAACTGACGCGGTCAGCGGCCTGGACCCGCCGGCCCATGGTCGGCGTCATGGGCGGCCATGCAGCCCCGCGGGGGAGCGGGGAATTTGCCGAGGCCGCGCGGCTGGGCAGGCTGCTGGCCCTTGAGGGCTATTCGGTTGCCACCGGCGGCGGTCCCGGGGCCATGGAAGCGGCGAACCTGGGTGCCTACTTGAGCCGGGCGTCCGACGGCGACCTGCAGGCAGCGCTTGACACGCTCGCGGTTGTCCCAGGGTTCCGTCCGTCGGTGTCGGCCTGGGCGCGCATGGCGGCAGCCGTCGTCGAACGCCATCCGGACGGGACCCCGTCGCTGGGGATCCCCACCTGGTTCTACGGCCATGAGCCGCCCAACTACTTCGCCACGCACATCGCCAAGTACTTCGCCAACGCCGTCCGGGAGGCCATCCTGCTGGAACTGTGCCACGGCGGGATCGTCTTCCTGCCGGGAGCCGCCGGCACCGTGCAGGAGATCTTCCAGGACGCCTGCGAGAACTACTATGCCGCCCGCGAAAAGGTGGCTCCCATGGTCCTGGTGGGGCGGCGTCACTGGGAGCAGGAGTACCCGGCGTGGCCCATGCTGCGCAGCCTTGCCGCCGGGCGCCCGATGGCGGATTACATCTTCCTGGTGGACACGGTGGACCAGGCCGTGGAGGTCCTGCGGGGCTGACCGGTCCGTGCTGCCATCCCAGTCCCTGCAGTTATCCCACCGCAGCGCGGTTATCCCACGACAGTACCGAAGAGCAGGCCCAGCAGGTACGTGATGGCCGCCGCGCCCAGGCCGATGGCGAGCTGGCGCAGGCCGCGGGTCAACGGGGAGGTGCCGGACAGCAGCCCGACGGCGGCACCAGTAGCCAGCAGTGCAATCCCCACCAGGACCCCGGCCACGACCAGCGCGGCGACGCCGGTGAGGCCAAACAGGAACGGCAGGATGGGCACGATGGCGCCGGAGGCGAAGAAGCAGAAGCTGGACAGCGCCGCTCCCCAGGCCGTGCCGACTGCCTCGTGCTGGTCTTCCTCCTCCGGCAGGTCCGGCTGCAGGGACAGGCTGGGGTCGCAGTCGCAGGACAGCAGCCCCATGCGCTCGGCCACGCGGTGTTCCGCCGCTTCACGGGACATGCCGCGGGCCAGGTACACCAGGAGGAGTTCGTTGTGTTCAAGGTCCAGCTTGGGTGCGGCCGCCAGGGTGATCTGCGTGGGGCGGGTGGCGGCCAGCAGTTCGCGCTGGGAACGCACGGAGATGAATTCGCCGGCACCCATGGACATGGCACCGGCCAGGAGCCCGGCGATGCCGCTCAACAGCACCACGGTGCTGGCAACACCGGACGCCGCCATGCCCATCACCAGCGAGAGGTTGCTGACCAGGCCGTCGTTCGCGCCGAAGACCGCTGCGCGGAATGTGCCGGCCAGGCGGTTTCGGCCGCGGGTCGCCAGGCCCCGCACCACCTCCTCATGGATCTGCTCGTCCGCAGCCATGGCCGGTGTGGCGTTGGGGTCCTTGGCATAGGGGGAACGGCCCTCGGCACGCTGGGCCAGGGCCAGCACGAACACGGAGCCAAAGTGGCGGGCCAGGAACCCGAGGAACTGGCTTCGCGCGGACGCCTTCTTCGGTTTGCCCGCGTGCTCCCCGAGCAGTGCCAGCCAGTGCGCCTCGTGCCGGCCTTCGGCCTCCGCCAGGGCCAGCAGGATGGCCCGTTCTTCCCCCTCGCGGTTTTGGGCGAGGTCCCGGTAGACGGACGCTTCCGCGCGCTCGTCAGCCAGGTACTGCCGCCACCTCTTGATGTTCGACGGCGAGGGCTGGCTTTGCGGGGTGTGGGCAGCCTCCGGGGGCTTGGCATGCGAATTGGAATGGGCGTGCTGCGACACTGGTAACTCCTGGGCTGGAAAGGGCATTTTTTCGCGCCTTTGCCCTGCCAGCCTACTGCGGATTTCCGCGGTTTTTTGGCTGGCGAACCTCCCTGGGAAGTTTCGGTCTGCCGTAAAACTTCCGCCTTTGCCGCCGTCGTCCAACGCTCTTCCAAGCGGCGCGGGGTCTATTGACCCGTCCGGCCCGCGGTGCTGTGATGAAGGTGTGGCGCGGCCTGCGCCCTACCTGAAAGAGCACGTCAGGCGAACAACGGAGGTTGAATCATGAGCACCACCGGACAGCACCCGGACATGCCGCACCTGGACGCCGTCGAAGCGGACCCCGCCTACGATTACGCAGAGGATGCACCGGTAGACGATGCGGACTGGGACGCGGAGGACGCGTTGATTGACGAGGAAGAGCCGGTGGTGCAGCCGCCGCCGGTGATTGTCGACGCCGAGGACCGCGAGGTCCCGCTGGACGACGACGAGCCCCGCGACACAACAGAGTAGGACTTACGACGGCGGCGCTTCCTTTCGTAAAGAGCGAAAGGAGGCGCCGCCGTCGTGCCTAAAGCTTGCGCGTGTCTAAGGCTTGTTCAGGGTCAACGGCCGGCGAGGACGTCCTCGGGCGCTGCTTCCGGCTCCTGGCCGGCAACGCGGAGTTGCCAGGCGCGCATCACCGCGGGGTCCGTGGGGCGGGTGAGCAATGAAGCCGCGATGTAGACGACGGCGGAGGTGATCAGGCCGTAGTAGATCGGCTCGTTGGCGTAGATTCCGTCCAGCGGTGCCTTGGCGTTCACTTCAAGAATGATCATGGTTCCCAAGGTGACAACGGAACCAACGGCCATGGATGCCGCGGCGGCCAGGCCCGTACCGCGCTTCCACACCAGGCCGCCGAGGATGGCCACCAGGAGGCCGCCCACCAGGATGTCGTAGGCGATGGTCAGGGCCGCGACCACGTCCTTGGTGATGATGGCGATCACGATGGCCACGATGCCCAGTGCCAGGACCCAGATGCGGTTGGCCTTGACGTCATGCTCCGGGTTCTCGGTGTCGCCGGTGTTGATGTCCTTGCCGAACCAGCCGGCGACGAACGGCAGGACGTCGGCGCGGGCAACGGTGGCCGCGGCGATGAGGGCACCGGAGGCGGTGGACATCATGGCGGCGACGGCGGCGGCAAGGACCAGCCCGCCGATGCCGACAGGGAGCAGGTTCTGGGCCACCTCGGCGTACACGTCGTCCTTGGCGGCGATCTTGACGTTGGACAGCGCCACGTTGGCAGCCATGCCGATCAGTGCGCCGGCCACGCCGTAGAGGATGCAGTAGATGCCGGCAGTGGCGCCGCCCCAGCGGGCCACCTTGGGCGTCTTGGCGGTGAAGACGCGCTGCCAGATGTCCTGGCCGATCAGCAGGCCCAGGGTGTAGACCACGAAATAGGTGATGATGGTCTGGACGCCGATGCCGTCCATCTGGAAGAAGCTGGCATCCACGCGGCTGCGGATGCCGTCCAGGCCGCCGGCGGCGTTCAGGGTGAAGGGCAGCATGAGGAAGAAGATGCCCACCGTCTTGATGACGAACTGGACCTGGTCCGCGAGGGTGATGGACCACATGCCGCCGATGGTGGAGTACACCAGGACGATGGCGCCGCCGATGGCGATGGCCAGTGCCCGGTCAAGTCCGAACAGCACGACGAAGATGGTGGCGTAGGCGCCCGTTGAGGTGGCGCAGAGCATCAGCGTGTAGGCGAGCATGACGATGCCGGAGGCTTCGGTTGCCTTGCTCCCGTAGCGGAGGGTGAGCATCTGGGACACCGTGTAGATCTTCAGCTTTTGGATGGTCCCGGCAAAGAGCAGGCTCAGGAGCAGTACGCCCGAGCCAATGGCCACCACCAGCCACATGCCCGAGATGCCGAACTTGTAGCCAAGCCCCACGCCGCCCACGGTGGAAGCCCCGCCCAGGACGACAGCTGCCATGGTGCCGGTGTAAAGGAACGGTCCCAGGCGGCGGCCGGCAACGAGGAAGTCGCTGTTGTTCCTGGTGCGGGACTTGCCCCACCAGCCGAAGGCCAGCATTGCAAGCAGATACACCACCACGATGGCGATGTTGATGGTATTTGCATCCATAGTTGGCTCCTTGGAGCTGTTGGGCGCCGGGGGCGAACGGGCCGGCGCGCCGCGGACGAACGGAGAGAGATCCTTTTATTGCCTAATAGGCAACAGGAGTTTCCACAGATTAGAGTGTGACGGCGGCAACAGTCAAGGATGGGAACGCGGCCGCCATGCGGGTGTGGCAGGGGCGCGTCACAAATGCGCCGCCGATTAGGATGGCTCGAGAGTGGAGCCGGACTGCCGGCCATGAAAGGTTCGTAGATGAAGGCACTGCCAGTTGAGCCCAGCAATGTCCCTGTTGCCATTGGCTCCAGGATCCGGGCCGCCCGGCAGTCGCAGCGGCTCACTATTGAGCAGGTTGCCGATGCCACCGGCCTGACCAAGGGCTTCCTCAGCCGGGTGGAGCGGGACCTGACGTCGCCGTCGGTCGCTTCCCTGGTGACGCTCTGCCAGGTGCTGTCCATTTCCATCGGGGACCTTTTCGCGGCGCCGGAAACCCATCTGACCAAGCGGAACGATGGCCCGCGGATTTCGCTCGGCGGCCAGGGCATCGTGGAGCGGCTCCTGACCGCACGCTCGGAACGCCGGGTCCAGATCATCCAGGCCGTGATCGAGCCGCATGGCCGGGGCGAGTCCGAGCTCTATGCGGTGGACTGCGATGTGGACGTGCTGCACGTGATCAAGGGCTCCATCAAGCTGATCCTCACGAACGAGGAGTACGACCTCGGTACCGGCGACACCGTGACCTTCCCGGGCCGCGAACCCCATACCTGGGTCAACCCCACGGACAAGCCGGTTGAGGTGCTCTGGGTCCTGGTGCCCGCCGCCAGCCGGTAGCCGTGCGTTCCTCCCCAGTTACTTTCCGCGGCCTGAGGTGGGCACCTCCTGCGCCGGGGGAGGTTGTCCGCGATGCGCATCCAAGGACAGAGGTAACTGGGCTGGAGCGCACGTTTACCGGCCCGAGTCCCCCTTCCGGCAGGCCAAAACAGTCCTGATCTCGGCTAGCACCTGGCCGGGATTGAACCAGATGTGCTCCGGCATGTAACGCAGGACGGCGTACCCTTTGACCGTCGAGGAGTTGTTGCGGGCGCGGTCGCGAAGCATGTCCCCGCGTTTGGAGTGGAACGCGAAGCCGTCGATCTCAACAATAAGGAAGCCGCCCAGCAGGAAATCCACACGTCCAATGCCCGGCAGAAACGCTTGCGCCTCGTAGGAGATTCCGTTCGTGCGGAACAGGTGCTGAGCATCGACCTCAACTATCGACTCGGCGCGCAGGTCGAGTTCCCGCAGCATCCGGCGCGCCGTGCCCGAGCGGTCCGCGCGCAGTTGCTCAGCCAAAAGTTCCCGCGAGACGCCGTGCAGGCGGATTGCCGACGTTGCCAAGGCCGTGGAGGCGGGCGGAGTAAGGCATCCCAACGCATGCAGGGCAACATCTTCGACCGCTGCTACCGGCAGAAAGGGATGCTCCCGAAACTTGATCGTGCGGTGCCGGACGAAACCTGTTCCGTGGCCATGGTTGCAGGCCAAGTGAAGCCGCGTTGGTGGTTTGCGCAGCCAAAGCCCATAGTGGGCGGCAGCGCTGGCGCAGCTCAGTCGCCCGTTGTTCAGGATCGCGGCCTTGAGTCCCTCATCGCAGTCCGGCAGGGCGAAAACGCCGCGTCTGGGCTGGACGATGCCAGCATCTTTGAGCCGCAGCAGGTCCCGCCGGGAGAATCCGGCGTCGAGAAGTTGGGCTGAACGGGCAATCCCTCCGGCCTGCGCCAAATAGTCAAGAATGTCCACATGGTTATTGGAGGACGCCGGAGATGACTGCGGAACCCGGCCCAGCCTCTATGTGGGCAACTCGCAACTGCTGGTGCGCGTTCCTGCCCAGTTACTTTCGGCGCATCCGGTCCAGCGCGGGCAGCTGGGCTGTACTTCCGGGAGCTGGGAAAGGTTCTGCCCGGTCCTCGCGGCAGTAACTGGGCAGGAAGGTCCGGGCGGGTGCAATTTGAGTAAACACTTGATGCTCAATAGAAAACCAGGGTGTATGATTGCAGTCACACCAGTCCCCTCAACTCCTCGAAGGAGAGGCCTCCATTGGAAGAGCTGCGCATCGAAGCCAACGGCAACCTTGGCCCCATTGATTCATCCCGAATTCCCCGTTACGCCGGAGCTGCCACCTACGCCCGCCTTCCCCGCCTGGACCAGGTGGCCAAGGCTGACGTGACTGTGGTGGGCGTGCCCTTCGATTCCGGCGTCTCCTACCGTCCCGGGGCGCGCTTCGGTGCGAACCATGTCCGCGAAGCCAGCCGGCTGCTGCGCCCCTACAACCCTGCCTGGGATGTCAGCCCGTTCGAGAACATCCAGGTAGCCGACGCCGGGGACATGGCCGTCAATCCGTTCCACATCAACGAGGCCATCGAAACCATCCAGCAGAACGCCCTGGACCTTACGGCCACCGGGAGCAAACTGCTGACTCTGGGCGGGGACCACACCATCGCGCTGCCCCTGCTGCGGGCCGCGGCCGAGCGCGCCGGCGGACCCCTCGCCATGCTCCACTTCGATGCGCACCTGGACACCTGGGACACCTACTTCGGCGCCGAGTACACCCACGGCACCCCGTTTCGCCGCGCAGTCGAGGAAGGCATCCTCGACACCGAAGCCATCAGCCACATCGGCACCCGCGGCCCGCTCTACGGCAAGAAGGATCTCGACGACGACCACCGCTTTGGGTTCGGCATCGTCACCTCCGCGGACGTCTACTACCAGGGCGTCCTGGAAACCGTGGCCAAAGTCCGCGACCGGATCGGCAACCGGCCGCTCTACATCTCCGTGGACATCGACGTCCTGGACCCGGCCCACGCTCCCGGCACCGGCACCCCCGAAGCCGGCGGCATCACCAGCCGAGAACTGCTCGAGATCATCCGCGGCTTCCGCGGCATGAACCTGGTGGGCGCCGACGTCGTCGAGGTTGCTCCCGCCTACGACCACGCCGAAATCACCGGCGTCGCGGCAAGCCACGTCGCCTACGAACTGGTGACCCTCATGGCTGACAACGCAGTACCCGGCGACCGCTTCGGAACCGAAACCGGCTACCAGGCCCAGGCCCTGGGCCAGGAAGCCCGCCGCCCCGCCGGTTTCGCAGCCGCCGGCAAGGAGTAGGGCCATGACCGAAATGGCCGCACCTGTCCCTGAACAGGGGAGGGGTGCCCGCAATGGCGGGGACCTCGTCGTCGAGACCCTCGAAGCGCTGGGTGCGAAGACCGTGTTCGGCATCCCGGGCCAGCATGCCCTGGGCCTGTTCGACGCGATGGGACGGGGCAACCTGCACTTCGTCTCCTCACGGATCGAGAACAACAGCGCCTTTGCCGCCGACGGGTACTCCCGGGCCACCGGGGAAGTGGGCGTGCTGTTCTTGTCCACCGGCCCCGGCGCGCTGACGTCCCTGGCCGGCCTGCAGGAGGCTTACGCCACGGGTGTGCCCATGGTGGTGGTGGCCAGCCAGATTCCACTGGAGGGGCTGGGTGCCCGGCGCAAGGGCATGCTGCACCAGCTTGATGACCAGAAGGCGTCCGCGGCGAACGTGACCAAGAGCCAGCGCCTGATCCAGCATGCCTCGGGCATTCCGTCCGCCATCCAGGACGCCTGGACCGAGGCGATCTCCTCACCGCAGGGCCCGGTCTGGCTGGAGATCCCGCAAAACGTGCTGCTGGATCCCATCATGGTGCCTCCGGTGGAGGACGCCCTGGCGGAGGCGGCGGACAACCCGCCGCGGATCGAACTGGTGCGGGAGGCCGTGAAGTGGCTGGAAGCAGCCACGCGCCCGGCCATCATCGCCGGCGGCGGAACCCGCCGAGGCCAGGCGGAGAAGTCACTGCTGTCGATCGCGGAAAAACTCCGCGCCCCGGTGATCTGCACCCCTGGCGGCAATGGCGCGTTCCCCTGGAACCACGAGTTGTCGCTGCAGGCCTGGATCGAGGACCGCTACATGACCGACGTCCTGGAGGACGCCGACGTCCTGGTGGTGATCGGCTCCTCGCTCGGTGAGGTGACCTCCAACTACTTCACCTTCGAACCACGCGGCCGGATCATCCAGATCGACGCGGAGCCCCGGGTCCTGGAGTCCAACCGGCCCGGCCTGGGCATCCGCGCCGACGCAGGCCAGGCGCTCGCGGCCCTCGATGAGGCACTGCAGCCCGGCAGGACCGCGTCGCCGGATTGGCATGGTGCCACGCCGGAGGTGCTGGTGAAGGAATCGCTCGCCAAGGTCCGCGCACGCCTGGAATCCCAGGACCTGGCCAAGGAGCTGAAGTTCATGGCCGACATTCGCGAGGCGGTCCCGGCGGACATGCAAACGTTCTGGGACATGACCATCGCCGCCTACTGGGGCTGGTCCTGCTGGGACGCGCGGCAGGGGCAGTTCCATTCTGCCCAGGGTGCCGGCGGCCTGGGCTTTGCGTTTCCCGGTGCCATCGGGGCGGCCGTGGGCCTGGAAACAACGGGAAGGCCGGGACGGGTACTCGCAGTCTCCGGCGACGGCTCCTCGATGTATTCCATCGCCGAACTGGCCACCGCGAAACAGCACAACGTGCCGGTCACCTGGCTGATCGTGGACGACGGCGGCTACGGCATCCTGCGCGAATACATGGTGGGTGCATTCGGCAAAGCGACCGCCACCGAGCTCGCCCGCCCGGACTTCGTCAAGCTTGCGGAATCCTTCGGCGTCCCCGCCACCCGGGTTGCCCCGGAGGACGTGGGGGACGCGCTCAAGGCGGGCTTCGCCGCGGACGGGCCCAACGTCGTCGTGGTTGAAACGCTCCTGAAGATGTTCAGCCCCACCCATTTGGACCACTGAGCAGCACCTGCTGCCGGCACCGCTCCCTCTCTTCCCGGTTGGCCCGTGGAAGTGGGGGAGCACTTGCATTTAAGGGCTTCCCAGAACAACTTCGTTTCCCTAAGCAACCTTTTTCTGATACAGTTGCTTGCAGCAACTAATTCTTTAGGGAGGATCATGTCTGTCGCACCGGCCACTGCAGCCGATCTCGTCAGCACCATCTATGACCTCCAGCGCGCACTGCGCTGCGTCACCATGGTCAACATCAAGGGCCAGGACACCGGCATCGCCCTCCAGGGCGTGCTCAAGTTCATCGGGGAAGGGGAGACCCGCGCCGCCCACCTGGCTGAACGGCTGGGCGTCAGCCCGCCCGTGCTCAGCCGGCACGTGGCCGAGCTCGCTGATGCGGGCCTGGTGCTCCGCACCCCGGATCCGGATGACGGCCGGGCCCAGCTGCTGGCCCTGTCCCCGCGCGGCAAGGAAAAGCTTGCAGAGCTGGTGCGGCACCGGGCGGAAACGCTGCAGGCCTACCTCGCCGACTGGAACGAGGACGACGCCGTTGCAACGGCCGCGATGCTGAGCAAGCTCACCACATCCCTGAAGAATTCCATCCGGGCAAGGGCGGCCGGAACCACTACCGAACAGAAAACGCAGGAGTCAATTAATGGCTAACGTCACCGCCGCCGCGGACCAGGAGCAGCAGCGCCAGCGCGAACGCACCGTTAAGCAGGAATCGCGGCAATCCAAGCGCCACGAACCCGGCGCACCCATGAACCACCGGCAGATCATGGAGGCCCTCACAGGTCTCCTCGCCGCCTTCTTCACTGCCATCCTCAGCAGCACCATCGTGGCCAACGCGCTGCCCACCATCATGTCCGAGCTCAAGGGCACCCAGACGGACTTCGCGTGGGTCATCACGGCCGCGCTGCTGGCCAACGCCGCCACCACCCCCATCTGGGGCAAGCTCGCCGACCTCTTCGACAAGAAGGTCCTGGTCCAGCTGAGCATTGTGATCTTCGTCGGCGGCTCGGTGATGGCAGGTTTCTCCGAAAACATCCCGTTCCTGCTCACCGCCCGGGTCATCCAGGGCGTCGCCATGGGCGGCCTTACCGCCCTGGCACAGGCGATTATCGGTTCCATCATCCCGCCCCGTGAGCGTGGCAAGTACTCCGGCTACATGGGCGCCGTCATGGCTGTGGGCACTGCCGGCGGTCCGCTGCTCGGCGGCTTCATCGTGGACAGCTCGCTCGGCTGGCGCTGGACGTTCTTCGTCTGCGTGCCGCTCGCCGTCGTCGCCCTGATCCTGCTCCAGGTCACGCTCAAGGTTCCGCACGTCAAGCGGCCGGCCAGGATCGACTGGCTCGGTGCCATCCTGCTCACCTCCGGCGTCAGCCTGCTCCTGATCTGGGTTTCCTTCGCCGGCAAGGCCGACTACTACGACTGGTGGTCCTGGCAGTCGGCGGTGATGGTGGGCGGCGGCGTCCTGCTGCTGGCACTGCTGGTGCTGGTGGAATCCAAGGTGTCGCAGCCGATCATCCCCCTGAAGATCATCTCCGAGCGCACCACGGCCCTGGCCATCGTGGCTTCCGTGGCCGTCGGCGTGGCAATGTTCGGTTCCTCCACCTTCCTGGGCCAGTACTACCAGGTGGCCCGCGGCGCCACGCCCACCGAGGCCGGCCTGCTGACCCTGCCCATGATCGCCGGCAACCTGGTCGGTTCCGTCGTGTCCGGCCAGCTCATCAGCCGCTACGGCAAATGGAAGCGCTTCCTGATCGGCGGCACCATCCTGCTGATCGGCGGCCTGGCGCTCGCCGGAACCATGGACCACACCACCGAACTCTGGCTGACGGGCCTCTACACCGGCATCTTCGGCATCGGGCTGGGCATGCTGATGCAGAACCTGGTCCTCGCCGTCCAGAACACCGTCCAGGCCAAGGACATCGGCTCAGCCAGCGCCTCGGTTGCGTTCTTCCGCTCGGTGGGCGGCGCGATCGGCGTGTCCGTCCTGGGCGCCGTCATGGCCAACCACGTCAAGGACCTGGCCACCGACGGGCTGGCGAAGCTGGGCATCCAGGCCGGCGGAAACAGCGGTGCCACGCTGGACCTCAAGGACCTCCCCGCACCGGTTGCGGACATCATGCGTGCCGCCTACGGCGATGCCACGGCCGGCATCTTCATGATCTCCGCCGTCGTGAGCGTGGTTGCCCTCATCGCGGTGATCTTCATCAACGAAGTGCCGCTGCGCAAGACCGTGGACATCACCCCCGACGCCACACTGCAGGCCAACGCCGCCGGTGAAGCGGGGATGACGGCCATGACAGGCCAGCTGCCCCTGGTCTCTCCTGCCCGGGACGGGAATGCCTCCGCCGGGAATGGAATGACCGCCAGGAGCGCTGCGGGTGCAGGGTCCGCCGCAGCGCCGGCAAAGATGTACGACGGCGGTGCTGCCGCTGCCGCGGCCGCGTCCGGCCGGGTGGCCACGGAGGACTTCGAGGAAGCGTTCGCCCGCAGCTTCCGTTCCGAGGGGCTGGACCTGCGGTCAGTTGACACGGCATCCGTTGAGAGTGTGGACAAGGCTGCCGACGCGGTGGCCAGCGCCGCTGCCACCCTGCAGAAACTGCAGGACACCCAGCACCTGCTGGCCCGCCAGCAGGCGGAGCTGGGCGGCCTGGTGCTGGACATCCAGGAGCAGCTGCGCTCCCAGCAGGAGGTGGCGGCCAAACAGGCAGCCACGGCCGCGGACCTCAGCAGGCTGCAGCGCAAGCTCCTGAAGGAACGCAAGATCCAGGCGGCGGCCGCGCTGTACCTTGCAGGCCATGGCAGGCACAGCGCCGCAACCCCGCCGTCCGCACCCTCCTCAGCCGCGGCACCGTCCGCCGGTGCCGGTTCGGAGCCGGGCCAGGGAGGGTAAGCCGCCAAGCGGGCCATCCCCGCCGGACCGGCCAGACCCTGTACGGACAACATCGAAGCCGCAGCCCGCACCCGGGAAACCTTTCGGGTGCGGGCTGCGGCTTTCCTGCCTGCTGTGGGCCCGTCACAGCGCTGCTGCGCCGCCGTTGAACAGGGCTTTCAGGCGGAAAAGATGCTTCCGGGAGACCCAATTGTCGGTGGGCATTACTAGAGTTGAGTCCATGCTCCTCACCCTCATACGGCGCTACTCCAAACCGTATTTTCCCTACATCCTTGCTGTGGTCATTTTCCAGCTCGCGTCCACCATCGCCGCGCTGTACCTGCCCAGCCTGAACGCGCAGATCATCGACGAAGGGGTGGCCCGCGGGGACACCGATTTCATCTGGCGTACCGGTGCTCTGATGCTCCTGGTGGCTTTCGTCCAGGTGGCTGCGGCCATCGCCGGCGTCTACTTCGGCTCCAGGACGGCCATGGCGGTGGGCCGCGACCTGCGCCGTGCGGTGTTCCGCAAGGTCACCAGCTTCTCGGCCAAGGATGTCAACGCGTTCGGGGCTCCCACGCTGATTACCCGTGGCACCAATGATGTCCAGCAGGTGCAGATGCTCCTGCTGATGGGGTTGAACTTCATGGTAGCCACCCCCATCATGTGCATCGGCGGCATCATCATGGCGCTGCGCGAGGACATCAACCTGTCCTGGCTGGTGTGGGTATCTGTCCCGCTGCTTGCCGTGGTGGTGGGATACCTGGTGGTCCGGCTGATGCCGCTGTTCCGTTCCATGCAGCGGAAGATCGACCGGATCAACGCCGTCCTGCGCGAACAGATCATCGGTATCCGCGTGGTCCGGGCCTTCGTTCGCGAACCGTATGAGACGGACCGGTTCGGTGGCGCCAACAAGGAACTCACGGACGTCTCACTGCGCATCGGCGCCCTGTTCGTCCTGATGTTCCCGGCCATCAGCATGATCCTGCACCTGTCCACCGCCGCCGTGCTCTGGTTCGGCGGGCAGCGCGTGGACGCCGGCGCCATGCAGGTGGGGTCGCTGACCGCGTTCCTGCAGTACCTGCTGCAGATCCTGATGGCCGTCATGATGGGCACGTTCATGGCCATGATGATCCCGCGCGCCTCGGTCTGCGCGGACCGCATTGGCGAGGTGCTCGGCGTCGAACCTTCCATCCACGACCCCCGGCAACCGGTGGTGCCGGCATCCCTGGAAGGCGTCGTTGAGTACCGCAACGTGACCTTTGCCTATCCGGGCGCCGAGTCACCGGTGCTCAGCAACATCAGCTTCACCGCCCGCCCTGGCGAAACGATCGCGATCATCGGGTCCACGGGTGCCGGCAAGACGTCCCTGCTGTCCCTCCTGCCGCGGCTGTACGACCCCGTAGACGGCCAGGTGCTGCTGGACGGTGTCCCGGTGGACAGGCTGGACCGGGCGGAGATCACCAAACGCGTTGCCCTGGTGCCGCAGCGTCCCTACCTGTTCTCCGGCACCATCGAGCACAACCTCCGGTTCGGCAAAACCGAGGCGACCGACCAGGAACTGTGGGATGCGCTCCGGACAGCCCAGGGGGAATCATTTGTCCGGGAAAAGAAGAACGGGCTGGATTCCCGGATCTCCCAGGGCGGCACCAACGTCTCGGGCGGCCAGCGCCAACGTCTGTGCATAGCCCGGGCGCTGGTGACCAAACCGCGCGTCTACCTGTTCGACGACTCCTTCTCTGCCCTGGATGTGGCCACTGATGCCCGGCTCCGGGCGGCCCTCAAGCGCACCACCTCGGACGCCACCGTGATCATCGTGGCCCAGCGGATCTCCACCATCACCGAGGCTGACCAGATCCTGGTGCTGGACAACGGACGGATCGTGGACCGCGGCACGCACGAGGAACTCCTGGAAACCTCGCCCACCTATCAGGAAATCGTCGAATCCCAGCTGAGTGTGGAGGAAGTGGCATGAGCCCGCGCAAGAAGGACACCAGTCCCGTGGAAGAGACACCACTGTCCGCCCGGCCCTCTGCGGAGCCGGTGCAACCGGGCGCCGGGCAAGCCGAAAACGACGACTTTGTCGAGGAAGAATTCCAGCCCACGGAAGCCGACGGGGGCATGTTTGGTGCCATGCCTGCCAAGAAAGCCGAGCATTTCTGGCCGTCCGCCAAACGACTCATGGGCCTGTTGAGGCCTGAGGCCCTGGGCATCTACGCCGTGGTTGGCCTGGTGGTCATTTCCGTGGTCCTGAACGTGATTGCCCCCAAGATCCTGGGCCAGGCCATGGACGTCATCTTCGCCGGGGTGGTGGGCAAGCAGCTGCCCGCCGGAGCCAGCAAGGAACAGTTCGTGTCCGGCCTGCGCCAGCAGGGGCAGGACAACTTTGCAGACATGGTGTCCCGGATGGAGCTGGTGCCAGGCACCGGCATCAACTTCAACAAGCTCAGCATGCTCATCGCCATCGTCCTGCTGATGTACTTCGTTTCGAACATCTTCATGTGGCTGCAGGGGTATGTGCTGAACCGGATCGTCATGAAGGTCATCCGGCGGCTGCGCGACAACACCGAGAGCAAGCTGAACCGGCTTCCCCTGGACTACTTCGACACCCGGCAGCGCGGCGACGTGCTGTCCCGGGTGACCAACGACGTCGACAACATCCAGCAGGCGCTCCAGCAGGCCTTTGCCCAGCTGGTCAACTCCGTGCTGACCGTGGTGGGCATTGTGATCATGATGTTCATCGTTTCCTGGCAGCTGGCGCTGATCGCCCTGATTGCGCTTCCGCTGTCCGGCGTGGCCGCGGGCATGATCGGGGTCCGGAGCCAGAAGCTGTTTGCGGCCCAATGGAAGAACACGGGGGCATTGAACGGCCAGATCGAGGAGTCCTTTTCCGGTCATGACCTGGTCCGCGTCTTCGGCCGGGACGCGGACATGCTGGCCCGGTTCGAGGAACGGAACGAGGCTCTTTACAAAGCCAGCTTTGGAGCACAGTTCGTGTCCGGGATCATCTTCCCGGTCATGCAGTTCGTGTCCTACCTCAGCTACGTGGGCATCGCAGTGGTGGGCGGACTGCGCGTTGCATCCGGCGCCATGTCCCTGGGCGATGCCACCGCGTTCATCCAGTACTCCCGTGAGTTCACCCAGCCGCTGGGCCAGATGGCGGGCATGGCCAACATGCTTCAGTCCGGCGTTGCGTCCTCAGAGCGCGTGTTCGAATTCCTGGATGCGGACGAACAGGACGCCGAAACCGCCACCGACCATCTGCCGGCAAAGACCGACGGGCACGTGGACTTCCGGAACGTCACCTTCAGCTACACCCCGGACAAGCCGCTCATTGAGAACCTGTCGTTCACGGCAGAGCCGGGCAACACCGTGGCGATCGTGGGCCCAACGGGCGCCGGCAAGACGACGCTGGTGAACCTCGTGATGCGGTTCTACGAGCTCAATGCCGGCTCCATCATGCTCGATGGCGTGGACATCACCCACCTCAGCCGCTCCGAGCTGCGCGCCAAGGTGGGGATGGTCCTGCAGGACGCGTGGCTGTTCGGTGGCTCCATCTACGACAACATCCGCTACGGCAACCTCGACGCCACGCACGAGCAGGTGATGGCCGCCGCGAAGGCCACCTTCGTGGACCGCTTCGTCCGGGCGCTGCCCGAGGGCTACAACACCGTGATCGACGAAGAAGGCAACAACGTCAGCGCCGGCGAGAAACAGCTCATCACCATCGCCCGCGCGTTCGTGGCAAACCCGTCGCTGCTGATCCTGGACGAGGCCACCAGTTCCGTGGACACCCGCACCGAACTCCTCGTGCAGAAGGCCATGGCGGCGTTGCGCTCGGACCGCACAAGCTTTGTGATCGCCCACCGGCTTTCAACCATCCGTGATGCCGATACCATCCTGGTCATGGAGAACGGACAAATCGTGGAACAGGGCAACCACCAGGTGCTGCTCGAGGCAGGGGGCGCCTACCACCGCCTCTACATGTCGCAGTTTGCCGGTGCGGACGCCGGGGAAGTTCCGGTGGATGATTCGACGGCGGTGCACAGCTGAGCGCGCAGCAGGCCCAGGCAGCCCAGCGGCTGCAGCGGCAGGAACCGGGACCGGAGACGGCGGAGGGAGCCGGGGAGCATGGCGGCGGCCGGATTGAAGTCCTGGTGCCGATGCGCTGGGGCGACATGGACGCCTACGGCCATATCAACAATGTCCAGATCGTGAGGATGCTGGAGGAGGCGCGGATCGCCGCCTTCGGGCCTCCCCGGGGCGCCGGTCTCCCCGGAATTGAGCCCCCGGTCTCGCTGTTCAACGACGTCCCGGACGGAACCCTGGCGCTGGTTGTGGACCACAGGATCCGCTATGTCAGGACGCTGGAGTACCGAAACATTCCCGCGGTGGTACAGGTCTGGATTGGGGCCGTCAAGGGAGCCAGCTTCGACGTCCACTACCTCCTCCAGGACCCCGTCACGCGGGAGGACTGCGTGAAGGCCAGCAGCCACCTGGCGTTCGTGGACGAAGCCACCGGCCGGGTTCAACGGCTCACCCAGGAACAAAAAGACCGGATGGCCCCCTACAGGCAGTAAGCCTCTGGACAGGCCGCACCCGACCCATTGGACTGGAACGACCACCCACTCGAAAGGAAACCCCGATGGCCAAGAACAAGACCCGTGCCGGCCGGAAGAAGAAGACCTGGAAGGAAATGTCCCCGTCCGGCAAAGCAGGAATCATCCTCACCGCGATCATGCAGATGTCCCTGCTGGTTGCCGCCCAGCGGGACATCTCACGCAGGCCTGCTGAGCTGATCAACGGGCCCAAGGCCGCGTGGCGGGCAGCGTCCTTCATCAATTTCATCGGCCCCATGGGGTACTTCGTCTTTGGCAGGAAGCGGTCCGGCACAGGCATGTAACCCGGTTGGCGGAACGGCGGCCGGGCTGCCTGGAGCGGCCGCCCAGCTTCACCCTGTAAATTTGAGGGCATGACCCCCACTGCCACTGTTGCCATGACCCGCGCCCTCGGCATCTCCAAGGAGATCGAGGATGCTGCGTGGTTCGTGCTGGGGCCGGGCCTGCAGGGAAAGGCTTCTCCCTTGGACGGCCGCACCAGGACGTGGTCCGTTCCGGCCGCCGCGGAGTTGCTTGACCGCCTGGACCGGGGCATCGCTGATTCCAAGGCCCCGATGATGACCAACCTCCGCGAAAACCTGGAGGGTGCAACGCGCGGGGCTAAACAGCTGGCCGTGGAACTGCTGTTCCTGCAGTCACTTCCGCTGGCCCACGAGGTGAAGTCCCTGAAGGTCAAACGCGCCCGCGTGGCCGAGGCCGCGGGCTGGCTGGAGCCGCCGCTGGAACTTCCGGACGAGCTGTACGCGGGCATGACGGACCACGGCGTGATCCGCGACCGGACCGCCGAATTCAACTGGACCATCTGGGACCACCTCAAGTGGCTGTGCCGCTTTGTGCAAAACGTGGCGCAGCGGCCGGCAAGCGTAGTGCAGGCAGCCATCAAGGACCCCCTGCAATTCCACCGGCTCGCCGCATCCACGCCGGACGATCAGCCCGCCATCCGCCGCAGCATCGAGTTCCTCGCCTGGCCCAGCTACTTCGAGCCGGTAGTGGCGGACGTGGAGCGGCAGGAAATCCGCGACGCATTCGCCTCGCTGGTGGGCGGGGCCAAGGGCGACAGCGAAGAGGACATCACCGCGGACATCCACCGGATCCGGCTGCACCTGGACGAGCAGGCGGGCCAGCGCATCGACTGGTACTCCCGGCAGCTGGTCAGCCAGTGGCGCAAAGTGGGCGACCCCGGCCGGCGGGCATGGCTGCTCCGGACGCACAGCGACCACGCCGAGCTCCTCACCGCCTGGCACGGGGAGGAAAAGGTGACCCTCGACGTCGAACATCTCCGGCACCTGGACCCCGGCGTCACCGCCGGCCTGGTCCAGCACGCCGTGGACGAGGACTACAAGCACCTTGGCTACGTGGAGCGCGAGGACACCAAGACCGCGGTGTTTGCCTTCCTGACCGTCATGAAGCCCGGTGACCTGGTGCTCTACCAGCACGCCGGGAGCGTGCGGCTGGGCGGCGTGCTGGGGGAGCCCGAGTACAACGATGACAACCGCCGGCTGCGGCGCAAGGTGCGCTGGTTCGACGACGGGCACACCACCACCAGCCTTCCCCGACACGTCCAGCGCCAGCTCGCCACCCCCGGCATCGTGGTGGACGTGACCCGGGTGGTCCAGGCGCTGCAGGCGCTGCTGCCTGCCGAGGCGGAAACCGAACCCGACGCCGACACTGACGGTGCCGCCGTCGTCCCGCCTGTCCAGGAGGGCTTCCGCCCGCTGACGCAGGAATTTGCGGCGTCGCTGCACATGGAGCTGGAGCCGCTCCAGGAGATTGCCGACCTGCTGGAGGAGAACCGCCAACTGGTCCTCTACGGCCCCCCGGGCACGGGCAAGACCTACCTGGCCAAGCACCTCGCCGCCGAGCTGGCCGACGACACCACCGACGAGCGCGTCAAGCTGGTCCAGTTCCATCCGTCCTACGCCTACGAGGACTTTTTCGAAGGCTACCGGCCGGACAAGACGGACGAGGGCCAGGTGTCCTTCAAGCTGGTGGCCGGGCCGCTGCGCCGCCTCGCCGAGGAGGCCGCCAAGCCCGGGAACGAAAAGAAGCCGTACTTCCTCATCATCGATGAGATGAACCGCGCCAACCTGGCCAAGGTATTCGGCGAGCTGTACTTCCTGCTCGAATACCGCGACGACCGGATCTACCTGCAGTACAGCCCCAACGAACCGTTCACGCTGCCGGACAACCTCTACATCATCGGCACCATGAACACCGCGGACCGGTCCATCGCCATGATGGACGCCGCCATCCGCCGCCGTTTCTCCTTCATCGAGCTGCATCCGCAGACCGAGCCCGTCAAGGGCTCCCTGCTGCGGTTCCTCGAGGCGCGTCAGCTGGATACCACCCCCGCGTTGCTGCTGGATGCGCTGAATGGTGCGATTGACGAGTGGGACCGCGACCTGATGATCGGGCCGTCCTACTTTATGAAACCTGCGGCCCAGACCCCGGCCGGGCTGCGGCGGATCTGGAAGTACGAGCTGATGCCGCTGCTGGAGGAGCACTACCACGGCCAGCTCACGCGGGCACAGCTGGAGGAGCGCTTCGGGCTGGACCAGCTGCTGGGACGCATTGCAGCGCGCTGATCCCCGGGCGTCCGTGCGGCACCTGGTCCTGGACGAGCTTTCCGGCGGCCTCGTGGAACGGCTGGACGCGCCCAGCGCTTCCTTCCTGAACTCCAGCGGCCTGGCCAAAGCGTCCCCCATGGGCCTGGGGCTGTACCGGATTGAACCGGTGGGCAAGGTGGGCTCCGTGCGGACACCCACGATCCAGCTGGACGTCCGGCCCAAGGACCGGCTGGGACTCAGCCGGCTCCTGTTCCTGCTCAGCTATGCGGGGGAGCAGGGCTTCCGGCCGGACCTGGTGGCCGCTGACGAGGACCGGGACCTGTGGAGTGCCCTGGCCGAATCGCTGGCGCAGCTGGCCGAGCGCGCGCTGGGCCGCGGCGTGCTGCAGGGCTACCTCACGGTGGACGAGTCGCTGCGGACGGTCAAGGGCAGGATCCGGATTTCGGACCAGATCTCCCGCCGCCCCGGCATGCTGGTTCCCCTGGAGGTTTCCTACGATGAGTTCACCGAGGACATCGCCGAAAACCGGATCCTGCGCGCCGCGCTGGAGCGGATGGGGCAGGTGCCGGGGGTAAGGCCCCAGGTGCTGGGCCGGCTGCGGCAGCTGAAGGGAAAGCTCGACGCCGTCACCCGCCTTCCATCCGGCGCCCCGGTGCCGCCGTGGAAGCCCACCAGGATGAACCTGCGGTACCACGGGGTGCTGCGCCTGGCGGAGCTGATCCTGCGGAACGCATCCGCCGAAGCCGGCGAGGGCAAGCAGCAGACGGCCTCGTTCGTGGTGGACATGGCCCAGGTGTTCGAGGACTTCGTGGGCACGGCCCTGCGCGCGGCGATGAGCGCCTATCCGGGAGAACTGCGGCTCCGGTACAACGCGCTCCTCAGCGAAGCCGTGCGCGATTCGGACCGCCTGTCCGTGCGCCCGGACGCGGTCCATATGCTCGGTGGCCGGCCCGTGGTGGCCTACAACGCCAAGTACCGGGCGGCCTCGGATGCCGGTGCTTCCCTCACCGCCGACCACTACCAGATGCTGGCCCACTGCACCGCGCTGGCCGTACCCACCGCCTGGCTGGTCTACGCCGGCAAGGGCGAAGTGAAACTCCGCCGCATCCTGAACACCGACATCGACATCGTGGAGTTCCCGCTGGATCTCAGCCAGCCGCCGTCGGCCATCCTGGCCACCGTCAGGGAGCTCGCCCACCAGTCCTGGGGCGAAGTGGTGCGGGTGGATGGGCCCACGCCCGCAGGGTTCCCTGGCCGAGCTTGCGAGGTTAGGGTGCGGGTGGGGACTACACCGGCACCCGGAACGTAAACGTCGTCCCCTCGCCCAGCATGCTGTCGACGCCGATGGTGCCGCCGTGCGCCTCGACGATGGCTTTGCTGATGGGCAGCCCCAGTCCCACGCCAGGGATAGCGGTGCGGCGGACGCTGCTGGTGCGGAAGAATTTGGCGAACACCTCGGACGCGTCCTCCGGGCTCATGCCCATGCCGGTGTCGGTGACGCGGCAGGCCACGTGTCCGTCTTCCCGTGCCACCGACACCACCACCTCGCCGCCGTCGGGGGAGTACTTGATGGCGTTGGACACCAGGTTGTCCAGGACCTGGGAGATCCGGGCGCTGTCCACGTGGGCTTCCAGGCGCTCGGGTGTTTCGGCCCGCAGCTCAACGCCGGCCGCGGCCGCCCGTGGCATCGCCGAGGACACGCTGCTGCGCACGAGGTCGGCCACATCCACGGTGTGGGGCGTGACGATCAACTGGCCGTTCCGGCTCGACAGCAGGTCCGACACCAGGGTTAGGAGCCGCTCGGAATTCCGGCGGATGATCTCCAGCATGTCGTGCTGCGGCCCGGCCGGCTCGTCGGCGAGGAGGATCTCCACGTACCCGAGGATGGACGTCAGCGGCGTGCGGAATTCGTGGGAGACGCTGGAGACGAAGTCGTCCTTGGCGGTGAGCGCGTTCACCAGGTCCGTCACGTCGCTGAAGACGATCACGGAGCCCGCGAAGTTGCCGTCGGAGTCCTTCATGGCGCGCGCCGTGGTCACCAGGGCCCGCTGGTCCTTCCCCTCACCCAGCCAGACGAGGTAGTCGGTGAAGGTTTCCCCCAGGACGGCGCGGCGCACCGGCCGCTCCTCCACGGGAATCAGGGTCTTCCGGTCCGGGCCATAAACCAGCAGCTGTGACTCGTTGGGGTCGGCAACAGCCTTTGGCCGGGCCAGTTCATGGTTGGCTCGCTGCTTCCGGTTCATCAGGACGTCATGGCCGTCGGCGTCCACGGCCAGCACGCCAAGGTGCACAGTATCCAGCACGGTGTTCAACAGGGACTCCTGGCGCTTACTGACGCGGAGGTTGGCCCGCAGCTGCTCGTCCTTTTCCTCCAGTTGGCTCTGCTGGCGCATCATGCTCAGGGTCAGGACGCTCACCGAGACGCCGATGCCCAGCATCATGACCGGCAGCAGGAGCGACCGGGCGAAGTCCTGCGGCGTGTAGTTCCCCTTCAGGAGCAACGGCACCCAGATGATGGCCAGCGGGCCCAGGAAGGAGAGCCATAAGGCAGCCCGCGGGTAGTACCCGGACGCGCAGAGCCAGATCACCGGGAACACGGCCAACAGGCTGATGCCCGCGAGACTTTCCTGGCCGCCTTCCCTGCCGGCCGCGATAGAGATGAAGTCCAGCAGCGGGATGGCCAGGAAACTGGTGTAGGGCAGCCGGTCCCACGGGACGAGGTAGCAAAGCGCCATGATGGCCAGCTGCGAGATGAGGAATGCGACGAACAGAGGGTTGTCCAGGGTGCCCGGGAAGAAACCCCACACCAGCAGGGCCGTCAGGATGGTGGTCACGAACAACGGCATTTGGCTCAGGGCCACCCGGTCCGTCAGCCGGTACTCATGGAAGGGTCGCTTGAAAAACCGCAGCCGTCCGGAGGACCAGGCTGTGGGGCTGCTCATGGCGTGGAAGACGCGGATGTCGGGGTGTGCAAGGCCATAGCAGCAGGATATCGGCAGCCAGCTATACTTCTGACGTTGGCACTGAGGGGGCTCTATGAGTGAGGCACGTGTGGGTCTGGTCATCGAGGATGACCACGACATTCGGGAACTGGTTCGCACTGTGCTGACCCAGGCTGGCTTTGACGTGACCGTCGCCAGCGGCGGCGCAGAGGGCGTCCTGTTGGCCAAGAGCCTGAATCCTGACGTCATCACCCTGGACCTGGGGCTGCCGGATATCGACGGGTTCGAGGTTTCGCGGCAGATCCGCGAGTTTTCCGATGCCTACATCGTGATGCTCACGGCGCGCACCGAGGAACTGGACACCCTGATCGGGCTTGAGTCGGGTGCGGATGACTACCTCACCAAGCCGTTCCGGCCGCGGGAGCTGCGGGCCCGCGTCGCGGCCATGATGCGGCGGCCGCGCTCCGTGCCCGACCCCGCCGAGGTTGCGGTGGAAACTTCCCCGGACGGCGCTGCCCACCCTGAGCGCGGCAACTTCAGCCACAACGGGCTGGAGCTCAGCTACGCCTCCCGCACGGTCGCCGTCGACGGCAAAGAGATGAACCTGACCCGCACGGAGTTCGAACTCCTGTACGCGCTCCTGGAAGCCGGGCGGACGGTCCGGACCAAGTCCGACCTGGTGCGGCGGCTGCGCGACGAGGATTACGACGTCGGCAGTTACATCAGCGAGGCTGACGAACGTTCCGTCGAGGTCCACATGGGAAACCTGCGCAAAAAGCTGGGTGACTCGCCACAGCAGCCGCGGTGGCTGCAAACCGTCCGTGGGGTGGGTTACCGCTTGGCGCCGGGGCAGCACTGAGCCTGCAGCCGGTGCGTGGTTTGCCTGCTGCACTGGGTGATGGGCCGCAGGTAGGCGGCTGCCAGCCTGGGCAGCGCCACCGCCATGTCAGCGTGACGTGCCTCGGCCCGGATCTCGTTCTCCAACTCCAGGGCGAGCCCGGCCAGCCGCTCGGCTCCCACCATTTGGCTTGACGTCTTCAGGCTCAGGACGGCATCCATGGAGCCGTCGAGGTCCCCGGTGGTCAGGGCCAGCCGCAACTTGCCCAGCCGTTGGGGCAGGTACTCGATGAAGTTCCCCACAAAGACCCTGCTGTAGCCTTCTTCCTCCTCGAGTTCATCCCGCAACCGGTCCAGGACGGACTGGTCAACCAGCGGCTTGGGGGCATCATCTGAAGTGCTCATGACACTCCTTTCTGCTGGGATTACGGACTCCGGAACGAGGGCGGTTATGCGGGGGTGGTTCGTCTTTTTCAGGTTAGGACCGTTCCCTTGAGCTTGCAGAAGACTCGGCAAGAATTGTGGTTTTCTTGATGGGGGCGTGGTTTCTTGCCCATAGGATCGATCCCAGTGCTTTTCGCATTGACGTCATCAGCGGCCGAACGCCGCCTTTTCAATCTGGGGATAGATTGCCGTGTTCCGAACACTTAGGTCCTTATTTGTCGCGCTCTTAATCGTCGCTGGCTTGGTTTTGTCCGTGGTCCAGCCGGCCAGCGCAGCCACGTCACCGCAAATCACGCTCAATCCGGCTTCCGGTCCAGCCGGTTCTGCCGTGACTGTTGCCGGCACAGGGTTCAAGGCCTCCACCACCGGGACGGTGATTGTAGGCTCTACGACTTTCGCCTTCCAGACCACAGCGACGGGTGCCTTCAGCGCGGGCATTACCATTCCCGCCGCGTCCACCGGCAATCTCACCATCACCGCCAAGACGTCGTCCATCAAGGCATCAGCGACTTTCGTGGTTCAAGTGACGCCTGCCCCTGTGCCTGCGCCCACCGTCAGTGCAGCTGCCTTGCGCTTTGGGGTGGCGACCGCCGGGGGAGCCCTCGCCGGCGCGGAACTTGACGAGGTGGCCACCGTGGCAGGGGAAAGCCCATCCATCGTGATGATCTACAAGGACTTCCTCCAGTCACCGCCAATAACCGAGATGGACGCCGTCCGTTCACGTGGTGCCACGCCTTTGATCACCTGGGAACCGTGGGCCTGGGGCGGCGGTGTCGACCAGCCCGCGTATTCGCTTGACCGGGTGGCGGCCGGCGACTTCGACGCGACAATTACCCAGTGGGGGCAGTCCATGGCCGCGTGGGGCAAACCGGTCATGCTGCGCTTTGCGCACGAGATGAACGGCAACTGGTATCCCTGGGCCGAAGGCGTCAACGGCAACCAGGCCGGAGACTACATCGCCGCCTGGCGGCACGTGCACGACGTCGTTGCCGCTGCGGGTGCCGGCAATGTCCAGTGGGTTTGGTCGCCGAACGTACCCTATGTGGGCTCGACCGACCTGGCCGGTTTGTTCCCCGGCACAGGCTACGCGGACATCGTGGCCCTGGATGGCTACAACTGGGGCACCTCTCAAACCTGGAGCAGCTGGGTTTCCCCGGTGGATCTGCTTGGCCCTGGCATCTCCCAGCTCCGCGCCTTGGCACCCGGAAAACCCGTCCTGATCGCGGAGACGGCATCCAGTGAGACGGGTGGTTCCAAGGCCGCCTGGAACACAGACCTTGTGTCCTTCCTGGCCGCGCAACCGGATGTGATGGGCTTCGTCTGGTTCCACCTGCAGAAGGAAACAGACTGGCGCATCAACAGCAGTGATTCGTCGGCATCGGCCTTCAGATCGGCCCTGTTGGCGCGGAGAAGCTAGGGGATAGGGGATAGCTGCTCCGAAACTCCATGTGGCCGGCTGCCTGACCGTGGCAACCCGTTTATCCTGCCCTGCCCGGATCAAGGACAGTGCCGGCAGCAGCTAAAGATTCGCTCAAGAATTCTGTCAGGCGCCGGCTTCGAGGAACTTCACCAGCTGGTCTTCGAGGGCTGAGCGGTCCTTCAGCTCGCATTCCCAGACCGTCAGTACTTCCCAGCCGGCGTCTTCCAGCTGCCGGCGCTGGCCAGCGTCCCGCTCCCGGGTACGGGTACGCTTCGCGGCCCAGAAGTCGGCATTGGCCTTCGGTGCGTGCAGCCCCACCCGGCAGTCATGGAAATGCCAGAAGCAGCCGTTTACGAAAATCACCTTGTGCCGGGCTGCGAAGACGAGATCCGGATTGCCTGGCAGTTTGGTGGCTCCGGACCTGCCGTGCAGGCGGTACCGGTAGCCCCTGGCGTGCAGGAGCCGGCGGACCAGCAACTCAGGTTTGGTGTTCTTGCCGCGGATCCGGGACATGTTCCAGCTGCGCTGCTCAGGGGTGAGCTTGTCAGCAGTGGGCTTGTCCGCCATCCTTCCAGTCTAGGAGCGCCTAGACGTCCCGTTCCGGTTGTTCGCCGAACACGAAGTGCCGCCCGCTGACAGAGTTCGGTTGGATTTCCACGTAAAAGTCCTTCAGGGTAGGAATCCACGTCTTCAGGCCCAGTTCTTCGATGGCTGCGAGCTCATCCGAATTGCTGAGGACCCGCGCTGTCCCCCTCAGGACAACGGACCAGGCCTCCTGCGACAGGATGCCATCCGCTTCGAACAGCACCTGCGCATTGATGGTAAGTTGTGCGAGTTTGTTCCCCGGAGCCGTCCGAAGGTAGACCTTCCGGTTGGAGGTCACGTAATTTACCGGGAAAATATCAGGTTCCCGTGCAACAGATACCACCAGCCGCCCATGCTGCGTTGCCGCCAATAACCGCCACGATTGCTCATCATCGAGTTCCAGGACGGGATTGCCGTCCGCGTGTTCAAACATCATGCGGCCATTGTTCTACTCGAAGTAGAATTGCGACAGGGACTTTCTACCCCACCTCCATTCGTTTGTGACAGCTCAGTCAAGGCTTAACACTTCTGAAACAGGCTTGTGACCGGGATGTCTTTCCTGCTCGGTAGCGTCGCACTCAGGGCCGTGACGGCATCACGCAAACGAAAGCGACGCACCAAATGGGCAACGACTTGGATTCAACGAAATTACTGGAACCGGCGGCACCTGCTGATGCCGCCGTCGTCGGACGCTCTCCGGCCACCACGACGGCGCGCAACACCGCCGCCCTCAACGCCACCAAGGAGAGCCTGGAGGATTACACGCTGAGGTTCGCGCCGCGCTCCTACCGCAAATGGAGCGCCGGGGTAGTGGCCACCAGTGCGCTGGGCGGCATCGCCTACCTGGCCGACTTCTCGATCGGCGCAAACATCGGCATCTCGTACGGCACGGTCAACGCGATCCTCGGAATCCTGGTGGCCGCCGTCGTCATCTTCGCCACCGGATTTCCCTTGGCCTATTACGCGGCCCGGTACAACATCGACCTGGACCTGGTTACCCGCGGCTCCGGCTTCGGCTACTACGGGTCTGTGGTTACGAACGTTATTTTCGCGACGTTCACGTTCATCTTCTTCGCGCTGGAAGGCTCCATCATGGCGCAGGGGCTGGAACTGGGGCTCGGCATCCCGCAGTGGCTGGGGTATGCGGCGTCAACCGTCATCATCATTCCGCTGGTGATTTACGGGATGAACACCTTGGCCAAGCTGCAGGTGTGGACCACTCCGCTGTGGCTGCTGCTGATGGTGGTTCCGGTGGGGTACCTGCTGATCTCGCACCCGGAGAGCATCGACAGCTTCTTCGCGTACACGGGTGCGTCCGGTGATGGGGGACCGAACCTGGCGTCCGTGATGCTCGCAGCGGGAGTGTGCCTGTCCCTCATGGCGCAGATCGCCGAGCAGATCGACTACCTCAGGTTCATGCCGCCGCGTACAGAGGCCAACAAGGGTGCCTGGTGGCGGGCAGTGATCCTCGCCGGCCCGGGCTGGGTGATTTTCGGGGCCATCAAGCAGATTGTGGGCTTGTTTATCGCCATCTACCTGATCGCCACGCTGGATCCGGCAGCCTCGGCGACGGCCAACGAGCCGGTGCACCAGTTCCTGGGCGTGTATCAGGAGATGATGCCGGCCTGGCTGGCCATGACGCTGGCCGTGGTGCTGGTGGTCATCTCGCAGATCAAGATCAACGTCACCAACGCCTACTCGGGTTCGCTGGCGTGGACCAACTCGTTCACACGCATCACCAAGACGTATCCGGGCCGGATGGTGTTCGTGGTGGTGAACCTGCTGATCGCGCTGGTTTTGATGGAAGCGAATATGTTCGATTTCCTCAACACCATCCTCGGGTTCTACGCCAACTGCGCGATGGCGTGGGTGGTCACGGTGGCGTCCGATATCGTCATCAACAAGTACCTCCTGAAGATCTCCCCGAAGGTGCCGGAGTTCCGCCGCGGGATGCTGTACGCCGTGAACCCGGTGGGATTCGTGTCCATGCTGGTGTCCGCTGGAATCTCCATTGCCGTGTTCTTTGGCGCTTTTGGTTCCGGCATCCAGCCGTACTCGCCGATTTTTGCAGTGGGCCTGGCGCTGGTGTTGCCGCCGGTCCTGGCGCTGGCCACGCGCGGCCGGTTCTACCTGCGGCGCATTGATGACGGCATCGATCTGCCCATGTTCGACGCCGAGGGGAACCCGAGCAACGCCAAGCTCCTGTGCCACGTGACGGGATTGGAATTCGAGCGGCCGGACATGGTGCGTTCTGCACAGGACGCTCCCGACGGCGGCATCCAGTACGTTTCTTCGCTCGCCTTGTCGACGGACAAGACGGGGGAGCTGGTGCTGCCGGCCCAGAAGTAGGGCTTTAGTCTGGCTGGGTTGTCCCAGGAAGGAAGCCGGTGCACATTGTTGCGCCGGCTTCCTTTGTGACATCTTCTGTTGCTTTCACGATGGTAAAACCGGAACGGCGCCCGTCACCTGTGGATAAGTTCCGTCGGCAAATTGTGACGTGGGCTACCCTTAACTCACTGTTCGGAGCAAGCCGTCTAAAACTACTGGGGGAATAGCGGCCCATGACATCACAGAGTCTCTTCACGTTCCACGGCGTTCGATGCGGGGCTGCAGCCCTGATTGTTGGTTTTGCGATGGCTTTGTCCGGCTGCAATTCCGGGGACTCTCCGGGGCCGGGCGGCACTTCGTCCCCCGTGGCGGCCGAGACGCCCACAGCCAGTTCCACCCCTACCCCCACGCCCAGCGCTGTCTACAAGCCCGCCGACGCGTCCGGCCCCGCCCAAAACGTGCCTGTTCCCGTGCTGCCCGAGGTAGCCAAGACGGAGACGAAGGAAGGCGCAGAGGCATTTACGAAGTATTGGTTTGAGCTCCTTAACTACGCTTACCAAACTGGCGACATTGCTTCTGTTCAGGCTGTGACTTCACCGAATTGCCAGTTCTGCGCGAACATCACCAGTTCGCTAACGACGAATTATCAAGGGGACCGGTGGTTGGCTGGGGGGAAAATCACCATTCCCGCAGCGACCACTTCCTTCCAACGTTCAGAAGATGGCAACTATCAAGTAATCCTTCAAGTACTCCAGGACACCATTACCTACTATGAGCGCGGGGGATCGGAATTCAGGGCAGCAACTAAGCCCTCCAATACTGGCAATGTTTTGCTCGTCGGCTTTGATAGTTCCGGTTGGCGTGTCAACGGACTTCACCCACTTCGCTGATGAGCAATCCACGTCTACTCAGAGGTTCTGCTTCGGTGGTCTTAATCCTGGTTCTTGCATTCTTTGGGCTTGAACCGGCGTTCGCTGATAGCGGTACTGACTCTGGCTTTGTTGATAACGGGGTTGGAGTTGACACTTGGGTCGTTGACTCGGGCACAGGCAAGGGATCACTCGAATCACCAACCAGCGGGATTGACGACCCCAACGAGTACAAGTACGAACTACAATGCCACCTCGGCGGAGGGGACTTCGATACTCCTTGCCTTGCCCGCCAACTGGACTGCAAGGACCGCGAGGACGGTGCCAAGGGAATACCGGTCATGTGGCTGTCGCGGCCGCGAGGCGTACCCGGCGCGGTTTGGGCGCATCACTCCGGACCCACCTGCCTTTACGATCCGAAACCCGAGGACCTCCTGCCCCGGATCGCGGCCGATATCCAGCGTCAGTTCCAGAACCTGCCGGTCAGTGCCGGGAAGGTCGTGGCGCAGCCCAGCCCAAACACGCTCAGAGGCGCCGAGACGAACTTCTATGCGGAAGCGGTTGAACAGCAGTTCGACATCACGATGTTCGGTCAACAGGTTCACGTCGTGGCAACGCCGGTCCAATACACCTGGAACTACGGGGACGGCACGGTCTTCGGCCCCCAACCGTCCATGGGTGGAGCATTGCCGCAGGACCGTTGGGGCGAGAAGACCCGGACCAGCCATGCATATGCATCCACGGGAGATTTCCAAGTGGTGCTGACAACGTCGTTCCAAGGCACCTATTCGGTGAACTCCGGTCCACCCCTTCCGATCCCCGGCCAAGGCCAATTCAGTGCGCCGCCACAGGGCATCAGCGTCTGGCGTTCGCTGACCCGGAACTACGCAGACGACTGCAACACAAATCCCCAGGGACAGGGCTGTCCGGGTAGCGCACTACGCTAGCCGCCAAGGATGGGTGAGCAATGTGATCCCCGTCCCACCAGCGACAAGTCCGGAATAGTTGCACGCGCCCCACAGTTGGCCTAGGCAGTACGTCTTCAGCCTTCGAAAGGAACTGCGCATGCTGTTTTCCCCACTCATCCTCGGTGAACTTGAACTTCCCAACCGACTGGTGATGGCACCCCTGACCCGCCTCCGCGCGGGTGAGGACGGCGTCCCGGGCCCGCTCGTCGTCGAGCACTACCGCCAGCGTGCATCGCTTGGCCTAATCGTCAGCGAGGGCATCTACCCCACCCCCGCCGGGCAGGCCTACCCCGGGCAGCCCGGAATCGTGACCCAAGAGCAGGTTGCGGGGTGGAAGAAGGTCACGGATGCAGTCCACGCTGAAGGCGGCCGCATGTTCGCCCAGATCATGCACGGCGGCCGGGTTTCACACCCGGACATCATCGGGGGCGTTCCAGTCGTCGGTCCCAGCGCTGTAGCAATTGACGGCATCGTCCGGACACCGGCCGGCAAACAGCCCTACCCGGTACCGCACGCCCTCACCACCGACGAACTCCCCATGGTCATCCAGGAAATCGTCAACGCCTCCCTGAACGCCATGGAGGCCGGGTTCGACGGCGTGGAACTGCACTCGGCCAACGGTTACCTCCTGCACGAATTCCTGGCGCCGAATTCCAACCTCCGGACGGACAGCTACGGCGGATCACCCGAGAGCCGCGCCCGCTTTGTTATCGAAACCGTCAATGCCGTGGTCGCAGCCCTCGGCGCAAACCGGGTGGGCCTGCGCATTTCCCCCGAGCACAACGTCCAGGGCATTGCGGAGACCGACGCCGCCGATGTTCGCGCCACCTACGAGGTCCTCCTGGACAGCATTGCCCCGCTCAACCTGGCGTACCTGAGCATCCTGCACCACGAACCTGCCGGCGAACTCGTCCAGGACCTCCGCGCACGCTTCGGCGGCACCTTCCTGGTCAACACAGGATTCGGTGTGATCACCACGCGGGAAGAAGCCGTGAGCCTTGTGGCTGACGGCCACGCGGACGCTGTCGTGGTGGGCCGCCCCGCAATCGCCAACCCGGACCTTGCCCGCCGCTGGAAGGAAAGCCTTCCGCTGAACGAGCCGGACGCTTCCACGTTCTACGCGGACGGCGCCACCGGTTACACGGATTACCCGGTCTACCAGGGCTAAGAAGCCGATAGGCCGAGTTGAACAAGCGACGACGGCGGCACCCATGATGGGTGCCGCCGTCGTTGGCTGTCTGGGGTGCTGGTCCCGGGCAGCAGAGCCGCGGGGCCATCCGACGGCCTCCCGGCTGAAGACTTATATGGCCCGCCGGACTCCATCGGATGCCGGCGGTGATCAGATGCTACTCCATCGAATGGACTCTTACCAGAGCCAGTTTTCCAGGCCGGAAAATGGGCTAAAGCACCGCTTCGCGGCCGGTGCCTTCCTTCATCACCAAGCGTCCGTCCTCGATGGACACCAGCACGCTTTTGGGCCTGCCGCTGACCTTGGTGATGGCTTTCAGGCCACGGTTGGTGACCTCGACTCCAACCTGTGCACCCTTAGCCGGCAGCTCTACGGATACCTCTGACGCGATGCCGAGAAGCGGATTCGTGGAGATCCCCAAGTCCCTCCGCACTGCCTTCCCGTTCACGGTTACGGTGACGTTCGCCTCGTCGAACCCGTCCTGGAACACAACCAGCAATTCCCGCATGGTGGCCTCTTCCTCGAGCATGGGTGCCAGTGATGGCATGACCACTACAGCACTTTGCCGGCCCCAGGGGAATACCTGTTTCTCCCAGCGGCACCTCCCCGGGCACCGCAGCAGTGGAGCCCCGCAGGCCGGTAGGGCAAGATGTTCTGGTGACTCAACTGCCTGCACCTGCCCCCGCATCCGCCCGCTCCAGCGCATCCGAGCCGGACGCCATCTTTGCCCAAATCGCTGCCGAGCTGGGGGTCAAGGCCTGGCAGGTGAAAGCGGCTGTTGAATTGCTCGACGGCGGGTCAACGGTTCCGTTTATCGCCCGGTACCGCAAGGAGGCCACCGGGACACTGGACGACACCCAACTCCGTGACCTCGACGAGCGGCTCCGCTACCTCCGCGAGCTTGCAGACCGCCGTCGTGCAGTCCTCGAAGCGATCGAGGCGCAGGGCCAGCTGACGCCGGAACTGCGCAAGGCGATCCTGGCAGCGGATACCAAGTCGCGGCTCGAGGACATCTACCTGCCGTTCAAGTCCAAGCGGCGGACCAAGGCGCAGATCGCCCGGGAAGCGGGCCTGGAGCCGCTCGCGGACACGCTCTTGAAGCGGCCGGACCTGGATCCGGAGCGCGAGGCCGCGAAGTATCTCAACAGCGGACATTCCATTGATGAAGCGGCCGCCGCGCTCGCAGGTGCCCGGGCCATCCTGGTGGAGCGGGTGGCCCAGGATCCCGACCTGGCCGAAACTTTGCGGGACCGGCTGTGGACCCAGGGCCGGATGGTGTCGCGCGTCAAGAAGGGCAAAGAGGCGGAAGGCCAGAAGTTTGCGGACTACTTTGAGTTCGCCCAGTCGCCGGACAGGATGCCGTCCCACCGGGTCCTTGCGCTGTTCCGCGGGGAGAAAGATGGCATCCTCGAGCTGGACCTCGCCGAAGCCGACCCAACGGACGACGCCGGACTCACCGCCGCCCGCGCCCGCTACGAGTCCGCGGTGGCCCGGTTCCTCGGGGTCGCCGACCGCGGCCGGCCCGCCGACGCATGGCTGATGCAGACCGCGCAGGTGGCCTGGCGCTCCCGCGTCCTGTCCCGCCTTACCTCTGACCTTCGTGCCAGGTTGTTCGCCTTGGCGGAAGACGAAGCGGTCCGGGTCTTCGCCGCCAACCTCCGGGACGTCCTGCTGGCCGCCCCTGCCGGAAACCGTGCCACACTGGGCCTCGATCCCGGACTGCGGACCGGGGTCAAAGTCGCCGTGGTGGACGGCACCGGCAAGGTGGTGGCCACTGACACGGTCTATCCCCACGCCCCGGCGCGGAAGTGGGATGACGCCCTGGCCACCCTGGTGCGTTTGGCGCGGCAGCACGCCGTCGAACTCATAGCTATCGGCAACGGCACGGCGTCGCGGGAAACGGACAAACTGGCTGCCGAACTGATCAAGCTGCTGCCCGACGTCGACCGGAAACCGCAGAAACTCGTGGTGTCCGAGGCCGGCGCGTCCGTCTACTCTGCTTCCGCGCTCGCTGCCGCGGAACTGCCGGGAATGGACGTCTCACTCCGCGGCGCCGTCTCCATTGCCCGACGCCTGCAGGATCCGCTTGCCGAACTCGTCAAGATAGACCCCAAATCCATCGGCGTGGGCCAGTACCAGCACGACGTAACGGCGTCGAAGCTGGACCGGAGCCTCGACGCCGTGGTGGAAGACTGCGTGAACGCCGTGGGGGTTGACGTCAACACGGCCTCGCCCGCGCTGCTGAGCCGGGTGGCCGGCGTCGGACCCTTGCTGAGCGAAAACATTGTGGCCTACCGGAATGAGCACGGCCCCTTCAACAAACGGTCGGACCTCAAGAAAGTACCGCGGCTGGGCACCAAGGCGTTCGAACAGTGCGCCGGCTTCCTGAGGATCACCGGGGGATCGGAGCCGCTGGACGCGTCGAGCGTGCACCCGGAGGCCTACGCTGTGGCGCGCAAGATCCTGGTGGCCGCCGGCCCGGCACCGGCATCATCCCTGGATCCGCAGAAATTCGTTGACGACACCTTCGGGCTGCCGACGGTCCGGGATATCCTCGCTGAGCTGGACAAGCCCGGGCGCGACCCCCGGCCCGCCTTTGCCGCCGCCACATTCTCTGAGGGGATCGAAAAGATCGCTGACCTGGTGCCCGGCATGATTCTCGAGGGAACCGTGACCAATGTTGCTGCATTCGGTGCCTTCGTTGACATCGGAGTCCACCAGGACGGCCTGGTCCACGTCTCCGCCCTGGCGAACCGCTTTGTGTCCGATCCGCGGGAGGTGGTGAAGTCCGGCCAGGTGGTCCGGGTGAAGGTCCTGGAGGCTGATCCGGAGCGGAAGCGGATCTCGCTGACCTTAAGACTCGACGACGAAACGGCCGGCGGCAGTACAGGTTCCGGACGGCGCGGTTCAGCCCAGCCGGGGTCCGGGCAGCCTGTGCCCGCGAAGCCGGGCGGGAGCGATAACCGGAGGGGAGCGGGCGGCGGAAAGGGTGAGCGCAGCGGACGCCCGGAGCGGCAACAGCAGGGGAAGCAACCATCCGGCAGGACCGGCGGCAGCGGCCGTTCCACTCCTGCACCGCAGCCCGTCAACACGGCAATGGCCGAGGCGCTCAGGAAGGCCGGACTGGGCAAGTAGCCCTCCGGGCCTTTTGGCAGCGGCGGATTTTCTGCAAGGGTGGAGTATGACCTATTTTCTGGAGTACACCGTTCCTGCCGCCCCCGGTGATGCCGAGTTCGAGTTCCCGCACGACGAGATCAACTCCGGCACCACGGTTCCGCTGACCCAGACGTCCGCCGAAGTGGTGCACACGCCCAACCTCCCGGCCCGCACCGGCATTATCGGTGCCACTGTGCCCGAGGCGAAGCTTGAGGCTGAGCAGTTGATCACCCACAGCCGTGCATCGGAAGCATCGCTGTACTTCGACCCGTCCAACTCCCTCCAGGCAGGGGTGGGTACGCTGGTAAGTACGTTCAGCGAGGGCGCGGGCTGGCAGGACGCCCAGGACGTAAGCTTCTAGCCGCCCATCCAGCCGCCAGTCCCGAGCAGGCGGGGCCTGCCGAACCGCGTCCGGACTCCCGGTGAGTAAAGGACCGACTCGGGCGGCCCGCTCACGCTGATGCCGGCGGCTGCGATCAATCCGTCGCTGAGCCTGTGGACATCCGCGTCAAACAGTGGCCACTCGTGATGACTATTCGGAACGTACACGGTTCTGCCGTGGAAGCGGCCGTGCATGCCAAACCTCGCAGTCAGGAAGATCGAGAGGGGATCGCTGGCCGCGGCACGCAGCTTGGGGACGACGCCGAAGTGGCTGCGGGCAGCGCTGCCGCCGAACCGGTGGACGGAATAACCGACCGGAAGCTCGCCGGTGCTGCCGGCAGCGGTCCCAACGTTGCCATGCAGCCGCCCGCCGCTACTGCCGGGAAAGGGCGGCCATTGCCGGATGCGCGACCATACGTACGGAATTCCCACTGCCCGCGTTGCCACGACGACGGGGAGCCGGTCGGCATCCAGGCTCAGGAACACTACCCCGCGGGTCCCGTCCGGCTCACGTGAGTAAAGCCGGACGTTGACTTCATTGAAGTTTCCCAGATAGGGAATGCCGGGGCCGTGCCCGAGTCCGGCTTGGACCATGCGAAATCCGATGAGACCTACCCAGGAACTGCCATCGAACACATCCGGTTGGACTCCGTCAGGCATAAACGTGGCCGCCACTGCCTCCGGGGTTCGCCAGTGGAGGAACACGGCGTCAAGCCACCGCTGGTCGGAGAATACCGGCGCCGGTAGTTTTGGCGGCTGGGGCCACAGTTCTGCGGCGCTCAAGTTCTCCGTCAAGGTTCTTCCACTCCTTCGCTCGGTCCAGCTGCTGACGCTTGCAGTTCGCCAGCTGCCGTTTCCCCTAGTTCAAGGGGCGTGTGTCCTGCGGAAGCTGGCCACCTGCAAGAAGCGCTGCGGCTGCGTCGGCGAGGGCGGTCAGGGCTACCCTCTGCGTCCATGGACCGTACGAGATGCGCGCAACGCCCAGTTCCTGCAGCTTGGCCGGCGGTAGGGAACCGGGGATGTTGATGACCGAGACCTTGTTCCAGCCGATGCCCGCTACCAGCGCTGTGACCGTTGGCTCGTCCAGGAGTCCGGGTACAAAGACAGTGGTGGCACCGACATCAAGGAATGCCTTGCCGCGTTCGATGGCATCCGCAAGTACATCCTCGGGCTCACGGTCCTTCCCCTTCAGGAAGGCGTCGGTCCGCGCGTTCAGGACAAAGTCGATTCCTTCTGCAGCGCCGGCATGAACAACGGCAGCCATCTGGTTGACGGCGTCCGTGAGTGGGCGCATCTGGTCCTCGATGTTTGCCCCGACGATCCCGACGCCAACGGCCTTGCGGGTGGTCTCCCCAGGGTTGCCGTAACCGGACTCAAGGTCCGCGCTTACGGGCAGGTGGGTGGCCGCAGCTATGCGGCCCACGAAGCCGATCATCTCGTCGACGGGAATATTCTCGCCGTCCTTGTAGCCGAGTGTTGCGGCTATGGAGTGGCTTGCCGTTGCGAGGGCAGTGGTTCCTGGAACGTCCGTGATGACTTTGGCGGTGATGGCATCCCACACGTTGACCACCTGGAGGATCTCAGGGGCATGGTGAAGGCGGCGCAGTTCGGAGGCTTTGGCACTGCTGGTTTCAGTCATGGGTGAAGCCTAACCGACGGCTGTTGGGCAAGATTCACTCCCGTGAGTGGGGGGTGGTGGTGGTTTGAAGTAGTGGTTTTGTTGGGGTGTTTGGGTGGGGTCGATGTGGGGTGGGGGGATGAACATGGGTGTGTTGTGGGTGGTGGTGATTTTCCATTGTTCTTTGTGGATGAGGTGGTGGTGGTGGCTGCAGAGCAGGACGCCGTTGTTGGTGGTGGTGGGTCCTGCGTGTGACCAGTAGGTGATGTGGTGGGCTTCGCACCAGGGGGCGGGGATGGTGCAGTTGGGGAAGGCGCAGCCTTGGTCGCGGGCGGTGAGGGCGGTTCGTTGGGCTGGGGTGAAGAGGCGGGTTTTGCGGCCGAGGTCGAGAATTTCGCCGTGGGTGCCCAGGAGGGCGGGGATGATGTCGGCGTCGCAGGCTGTTTTGCGCAGGGTGGCCGCGGCGACGGGCCCGGTGAACGCGAAGGTCCCGGTCCCTGTGGCCCTGCCCGCTGCTGGTCCTGCTGGTGTTCCGGTGCCTGCTTCCGGCCGTCCGGCCGTGGCGGGTTCTGTGGTGCCTGCGGGTGTGGTGGGGGTTTCGGGGAAGAGGTCCTGGTAGTGGATGGTGGCGATGATCTGGGGCCGGTTGCCGCCGGTGGTGGGCAGGGTGTTGGTGGCGAGGGCTGTTTTGGCGGCGGTGATGATGCCGTCGAGTTGTTTTTGGGCGCGGGTACGCAAGTCCAGGTCAACCGGGACGGTGTGGTCGGCTTGGTTGTTCGCCGTGGGGCGGCCCCCGGCACCCGTGCCTGCGCCTGGGCTGCCGTCGTTACCGGTGCCCGTGGCCCCGGCACTGGTGTCCCTGGCGCTGGTGGCCTTGTTGGTGGTGTCGGGGGTGGTGGTGCGGGGGTTGGTGGCGGTGTTCATGACGGTGAGGAGGTGTTCGTATTGGTCGGTGGTGGCGAAGATTTCGACGTGGTGCAGGCCGTGGCGGGGTTTGCGGATGAAGGCGCCTTGAGTGTGGTGGAGGGCTTCTTCGGTGGGTTCGGTGCCGTCGGCGTCGATGGTGTCGGTCCAGCGTTGGGCCAGGCGGGTGAGGAAGTCGGGGTCGGCGGTGGCGGCGGCGCGGGTGAGGTGGTGCTCGATCCGGTCCACGGTTTCTTCGGTGGTGTGGTGGTGGAGCCGGTCCAGGGTGGCGGTGATGATGGTAGCGGCGTGCGAGGACACGGCCGGGCCCTGCCCTGGCCCGGCCGTGCTCACCGGCTCGCCGGTGATTCCGGGGTCGGCGGTGGTTCCGGGGTCGGTGGTTGGCTGCGTGCCGGGGGTGAGGGCTGCGGCGAGGTGGGGCCGGGCCGGTGGGAGTGGTTCGCCGGTGAGGCTGGTGGCGGGGAGGACGTGCCGGGCGAGGGTGAGGCGGCGGCGGGCTTCGCGGATGGGAATCCGCAGCCGCAGCCGGAGGAACTCTGCGGTGTTCCGGCACCCGTCATCCGCCGGGGACGCCACGAGGGGCCGGGCCGGGAGGGCTGGTCGGGTGTGGCGGCCGGGGCGGGCCACTCGGCGTCGGTCTCGTTCACAGCTTGAGGTCCGGTGTTCAGGGTTTCGACACCGTTGGCGTCCCATCCGGTGGTCCAGCCCCGGGACCGGGTGGCGCGGGTTTTGGCTGTGGCGGCGTCGCTGATGGCCTGGGTGCGGGTCCGGTCCACAGCGTCGGCCGAGAGGATTTGCAGGTATTCCGCGGTCCGGACCAGTTCCTCGACGCCGCCGGCGAAATCGGCGGCCTCAACATAGGAGGCGGAGGCCAGCACGTCCGGGGCGGCCAGGGCAGTGGCCGCAAGCTGCCCAGCCAGCCCGCCCAACAAAGCCCGTACGGCAGGTGCCGCGGCAGCTGTCAGACTCAGGGACTGCGCTGAAGGCTCCCCGGTGGCCGGCGCCTCCCCGGGGACGGCATGAAGGTGGGCCGGGCGCGGCAGCCAACTGCCGGCGTCGTACGCCTTCCCAAGATCTTCCCCAATGGCCTCCATAACCCCACTCTGCCAGCCACCACCGACAATCAGGACCCGCCCAAGCCCCTATGTGGAAAAACCCGAACAGCCGCGCTTATGCCTCTGGAACGGGGGAGCCGGAACCGGTCGCGGAGGCCTCCTTTTGCCATGGCCAGCGCCCTGTGATTTCCAGTTCCAGGGAGAAGCTGAGGAACGTCCTGATCAACACGATGACGGCCAGCACCCCGACGCTGACGAATGTGGGCGTGACGGCAACGGTGCGGATAATATCGGCGGCGACGAGCAGTTCGAGGCCCAGCAGGATGGACCGGCCCAGTAGCTGCCGGTAGGACCGGTAGAAGCTCAATTTCTCCGCCCCCGCTGGAAGCTGCCGCGGCTGATGGCCACGGGCGGCCAGCGGGAGGGAAACCACGGCTCCAATCACCATCACTGCGACGCCTGCGAAATCGACCAGTTGCCCAACCGTCTCAATGACCTGCCGAAAATCCATGCCTCGCCTTACCTCGGGCCAGGCGTCCCGCGGCCACCTGGCTGTAACCTACTGGACGGCAGCCTCCGTCACGGATGGCGGATGCCGTTCCCTGCGATGACGTCCCGGTACCCTTCTCTGAACGTGGGAAACGTGAGGGTAAACCCGGTGCTGCGGAGCAGGTCGTTGCGGCAGCGCTTGTTGCCTCCACGGGCGGGACCGGCGTCACCCACCGGGGGTTCAGAAAGGCCAAGTTCGGCTGCAAGGAACCGCAAAACGGACCCAAGGTCGGCGGCCTCATTGTCCACTCCGACATAAGCAGGCGCGGGTGAATCTGCCATTGTGGCGAGGTGCACGATGGCAGCCGCGGCGTCGTCACGATGGATCCGATTGGTGTAGCGCACGTCTTCGGGGATGACTGCAGCGCCTGTTTCCACCTGGTCTATCAATCGGGTCCTGCCAGGCCCGTAAATGCCGCCCAGCCTGAGCGCCGTGCCGGGAGTGCCCGTACCCGCAAGCCTGGCATGCAGGAGCTCCTCGGCCTCCACCAGCACACGCCCGGAGAAACCACCGGGGTTAGGCGGCGTGGCTTCATCCACCCAGCCGCCGCCCGCATCGCCGTAGACAGCCGTTGAGGAGACGAAGATGATCCGGTGAGGAGCCACTCCATCACGCTCGAGTGCGTCCAGGACGTGTGCCACCCCGCGTACATACGCTGCGCGGTATGCCTCCTCGGATGCGGAATCAGCGGCTACAGCAATGACGACGGCGGTGGTGTCCGCCGGGACGGGCGGCAGGTGCGGCGATCCCAAGTCTGCCGCAGCTCCTTCGATGGCTGCCGGCAGCTTTGCGGGGGACCGGCGCCATCCCACGACCCTGTGCCCCAATTCAGCGAGCCTGAGCCCCGCCTCCGTGCCCAGGTCGCCGCACCCGGCCATAAGGATCGTCATGGCCTACGGGGCCTCCACCGGGAAGAACACTCGGGGGTCCTGCAACAGGGCAGGGTAGGCGAACGCGGAGCGGTCGATGATCTCAATGACCTCGAAGTTCCTGCCGAAGCGGCCGTCATCAAGCGTGATGGGGCGCCCCACCACCTGGCCCACCGCGAACGTGGCCCCGTTCTCGAACGGAACGGCAACCGGCGTCTTCCCCGGGAGGGTCCGGAACGCCTCCTCCTGCGCCATGCGCTTGCGGGTGGGCTTCTTAGCCTGCGGCTTCGGCGGCGCCTTCTTAGGGGCACGGGACGGCCGGCGAGAACCGTCGTCCACGTAAACGGGGGAATAGCCGTCGTCTCCGCCGGCGGACATCGCCGCCGCGGCAGCAGCGCTCCGGTTTACCGGCGGGAGCGCCACTGTGGTCAGCCGCTGGGGGTCGACGTCGTCATGCGGCTCCCGCAGGATCCACAGAATGTCCCCTTCCGGCTCCTGCGGCAGGAATTCGTGCCGGGGCTCCGGCCAGACGTAATCCATGTCCGGAACGGCGTCCGGGAAGACAGAGGTGTAGAACTTCGGTTCTTTGTGCACCAGCTTCGAACGGTGGCTCAGGTGGAAGTCGGGGTCACCGAGCCAAGGCGGCAGGACAATTTTGGCGGCGTAGTCCGGATGGGCGGCCTGCGGTGCGAACTCGGCGATGTTCGCGCGGGTGTTGTCCGGGTGGCCACGCTCGGTCCACTCGTCAACCATTGCCAGTCCGTACATGGTGAGGGCTGGCACATGGCCCATCCACATACGGATCGCCGGGTGGGTCTGCCAGCCGTATCCCGGGATCACCAGCGCCCGGAGGGTTTGCAGCGCTTCGACCCGCTGCTTGCCCAGCCGTGCGGTGTCCAGGGCTTTGGCGCTTTGCCGGAAGTCAGGGTAAGGGAGGAAGGTTTGCATCCATTCAGTCTGACGGTCCCCGGCGGAAGTGCCAATTGCTGTGCCAGCTGCCACATCAATGAGCCGCATCTGTCCAAATAGTGGACGCATGCATACGGCGTCCAGGTTAAACCACTAAGATCGCCGCAACCCCAACCGCGTTTCGGAAGCTCTCTCATGACATCTACATCTGACAAAGCCGTCACCCACGCCCGCACCGCCCTGCCCCGCTACGGGCAGATGCTGGGCCCGGAAGCCCAGGGAATCCTGGTCCTCGACGAGTTCACCATCGACCCCGCCGCCGCGCGCAAGGACCAGCACAGGTTCCGCGACGGAATGGCCGCCGTTGCCAGGACGGTCCGGAGGATTGCCGCCCTTCGGGTGGTAATTGCGCTCGTGGCCATTGGCAACCTGCCGCTGTTCCTGCTGTCCAGCGGCTGGTGGATTTACGGAGTTTCGCTCACCCTTGTTGTTGCAGTCCATGCAGCCGTGACGCTGCTCAACCGGCATGAGCCGCGGCTCAAGCAGCGCTCCGCCCTGGAGCTGCACATGCACCGCGAACGCAGCGCCAACTACCGCAAGATACGCGACGCCGTGAAGTACATGATCGACACCCCCACCCGCATGAACGAGCACCTCTACCTGGAGTTGCTCGCCGTCAAGCGGGTCGCCCTGAACCTTGCGCACGGCACGGTTGCCCTGCTGGACACCAGCGACGACGCCGCCTGGAAGGTGCGGATCGTCCGCGAACTGCCGGGCAGCTGACTGTCTCCTCACTGCCCGCTCCGGCAGCGGCTCAGTAAATTCAAGAGCGACGCCGGCACATCCCTTGTGGGGGTGTGCCGGCGTCGCTCTTTTGGTCAACGGAATTTGTCTATCGCCGACCTGTATGTGGCGCCCTCAGGAAGGCGGGGCGGCCATAGCCGGTAACGCTGCCGCGGGTGCTAAGCGGGAAGCTGGATGACCTGTCCCTCGAACACGAGGTTCGGATCCGAAATGGTGTCCAGGTTGGCGTCGGCAAGATGCTGCCAGCCGCCCTGGATACCCAGCTTCTGGGCAACAGTGCTCAAGGTATCCCCGGCCTGCAGGGTGTAAGTCTCGCCGCTAAGGGCTACCGACGTGGCGTGCCGAGGTGCCTGCTGGACCGGAGCACTTCGGACCTGGGTGCTTTGGACCTGGGTGCTTTGCACCGGAGCAGCCTGGACCGGGGCGGCCTGGACCGGCGCGCTCTGGACCGGTGCTCCGCCGCCGCCGCTCAGGCCGAGCTGGGATGAGCAGGACGGCCAGGCGCCCCAGCCCTGGGAGGCCTGCACCCTCTCGGCTACCGCGATCTGCTGCTCACGGCTGGCATTCTCGGGGGACCCGGTTCCGCCGTAGGCTGACCACGTGCTGGAGGTGAACTGCAGGCCGCCGGAGAAGCCGTTGCCGGTGTTAATGGACCAGTTGCCGCCGCTCTCGCACTGCGCGAGTGCATCCCAGGTGGACGTGGGGGTGGCTGCGTTGGCCGCCGTGGCTGAAAGTGCCAAACCTGCCGCGGAGACGGCGGCCAGGGTGACTCCGCGGCGTGCGGCAGTACGGAATTTGGTGTTTTTCATGATGGTGATGCTCCTGAAGGCCACCAGCGCTGGTTCCGTCCCCGGAGATCGTCGCGCCACTGCCCGCCCCTGACGAATAGAGGTCACTGTCGGTGGCTGCCGCTGGGCAGTTCTGGTGGAGGCAGCACCGGGCAATCAAAGAGCCCGCCGAACGGGCCTGCATTTCACGCTAGGACATCACTTCGCCGTTATCAAATCGAGATTCCAGCCGGTGTGTCGGGAGGGCGCCCATGGCCCTGTCACGCCGGCCGGTCGCAGGGCCTCGAAGTCCCGGGAAGGCGCGAAACCGGGAGGGGCACTATCCTGACCGGATGGACAACTTTGCCGCCGGCAGCACCATGCCCGAAACCGATACGGACCTCGCGGAGCCCGCAGTCCCTGCCAAGCCTCTGCCGGTGGCAGAACTGCACCTGCACATCGAAGGCACGCTGCAGCCCGAGCTCATCTTTGCCTTGGCCGAACGCAACGGCATTGCGCTGCCGTATTCCGGACTGGACGAACTCCGCGGGAAGTATCAGTTCACGGACCTGCAGTCCTTCCTGGACCTCTACTACGCGAACATGGCTGTGCTGCGTACCGAGCAGGACTTCGCGGACATGACCCGGGCCTACCTGGAGCGGGCTGCTGCCGCCGGAGTCCGGCACGCGGAAATCATGATGGACCCGCAGGCGCACCTCTCCCGCGGCATTCCCCTGGAGGCGTGCATCAACGGTGTGGCATCGGTGCTGGCGACGTCGGAGGAGGAGTACGGCATTTCCACTCTCCTGATCGCGGCCTTCCTGCGCGACCTGCCGGAGGACTCGGCCCTGGAAGTACTGGACCGGCTGCTGGCCATGGACGCACCCATCGGCGCCATCGGCCTGGACTCAGCCGAAGTGGGAAACCCGCCGTCCAAGTTCGAACGGCTGTACGCGAAGGCGCGTGAAGCCGGCCTGCGGTTGACGGCGCACGCGGGGGAGGAGGGCCCGGCGTCGTACATCATCGAAGCCCTGGACCTCCTGGGCGTGGAACGGATTGACCATGGAATCCGCTGCATGGACGATCCCGACCTCGTGGAGCGCCTTGTGGACGCCCGCATTCCCCTGACAGTCTGCCCCCTGTCCAACGTCCGGCTCCGTGCCGTGGACACCCTGGCCGCCCATCCGCTGCCGGCGATGCTGGCCGCGGGACTGAACGTTTCGGTCAACTCGGACGATCCTGCCTACTTCGGCGGCTACGTGGATGACAACTTCGCGCAGCTGACTTCTGTTTTTGACCTCTCTGATTTCGACAAGGCGCGCCTCGCAGCGAACTCCATCCATTCCTCCTTCGCACCGGAGGAGCGGAAGGCCGAACTGCTGGCGGAATTGAACGGCAGGGAAGTGTCCGAGTGACCGCTGCTGTGTCGGGGGCAACAGCCGGTCTTTCGGCCCGGTAAACTAAGTGCCGCAGGCGTGTCTGGGGAGTGCAACGCAGCACCCATGTCAGCGCTTGAGGGTTATGCAGACGGCCCTTACCCGAGACCTCCGCCTCACTTGCGGCACCATCCGCTTCATAGTCGGTCACGACACGCAGAGTTAACCAGTTAAAGTCGCGCGATTTAATGGGCTGTTGGCAAGATGCCTAAGACCGATCGCTTTTATATAAGGGGAATCATGGCCAAGTCCACCGCAGAAAACACCTACCTTCGACTCAAGACCGTGCTGGATGTCCTGACCGAAGGCGTGTGGTCCGGCGATGCACTGAATGCAGGCCAGGTCCTGGCGGAAGCAACTGCCCGCGTGCCGTTCACCGAGCACGAGGCAGAACTGCTCAGCGGCGGCATCCCGCGCGGCCACAAGACCCTCACCTCGGCCACCGCGAAACTGGTCAAGGCCGGCTGGCTGGTCAAGGGCCGCTCAGGCTGGACCATCACCGAGGACGGCATGCGCGCCACGGTCGCCTTCCCCGACGTTGACTCCTTCGCAGCAGCGCTCGACGCCGGCACGCCCGTCCCTGCCGGCACTCCCGTTCCCACGGCTCCCGAAGGCTTTGTCCGGCCGGTTTCCGCCGCCGCGGCAACGCTGCAGGTTCCGGCCAAGGAGGAAGCTCCGAAGAAGACCGCCAAGAAGGCTCCCGCGAAGAAAGCCGCGTCGGCTGTGGGCAAGGCAGCCAAGGCGATCGAAGACGCCGTGGAGCCTGTGGTGAAGGCAGTCCGCAAGGGCAAGGCGTCCGCCAAGGACAAGACCGAAACCGCCTCCGCTGCGGCCCCTGCCGGAACCTCCGCCGCCGACGAGCCGTTCGAGGGCCCGGACGTCGAGACCCTTCCGCAGCCCGAAGCTGTGGCCGTGGCTGGTGACTTCAACACCATCCTGGGCGCACCGGAGAACTGGGCACCGCAGTACGACGAAGCACAGATGGAGTTCGACTTCCTGGACCAGCTGTGGAAGAAGAGCGCCGAGCTTCCCGCCGGCTACTACACCTTCAAGATCGCCCTGAACCGATCCTGGACGGAGAACTACGGTGCCTTCGGCACGTTCGACGGTCCCAACCACGAACTGCACCACACCGGCGGCACGGTGACCATCCGCTACAACCACGCCACCCGCGACATCACCATCAACTAACGGCTGCCCACCCGGCCGGGCCGGCGCGAACTGTCTTTTGGAACCACATGCCGACAGATCGCGCTGCCCGGTTGGGAAGCGAAGTTGCGAATGAGGAGGCCCACCATGGGCAGGCACGATAGTCCGACGCACGGGAATCAAGCGCAGGACAATGTTCGGCTGGACGCCCGCGTGTCCGGGACGGTGCAGGCTGTGGGCTTCCGCTTCTGGACAATGGGCCAGGCTGAGGAACTTGGGTTGTCGGGTGAGGTGAGGAACCTCGACGACGGTTCGGTTTCGGTCGTGGCTGAGGGGCCGGAGTCGAAGGTGCGCCAACTCCTGGAGGGGCTCAACTCCGGCCGCACACCTGGCCGCGTGGACGACGTGGAGGCCTCCATGTCCGAGGCTTCAGGAAAATTCCGCGGCTTCCGGGCGCACTGAAACCCGTTTCGCCGCCCCGGAACGTACCCGCACTATTCCCGCGGGCTCAGGCCGATAAAGGCCCCCAGCTCCTCCAGCCCGGCCGGTTTGTGTGGCATGTAGCTGGTGAGTTCGGGGGAGCGGATGATGACGGCGCGCCACTGGCCGCGCGAAACGGCCACGTTGATGCGATTCCGGTTGAGCAGGAACTCCGCGCCGCGGGGAGCCTCTGACACCGCCGAACATGCCATGGAAACCAGCACCACCGGAGCTTCCTGGCCCTGGAACTTGTCCACCGTGCCCACCCGAACCTCAGGCAGCCCTGCCTCTGCCAGGTGCTTGCGGATCAGATGGACCTGGGCGTTGTAGGCGGCCACCACCAGCAGATCCTGCTGGTCCAGCGGACGGGCTTCGCTGTCCGGGCCGCAGGTCCATTTCAGGCCCAGGTGGCGGCGGGCCTGGCGAACCACTTCCACGGCTTCTTCCTTCGATGAGGTGGTGTTGCCGCTGTGGTTGACGAACACCGTCTCCACTCCGGATGCCAGGACCTCCAGGTCGCGGAGGGACGTGGCAGGAGCGGACGTCAGTTTTCCCTCATAGCTGAGATTCGACACTGCCCGGCACAGCTCCGGATGCATCCGCCAGGTATCGGCGAGAAAGTAACCCAGGCTCGCCGGAAGAGTGGCATGCCCGGCCGCGAGCCAGCCCAGGGCGGACTCGTCGACGGGTTCAGGGTGCGCGCCCTGGGTCACCTGCGGCAGCTGCTGTGGGTCGCCGAGCAGGAGCAGCCTGGACGCGGCGCGGCTGACCGCCAGGGTATTGGCCAGCGAGAACTGGCCGGCCTCGTCAATGACCAGGAGATCAAGGGACGCGGCGGGGACCTCCCTGCCGGTCATAGTCCAGGCGGTGCCGCCCACCAGGCATCCACCCGGAGATGTCAGCAGCCGGGACACGTCGCCTTCGGAGGTGTGGCGCCAGGGAACGTCATGCGGCGCGGCCAGTTTCTTGGCCACCGCCCGCGGATCCACTCCGCCGGTCTCGATGGCCCGGCAGAGCAGGTTTTCCACCACATTGTGGGACTGGGCCACTACGCCGACCTTCCAGCCCTCAGCCACCAGCCTGCCGATGACATGGGCCCCAACGTAGGTCTTGCCCGTCCCCGGCGGCCCTTGGACGGCTAAATATGAGTGGTCCAAATCGCGCAAGGATGCGGTAATGGCCCCTGCGTAATCGGCGGTGCCATCGTCAGCATGGTGGACTTCTGACGGCCCGGTCAGCGCGCGGAACCGCGGCGGCAGCTTACGCAGGATGTCCAGGCCCGGCTGCGCGGGGAGGGTCGGCACCGAGCCACCGACTGCCCCTGCTATTTCCGCAATGGCTGCTTCAATGCTGGCGGTGGCCAGGGGCTGGTCCTCGGTTAGTGCCACCGGCAGGTGCGGATAGGCGCGAACCTTCCCGGTTTCGCGTTCCGCAATAGTAATGAAGTGTTCCGGGCCCTCGGGCGTGGCCTCCAGTTCGCTGATCCTGGTCCCGAACGAGTATGCCCTGGTCCCCGGGGCAGCCTCCGGAGCGGTCATGCCATCAGGCCCCGGGGCGTCGTACAGCCGGCACCAGTTGGAGTCGGCACGGAAATCGGAACCCTCCGTCATGGTGCCCCGCAGCTTCAGGACGCGGGTCCGCATCCGTTCCCGGGGCTTGGCCAACGCCCAATCAGAAACGACTTCCGCTGACGACACAACGAACACGTTCCGCTGGTCGGACCAGTTTTCCAGCGGTGCCTCGACCCGGTCGAAGTGCTGCCACCAGAACTGCTTGCGCTCACGCCGGTGATAGCCCGTGGCGGCGGCCACCATGGCGATGGCGCGCTCATCGTCAGTCCAGGGGCGGTTGTCCGGCAGCCCGGCAAGATATTCGCGGAGCCTGCCTTCTTCAGGCGTCTCGGCGGCAGGGGCTGCATCATCAGCGGCAGCAGTTGTTGGCGGGGCCGGCACCTGGGCTGGCCCTGGAACGGTATCAATTGGGTTCGCAGTCTCCAGCAGGCGAAGTGGATTACCACCATCTTCAGCAGGGACGCCGGCTCCAGCTCCCAACTCAAGCAACCAGTCCCGCAGCCGAAGGGTGGAGAGGCAGTCGTACTGGTTGTAGTCGGAAATCGAAGCCAGGATGGCGTCGGCTTCGTCCTGGCGCCCCTCATCACGGGCGGCACAGTAGGCGGCATAGGCCACCACGGAAGCGCCGGCGTCCTTGACGTCACCGGAGCGAAGGTTGTCGCCCATGTACAGCGGTTCCAGCTTCTTGATGGAGTACGACGCCTCCGAGATCCGGATGGAATGGCGCACCGTTGCATACAGATCCACCAGCAGCCCCTGCCGGAGCCAGTCATCCACCGTGTCCTCACCGGCCTGGTGCGCGAGGGAAAGATTCCGCAGCGCCGTCTTTTCGTAGGGAGCGTAGTGGTAGACGTGCATGTCCGGGTACCGGGCACGCCGCTCCTCCACGTACTCCAGGAAGTCCAGGAAGGCGCGGCGTTCCCCGGAGCGGGAGTGTGCCCAGAATGGGCGGAATACCGGCTCACTTTCCGCACCCGCCACCGGCGCCTCGATGACGCCAAAGAGGTACTCGATGCCCCAGGCACCGGTGGCCGGGTCCTGCCACAGCGGATCGCCCTCGAAGTCGAAAAAGATGTCCCCGGCGCTCGGCACAGGCAGCGATGCGATGGTGTTGTCCGGCAGGACCGTGTAGGAGACCGTATGCGGCTGGCCATCCTTGGCTAACGTCCGCGAGCCCGCCGGTTGGTCCAGGCCCAGCTGCATCCGTGCCTGAGCGCGGAGCCGGACCACGGAGTTCCTGGCCTGGTCGGCTGGCATGGCCGCCAGTTCATCAATGGTGGTGATGTTTGCAGCGTGAAGTTTCCGCCGCTGGACAACAGACATGCCCGCAACCATTAGAAGGTCCCTGTGCAACTGCACCTGTTCAGCGCAGAAGTCGCAGCGCCCGCAATGCACGACGCCGTCCTGCCGCCACTGCACCGGGGCATCAGCAGCCCGGTGGCTGGCTGTGAGCTGGCGGAAGCGCCGCCGTCGTTCGCGGAAGACGGGCAGCAGGTCCGGCAGGGAATGGCTGCTCCGCAGCCAATCGTCACCAAGCCGGGTGCCGAGCACCAGCGTGACAACGGGCGAGGGATCCAACCCCATCCCGAGGAGCTGATCACCGTAGGCCGCCAGCTGCAGCAGGGCCCCTACCTTGGCGTGCCGGGCCAGCTTGGTGTCCCAGACCTCGTACCGGCCCGGGTTCCCGGTGCCGGCGGCCTCGTTCACCAGGAAATCCGCATAGCCAAGGAATTCGCCGTCGAAGAAGGTGGCCTGGAACACGACGTCCGCTCCGGACCGGAGGGCGAGTTCGGTCTCCGCGTGTTTTGCCTGAAGCTCGCCACGCAGGTTCTGGCCGCGCTCCAGCGAGTAGACTCCCGAACCGCGGCTGGGGTCCCAGGCACCGTACTTGGCCACCAGGCTGGCGAGCACGGTCTGCTCATGCCGGTCGCCCAACTCACCGGCGCGCTTCTGCATTTCGTCAGCGGGGAATTCTGCCTTGGGAACGCGTCCCAGCTTTTCGTCCAGGATTCGGAGCGTGCGGTATTCACACTCGGCAGCAGCTACAAGGTCGCTGGCTGAGAAAACCAGGTCTGGTGGCGTGGCGGATCCGGCATGACTACCGGCAGCGTCCAGCAGAAACACGGGGCCTCCCCAACTGTTTGCGGGCCCGGAGACTGTTCTCCTGGCTTGGAATCAAACCTAGCAAGAGGGACTGACAAACAGGTCCCGGGTCGTGACGTACGCCAGTCGACCAGGCAGGGAACGGACAGGATTCCAGCTAGGCGAGGCGAGCAACACTCCGCCGTGAGGGACGCTGGGCTGCGCCGTCGGAAAACAGTTCGGGGGTGGACTCCTGGATCCGCTGGACATCCTCGAAGACGGCGCGGAGGTGAAGCCGCAGGCTGCTGTCCGCATCGGTAGGGTCGTTGGCTTCCAACGCGTCCACCACGGCCGTGTGCTGTTCGATCAACGTGGAAACAGGCCGGGTGTCCAGCAGGCTCATCCGGCGCGCCCGGTCCAGGTGCGCCTTGGCCGAGTTGACCGCGCTCCAAGCGGATTCGTGTCCCGCCAGGCGCAGGAGTTCCCGGTGGAAGTCTTCGTCCAACCGGAAGAATTCTTCCACGTTACCGGCAGCGTCAGCATCGGTCTGTGCCTGCAGGATTCCCCGCAGGCTTGCGATGCCCGCAGTGTCCACGTCAAGATCGCGGAGCGAAGCGCACTCGATGGCCTCGCGGATGAACTGCGCTTCGGAGACGCGTGCCAGGTCCACCAGTGAGACGAAGGAGCCGATCTGAGGAAAGACCTGAACGAGCCCTTCCTCCCGGAGCAGGATGAGGCTTTCGCGCACGGGCGTGCGGCTGACGCCCAGTTCCTGCGCCAACTCGTTCTCAGACAACGGCTCGCCCGGGGGCAGTTGCAGCGAAATGATCCGGGTGCGGAGCGTCTCGAGGGTTTGGTCGCGTACCGAAAGCCGGGGCGAAGCGCCTCTTTTGTCCGTTGCCATGGAATTAGTCTAGCCCGTTGACACACTAGAATGGTAGTGCTTGTATGGTAGTTGAATCGACGTGCTGCCGGTGACTGGCGCCCTGCCAATCCAAGGGTCCTGCCGTCCGGTCCACAGCTTTCCGCCGTTTACATTCCTCCGCACTCTTCACTCCCGTTCGACAGCATCACCTGCAAAGGAGCAACCGATGACCGAAAGCATTGCCCCGCCCACCAGCAGCCGGGCCGAGGCCCGGAACACCCGCGACCTTGCCAAGGTGGCCGTCTCCGGCTGGCTCGGCACCGCCATGGAATTCATGGACTTCCAGCTCTACTCCCTGGCAGCAGCCATCGTCTTCAACAAGATCTTTTTCCCTGACGTCAGCCCCGTCATCGGCCTGATTGCAGCCATGGCCACCTATGGCGTGGGCTACGTGGCCCGCCTCTTCGGCGCTGTCTACTTCGGCCGCATGGGTGACAGGATCGGCCGCAAGAAGGTCCTGTACATCACCATCGCCTTGATGGGTGCCTCCACCACCCTGATCGGTGTTCTTCCCACCTACGCCATGGTGGGCATCTGGGCGCCCATCCTCCTGGTGGCCCTGCGCCTCATCCAGGGCTTCGGAGCCGGCGCGGAAATCGCGGGTGCCACGGTTATGCTGGCGGAGTTCGCGTCGGCACGCCGTCGCGGCATCATCTCCTCCCTGGTTTGCCTTGGCACCAACTCCGGCACCCTTGGCGCCTCGGCGTTGTGGGCCATCCTGGTCAGCTCGCTTTCGCAGGAGGACCTGTTGAGCTGGGGCTGGCGTATTCCATTCCTGGCCAGCTTCGTGATCATGCTGTTCGCCGTCTGGATCCGCCGCTCCATCAAGGAAAGCCCGGTCTTCGAACAGCGCGCCGACGTGGTGGACGGCGTGGCTCTCACCAAGGACAAGATCAAGAATGCAGCCAAAGCTCCCGAGCTCGCAGGAACCAGCACCATCGAAGCTGCCCTGCACCAGAAGAAGGGCAAGTCTTTCCTGATCGCACTCGGCCTGCGCTTCGGCCAGGCCGGCAACTCCGGACTGGTGCAGACCTTCCTGGTGGGTTACCTGGCCACGGTGTTGATGACGGATAAGAGCGTTGGCACCAACGCGATCATGTATGGCTCGCTCCTCGGCTTCCTCACCATCCCGCTGGTGGGCCTCCTGGGTGACCGCTTCGGCCGCCGCCCGCTGTACCTGGTGCTCAGCGCCCTCACTGCCCTCTACGCCATCCCGATGATGCTCATGATCACCAGCGGCAACGCCGCTCTCATCACCATCGCCATGGTCATCGGACTGAACCTCGGCGTGCTGAGTCTGTTCGCCATGGAAAGCGTCACCATGGCAGAGTTCTTCGGCGCCCGCACCCGCTTCACCCAACTGGCCCTCGCCAAGGAAATCGGCGGCATCCTGGCCACTGCCATCGGTCCGCTGCTGGCAGCCACCCTCACCGCCGTCACCGGACACTGGTGGCCGCTGGCCGCAATGGTCATCGGCTACTCCCTGATCACCCTGGTTTCCGCTGCCGTTGGCCCCGAGGTCCGCGGCCGCGACATGGTCCGCCTCGAGGACGCCGTATGAAAGCCGTTGTCGTCCACGGCGCCAACGATCTTCGCATCGATGACAGGCCGGAGCCGGTTCCCGGCCCGGGAGAGGTAGTGCTCGACGTCGAATGGGGCGGCATCTGCGGAAGTGACCTTTCGTACTGGCGCCACGGAGCGTCCGGGACCGCAGCACTGAAGTCACCGCTCGTCCTGGGGCACGAAGTGGCGGGCCGGATCGCCAGGCTGGGTCCCGGCGTCGAGAACCTCGAAATAGGCCAGCCCGTGACCGTGCACCCCGCGGAACTGGTGGGGGATGGAGCCATGCCCGCACGCCTGGCCGGGCGGACCAACCTCTACCCGCAGATCCGCTACTTCGGCTCGGCGGCGTTCGACCCCCACACCGACGGCGGCTTCAGCGAACGCAAGCTCGCCAAGGCATTCCAGGTCCGTCCGCTGCCCGACGGGGTGGACACGCTGCGCGGGGCCCTGGCGGAACCGCTCGCCGTCGCCATGCATGCAGTCAGCCGTGCCGGCAGCCTTCAAGGCCGCGACGTGCTGGTCAACGGTGCCGGACCCATCGGGTCGCTGGTCACAGCGGCCGCCAAGTACGCCGGAGCGCGGACCGTGATTGCCACCGACATCAGCGACGCGTCTCTGCGCATTGCCCAGGCGATGGGCGCGGATGAGGTGCTGAACGTTTCGGACAAGCCTCTTCCGGCAGACTTGGAGCTTGTCTTCGAGGCCACCGGGATACCGGCGGTCCTGGGCGGAGTCCTGCGCGCCACGGCCCGCGGCGGCACCGTCGTCCAGGTGGGCAACCTGCCCGGGACGCCGGCAGCTTCCGCCCTGGGGGACCTGGTCACCCGGGAGATCACCTGGATCGGGTCCTACCGGTTCGTGGACGAGATCACCGATGCGTTGGAGGCCATGAAGGACGGCCTGGACGTCTCACCCGTGATTACCCATAGGTTCGGCATCGACGACGCGCAGCGAGCCATGCAGACCGCCGCGGACCCGACAGCCGGCAGCAGCAAGGTCATGCTCCGCCTCAGCACGGACTGACACCCCGAACATCCCCCACCCACCCAACTGAGTAGCAGTAAGTGTCGTGATGGCGGCTCATAACGACACTTACTGCGACCTACTTGTACCAGCTCCCAATATCTGAAGGACTCCCCAGTGAAGATCACCGACGCACGGGTTGTGGTTTCGTCGCCCGGACGGAACTACGTCACGCTCGTAATAGAAACCGAGGACGGCATCACCGGCATCGGCGACGCCACCCTTAACGGCCGCGAGCTGGCTGTAGCATCCTATCTCTCGGAGCACCTCTGCCCGCTGCTCATCGGCCGAGACGCCCGCCGCATCGAGGACGCCTGGCAGTACTTCTACAAGGGCGCCTACTGGCGCCGCGGCCCGGTGACCATGACCGCCATCGCCGCGATCGACGTCGCGCTCTGGGACATCAAGGGCAAGGCCGCAGGCATGCCCGTCTATGAACTCCTGGGCGGCGCGGCCCGCGAGGGCGTCATGGTCTACGGCCACGCCAGCGGCACTACTCTTGAAGACCTGAGCGCAGACTTCCAGTACCACCTGGACCTTGGCTACAAGGCCATCCGCGCCCAGGCGGCCGTGCCGGGCCTGGACAAGACCTACGGCATCGCCCCCGTGGACGGAAAGCTGTACGAGCCGGCCAGCAGCAACGTGCCCCAGGAAGACACCTGGGAGACCACCGCCTACCTGGACTTCGCCCCGAAGATGATGGCCCACGTCCGCGAACAGTTCGGCTACGGCGTCCACGTCCTGCACGACGTGCACCACCGGCTGACGCCCATTGAGGCGGGCCGCTTGGGCGCTTCCCTGGAGCAGTACCGGCCGTTCTGGATCGAGGATCCAACCCCGGCCGAGGACCAGTCCGCATTCCGGCTGATCCGCCAGCACACCACCACGCCCGTTGCCGTGGGGGAAGTATTCAACTCGATCTGGGACTGCCAGCAACTCATCACGGAACGGTTGATCGACTACATCCGCACCTCCGTTTCCCACGCCGGCGGCATCACGCACCTGCGCCGGATCTTTTCGCTGGCAGACCTCTACGGCGTGCGCTCAGGATCCCACGGTGCCGGCGACTTGTCCCCGGTCTCGTTCGCGGCTGCGCTGCACGTGGACATGAGCATCCCCAATTTCGGCATCCAGGAATACATGGGCCACCGCGACCCCGCGGGTGAAGTCTTCAAGACTTCCTACACCTTCGCCGACGGCTACATGCATCCAGGCGACGTCCCCGGCCTGGGCGTTCAGTTTGACGAGGAAGCTGCCGCGCGCTTCCCCTTCGACCCCAAATACCTGCCCGTGAACCGGCGCCTGGACGGATCGGTGCACGACTGGTGAAACCTGCAGCCCAAGAATTCTTTGACGTGGTGGTCATGGGCGAGATCCTCGTCGAAGTCGCCACCGACCTTCCCTTTGCCGACGGCGTCCCGGCCCAGCTCGGCATCTCCGGTGACGCCCTCAATGTCGCCGCGGCAGCCGCTGCCGCCGGTGCCCGCGTGGGCCTTCTGTCCGTCCTGACCGACGACGACCTCGGCAAGGCGATCGCCGCCCGCATCGCGGAACTGGGCATTTCCACTGGTCTTTTGAAGTTCCGGCGCGGCCAGCAGGGCGTCTACCTGGTGCACAGCGATCCCGCCGGCGAGCGCGAGTTCTCTTACGCCCGCAGCGGCAGCGTGGGTTCCACCCTGGGGCCTGACGACGTCGACCCGGACGTTTTCGCGGCAGCCGGGGCCGTAGTGGCGGGCGGTATCGCCTGCGCCATTTCGCGGACGTCGCGCGCCGCCGTCGTCAAAGCTGCCGGCCTGGCCGGGCGCTTTGTGTACGATCCAAACTTCCGTCCCCGGCTCACCAGCGCAGAGGACGCGACGGCGGCGCTCACCGCCCTGGCGCCGCACGCCTTCCTGGTGACGCCGTCATTCCCTGGCGAGACGAGTGCGCTGCTGGCTGTTCCCTCCCCGGAGGAGGCTGCGGCCACGCTGCGCTCGCTGGGTGCGGCCAACGTTGCCGTCACCTGCGGGGCACAGGGGGTCCAGCTGGAATGGGACGGGGCCGGCGTGGGTGCCGGCTCTGCCTGGGTGCCCGCAATCCCTGCCCCCGCCGTGGTGGACCAAACTGGTGCCGGCGACGCCTTCGTTGGCACGTTGACAGCACGACTGGTGCTGGGCGACGACTTTCCGACGGCGGCGCATTACGGGGTTGCGGCATCATCGCTGGTGGTTGGCGGCAAGGGCGGGACCGGTTTCATCCCAACGTTCGAACAGACCAAGGCCCATGCCGCAACGGTTGCCGCGGGTACTGCCCCGGTCCCCGGCACTCAGGAAGGAGCGCTGCCATCGCACGCCTGAGTTCATCGTCCCTGGCAACGAGTGCCCTGGCGACCAGTGGGCACCAGGCCGGCATCGGGCGGGACCAAGTGCAGCCCGGCATCGTCCACTTGGGCCTGGGTGCCTTCGCCCGCGCCCACACGGCCGTCTATACGGAGGACGCGATGCTGGCCGCCGGCGACTTCGAGTGGGGGATCGTTGGGGTCACCCAGCGTTCGGACACCGTGGCCCGGCAACTCGCGCCGCAGGACGGCCTGTTCACCGTGGTCGAACGGGGAGAGGCTGCCGGCCCGCTGCGTGTGGTCTCCAGCATCGTGGACGTCATATCGGGGCGGGACAACCCGGACCTGGTGGTGGAGCGGATCGCCGCCCCGGCCACAAGGATCGTCACCCTCACGATCACGGAAAAGGGATACCGCTTCGATCCGCAGACCCGCACCCTTGACCTAAAGGACCCGGAAATCCAGGCGGACCTCGCCGGACGGGCGCCGCACACCGCCATCGGGCAAATCGTCCGCGGCCTGCAACAGCGCTCTCTCACTGGTGCCGGACCGGTCACGGTGGTGTCCTGCGACAACCTGCCCGGCAACGGGGAACTTACCGGAACCCTCGTCAGGAACTTCGCCGGGGCCCTGCCCGCACCCGAAAGTGAGCCCCTGCTGGCCTGGCTGCCAGGAAACGCCACCTTCCCCAGCACCATGGTTGACCGGATGGTGCCCGCCACCACGCCAGGTGACTTGGACGGCGTCGAACATGAACTTGGCCTGCGCGACGAAGCGGCCGTGGTGGCCGAAACCTTCAAACAGTGGGTCATCGAGGACAATTTCGCCGCCGGCAGGCCGCGTTGGGAGGATGCCGGGGCGGTGTTCAGTTCCGACGTCGCGAACTGGGAGGCCGCGAAGCTGCGGCTGCTCAATGCCAGCCACTCGATGCTGGCCTACCTTGGCCTCGCCGCCGGCAAGGAAACCATCAGCGACGCCGTGGCCGCGGACTCATTCCGCAGCGCCTGCCGGCGCATGTTGCTCCAGGAAGCGCTGCCCAGCATCACCCTCCCGGCCGGGCTGGACGGGGAGCAGTACTGCGACGAGGTGCTACGCCGTTTCGCCAACCCTGCCCTGGGCCACACCACCGCGAAAGTGGGCAGCGACGGTTCCCAGAAAATCGGGCTGCGCCTGCTTCCCACCATCAGGGGAATATTCGACGCCGGCCGCGCGCCAGCGTGGGCGGCGCTCGCCGTCGCCGCGTGGATGCACCACGTTGCCACCACCCCAGAAGCGGACCTGGACGACCCCCTCACTGCGGAACTGAACGCAACACTGCCGGCTCGCCGGGACGCGGACACCGTGGTGCCCGCCCTGCTGGGGTTCCGGCCCATTTTCGAGCAGGACCTGGCCGAACACGGCGGGTTCCGGAAACTGCTCCTGGACTGGTACCGCATCATCGAAACCAACGGGACTATCGACAACGGGCCGGACGGCCTGGGAAATGAGATCAACCATGGCTGACGCATCAGGCGTCCTCCGCGTTTCACCTGTCATCCCGGTGGTCACCATCGACGACCCCCAGGATGCCGTGCCCCTGGCGCGTGCCCTGGTGGACGGCGGCGTGAAGATCATCGAGCTGACGCTCCGGACCGAGTCTGCGCTGACCTCCCTGAAACTGATCGCGGAGGAGGTACCGGACATCCTGGTGGGCGCCGGCACCATTCTTACGCCGGGCCAGGCCGACGCCGCCGTTCAGGCAGGTGCCGAATTCCTGGTCAGCCCCGGGGTCACCCCCGCCCTGCTCACCTCGATGCTGTCGCTGGACGTTCCGGTGCTTCCCGGCGTCGCCACGGTCGGGGAGGTGATGGCGGTCCTGGAGCAGGGCCTGGACGCCATGAAGTTCTTCCCGGCCGGCCCGGCGGGAGGCCCGTCCTACCTGGCGGCCATCGGGGCGCCCATCCCGCACGTGCAGTTCTGCCCCACCGGAGGGATCAGCCTGGCCAGCGCCCCGGAGTACTTGAAGCTGTCCAACGTTGCCTGCGTTGGCGGGAGCTGGCTTACGCCGGCCGACGCCGTCGCGGCCAAAGACTGGGCCCGGATCACCAGTCTGGCCGGCGGTGCGGCAGCGCTCGCACGGTAATCCCGTCAGCCCTCGGCGGCGGCCTCTTCGGCTGCGGCGGCCCGGACCTGGGCCTTGTCGTGCTCCGCGTGGGCCTTGTGCAGCAGCTCCATGAACTCGGTTTCGTTGCGGACCAGCCGCTTGTACTTCTCGGGAAGCTTGCGGATCTGGGCCTCTTCGCCGCACATCCTGGCGAAGATCTTGTCGCGTTCCGCCATGTCCGTCTCGTAGTTGAGGTCCAGGTATTCCGTGGCGTGGCGCCGCGCCCCGGACACAGCGTTCTTGGCCTTGCCCTTCGGGCTGAAGATGGACGCCAGGATGGTCACCACCAGGACACCCAGGATGACGCCCAGCGAGACGCCTGTGCTGACCTCCACTACGTTGACGTGCTTGCCGTCATTGACGAATGGAAGCGTGTTCTCGTGCAGGGCGTGCAGGATGAGTTTCACGCCGATGAAACCCAGGATGACCGCCAGGCCGTACGAGAGGAAGATCAGCCGGTCCAGCAGGCCGTCGATCAGGAAGAACAGCTGCCGCAGGCCCATCAGCGAGAACGCGGTGGCGGTGAACACGACGAACACGTTTTGGGTGAGGCCGAAGATCGCCGGAATGGAGTCCAGGGCGAACAGGATGTCCGTGCCGCCGATGGCCACCATCACCAGCAGCATCGGCGTCAGGACCCGCTTGCCGTTCTCCACCGTGAAGAGCTTGTCGCCGTCGTAGTGTTCCGACGCCGGCAGGAACTTCTTGGCGAGCCGGACCACCAGGCCTTCGGAGTCGTCGTCGTGGTTGTCGGGTTTGAGCAGGTTGCCGGCGGTGATCAGCAGGATAAGCCCGAAGATGTAGAACACCCAGGCGAAACTGTTGATCAATGCCGCGCCCAGGAAGATGAACGCCGTACGGGCGATCAGCGAGAACACGATGCCGAAGAGCAGCACCTTCTGCTGGTCGGCGCGGGGCACCTTGAAGCTGGCCATGATGATCAGGAACACGAAAAGGTTGTCCACGGACAGGGCCTTCTCCGTGACATAGCCGGCGAAGTATTCGGTGCCCATGGCCGGGCCCCCGAACAGGAGCACCCCGAGGCCGAACACCAGCGCGACGCCCACGTAGATCGCGGACCAGGTGGCGGACTCCTTGAGGGCCGGGGTGTGGGCTTTCCGGACGTGGAAGAAGAAATCGAAGGCCAGCAGCCCCACGATTCCCGCGATGGTCAGGGTCCAGACATAAGCAGGTACTTCCACGCGGCGGGCCTTTCGTCGGAGGTTCCGTCCAGCCTACCTAAGCGGGCTTCAGGAGTTTGTTCTCCACCACGGCGGACCGGGACAGCGTCTTGTACCCCTCCTGTTCAAAGAGCACCGTGATGACGTCGTCCTCGTGCCGCATCACCAGGCCGGGGCCCCACTCCTTGTGGACCACCGCGGACTGTAGCGGGAAAGGCTCCTCGGCGGCGGAAGCCGGCCCGCCGTCGTCGGACGCCTTGCCCTGCTGCGCCAAGTCCGATGAAGCGGCAGCAGCGCACCCGTCACAGTTTCCGCACGGCTCCGGCAGATCCTCGCCGAAGTAGCCCAGCAGGAACTGCCGCCGGCAGCCGTCCGTCTCCGCGTAGGCGCGCATCATGGTCAGCCGGGACTGGTCCACGCGCTGCCGGGCCTCGGCGAGTTCCACGGCGTCGGCCACCAGGGTGGGGAGCTTGGCTTTGGATGCCAGCCGGATTCCCCGTTTGCCCGTGCTGACGGCGCCAACCTCCTCCAGCTGGTTGATGAGTCCGGTGACGCGGCGGGAGGGTAACCCGGTGAGTTCTGCCAGCGACGCCTTGGGTGCGGGAGCCTTGGCAGCCTTGAGGATCTTCAAGACCTCCAGGAGGGAATCGGGATCGGGGGAGTGGGTGCCAAAGAATTTCCGCAGCCCCAGATCCTCCGAGCGGTAATGCAGCACGGCGGAGGCGGGTTCGCCGTCCCTGCCCGCCCGCCCGATCTCCTGGTAGTACGCGTCCAGCGACTCCGGAATGTCGGCATGCACCACAAACCTGACGTTGGGCTTGTCGATGCCCATGCCGAACGCTGTGGTGGCAACCACGACGTCCAGCTTGTCGTCCAGGAACAGCTCGTGGATGTGTTCGCGGTCCTTGGCGGAACGGCCTGCGTGGTAGGCCTCCGCGCGCAGCCCTTCCTCAACCAGCTTGGCCGCGTATTTCTCCGTGTCCTTCCGGGTGGCCGCGTAAAGCAGGCCCTGCCCCTTCCCGGCCAGGTCCGCCACCTGCTCCAGCACGGCTTTGCGCTTGCCCTTGTCCTCCTGGTGCCGGACCACGTCCAGGCTGATGTTGGGCCGGTCGAAGCCGTGGACCAGGACCAGGGGGGCCTCCATGCCCAGCCGCTCCACGATCTCGTCCCTGACGGGCGGGGAGGCAGTAGCGGTCAAAGCAGCCACGGGCGGGTTCCCCAGCTGTTCCCGGACAGCGCCGAGGGCCAGGTAGTCCGGGCGGAAGTCGTGGCCCCAGGAGGAAACGCAATGGGCCTCATCCACCACGAACAGTGATATCTCCAGGGCTTTGATCCGGTCCACGGTCGACTGCTTGGCCAGCTGCTCCGGTGCGAGGAACAGGAACACCGCCCTGCCCTCCTCAGCGGCCTGCCATGACGCCTCGACCTCTGTGTCGCTGTGCGAGGAGTTGATGGCCACCGCGGAATCCTGCCCCAGGACCTGGGCCAGCCCGTCCAGCTGGTCCTCCTGCAGGGCAATCAGCGGTGAAACCACGACGGCGGGACGTCCGGTAGTCCTGTGCAGGTGCAGGGCTGCGACCTGGTAGATGGCGGATTTGCCGTAGCCGGTGGGCATGACGGCCAGGACGTCGCGGCCGTCGGCCAGGGCTGCCATGCCGGCCAATTGGCCGTCCCGCAGGTGGGGCAGGGAGAAGGGAGAATCAGCAAGGGCCCGAAGGGCTGGTTCGTCGGACATGAAAAGTCGCTCCGCACAGACGAAAACAGCGGCCGCTTGCTTCAGCCGTACGAACCACCCTACGCCAGCCCTGCCCCGCCGTCGCAACGTCCGGCGATGGCAACTCCCCGCATTGAGGACCTTTCCCCACGGCGGGCGAGGGGTTTTTGTCCGTTAGGCGGGGATATGGCCGGTCACTGCCCGCCGTCCGCCCAGCCGCGGCGGCGCTGGCGGGCCGGCCCATTCAGGTGTCGATGGTGGACATGTTGGGGTAGCGGGCGCCGGCAGTTGCCCCCGCCGGGGCCAGCTGGTCCAGCAGTTGCAGCTCGTCCTGGCTCAGCTCGACGTCCACTGCGCCCAGGTTCTCGCGAAGCCGTTCACGCTTCTTGGTGCCCGGGATCGGGACGATATGCTCACCCTGCGCCAGCAGCCAGGCGAGGGCCAGCTGGCCGGGAGTGCACTGTTTCCGGCCGGCCAGCTCCTTTACCCGGTCCACGAGTTCCAGGTTGCGGGTGAAGTTCTCGCCCTGGAAGCGCGGGGAGTGCCGCCTGAAGTCGTCCGCGGCGAAGTCGTCCACGCTGCGGATCTGCCCGGTGAGGAAGCCACGGCCCAACGGGCTGTAGGGCACAAAGCCGATGCCCAGTTCGGCGAGTACGGGGAACACCTTGGTTTCCGGCTCCCGTTCCCACAGCGAATACTCGGTCTGCAGGGCGGTGATGGGGTGCACGGCGTGGGCCCGCCGGATGGTGTCGGCGGACGCCTCGGACAAGCCCAGGTGCCGGACCTTCCCGGCCTGGACCAGTTCCGCCATGGCGCCAACCGTGTCCTCAATGGGCACGGTCTTGTCCACCCGGTGCTGGTAATACAAGTCGATGTGGTCCACGCCCAGCCGCTGGAGGCTGGCGTCGCAGGCGGACCTGACATATTCGGGGCGGCCGTTGATGCCAACCCAGGAACCGTCCTCGCGGCGTTCGTTCCCGAACTTGGTGGCCAGCGATGGCGCCTGCGCGGCGTCCGGCGATGGCGCGGCCCACCAGCTTTTCGTTGGTGAAGGGGCCGTACATGTCTGCCGTGTCGAGCAGGGATCCGCCGGTGTCCAGGAACTCGTGGATGGTGGCAATCGACTCCTGCTCGTCGCCGTCGCCGTAAAACTCGCTCATGCCCATGCAGCCAAGGCCCAGGGCGGAGACTGTCAGTTGTCCAAGGGTGCGCGTTTTCATGGGTTCTCCTCAGGGGTGGAACTTGCCCGGGAATCGGCCGGCCTGCGTGCGTTTCCAGAACAGCGGGAGCCGGGTGGTGCGGCGTACGCCACTATAGGCGTTTCCCCTATGGAATGCTCCCCCAAACAAGGGGCTTCGTACCCCTAGACCACCTTCCGGGCCCTGCCTAGACTGGGCGGATCCCCACCCGGGAACCGGTACCTGACCGCGTTGAATCTCCGAAAACCCATGGGCCAGCGCTGTTCCCATGCGGGATGTCCCACCCACCCAGATCATGGCCGTCCCACCGGACGCCTGACTACAGGAGCAAAAGATGACAGGGAACAAAGCCGTTGCCTACAAAGAAGCAGGCAAGGTCGAAGTTATTGACATTGATTATCCGACGTTCGAGCTCAAGGACGGGCCAGGGGTCAACCCCGCCAACGTGGGACGTCCGGTCAACCACGGGGTGATCCTCAAAACCGTGGCCACCAACATTTGCGGATCGGACCAGCACATGGTCCGCGGCCGCACCACCGCTCCGCCCAACCTGGTGCTGGGCCATGAAATCACCGGTGAAGTGGTGGAGGTGGGACGCGACGTCGAATTCATTAAAGTCGGCGACCTCTGTTCGGTGCCGTTCAACATCGCCTGCGGCCGCTGCCGCAACTGCAAGGAGCGCAAGACCGGCATCTGCCTCAACGTGAACCCGGACCGCCCGGGCAGCGCTTATGGCTACGTGGACATGGGCGGCTGGGTGGGCGGCCAGGCCAACTACGTCCTGGTGCCCTACGCGGACTGGAACCTGCTGAAGTTCCCGGACAAGGACCGGGCCATGGAGAAGATCCTGGACCTGGCCATGCTCTCGGACATTTTTCCCACCGGCTTCCACGGCGCCGTCAGTGCAGGGGTTGGCGTCGGCTCCACCGTGTACGTCGCCGGTGCCGGTCCCGTTGGCCTGGCAGCGGCCACCAGCGCGCATCTGCTGGGTGCCGCCGTCGTGATTGTGGGCGACCTCAACGCTGACAGGTTGGCGCAGGCACGCAGCTTCGGCTGCGAAACGGTGGACTTGAGCCAGGGCGGCCCGCAAGAGCAGATCGAACAGATCCTGGGTGTACCGGAAGTGGACTGCGGCGTGGACGCGGTGGGGTTCGAGGCCCGCGGACACGGCCATGGGAAGAATGCGGAGGAAGCGCCCGCGACGGTGCTGAACTCACTGATGGAGATCACGGCGGCCGGCGGGGCGCTGGGTATCCCCGGCCTTTACGTCACCGGCGACCCGGGCGGCATTGACGAGGCCGCCAAGCAGGGCTCGCTGAGCCTCAGCCTTGGCACCGGCTGGGCAAAGTCGCTGAGCTTCACCACGGGCCAATGCCCGGTGATGAAGTACAACCGGCAGCTGATGATGGCCATCCTCAATGACCGGGTCAGCATCGCCAAGAACGTCAATGCCAAGGCCATTCCGCTGGAGGAGGCGCCGAAGGGCTACGCGGAGTTCGACGCCGGCGCAGCCACCAAGTACGTCCTGAACCCCAACGGCTACTTGAGCTGACGCGGAGGCGGACGGGGACGCCACCAAGGATCCCTTGCTTGCGGAAATAACTGTTGCCCGTGCCGGGTTAGGCTTTGCACGGGCAGCAGAAACCCGCAAATGAAGGAGTTTCCCTTGAGTGACATCACCGTCCGCCATAACCCGGGGCGTGAACGCTTCGAGATCCTCGACGCCGGCAACGTGATCGGCAAGGCCGCGTACAAGGAGTACGACGGCGGGGAGTCGCCGCAGCGGATTTTCTACCACACGGTGATCAACGAGGAATACGGCGGGCAGGGCCTGGCAGGCCGGCTGGCCACGGCTGCCCTGGACAGCACGGTGGAAGCCGGGAGCGGCATCATCCCGGTGTGCCCTTTCATCAAGAAGTTCCTGGCCAAGCACCCGGAATACTCGGCGAACGTCGTGCCCGTGGCGGCGGCCCACCTGGAATTCCTGGACACCGCCATGACGGCCCGCACCCGCGGTTAGCGCATCCTTAATACTGGGCGCGGAACACTCCGCAAGCCTTCAGGAAGCTCCCAACCTCCGGTGATTTAATCGGCATTTGTCAGCGCGGTCCATCCGCGCTGGTGGTGTTTTTGATTGCCGAGGCGGGACAGGAGCCCTTTGTATGTCCGTGCACCCCGTGGTGCCCAAACCAGGCCGCGGTGCTCCGCTGCCACCGCCGGGCAAGCCGTCCTCCGGGAAGCCGTCCTCGAGCAGGAAGCGGGGCCACAGAAGGTTGCTGATACTGGCCTTTGCGGTAGTGCTGGTCATCGTCGGTACTGTCACGCTCGCCGTGGTCCGGTCCGAGCCGCGAACGGGCGCCGTGGTCCCCACCCAACCGGCCGTACCCGCGGCGCCGGTGGCGGCAGCTCCGCCGTCGTTGCAGGACAGCGTGGACAACATCCTCAGTGAGGCGGATGAATACCGGATCGGGCTGGCGCTCGCCGACGTGTCCGGCGGCGCGGAACGGACGTTCGGCGACCAGGACACGTTCACTGCTGCCAGTACGGCCAAGATCCTCACTGCCGCCGCCTACTACCACATGGTGGAAAACGGGCAGGCGAGCCTGGACGATTCCATGGGCGACTACGACGCCGAGTTCCAACTCAAAGCCATGGTCAACGACAGCAACAACGATTCCTGGCTGCTGCTGATGGACGCCGTGGGCTACCCGCAACTGATTGCCTACGCGGACTCCATTGGCGTCACCTACGACCCCGAACAAAACCTCCTCACGGCAGCGGACATGGCACTGATCCTCAAGAAGCTGTACGCGGGGGAGCTCCTGGACAAGGACAACACCGCGCAGCTACTGAGCTACATGCAGGACACCAATAACGAAGACCTCATTCCGGCGGGCTCAAGGTCCGGCGTGGACGTGCACCACAAGTACGGGGAAGTGTCCGGCGAACTGCACGACGCCGCGCTTCTGAGCTACCGCGGTTCCACATTCGCGCTGGTCATCTATACGGAGAACCGTGATGGCGCGACGGATGATGGCCAGGCCGAGGTGATCCGGGACCTGACCCAGGCAGTTGAGGACGCGCTGTTCCCGGTGGGTGTGGCCGGCAAGTAGTGCATGCCACACCGCGCCGGACGGGGGTAAGTCGCCCGCGGTGGAGGCTTTAGGCCAGACTGTTACCGTGAGCAACAACCCCCGGACTGCCCTGGCCGTCGCCGGCCTCAGCCTGGGCACGGCACTGAACCCGTTGAACTCCTCCATGATCGCCGTGGCCCTGGTGGTGCTGCGCGCCGACTTTGGGCTCGACGTCGCTGCCGTCACCTGGGTGGTTACGTCCTTCTACCTCGCCTCCGCGGCCGGGCAGCCGGTGATGGGCCGGCTGGCAGACCGGTTCGGGCCGCGGCGGATGTTCCTGCTCGGCATGGGGCTTGTGGCCGTCACCTGCGCCCTGGCTCCGCTGGCCCCGAACTTCGCGTTGCTCTGCGTGGCGCGGGCGGTCATGGCGCTGGGAACAGCCACCGCATATCCCAGTGCCGTGGTGATGGTCGGGGCCCTGGCGCACCAGGCCAAAGTGGATTCGGCCCGGCCACTGGGCCGGCTGCAGATGGCCAACACGTCCGCAGCCGCGGTGGGCCCGGTGATCGGCGGCCTGCTGGTGGGTTTCGTGGGCTGGAAGTCGCTGTTCCTGATCAACGTCCCACTGTCGCTGGCGGCGTTGCTCATCGTGCGGAGGGCCGCGCCGCCGGACCAGGTCCGGGAGCGCGGCAGCGTGGCGGAATTGGTGCGGGATTCCGACGTCCCGGGCATTGCCGGCTTCATCGGCGCGCTCCTGCTGGTCATGATGGCGGCCCTGAACGTGGCGCCGGACTACCGCTGGTGGATGCTGGCCGGCGGGACCGTCATCGCGGCATTGTTTGCCTGGCGGGAGCTGCGCTTCGCCAAGCCCTTCCTGGACCTGCGGCTGCTGGGGCGGAACAGGCCGCTGATGCTGGTGTACCTCGCCTTCGCCGTGTTCAGCAGCGTCTACTACTTCGTCTTTTTCGGCCTTCCGCAGCTGCTGCAGGAAGCCGGCGGCTACGATCCCGGCGTGGTGGGCCTGCTGATGCTGCCGCTGGCGGGCATGTCCGTGGTGGCCACCCCGTGGGCAGTTTCGGCCATGGGAAGGTTTGGTGTCCGCCGCGTGCTGCTTGCCGGCGTCGTCCTTTTGACCATGGTGGCGGCACTCATGTGGCTGCTGACCGGCACACTGGCCATCCCTGTCGTGGTGGTGCTGACCGCGCTGATGGGCATCCCGTACGGCACGGTCAGCATCGCCTCCAACCAGGGCATGTTCGTGTCCACGCGGCCTCAGGACCGCGGCGTTGCTGCCGGGATCTACCAGACCTGCCGCTACGTGGGCGCGATTACCGCCACCGTGATGATCGGGGTGTTCGCGTCCGGCGGAGTGCACCAGGACAGCTGGATGCGGATGGTGCTGGCCATGCTGGTGCTCTGTGCCGTGACGTTCGGAATCTCCGTGTTCTGGCGGCAGCAGAAGGTTTAGGCCGGCTGCGCGGAGTACCTCCTAGGGCCCTTCGCGCCGGAGCCATACCGCGTTGTCCGGCTGCAGCCGGCCGTCCTGCTCCAGAGGGAAGGCGCTGAAAAGGACGACGCCGGCGGGCAGCTTCACGGGTTCGCTTCCCATGGCAACCGCCACCAGGAAGCCGGCGTTGCGTTCGCAGATCAGCAGGTTCCCGTCCTCCACCCGCCAGGTGCCGCCGTCGTCCGCCGTGAAGGTGCCGTCGGCCCAGAGCCGGCGCCGCAGGGCCATGGCCCGGGTGGCCAGCGCCAGCGCAGAGTCCGGATCCTGTTGCTGGCGTTCGATGGCGTGCTTGCCCCAGCCGGAGGGAAGCGGCAGCCAGGGCTTGGCCGTGGGCACCGGTGCCGGGCTGGCCAGTGAGAAGCCGTGGTTGAGGGCCGGGTCTTCGGTCCACGGCAGGGGAACCCGGGCGCCGTCGCGGCAGACTCCGCCCCGGGCCCACATGGGATCTACCCGGGCCTCGACCGGGACGTCCACTTCCGGCAGGCCGAGCTCCTGGCCCTGGTAGATATACGCCGGACCGGGCAGCCCGAGCAACGCAACGAGTGCGGCGCGTGCCCGCAAGGAACCCAGTTCGCCGCCGCCAAAACGGGTGGCGGAGCGGACGATGTCGTGGTTTTCCAGCGCCCAGGTCGGGGGGCCGCCGTGCAGCCGACGCGCGGTTTCGAGGTCGTTGCCCACGGCGGCCCAGGCCGCCGGGTCCCAGCCGAGCTTCACGAACGCGAAGGCGAAGGCCTGCTGCATCTCGTCGGCGCGGGTGTAGCGGGCGGCACGGGCCGGTTCCAGGTTGACCTCACCCACCAGCAGGCGTTGCGGCTGGTACTTCCCGGCGAGGGTACGCCACCGGCGGTAGACCTCGTGGACTTCCTCCTGGTCCGAGACCTGCGGGTTGGACCGCAGCCCGTCCACCACCCCGCCTGTGGAGGGGGAGTCCGGCAGGCCCTCGGCCTTGAACAGGGCATGCGCGACGTCGATGCGGAGGCCGTCCACGCCCTTGTCGAACCAAAAGCGCAGCACGCCGTCGAAGTAGTCGCCGACAGCAGGGTTGCGCCAGTTCCAGTCCGGCTGCGCGGGTGAGAAGAGGTGCAGGTACCAGTCGGTGTCCGTCCCGGACTCCGGATTGGCGCGGCTCCAGGCGCGGCCGCCGAAAACACTCTGCCAGTTGTTCGGAGGAACGTCAGTGGCAGGATCGGCAGCGGGCACAAAGTGGAACATGTCCCGCTCCGGTGACCGCGGACCGGCCGCAAGTGCGGCCTGGAACAGCGGATGCTCCGAAGAGCAGTGGTTGGGGACGACGTCGAGCAGGATCCGAAGGCCCAGCCCATGCGCCTGCTCCAGGAGGGCATCAAACTGTTCCATGGTGCCGAACAAGGGGTCCACTCCGCAGTAGTCGCTCACGTCGTAGCCCTGGTCCACCTGCGGGGAAGGTTGGAACGGGGTCATCCAAATGCCGTCGACGCCGAGGGCGGCGATGTATGGCAGCCGGGCGATGAGACCGGCGAGGTCGCCCACGCCGTCGCCGTCGCCGTCGGCGAAGGAGCGCGGATAGACCTCGTAGATGACAGCCGACTGCCACCACTGGCCGGCGGGGGTGAGGGCGGTTTCCTCGGCCAGCGCGACGGGCGCGGGCGCGTCGACAGGCTGCCCGCTCATTTGCCGGTGCCTGCGGTGAGGCCTTCGACGATCCGGCGCTGGAAGATCAGCACCATGATCACCAGCGGGACGGTGACGATCACCCCGGCGGCCATCTGCTCGCCGAAGGGCGCCTGGAATTCCGTGGCGCCTGTGAACTTGGAGATTGCGACGGTGGCAGTCTGGATCTTGGGGTCGTTGATCATGGACAGCGCGATGATGAACTCGTTCCAGCTGTGGATGAAGGTCAGGATCGCGGTGGTGAAGACACCGGGCGCGGCGAGCGGCAGCAGGACCTTCCGGAACGCCTGCCACTTCGTGCAGCCGTCAATCATGGCGGCCTCTTCAAGGTCAAACGGCAGGGCCTTCATGAAGGTGGTGAGGTTCCAGACCGCCAACGGGATCGCGAAGGACAGGCTGGGAACGATCATGGCCTGGTAGGTGTTGATCCAGCCGATGTCGGTGAAGAGCCGCAGCAGCGGGACCACCACGGAGATGCCGGGGAACATGGAGGTCGCAATGATGACGCCCAGGATGAGCGACTTGAAGCGGAAGTTCAACCGGGAGATGGCGTAGGCGGCGAAAACGCCCAGGAGCAGGGCGAAGACGGTGGTGGTGCCGGCGACGATCAGCGAGTTCAGCAGCGCCTGGCCGAACATGGTGGAGCCGTCGAAGACCTTGGCGTAATTCTCCAGCGAGAACGGGGCCGGCAGCAGGGTGTTGTCGAAGATGTCGGCAGTCCGGCGGAGGCTGGAGACCAGCATCCAGTAAAACGGGGCCAAACAGTAGACGAAGATCAGGGCCAGGCCGGCATACACGCTGTAGGAGCGCCAGGTTCGCTTGGGCTTTCCGGGGCCGGCGGCCGTGCCGGCGTCGGGGGCTGCGCCGGAAGATGCGGTGGCGTTGCGGAGGTCGGAGATGGTCATCGTGTGGCCTCGGCCTTCGTGGTGCGGGACTTCTTGGTGATCAGCTTCAGTTCCTTGGCGCCGGTGATGTCGGCGCCAAGCACCTTGACGAAGACGATCGCGACGACGGCGACGTACAGGAAGAGCATGACGGCGAACGCGGAGGCGGACCCGTAGCGGAGCTGGTTGGATTCGTCCCACGCCAGCATGGAGAGGGTTTCCACCGATTCTTTGCCCGGGCCCACCAGGACGAAGGGGAGATCGAACATGCGCAGCGCGTCGAGCATGCGGAACAGCACGGCCACCAGCAGGGTGGGCTTGACCAGCGGGAGGGTGATGGAGCCCAGCTGCCGCCACCAGCCGGCACCGTCGATCTTGGCCGCTTCGTAGACTTCGCCGGGGATGACCTGCATGCCGGCCAGGACCAGCAGCCCGATGAACGGGGCAGTCTTCCAGACCTCGGCGATGATCACGGCGAGCTTGGAGGCGTTACCTTCGGCGGTCCAGAGGATTTCGCTGCCCAGCAGGGTGTTGGCGATGCCGTCGGACTGGAAGATCCAGCGCCACAGCAGGCCCGAAACGGCGGTGGGGACGGCCCACGGGACCAGGATGCTGGCACGCAGGAAGGACCGGCCGCGGAATGCGCGGTTCATGGCCAGGGCAAGGCAAAGACCAAGGACAGTTTCGAGGAACACCGTGCTGACCGTGAAGAAGGTGGTGTTGGCGAAAGCGTTGACGAAGCGCCGGCCGGATTCGCCGGCGAAGAGGTCTGCGTAGTTGGCCAGGCCCACGAAGGAGTCGACGTCGGAGACGAAGCCGTCTACGTCCAGGCCGGATTCGGCGCGGTACAGTGACTGGTGCACCGCCGAGAGCAGCGGGTACACGATCACCAGGACCAGTACCAGGATCGTGGGGGAGAGCAGCATCGCGGCCATGCGGCCCTCGCCGGGGGTCCGTTTGCCGCGTCTGTGCGGGCTGGCCGGTCCGGCTGCGCCGGTCTGCTCGCCGGCGGGCGAGGCGGTCGTCGTCGTCATGCTTTGGTACCTAACTGGAAGTTGCAGCATGCCTGGCCGGCCGGGGGTAGGCCGACCGGCCAGGCATCGGGAACGAACTGCGGGGGATTACTTGGCGGCCAGTTCGGTGAGCTTGGCCTGCATGTCGTTCAGGGCGGTGTCCGTGTCCTTCTTCCCGGTTATCGCGGCGTAGGCCTCTTCCTGGATGGCCTTGGTGGTGGCGCCGTACTGGACCACCTTCGGGCGCGGCTGGGCGTTATTCAAGGACTTCAGGAGGGTGGGGAAGAATGGCCGTTTGGCGACGACGGCGGGATCCTCGAAGAGGGCGCCGTAGACAGGGGCGCGGGAGGACAGCTCAAGGCGCTTCTGGGCCTGCTCCTGGCTGGTGAAGAACTTGACGAATTCCAGCGCGGTGGCCTTGTTCGGGGTGAACGGGGAGATCGCCAGGCTGCGGCCGCCCAGGGTGGAGACGCCTGGGCCGTCGGTGCCCGGGATGGAGGTGATGTCGAATTTGCCGTTGACCTTGCTGGAACCGTCGGTGGCGCTGAGGGAAGCATAGACGAACGGCCAGTTGCGCAGGAAGACCACCTTGCCATCCTGGAATGCGCGGCGGCCCTGCTCCTCGAGGTAGGTGATGGCGTCGGACGGGAAAAGTCCTTCCTTGAAGCCGTCCACCAGCAGGTTCAGGCCTTTCTTGGCTTCCGCGGTGTTGACCGTGGGCTTGCCCTCGGCGTTCACCACGGAGCCGCCGGCGGAGGCCACGGCCTCGGAGAAGTTGACCGTCAGGGCCTCGTTCTTGTCGAACTGGCCTGCGTAGCAGGACATGCCCGCGGCTTCGGGAAGGGCCAGGATGGCCTTGCAGGCGGTCTTCATCTCGTCCCAGGTCTTGGGCGGGGCGGCGACGCCGGCGGCCTTGAGCAGGTCCGAACGGAAGTAGAACAGCGCTCCGTCGGTGTAGTACGGGGCGCCCACCAGGGTGTCCCGGTACTTTGCGGCGTTGACCGTCGGCGGGATCATCTTGTCCGTGGGAATGGCGTCCGCGGGCAGCGGCAGGATCCACTTGTTCGCGGCGAACTCGGAGGTCCAGACGACGTCGAGGTTCAGCACGCTGAAGGTGTCGGACTTGATCTGGGCGTTCTGGATGAGCTGCTGGCGTTGCTGGTCCGCGGAGTCCGGCAATTCGATGAAGGTGACCTTCTCGTCGGGGTGGGCGGTGTTCCATTCCTCGATGCTCTTGTTGGCGGCGCCGGAAGCGTCGCGGTTGGAGACATAGTTGATTGGCCCCTTGCCTTCAAAGGCGGCCGCGGGGTTGGCACTGGCCTTGGGTTCCGGGGACGTTCCGCCGCAGGCTGTCAGCCCGGTAGCGGCCGCGGTGACCAGTGCGGTGGTGGTGAGAAGTGTCTGCCAGGTGTGGCGGCGCTGCCTCATGTGATGCTCCTTCTGGGGATTTTTTCTGTGGCACATTGGTGCGGGCATGGGAAAGCACGACGACGGCGGCGCGGGAAAGCGCCGGCCGCCGCGTGTGCGGGGGCATGGCTTGGTGGCGGTACGGTCAGGTGGCGGGCGGCGGTGCCGTGGAACCCCGCTCGATGAGCCGGTGGGGCATGATTTTGGGGCCGAGGTCCCGTGCCCGGAGGAGTTTGGTGACGGCCATGCGCCCCATCTCTTCCAGCGGCTGGGCCATGGTGCTGAGCGGCGGGTGGACGTGCAGCGAGGTTGACGTGTTGTCGAAGCCCAGCACGGAGACGTCTTCGGGGACTTTCCTGCCGCGCTTCTGGAGTTCATTGACCACCGCGGCGCCCATTTCGTCACTGACGGCGAAGATCGCGGTGAGACCGGGGTCCTGGGCCAGGAGCTCATCCAGGCCCGGGGCTCCGCTGTCGTAGAAGAAGCTTCCGGTGGCCGTCACGGGGGTGCACTTCGCCTCGCTCATGGCGCGGAGGTAGCCGCGCCTGCGTGGCTGGGCCACAAAGACCGACTGCGGGTCACCGGCCAGGAGCCCGATACGCCGGTGGCCAATCCGCAGCAAATGACGGGTTGCGTCATATGCGGCCTGTTCATCGTCGATGGCGACACTGGGGGAGCCGGACTTGTCACTGATCGCCACGGAGATGATGGGGATGTTCGGCCCCAGCAGCTGGCGTGTTTCCTGGGTGATGACGGCGGAGATAAGGATGACACCTGCCGCCCGGTAGGTGCGCAGGGTGCGAAGGTAGCCGGCGATGAAGGCGGACTTGGCCCCGGTGCGCCCGAGCATGACGGCGTAGCCGCGTTCCTGGGCTTCCTCCTCGACGCCCTGCATCACCTTGGATGCCAGGGCGTCCGACACCATGGGCGCCAGGAGTCCTATCACGGATGTCTGCCTCGTCTTGAGCCCACGGGCCAGGTAGTCCGTCTCGTAGCTGAGCTTCCGGACGGCGGCCTCGACGCGTTCCCGCGTCTCGTCCGAGTACCCCACCAGGCCATTCACCACGCGGGAAACGGTGGCAGGGGACACTCCGGCGTGCTGCGCCACATCCCTGATGGTTACCACAGTGTCCTCCTTCCTTTCAGCCTGGTGCCGGAAAGGTTACGCAAACGGTTTACGTAAACGGTTGCGTAACCTGCCTCAACAAGATTAGGGGAAGGGTGCTGGAAGCCGTTGCGTTTCGTAAACGGCGACCGCCGGAGGCAGCGCGGCGGCGAACAAACGGGAACGGCCGCCCCCTAATGAGGGCAGCCGTTCCTGTTTTGTATTTCTCCCGTGGCAGGCCTTACTGCCTGCTTTCTGCTGGTGCCGCTGCAGGTCGGGGCCGGAGCCGGAGTGCCTGCATGCCGCCGTCGACAGCCAGGTCCACGCCCGTGGTGGACCCGGCGAGCGGGCTGGCCAAATACGCGACGGCTGCAGCGACCTCCTCCGGGCATACCAGCCGGCCGTGCGGCTGGCGGGCCTCGAGTGCGGCCCGCTCGGCTTGGGGGTCTGCCGCTGCTGACAGGAGCCGGGCGATCCACGGAGTGTCAGCGGTACCCGGGTTTACGCAGTTGACCCTGATCCCTTCGTGGAGGTGGTCGGCAGCCATGGCCAGGGTGAGCGACAGAACAGCACCCTTGGTGGCGCTGTAGAGGGCGCGTTGCGGAAGCCCGGCGGTGGCCGCAATGGAGCACGTGTTGACGATCGCCGCGTGGGCGGACCGGCGCAAGTACGGCAGGGCGGCCCTTGAAGCGCGGACCATCCCCAGCACGTTGATATCGAACACACGGTGCCACTCGTCGTCGTCGTTGGACTCAATGGTGCCCTGCGCACCCACGCCGGCGTTGTTGGCCAGGATGTCGATCCCGCCCAGGCGCTCTGCTGCCTCCTGTACTGCCCGCCGGACAGAGCCGTCGTCCGAGACGTCGCATTGGATTGCCGTGACCCCTTCCGGCGCCTGCCCGGGGCGGAGATCCAAAACAGCGACGGCGGCACCGCGCTCCTGCAGCAGCCGGGCCGTTGCGGCCCCTATCCCCGAGGCTCCTCCGGTGACGATTGCCTTGAGTCCCGCAAACTCCATTGTCTGGTCCTTTCGTGGTCGGGCTGTTTAACCCTGGAAGAATTCCTGGCGCTGGCGGCCGAGTCCTGCTACTTCAATTTCGACGACGTCCCCGGCCTTGAGGTAGGGGAAGCGCCCCGACAGGGCTACTCCCTCCGGGGTCCCGGTGCAGATCAGGTCTCCCGGCTCAAGGACCAGGAACTGGCTGAGGTCATAGATCACGCGCTCCACCCCAAAAATCAGGTCCCGGGTGGAGGAGTCCTGGCGGATGTCGCCGTTGACCCAGCTCCGCAACTGCAGGTCGCCGGCATCCACCTCATCCGGGGTGACCAGGTACGGGCCGGTGGGGCAGAAGCCGGCACAGCTCTTTCCCTTGGACCACTGGCCGCCGGATACCTCCAGCTGGAACGTGCGCTCGGAGAGGTCATTGACGGTGACATAGCCGGCGATGTGGTCGCGGGCCTGTTCCGGGGATTCCAGGTAGGAAGCCCGCCGTCCAATGACCACGCCCAGCTCGACCTCCCAGTCCGTCTTGGTGGACCCGCGCGGAATCGCTACTGCATCGAACGGGCCGGCCACGGTGTTTGGGGCCTTGTGGAAGATGATGGGCACCGACGGGGGAGCGGAACCTGACTCGGCCGCATGCGCCGCATAGTTCATGCCCACGCAGATGACCGATGATGGCCGGGCGATCGGGGCGCCGATCCGGGCACCATCAAGGTCAATCTCTGCCAATTCCCCCGCGGCAAGCGCCGCCGCTGCGCGCCCCGGTCCGTCGGACTCCCAGAAACCGGCGTCGATGTCCGCCGCCACCTGGTCCAGGGAGTAGTACTTTTGGTGGTGCAGGATGGCTGGTACTTCCTTGCCTGGTTCGCCGATGCGTGCAAACTGCATGGTCCTTCTTTCGTCAATGAGGGTGTTGTTGGTATCGGTTACGTGATCAGCCCGCGGTGGCGCAGGTCAGCCCACAGCGCGTCCGGCACTTCCTGCGATGCCAGATCGAGGTTTTGCTTCACCTGTTCCGGCGTGCGCATGCCCAGGACCACGCTGGTGACCGAGGGGTGCTGGTACGGGAAGTTCAAGGCAGCGGCGGGGAGGGTGGTTCCGTGTGATTCACAGATGTCCGCGAGCAGGTTGGCCCGGTCCAGAAGCTCCTGGGGAGCGGGCTGGTAGTTGTAGGTGGCATCGCGGGCGGGACGGTCCTTCGAGAGCAGTCCGGAGTTGAAGACCCCGACGTTCACCACTCCCACTTCCCGCTCCAGGCACGCCGGCAGCAGTTCCTGTGCTGCTCCCTGCTCGAGCAGGGTGTACCGGCCGGCCAGCATGACGACGTCGATGTCCGTTTCGGTGACGAAACGGGCGAGCATTTCGGATTGGTTCATGCCGGCGCCCCAGGCACCGATGACGCCCTCATCCTTTAAAGCGGACAGGGTGGGGGCGGCGCCGTTGAGGGCTTCGGTCCAATAGTCGTCCGGGTCATGGATGTAGACGACGTCGATCCGGTCCGTCCCGAGCCGCTGGAGGCTTTCCTCTATGGAGCGCAGCACTCCGTCGCGGGAGTAGTCACGGACGCGGGTCAGATCGTCGGGAACGTCGAACCCCTCGCTGTCCTTTCCGTTTGGGGACGGATTGGGCCGCAGCAGACGCCCCACTTTGGTGCTGAGCACGTAGCTGTCGCGGTCCTGGCCGGCGAGGGCTTGTCCAAGGCGGCGTTCCGAAAGTCCCAGCCCGTAATGCGGGGCTGTGTCGAAGTACCGGACGCCACCCTCCCACGCTGCTTCGACGGCATCGATCGCCTCCTGTTCCGGCACTTGCCGGTACAGGTTGCCGATGGGGGCGCCCCCGAACCCGAGGACGGGCAGGCGTACGTCAGTGCCGGGGATGGTGCGGGTCTCTGATTGCATGGTTAGTCCTTCTCCTCTTCTGGGTTTGCCGGACCTGGGTCTGCCTCAAGCCGGTAAACGCGAACTGCGGTTCCATGTGCGACACTTTCGCGCTCGCCGGCCGATGCCCCGGCCATCGCCTGCTCCACCGTGAGGATCCAGTCCTGGTACTGGTCCGGTTCCGTGAGCGAGACGGGCCAGTCGCTGCCGGTCATGCACCGCTCCGCCCCAAACAGGTTCAGGGTTTCCCGGATGAAGGGCAGGGCCTGCGGCGCAAGTGGACGCGTCGGGTCAGCTTCCGCGCCCGCCCCCGAGATTTTCACGACGACGTTGGGCTGCCTGGCCAGTTCACGCATCGCCGTGCTCCATTCGCTGAAGCCGCCGGCTGCAAGGGGCGGCTTGCCCATATGGTCCAGCACGATGTCCAGCTCCGGTACCCGGGCAGCAAACGCTGCAAGTTCCGAAAGTTGGGACGAGCGGACACAGGCGTCAAAGGTAAATCCGGCCCTTCCTGCCTGGCGGGCTCCGGCGAGTGTTTCCGGTGCCACCATAAAGCCGGACTCCCTGTCCTGGAACAGCTGGCGCACCCCGCGGACCAAGGGCCGCTTGCGGAGCTCGGCAAGGTCGCGGCACACGCTGTCCCCGCGGCTGATGGGGGCAAAAGCCACAATCGCCGCCAGCTCAGGCCAAGTGGCCCCAAGGCTGGCCACCCAGTCCACTTCCTTCAGCGCCTGGTCATCACGGCAATCGGCCTCCACAAAGACCGCCCGCGTCCCGGGCGGGTGCGGAAGTTCGTGTGGAAGGAACGGCCGGTTCAGTGCGGGAACACTGTTCAGCCAGCCGTAGCTGAGCACGGCCGGGTCCCAGACGTGGACGTGTGAGTCAATTACCTGAAGCACCTGGCGGTCCTCATGCCGTTCCGTCGGGCCGGACCCCGATGGTCAGCAGCAGGTTGGCGTAGTGCCGGGTGTCCCCGCTGGCGATGACGACGGCGACGTTCGGCGACCGCGCGGCGTCATAGAAGTCAAAGCGCTGGTGGGAAGTGATGGAAACCTCCGTGCCCAGTGCGCTTTCGTAGCCTTTGACTGCCTCTGTCCAGTTACCGTCCGGAGGTGTCATGACTGCTGCGGCTTCGAGCGGAACGGCGTCGATCAGTACTTCCAGGATCTGGTCGATGGTCAGCAGGCCAGGCCTCAGGTTCAGCGCTATCCGCCGGGCCCCTGTAGGAGCACCGGTATTGTGCGGGTAGTTGGCGTCCGCCAGGAGGATCTGCGAGCCGTGGCCAGATTCGGCCAGGGCCGCGAGCAGGCCCGGGTGGGTCAGCGTGTAGTTGATCATGCCTGTTTCCCTACCCCTGTTCCGGTCTGTGCCCTCGCGAAGGCAACACCGCGGTCAGAGTGCGCGGACTCCCAGGCCTGTTCCACCCGGCCAGCGTCGGTGCCGGCCCAGTAGCTCCCCCGGGGAAAGGAGTATTTCTGCAGTGTCTGCTCCTTCAGCTCCGACGAGTACCCCGGGTTCGCGGGCATGACGTAGGCGCCGTCCCTGATGATGCACGGGTCCACGAAGTGCTCGTGCAGGTGATCCACGAATTCCGTTACCCTTCCGGTCAGGTCTCCGGAGATGGCGATGAAATCGAAGATGGACAGGTGCTGGACAAGTTCACACAGCCCCACCCCGCCGGCGTGCGGGCATACCGGGACGCCGAACTTGGCTGCCATCAACTGGACGGCCAGCACTTCGTTGACGCTGGCGAGCCGGCAGGCGTCCAGTTGGCAATAGTCGATCGCCCCGGCCTGGAAGAGCTGCTTGAAGAGGACACGGTTCATACCGTGCTCTCCTGTGGCCACCCCGATTGGTTGGACCGCCCTGCGGATTTCGGCGTGGCCCAGGATGTCATCCGGGCTGGTCGGCTCCTCGATCCACAGCGGGCTGAATTCAGCCAGCTGCTTGACCCAGTCGATGGCCTCCGGAACATCCCATACCTGGTTCGCGTCGATCATGAGGTTGCCCTCCGGCCCGATGACCTCGCGGGCGATCCCAAGCCGGCGGATGTCGTCCTCCAGGGAGCCGCCAACCTTGAGCTTGATATGGCGGTAGCCCTGGTCCACAGCCTCCTGGCAAAGCCGCCGCAGCTTCTCGTCCGAGTAGCCCAGCCAGCCGGCTGAAGTGGTGTAGCACGGATAGCCGTCCCGGGCCAGTTGGCGGATTCGCTCCTTTCGGGTCGGGGCGAGGCGTTCCAAAATACCCAGCGCTTCCTCCCGGGTGAGGGCGTCCGAAAGGTAGCTGAGGTCGGCCGCGTCAACGATCTGTTCCGGCGTCATGTCCACCAGGGAACGCCACAGGGGCTTTTCTGCACGGCGTGCGGCCAGATCCCAGACAGCATTCATCACGGCGCCGAGGGCAAGGTGCTCCACGCCTTTATCGGGCCCCAGCCACCGCAGCTGGGAATCGCGTTTCAGGGCCCGGTAGGCCTCCCCAAGGTTGCCGCAGAGGACATCCGCGTCCTGGCCTATGAGGGGGCGGGCGCGTAGCTCCATCGCTGCGGCGCACACCTCATTTCCCCGGCCAATGGTGAAGGTGAAGCCGCAGCCGTAAACGGCTGGATCGTCTGTTCTCAGCACAATGTACGCCGCGGAGTAGTCTGCATCGTGATTCATGGCGTCTGAGCCGTCCGCGGAAAGCGACGTGGGAAACCGCACGTCGAAAACGTCGAAACCGGTGATTTGTGGCAATTTAAGCCCTCCAGGTTCAGGCTGTGAAGATGGCGCTCCGAGCAACATCGCGAGCGTCATCTGATGTATCAGGAAGTATTTGATGAGAATATAGGACTATGAATCCCTTTCCAAGGGATACATCTGATGAAAGTTAATTTGTGCGTGCAGTGTCACTGTCATTCGACGGAGCACTAGGAAAGGTGGCTGCGATGACCAACGGCAATCCCAGTGGGTCGATGTCCCAGACGGACGTCGTGATTTCAGGCGTGAAGCAGATGCTGTCTTCCCGCCGGCTTCGGCCTGGCGACCGGCTGCCCATTGAGAAGGACCTGGCAGCGGAGCTGCAGGTATCGCGGGGCTCCCTTCGGGAAGGGGTGCGGGCGCTGTCCACCATGGGCATCCTGGAAACCAGACAGGGCGCCGGCACCTTCGTGACCCGGCTGGAGCCTTCGGCACTGCTTTCGGCCATGGAATTCTGGGTGGGCCTGCAGGATGGAGAACGGGCGAACCAGGTGCATACCGTCCGTCGGGCCCTGGAGACAGAAGCTGCAGCGGCGGCAGCCGTGTGTATCGATAGTTCCCAGCTTGACGAGGCCGAAAGCATATTGGAGCGGGCGAACGCTGCCATTCATGCCTCACCCATCGACCATGCCGGCGCCATGCAGTGTGACATCGAATTCCACCGGCTCATTGCGGATGCCTCGAGGAACCACGTGCTGTCAGCACTGATCGAGACCGTATCAACGAACACGATCCGTGGCCGGATGTGGCGGTCCCTCCACGACAACGAAGGCCTGCTGGCCACGCATCGGGAGCATCTGGGAATCCTGGAGGCGCTGCGGCGGCATGACGCCGACAGGGCCAGGACCCGCATGGCAAATCACCTGTATGCGGTGGAAGACTACGTCACCACGATTCCCGACCCGGAGCTTGAGGAGCAGGCATAGACCGAGGATTCGTCAGACCTTGTCTTGACTATCCTCAGTAAATTCCTGATTTTTGCGCAATCTCAAGCAGCCGGAGCAAAAAAGATCAGATGATTCCTTGACTTTCCAAACATAGGCGGGTCATCCTGTTGGGGACAAGGGTTGCGGGAATCACATCGCACAGGCCACGGAGACGTCGCCGGGCAACCTTTGACCCCAGCTATTGAAAGGACATTCGTCGTGTCGACTAACCGTGTTACCGGCAAGCTGCTGACAGCTGCAGCGGTTGCAGCCCTGGCAGCAGGAAGCCTTACCGCATGTGGTTCCCCAAGCGGGAGTTCTTCATCGGGGGAGAGCAAGGAAGCCTCCTCGATGTACACCTGGATCACTAATGAAAACGACCGGGCCCAGTGGCAGGCATTTGTGGACGCGGCCAAGAAGAAGGACCCCGCATTCAGCCTGACCCTCGAAGGCCCGAGCTTCAACGATTACTGGACCAAGGTCAAGACGCGCCTCTCCAGCTCCGGAGCACCTTGCATCATCACCACGCAGGCGGCACGTGCACAGGAGCTGAAAGACCTTACGGTGCCGCTGGACGACATGGTCAAGAGCAACAACATAGACGCGTCCATGTACAACAAGGCAATGATCGACGGCCTGACCGTTGACGGCTCCCTCCGGGGAATCCCCTACGACGCCGAACCCGTGGTCCTTTACTACAACAAGGACCTCCTGGCCGCGGCAGGCGTGAAGGAGCCCACCACCAAATACACCACCAGCCAGTTCGCGGCCGACCTGAAGGCGCTGACAAAGGACGGCGTAATGGGCCTCGCCCTGCCGCCAGGTTTCGGTTCGGGCCCGGGCCTTCCCATGGCCTTCGCCAACGGCAACGAACCAGTCAAGGATGGAAAGCTCGACCTCACCGACCAAGGCCTCGTCAACGACCAGCAGTTTGCCTTCGACCTGGTGGCGAAGGAGAAAGTCGCGAATGCACCTCAGGCATCGGACGGAACTGACGTGCCGGAGCAGCAGTTCATGAGTGGCAAGGCAGCCATGATCATTGACGGCCCCTGGATGTACGACACCCTGACCACCAAGACCAAGGGCAAGGTGGGCATCGCCGTCATCCCTTCCACCTCGGGAGAGAGCATCGGCATGATCCAGGGGTCCGCGTTTGCCATTGCAGCGTCCTGCAAGGACAAGGAGGCAGCCTTCAAGAACATCATGAAAATCACCACCCCCGAGGTGATCGGCGCGGTCGGTGCCGCCCGCGGAACCGTTCCTTCTGTTGAGTCCGCGCTGAAGGACTGGGCTGGAACCAAACCGGCAGCCGACGTCGCGGTGGTGCAGGCCCTGCTCAAGAGCGGGCGGCCGCTGGTCACCACGCCGAGCTGGAACCAGGTGGAGACCAACTTCACCCAGTACTCCGGAGAAGGCTTCCGCGGCAGCAAGACCGCGCAGGACCTCCTCTCCACCATCATGAATTCAGCCAAGTAATCTCCCGGGGACGGGCGCCCGCGCCGGAGCCCGTCCCCTTCATGGAACAGGTCAACGATGACTGCTTTACCCACACTTGCTGTCAAAGACGTGAAAAGGACCCCGGCTCGAGGCGGCCATGGCCGGCTCGCCGCGGTTTACCTCGCCCCCGGGATGCTCGGGTTCCTGATTTTTATTGTGCTTCCACTGCTGGCTTCGCTGGTGATCAGCCTGTTCGATTGGCCCTTGTTCGGGGCACCAAAATTCGTGGGACTGGACAACTACGTGCGGCTGCTCACTGGTGACCCGGTGTTTTGGACGGTTCTAGGCAACACCCTCTTCTTTGCCGTCTGCTACACCGTGTTCAATCTCGTCGCGGCCCTGGCTGTTGCCACCTGGCTTCATAACCTGGGCAGTTGGGGCCCGTTCTTCCGTGTGCTGTTCTTCGTTCCGGTTGTGACGCCCATGGTCGCCAACGCGTTGGTGTGGCGGCTGATGCTGACTGATGACGGCGTCATCAACAGCTTCCTGGCCACCCTTGGTATCCACGGCCCCTCGTGGCTCAGCGACAGCCAGCTGGCCATGGGGTCGCTGATCGCCATGTCCGTCTGGCAGGGGATCGGCTACAACATCATCGTTCTTGGTGCCGGGCTCAACGGCATCTCGCCGAATCTGCTCGAGGCGGCCCGCATCGACGGGGCAGGAGCATGGCAGCGGTTCTTCCGGGTGGTGCTGCCGATGCTGTCGCCGTCGCTCTTCTTCTGCACGGTCATGACCATCATCGGCTCATTCAAGGTGTTCACCCAGCCGTACCTGCTGACGCTCGGCGGTCCCGGCGATTCCACCAACACGATTGTCCTTTACCTCTACCGCAACGGTTTTTCCTTTGACAAGCTCGGCTACGCTTCCGCCCTGGCCTGGGCGTTGTTCGTGATCGTCATGCTCATCACAGCACTGCAGTTCTCGCAGCAAAAGAGGCTGGTCAACTATGACAACTGAAACGCTCGCCCAACCGGCCGCCGACAAGCGCCTCGCCCACCGCCGGCACGCCACAGCGTCCCGGACGAAGCGGAGGCTGGGCCGCTACATCAGCCGTATCGGCGTCATCCTGGTCGGCCTTGCCTTCTCCTTCCCGTTCCTCTGGATGTTCGCCACTTCGCTGAAGCCAACCTCCGAAATCTTCTCCACCGGTGCCAGCTTGCTCGCGTCCCGGGTGGAGTGGTCCAACTACTTGACAGCCTGGACCGCCATTCCGTTTGGGCGCGTCATTATCAACAGCTTTCTGGTGGCCGTGTCCGGAGCGGTGCTGACAACTGTCGTGTCATTGCTGTCTGCATACGCTTTTGCCCGGCTGCAGTTCAAGCACCGGGACAAGTTGTTCCTCGTCTTCCTGGGAACACTGGTGCTGCCACAGGAGGTCCTGGTAATTCCCCTCTACATCATGATGAACAAGCTGGACATGGTGAACTCCCTGCCGGCACTCATCGTCCCGTTTGCCTTCGGGGCCTTCGGTGCCTTCCTGATCCGCCAGTTCCTGCTGTCCTTGCCGGTTGAGTTCGAAGAGGCGGCCCGTATCGACGGTGCCGGTTCAATCAGGATCCTGTGGAGCGTGATCCTTCCGCTGGTCCGCGCACCGCTGGCCGTCGTGGCTGTCTTCAGTTTCATCGACTATTGGAGCAGTTTCCTGTGGCCCCTGATCGTCATCAACGACGTGTCGCAGGCGACCATTCCGCTGGGGCTGTCCATGTTTTCCGGTGAACGCGGAACGGACTGGGGACCGCTGATGGCCGCGGCTACGCTGGCAGTCATTCCCAGCCTGCTCGTCGTCATCCTCCTGCAGCGCCAGCTTGTGAAAGGCGTGAGCATGGGCGGCTTTGGAGGGCGCTGAGCCTCCTGCATTACCGGGGAAACCTGAACCGGCGGACATTTCCCCCTTTTCCACGAAACGTCCTCGATCCAATGAATTGGAGTGCACTATGACCGAGCCTTTGACCAACCCGGAGGAATGGAACAATCTGTCCAGGCCGGTGCCTGAATGGTTCCGGAACGCCCCGTTCGGAATCTTCATCCACTGGGGCGCGTACTCGGTCCCAGCCTGGGCGGAGCCCATCGGCGCCCTTGGCACCATCGACGATGACCGTGAATGGTTTACGCACAACCCGTATGCGGAGTGGTACTACAACACCATCCGCATTGATGGCAGCCCCGCCCAGCAGCACCACAAGGAAACATTCGACGGCGAGGATTACGATGCCTTCCTGGACCAGTGGAAGGCGGAGCAGTTCGATCCCGCGGAGTGGATGGAGCTGTTCCGCTACGCCGGCGCAGACTACGTGGTTCCCACCACCAAGCACCATGACGGCATTGCGCTCTGGGACGCCCCCGGCACAGGGGAGCGGAATACTGTCCGCCGTGGGCCCGGAAAGGACCTCATCGGGGAGATCGCACAGGCCGTCAAGGAAAAAGGCATGAAGCTGGGCCTGTACTACTCGGGCGGACTGGACTGGCATGTGCGGCCATTCCCGCCCCACATCACCAGTGAGAGCGTTCACGGGTCCGGCCGGCCGAAGGACGCGGGCTATGCGGAGTACGCCTATAACCAGGTGCTGGACTTGGTGGACAAATACCAGCCCCACGTCTTGTGGAACGACATCGAATGGCCGGATGCCGGCAAGCATTTTGGCGAGCACGGGCTGGGACGCCTTTTCGAACACTTCTACGCCGTCAACCCTGAAGGCGTGGTGAATGACCGCTGGGGAGAAACACACAAGGATTACGCCACGAGCGAGTACGAACACGCCACGGAATCGGAGTCCGAGGCGGAGTGGGAGAACTGCCGCGGCATCGGCTTCTCCTTTGGGTACAACCAGGTTGAAGGGCCGGAGCAGTCCCTTAGCGGCCCCGAGTTGGCACGGCACTTGACGGATGTGGTGTCCCGCGGCGGCCGCTTCCTGCTGAACGTGGGACCGCGCGCGGACGGAACCATCCCCGAAATCCAGCGCCAGGCCTTGACGGACCTGGGCCGATGGATGGAAACGGCCAAACAGTACCTTGTAGGGGCGCGCCCGCTGGCAGCGGGCGTGGCGGCAGGCCAAGGGGATGCCTGGGTCCGCTGGGTTGACCGGGGCTCTGAGGTGGTGGCGTTTGTTGATGCTCCCAGCGATGGGAATGGGGATGAAGCCGTGCTGGAACTCAGCGGCGACGGCTTCTCTGCGGCCGGAGCTTCGGTCGTGGGCCCGGGTGGCAGCCTGCACCTGGACGGCCACGTACTAAAGGTGACCCTCGACCCGGACCGCCCGGGACCCGTCGTCGTGCGCATTCCACGTACCTAGCCCTGGCCAAAGGCCGCGACGGCGGCGGGCAGCACACGCCGCCGTCGTTCCTATGGCGTGCACGCCCTAGGTGTACATCAACGAGCCGGGCGTGGTGAGCTTTTCGCCGGTTTCCAGCCAGGTCTTCAAACCGGAGAGGATCATCGGCCAGCCGCCGTAGAGCTGTTCGTTGGCGCCCTCGCGCAGGTCGCTGTGGGTGACGGTGAGGTGGCAGGAATCGCCCACCGGCTCGATCTCCCAGGTGACCTTGGACGTGCCCTCTGCCTTGACGTCCTCGCCCCACAGGGCCCGCATTGTCTGGACGAGCCGCCGCGGCGGTTCCACTTCAAGGTTTTCGCCCTCGCCCAGGGGTGCGCCCGCCTTCGGGTTGCCCATCACGAACCGGCCGCCGGGGGACCAGTCGGCCTCGAGGGTATTCCCGAACTGGTACTTACTGCGGATCTCGCTGTCGGTGATGGCTTCCCAAAGCCGCTCCGGCGTGGTCTTGATGTAAATCTCGAAGATCTTTTCCATGGGACTTTCCAATCTGGATTTGAGGTCGCTGAGGGCAGCGGCCCATGGTTCTGCGTATTTGCTGACCCAGCGGTCGTGGACCAGCCGGATGGGCACCGGATTCAAAAAATGCAGCTTTTCCCGTCCCCGACGGCGGGTCACCACCAGGCCTGCGTCCTCCAGGATACGGAGGTGCTTGGCTATCCCGAACCGGGTCATGTCGAACCGTGCTTCAAGGGCGCTCAGGGTTTGGCCGTCCTCGCGGTAGAGCTCGTCAAGCAGGTCCCGGCGGGTGGGGTCGGAGAGTGCCTTGAACACGTCGTCCATGGCAATAATGATATGTGACTAAATGGTCACCTATCAAGGGTTTGGCGTGCAGAAGTTATGCCAGCGGGATCAGTTGCGGGAGGCGAGGTTCCTGTCGCGCTCCTCGAACGCCTCATCGCCCGGCCCGGTGAATGCGCGTGACCGCTCCACCGCCTCGATGGAGCCGGTAAACAGCTGCGATTCATGCGGATCTGCCGGCGCGCTGTAGCCGCCGGCAGCGGGCGAACCCAGCCCGCGCAATGGTGCCCTGCGCCGCGTGGCCGTCCCGCCGTCGTCCGTTGCGTGCTCCCAGCGCTGGTGCGGCAGGGCTTTCGGATGGTTCTGCTGCAGGAACGTGACCATGGTTTCGCGGACCAGGCAGCGCAGGTCGAAAAGCGCGGCACTGTCCGCCGCGCTGACCAGGATCCGGACGCGGACAAAGCCGCCGGTGGCGTCCGTGATCTGCAGGACCCCCACGCGTTCGTCCCACAGTTCGGTACCGGCAAGGACGCGGCGCAGCTCGGTCCGCATGTCCTCCACGGGGGCGCGCCAGTCGAGGTCAAACTCCACCGTGCCCATCACCTCGGACTGGCGGCGGGTCCAGTTCTCGAAGGGCGTAGTGGTGAAGTACGTGGACGGCAGGATGAGACGGCGGTCGTCCCAGAGATGCACCACCACATAGGTGAGGGTGATCTCCTCGATCCGGCCCCACTCTTTCTGCACCACCACCACGTCATCCACGCGGATGGCATCGGTGAAGGCCAGTTGCATGCCGGCGAAGACGTTCACCAGGGACGTCTGCGCGGCGAGGCCGGCAACGATGGAGATCACGCCCGCGGACGCCAGCAGTCCGGCCCCCAGCGCCTGGATGGCCGGGAAGGTCAGCATTGCGGAGCCGACGGCGAGCACCACCACCAGAGCCACGGCGATCCGGCGGGCCAGGATCATCTGCGTGCGCAGCCGCCGTGCCCGCCGGTTGTCCGCCACGTCCACGCTGTGCCGGTTCAGCACCACCGTTTCGACGATGAGCAGCACTGCGATGGCCAGCCAGGCAACCGCGCCAATGAGGGCAATCACCAGGAAGTGGTCGACGCCGGCGTGCCAGCTTTCGGTGGCCGCAGTAAGCCCCAGCGCGGCACGGACGCCCACCAGGCACAGTGCCAGGCGCAGCGGCCGGCGGGCTACCCGGGAGGTGGCCTGCAGCTCCGGCCGCTTACGGTTCAGGCGGAGGACCAGCTTGCGGAGCAGCCAGGACAGCGCGAGACCGGCCACCACGGCAAGGGCCATGGCGATGAAGGGCAGGGCGGGATTCAGGACGTCTAGCATCCTTTAAGGTTTACCAAGCCTGCTCCAGGCCTTCGAAATCGTGGGGGCTGCGGCGTGTCAGCACGTTGCGGCCGGCTGCAGTCCTGTCGCCAAGGTGGCCGCCGGTGGGTAGCCTTGGGCCCATGCAGAAGATATCGATCGATGCACTGGCCCGGCAGCAGCTTGAGGCGGCCATCGGCTCCACCAACGGCAGGGCTGCCGACACCGTGTACGGCGGCCATGAGAAGATCCTCCGGCAGACGGTTATGGCCATGACGGCGGGAACCCAGCTGAGTGAGCACCAGAATCCGGGCGACGCCACGGTTTTCGTAATCCAGGGCTGCGTCAGCCTTCGCGCCGGCGGGGAATCCTGGCAGGGCAAGTCCGGCGACCTGCTGATCGTCCCGCCCGGCCTGCACAGCCTTCACGCCGAAGAGGACACCACCTTCCTGTTCACGGTGGCAAAGTACCGCGACTAAGTCCCATCGATTGCTCCGCATTGGTCGTTTTGGGCGCTGAAAACGGCGTTTACGGAGCAATCGATGCAGGGTGTTAGGACAGGTCCTTGACGCTGTCCTTCACCGGCCGCGGCTCCAGCCAGATGCGCTCACGGGGGCCGGGCGGATAGGCGTACCGCTTGCCGGCGAGTGTAATCACCAACGCGGCAACCACGGGTATCGCGGCCGCGGCCGGGACCAGCAGCGGACCGCCAACCACCAGCGCCGCGGAACCATACAGCGCGCCGATGGTAATTCCCAGTTGGATGGTCAGGACGGTGAGCCCGTTCGCGGCCTCGCTGTACTCGCCGCCGGCCCGGAGGATCGCCGACTGGTTGTAGATGCCGATGGCACCCAGTCCGGCTCCCCAGATGGTCATCAGTACCAGGGCCGCGGGCAGGTTCCCCACGGCCAAAGGCAGGAGGAACATCGATGCGGCGATGGCCACCGTCGTAATCAACAGCGAACGGCGGGGACGCGAATCCACGGTGAGCCCCGCAATCCAAATGCCCAGCAACCCGGACCCGCCCAGAACGGTGAGGGAGAGGCTGATGGCGTAGTCCGGCAGGGCCGCCTCGCGGATAAACGGCGCGATGTAGGTGAACAGCGCAAAGTGGGCCAGCACCAACAGCGGCCAGGCAGTGGCCACGGATTTAACGCCGGGCTGCCCAATGGCCTTGCGCAGTGACGGCCGGGCCGCGTCGGTGATGCGGCGGACGCGGGGGAGCAGCCAAAACGCCAGTACGGTCAGGACCACGCCGAACCCGGCGAGCACCAGGAAAGCGGCCCGCCAGCCAAGGAATCCGCCCAGGGCCGTACCCACGGGGGCGCCGATGGCAAGGCCCAGGCTGTTGCCGCTGAACACGATCGCCAGGGCCTTGCCCACCTTGTCCGCCGGGACCACCCGCGATACGAACGGCGCCATGGTGGTCCACAGCAGCCCATGTGCCAGGCCTCCCACCAAACGGGCGATCATTGCCGCGGTGAAGTCCGGTGCCAGTCCCACCATCGCGTTGCTGAGTGCGAAGGTCAGGACGAGCCCCACCAGCAGGGCATGGCGGGGAATCCTCCCCAACAGGCGGGCGGCCGGAACCACCGTGATAACGATGACGGCGGCGTAGGCGGCGGCAAGATAACCCGCCACCGGCTCGGACACGCCCAGCCCGGTGCTGATCTGGGGCAGCAGGCCGGACGGCAGGAGCTCGGTGGTGATGGCAGTGAAAGCGATGGTGGCGAGGACCACCATCGCGGCATACGGAAAACGGGCAGGTTCCGGCGCGGGGATCGCGGAAGACATGGGGGAAGCGTCCATTCAAGGGGGAGGGGTGGAATGCGGCGCTGCTCGCCTGACAATTCCTTCCTTAAATTTACCGGATCGAAGGGCGTGTCACGGACATGACAGGCACCCCGCGTCGTCGTATTAAGCGTCGGATACCCGGCCCCGAAGGCACCGCCGGGTAGGTTTATTTGTGGAACTTCAACGCCCGAGCCCCCGTGCCGGGCCCGGAAGCCTGGAGGCCCCATGAACACCTGCCGTCCTGCCCAGCAACCCACGCCGATGGTCGCCGCATGACGGCCCGGCTGCGCGTGTGCCTGCCCGCCCAAAACCTGCTGGACGCGCTGGGGCCGATTGACGGCGTCGACTTTGTCCTCTGGGACCTGACCGGGCCGGCGCCGGAAGGCCGGCTGGACCTGCTGGTCCCCGGCTACATGGGCAAGCCGACGGCGCTCGCCGCGCTGGAGGGCGTGGATGTTGGCCTGGTGCAGAGCCAGTCCATCGGGTACGACGGCGTCGCCTCGGTTTTGCCGGCAGGCGTCACCTTCGCCAACGCGGCGGGAGTCCATGAGACCTCGACGGCGGAGCTCGCCGTGGGCATGATGATCGCCTCCCAGCGCGGCATCCCGGACTTTGTCCGGAACCAGGAAACCGGGGCATGGGACAACAGCCAGCGGCCCAGCCTGGCGGACCGGCGTGTGCTGCTGGTCGGTTACGGGGGAGTGGGCAAGGCCATCGAGGCCCGGCTCCTGCCGTTCGAAACGGAAGTCACCCGGATGGCCAGCCGCGCCAGGGAGGATGAGCGCGGGACCATCCTCGGGATCGATTCGCTCTACGAGCAGCTGCCGCTGCACGAGATCGTGGTGGTCAGCGTCCCCCTGAGCGAAGAGACGGAGCAGTTGGTGGACGCGAAGTTCCTGGCTGCCATGCCGGACGGCGCCCTGCTGGTCAACGTGGCCCGCGGCCCCGTAGCGGATACCGGCGCGTTGCTGGCCGAGACCTCAAGCGGACGCCTCCGGGCGGCACTGGACGTCACCGATCCGGAGCCGCTCCCTGCCGGCCATCCCTTGTGGACCACCCCGGGCGTGCTCATCACCCCGCACGTGGGCGGGGCCAGCTCGGCCATGTTCCCCCGGATGGTCCGGCTGCTGAGGAAGCAGATCGGGCTGCTGCTGGAGGGCAAGGACCCGGTGAACGTGGTCATCCCTTAACCGCGGCGGGTCCGGCCCCTATGCTTGGCCCATGTCCACTTTTGAAGTCAGCCGCAGTGCCGTCATTCCTGCCCCCGCCGAAGACATCTTTCCGCTGGTCAACAATTTCCACGAATGGACCGCCTGGTCCCCCTGGGAGACCATCGATCCCGGAATGAGCCGCCGCTACTTCGGCAGCGGGTCCGGCGCGGGCGCCGGGTATGAATGGAGCGGCAACCGCAAGGCGGGCAGCGGCACCATGGAGATCGAGGAGTCCGTGCCCTCGAGCCTGGTCCGGATCCGGCTGCAGTTCACCAAGCCCTTCAAGGCACTGAACCCCACGACGTTCAGCTTCACCCCCGTACCGGGCGGCACGGACGTGACCTGGCGGATGACCGGGGAGAACAAGGGCATCGGGAAGGTGTTCGCACTGTTCATGAACATGGACAAGATGGTGGGCGGCGACTTCGAGCGGGGACTCGCCGCGCTGGCTTCCACTGTGGCGGCACGGAAGAGCTGAGGCCGCCGGGTGGGCGCCGTGGACGATGCGCTGGCGACGGTTGATGAACCGGACCGCAGTTGCCTGCAGCACGTAGTGGAGCTTGCGCGGTCCCTGGCTCCCGACGCCACGGAAGGCATGAGCTACGGCATGCCCGCCCTCAAACTGGACGGCAAACCGCTGGTGGCCGCCGTGGCCACGGCAAAACACCTATCGATCTTTCCGTTCTCCGCCGCGGTGGTGGAGGCGGTGGCTGACCGGCTGGAGGGGTACTCCCTGTCCAAGGGAACCATTCGTTTCACCTCGGACCACCCTGTGCCGGAGGACGTGCTCGCGGACATCGTCCAGCTGCGGATCGCGGAAATCCGGAAGTAGGAAGAACGACGGCGGCGCGCGTAAAACCCCTATATCTTCGCAGCGGAATCGGCTCCATAATGGCCTCGTAGACTTCGGGAACCTCCCGCCGCTGTCCTGTGCCACGGCGGAACCAGGGGTTCCAGGCGGCCGCCCCGGCAATCGGCGGGAAGGACGGCCGCGAGGCCCGGCAGGGCACGGCCGGACTGTTTCAGGGGGAGAGCGACGCCACTAATGCACAAGGAGATTTGTCATGCTCAAGGATATGGAACTCATGGCTGTGCTGCCGGCCAAGGACATTGACCGCGCGCGGGAATTTTACCGGGACAAGTTGGGACTGGAACCTGTCCAGACCATCGAAGGTGACAACCTGGTTTACCGGTGCGGCAAGGGAACCGGCTTCCTGCTCTACCGGACGGACAACGCCGGCTCCGCCAAGAACACCCAGATGGCATGGGGCGTCGATGATGTCGAAAAGGAAGTGGAGGAGCTGCGGGGCCGCGGCGTCGTCTTTGAGGACTACGACATGCCCGGCCTGAAGACCGAGAACGGCATCGCCACCATGGAAGGCATGGGTAAGGGCGCCTGGTTCACTGACAGCGAGGGCAATATCCTGAATATTTCCTCGATTCCCGTCACGTAGCCACCGCACACAGGCGCGGATCCAGTCGCCTGACAGTACGGCCAGAAGAACGACGCCGGCACTTGCCGCCCAAAGCACCCGCACCCGGGTGCGTGGCAGCGGCAGGCCGGCGCCGCCGTCGTACGGGGCTATCCTCCCCCACGGTCCAAACGCGGCGGCCGCCCCTTCCCCGCCCGTGTCAGACGGCGGGTTCGCGGCGTCCCAGTGCCATCCGCAGCGCGCCGCGAAGGGTGAGCCGGTTCCGCCTGGTGACCGCGATAACGGCCGCCACACCGGCCAGGAGTACCACAATTCCCCCGCAGGCCACGGACCAGCGGGCGCCGAACTGGCTCCCGATCCAACCGACCAGCGGCGAACCCAAGGCGGTTCCGCCCTGCAGGATAGCCAGGTACAGGGCCAACACCCGCCCGCGGAAATGCGGTTCCACGGACAGCTGGATGCTGGTGTTGCAGCTGTTCAGGAACGTGATCGATGCCAGCCCTACTGGAACCAGGATGGCGGCGTAAGCCCAGAACGATGGTGCGACACTGCCCAGGATCGTGAAGATCCCCAGTCCCAGGGCCCCGCCCAGCAGGAACCTCAGCCGCGGACCGGACCTGCGCGCCGCCAGGAGGGCGCCGGCCAGCGTGCCCACCGCCATGATTGAACCGAGAAGCCCGAATTCGCCAGGGCCCATGCGGAACTCGGTGGTGGCCATCAGTGAGTTGATGACGGGAAAGTTCATGCCGAAGGCGCCCAGGATGCCCACCAGGACCATGATCAGCATCAGGTCCGGCCTGCGGCGCACACAACGGACCCCCTCAGCCACCTGGTGCTTGTTCCGCTTGTCCTTGGCCACGGGGGCGGGCTGGGTGATGCGGATCCTGAACAGCGAGACCAGGACGGCCGCGAAGCTCGCCGCGTTCAGCAGGAACACCGGGCCGGTACCCACCCAGGCGATGAGCACCCCGGCGATGGCGGGGCCGGTGAGCCGGGCGGTATTGAACGAAGCGGAGTTCAATGCCACCGCGTTGGAGATGTTCTCCTGCCCCACCAGTTCCGAGACAAAGGCCTGTCGTGCGGGAGCGTCCACGGCACTGGCAACGCCCAGGCAGAAGGCCGCCACGTACGCGTGCCACAGTTGGGCAGTGCCGGTCAGCACCAGAAGGCCGATGGCGAGGCCGGTGAACGCCATGGCCAGTTGCGTCCACATGAGGATGATGCGCTTCCGGTACCGGTCCGCCAGCACTCCGCCGTAGGGGCCGAACAGCAGCATGGGCAGGAACTGCAGGCCCGTGGTGAGGCCGACCGCGGCGCCTGAGTGGTCGGTGAGGACGGTCAGGACCAGCCAGTCCTGGGCCACTCGCTGCATCCACGTGCCGATGTTGGAAACGATCGCACCGCTGGCCCAGATGCGGTAGTTGGGGTTTTCGAGGGCCCGGAACATCGCACTCATTTGCCGCTCATTTCCTGCATGATGCTGGCCGCCCGGCTGAGGGTGAGCCGGTCTTCCTCGCTGAGCCCGGCCACGCGCTGGGCCAGCCAGGCCGTGCGCTGGTTGCGTGCTTCCGCGAGGACTGCCCTGCCCGCATCGGTGATATCCACGCGGACCTGCCGGCCGTCGTCGGGGTCTGCGCTCCTGGTGACGAAGCCCTGGTCAGCAAGCGCATTCACGATCCTGGTCATGGACGGCGCCTGGACGTGCTCACTTTCGGCCAGCGCGCGGAGCGTGCTGGGGCCGCTGCCGTTCAGCAAGGCGAGGACGGTGTACTGGCCGGGAGTGATGATGTCGCCGGTTGCCTCGACGCGGAGCCTGCGGGAAGTACGCATCACGGCGGTGCGGAGGTCGATGGCGAGGGTGTCCGGGGCGGTGGGGTCCGCGGTTGCCTTGTTCTTCGTTTGGGTAGGGGACATGTATGCGGGTGCGCCTCCTGCTGACGTTCTTTAGCAGTGCTAATTAGTTCTGCTAACTATTATGGTCCGCATGCTTATCAATGGGCAAGAGCCGGCGGCGTGGTTTTGGCTACATCTTCCGGCAGAATGGGGCCGTGACTGGGCGCAGAATTGACGGAAACCGTAAACCCTGGCTGTCGTGGAAGAAGAAACTGAACCTTGCGGTGACCCTTGTGGTCCTTTGCCTGGGACCGATCCTGATTGGCGCGGGCAGTTTCATGATCAATGCCGATGAAGAGCTTGCCCGGACGGGTGCCCAGGTCACGGGAACGATCGTCCACTTCGACGATGTCACCAAGGCTTCCGAGCGCAGGATGCAGGTCGAATTTACGACGGCGGACGGCTCGCCGCATAAGACCTTCGCGGCCGTGGACCATGACCAGCATCCGGAACTGGGCGGCGGGGTGACGGTGGCCTATGTCGAAAATGACCCCGGCCGGGCCGTTGTTCTTGGCTATGAGAGCGACGGCGTGTGGTTCCGCGGCGTGGGCGTTGTGCTGACCGTCATCTTCGGTGGGCTCGTCCTCCTCATCGCCCTTGTGGTTGGCGGTGCCGTCCTCCGTGCCAAATTCCGCAAACCCGCCGCGGAGCGAGTGGTCTGAGTCTGACCTGGCCTGTGGGTCTGGCCGCCCCGGCTGCACGGGCGTAGGCTCGGTCCACCATGACCGAGCAGCAGCCCTATGAGTTGGTCCGGCGCTATCCGCATTTCGAGCTGCGCCGGTATCCGGAGTACGCCGTCGCCGAAGTGACCGTCACAGCGGATTTTGACCGCGCCGGGAACGCCGCCTTCCGGCATCTCTTCAAGTACATCAGCGGCAGCAATACCGCCCGGCAGAAACTTGCCATGACCGCCCCGGTGCTTCAGGAACCGGGGCCCCGGAAGCTGGCCATGACCGCCCCTGTACTCCAGTCCGGCCCGGTTGGCGGGTCCGGCGCGCCTGCAGAATATTCTGTGGCCTTTGTCCTTCCGGCGGGAGTGACCGCTGAAACAGCTCCGGTGCCTGCGGATGCCAGGGTCAGGGTGCGCGCGGTGCCGGGTTCCCTTGCCGCAGTGCTGGGTTTCTCCGGCAGCGGATCCGCCTCGGCTTTCCAGAAGCGCAACAACGGCCTGCAGGCGGCACTCATCCTGGCCGGCCTGACCCCTGTGGGTCCGCCCAGGTTCGCTCGCTTCGACCCGCCGTTCAAACCGTGGTTCCTGCGCTGCAACGAAGTGGTCCAGGATGTGCTTGAGCCCCAAGCGGGAGAAGCGGAGCCGCGCGCCTAAGCGGAAGCCGCGCCGCACTTCCGACGCCCGCTCATTTTTCGGCGGGTTTCTTCCGACGCCCGCTCACTTTTCGGCGGGTTTCTTTCGACGCCCGCTCATTTTTGGCAGCCGCCTTTATGGTTTGTGCGCGTCCCGGATTTCCGGCGGGGTCTGGCCCTGCATCACCCAGCGGTTGCCGTCGGGGTCGGCGAAGTAGGCGAAGAGGACGCCGCCGAGGTCCTGGATCTCGCTGATGTCCGCGCCGCGCCTGACCAGCTCGGTTCGCACCTCGGTGATGTCCGGAACTACCAGTTGCAGTCCTTCCAGGCTGCCCGGTGTCATGGTCGTCATCCCGGTGCCGATAACCACCGAGGTGGCCGAACCCGGGGGAGTCAGCTGCACCACCCTCATACCCGGGATATGTTCCACGTCGTGGTCCAGGACGAAACCCAGCTTGTCAGTGTAGAAGGATTTTGATTTCTCGACGTCGGAAACCGGAACTTGGACAACCTCTAGGCGCATCTGCATGCGGGCCACTCTATCTTTGCGCTCTCATGAAGGGAATGGATGCTTGCTATACGGCCTGGGGCCTGAATTTGCCAGAAATTATTAAGGGCAAAAGCGGCATTGCGACAGCATTTCTCAAGGTCCCATCAAGAATGGCTGAAGGTTGACCGAGGATTCGACAAGCGACCCTGGCCGGGCGGAAACGCGACATAAGCTCAGCGGCGACGACTTTGTCGGGCTAAGCAGCAGGCCCGGCACTTGCAGGGCCGGATATGCGGGCCCTCATAAATGGGGAAAATTTGTCCGACTACGAAACCCTTCTCGGGTCTGTTCCGTCTGTTCCGTTTGCGCCGCCACCGAAGCCGCCGCGGAAACCGCGTACTTCAACGTTCATTGTTGCCGGCATCACCGCACTGTTCATGCTTTTGGGTGCACTCAACGGCGGAATTGGCGGAGCCCTGATTTTCCTGGGCATTTCAACTGCACTCACCGGCCTGTACGTCCTGCTCACAGGACGCCGTTCCTGGGCCTGGCTCCCGGCACAGCGGAAGGCCGGCGCCGTCGCGCTCGCCGCGTCCGTGGCCCTCTTCACTGGCGGGGCTGTCGCATTGCCCCACGTTGCCACCGCGGACCTGAAGGCGGCATCCTCGGAGAGCACTGCCAAGGCAGCTACCGCCAAAGCCAGCCCGACCGCAACAGCCGCGGCCGCGCCGTCGTCCGCGCCAACTCCCACCGTTGAAACCACTGGCGAGCCGCTGGACCCGGAGAACCCCTACGTTCTTGCGGCTGGCGTCACCGCGGCCGCCCCCAACGCCCAGCCCGCCTACGCCACAAAGGCTATCGATCTGCTGGCCACCCTTCCGATCAAGGGCCGCGCGCCGAAGACGGGATATGACCGGGCCCAGTTCGGGCAGGCATGGGCTGACGTGGACCGGAACGGCTGCGATACGCGCAACGACATCCTCAAGCGCGACCTCACCGGCATTACCTACACGAACAGCGTTCCCTGCAAGGTCCAGACAGGGACCCTGGCGGATCCCTACACGGGCAATACCATCAGTTTTGTTCGGGGCTCGGGCACCAGCACTGCCGTGCAGATCGACCACGTGGTGGCACTGAGCGATGCCTGGCAGAAGGGCGCCCAGCAGCTGAGCATTGAGCAGCGGACGGCGTTTGCGAATGATCCGCTGAACCTTCAGGCCACGGACGGTCCCACCAACCAGCAAAAGGGCGACGGCGACGCAGCCACCTGGCTGCCACCGAACAAGGCCTTCCGGTGCGAGTACGTGGCCCGGCAGATCTCGGTGAAGGCGACGTACGGGCTGTGGGTCGCGCAGGCGGAACACGACGCGATGGCCCGCATCCTTGGCGACTGCGCCGGGCAGCTGGCTCCAACAAACCAGCAGGCCCCGGCTCCCGCGCCCGCCGTGGTTGAACCGGCACCTGCCGCCGTTGCTCCTGCTCCTGCCCCCGTTGCACCCGCCCCTGCACCGGTCGCACCTGCGCCGGCGCCCGTTGCACCCGCACCGGCCGCACCCGCTCCGGTGGCCCCGGCTCCCGCCGCGCCGGCACCTGGCGCCGCCTATTACGCCAACTGCACCGCGGCGAGAGCCGCCGGAGCTGCACCGCTTTACGCAGGCCAGGCCGGCTACCGGCCCGCCCTGGACCGTGACTCAGACGGCATCGCCTGCGAATAGGCCCATTCCTTGTCCGGATTCTTCGGACGCATCTCTATCACCACCACACGCATTCCTAGGGGGAATCATGAAAGAAAATTCCAGTCCTGCAGTCGGCAGGTTGAAGAAGACGCTGGCTCTGGCCGTGCTGGCCGGCCTCTTGCTGACAGGTTGCGGCGGCAAGCAGGCGGCGACACAGCCTACGGCTACGGCAACCGCTGTGGCAGCCGTCGCCGAGAACGTCACCGTTCCCGGCGTTACCGGCCTCACTCTGGACAAGGCCACGGAACAGCTGGAAAAGCTCGGATTCAAGGTTGAGTCTGTCGATTCCGCCCACGGCAAATCGATCGTCCTCAAGAAGAACTGGCAGGTGACGACGCAGGACCCCGCCTCGGGCGCGCAGGCGGCAAAGGGTTCCACCGTGCATCTCGGGGTTAAAAACCTCGATGATGTGGCGGCGGAGAAGGCTGCTGCTGAAAAGGCGGCAGCTGACAAGGCTGCGGCTGAGAAGGCGGCTGCGGACCAGGCAGCCGCGGCGAAGGCTGCCGCTGAGAAAGTCGCGGCGGACAAGGCCGCTGCCGACCAGGCGGCTGCTGCAAAGGCTGCAGCTGACCAGGCCGCGCGGGATGCTGCTGCCAAGCAAGCCGCCCCTCAGCAGGCGGCACCGCCTGCACCGGCGCCCGCAGCGCCAAATATGGGGGGTGCCATTATCTGCAGCGACGGTTATGTCTGGCCCAGCACAACACGTCAGGGAGCCTGCAGCAAGCACGGCGGCATCGCCAAATAGGTGAAACACCGACACGTCGTAGCAGGCCCTTGAGTCTGGACGGCTGCCTCAACACTCTCAATAAGACGAGCCGCGGTGCCTCCTTTCCATCGGAGGTACCCGCGGCTCGTCTGCTTTTGGAGCCTGTGGAGGCCCGGATCGGGGAGTAGCGGGAGCGCCATCATGGACGGCGTGGATGACCGGCTGCAGGCCGGGTGGCTTGTGCTGCAGCACACACAAAGGAATTACGACGGCGGGAGGCGGCTTCGGTGCCCTAATGGCCGTTCCTGCCCCGGAATTCCGCGGATATCGAGCCCAGTGGGGGTCGATTTGCGGTTGGGTGTGGGTGCGGGTATTGTTTTCTGAGTCGCCGCCGCTGAAGCGGAAAGATAGCGGCCAACCCCCCTTTTGAACGGCCTGGAAAATGGCTCGCATTTTGTGCGTGCCGGTGATGGGTGGGGCTGATCCTGCAGGTTTTGTTTCGCGGAAACGCGGTTTGCAAAGCGGGGCGGGGTCGGGTAAGTTTGAAAAGTTGCTCCGGAGCGATCCTGAACGTTGGTTTGGGTGGTGCCGGGTGTGTCTGTTGTTTGAGAACTCAATAGTGTGCCAAGTTTGTTGATACCGATTTTTTATAAAAATTGGTTGAATTTGCTGTGCCGCCACCCCGTGGTTGGCGCAGTGTTTTTAGCTGGTTTCAAATTTTGTGCAACCGTGGT
>NZ_JAUZUY010000008.1:0-216017 GCF_031844305.1 Pseudarthrobacter sp. BRE9 | reverse complement strand
TCGGCGTGCTCATCATGGTCTTCATCGACTCACCCCTGACCATGCTCGTCACCGCCATCGCCTCCATCCTCATGGTCATCGGCTGGTACGCCTGCCGCCAACGCATCCGCCACATCGCCGAAACCCGCGACGGCTACACCGGCACATCCCCCGTCATCGCCAACGCACCGGCTGAGACTTTCAAGAAGTAACTGCCTGCAACGTCCGACGGCGGCACCTGGGTTCTGGAATTCCTGAACCCAGGTGCCGCCGTCGGGGTTTAACGGCGGTTTTCTCCGGTCACTTTGCCGGCTTCACCACCATGGCCGATCCACCGCCGCGCCTGACCGGTTCCGCGGCCGCGAGGACCCGGCCGTCCTTCTGGAACTCGATCGCCGTGGCCGCGCCGATTTCGGAAGCGGACGAGAACGAGTCGCCCGATGAGGCAAGGACGTGGCCGAAGCGCGAGGTCAAAGCGGCGCCGTACTTGTCAATGAAGGCCGGCTCGGCCGTGACGCTGGCGGTATTCCGCTGCGAGGCACGCGGCGCGGCGATGGCATCCGGAATGCTCATGCCCAGGTCGATGCGGTTCACCAGGGTCTGCAGGACGGTGGTGATGATGGTGGAGCCACCCGGGGAACCCAGCGCCAGGAACGGCTTGTCGTCCTTCAGCAGGATCGTCGGGGACATGGACGAACGCGGGCGCTTGCCGGGCTCAATCCTGTTGGGGTCCGCAGCGTCAAAGACGGTGGAGAAGTCGGTGAGCTCGTTGTTGAGCAGGAATCCGCGGCCGGGAACAACGATGCCCGACCCGCCGGTCTGCTCGATGGTCAGCGTGTACTCCACCACGTTGCCCCACTTGTCCGAGACGGTCATATTGGTGGTGGAGATGTTTTCCGTGTCCTTCTCATCCGGGAGTGCGGCGGGGTCCACCGGGCAGGTGCCGTCGTATGACTTCACGTCACCGGCCGCAACCGGCTTCTTCGCCGCGTGGAGGGGATCAAGCTCGCAGGCGCGTTCCTTGCCGAAGATGGGATCCGTCAACGCCTTGGTCGGGACGTCCACGAAGGCCGGGTCCCCCACGTACTTGGCGCGATCCGCGAACGCCAGGGCGCTGGCCTCGAGGTAATGGTGCAGAACGGCCGGCTGGTCAGCCTTCAGGGACGCGAGGTTGAACACGTCCAGAATGTTGAGCGACTCGCCCACGGTGGTGCCGCCACTGCTGGAGGGCGCCATGCCGTAGACGTCGTACCCGCGGTAGTTCACGTGGGTGGGGTCCTGGTCCAAGGCCTTGTAGTTCTCCAGGTCCTTCTCAGTCATGGAACCTTTGGGGACCGGCAGCGTGGTGTCCTTTGACTTGGGCGGGTTCTGCACAGTCTTGGCGATCTCCTTCGCCAGCGGTCCGTCATAGAACGCGTCCATGCCCTTGTTTGCCAACAGCTGGTAAGTATCTGCGAGGTCGGGGTTCTTGAAGACTGACCCCACCTCCGGGAGCTTCCCGTCGTGCAGGTACAGGTCCTTGGTGGACGTGAAGGCTTCAAACCGGAGCTGGTTGTCCGCCGTCTGCTGGCGGAACGTCTCATCAACGACGAAGCCGTCTTCTGCAACGTCAATGGCCGGTTCCAGAGCGTCAGCGAGGCTGAGGGTGCCCCAGCGCTTCAGCGCCCGCTCCCAGGTAGCGGGAGTTCCCGGGACGCCAACGGAGACGCCGCTGGTCACCAGATCGGGCGTGAATTTGTAAGGCTCCTTCGTCTTCGGATCAATAAACGCATCGCTTTTGATTTTTGCCGGCGCCGTCTCGCGCCCGTCAATGGTGCTGACCCTCTTGCTCTTCGCGTCGTAGTAGACGAAATAGCCGCCGCCGCCAATGCCGGCGCTGTACGGCTCCGTGACTCCAAGGGTGGCTGCTGCCGCGACGGCGGCGTCCACCGCGTTTCCGCCCTTGCGGAGGACTTCAATGGCCGCCGCAGAGGCATCCGCGTCCACTGTGCTGACGGCGCCCCCGTAGCCTGTGGCGGTAGGCATCTTTTTGGTCTCATCGCTGGCCCCGGAGTGGGCAGAAGCAGGACTTACTAACGCTCCGGTGGTTACGCTCATTGCCAGCGCAGCCGTTACTGCGGCTAACCGGCGTCCCAGAATTTGCATGATGGCTCCTGAACGGGTTTTGAGTGATGTGAGTCACGCTACTCCTCGGGCAAGGGACCCTCAACGGAGCGAGTTACCCAACCGGGTACCCCAAAAGCGTCATGCAACCGGCCCGCAACGTCCGGCGGGGGGCGGATCGCATATGCTTCCTGTGCAGCTCAATCACCGCGGCGCGCGGCACGTGCGTTCAACGACGAACAGACCGGGAGACGGCATGACCAACTGGCGGATCAGGGATTTCCACTCGGCGGACCTGGACGGGATCCTGCATCTGTGGGAGACACTGAAGGCACACAACGTCGAACCCGTGTATGCCCTGTCCGAGGTCCTCGCGTCCTGTGAAAAGGACCATGCGGTGGTTGCCGTGCAGGGCGAGCAGGTGGTGGGTGCCGCAGTCGGACGGGCCGCGCACGACCAGGGCTGGATTGTTTTCCTTGCCACTTTCCCCGAGTACCGCGGCAGGGGCATCGGCACTTCGCTGCTGGCCGCCGTCGAAAACCGGATGGCACCGCACGGGCTGAACAAGCTCTCGGCCCTGATGCCTGAGTCCGAAACCCGGGTGGAGGCCTTCCTGGGCCGCGGCTTCGCGCTCAAGAAAAACCTGCGCTACTTCGAGCGGACCATTCCCGTGCAACGCCAGGAACTCGGCGCCCTGGGCCAGCTCGGCGGCCGGGTCCTGGCCCGCGACCTGTGGGAAAACGTAGCGGGCATGCGCAGGGAAAAGGAACTGCTTGAACGGCGCCTGGTGCTCCCGCTGGCCGAGGCGGACCTGGCCGATGAATTCGGCGTGGTGCCGCCGCGCGCCGTCGTCCTTTTCGGCCCGCCCGGCACAGGTAAGACCACCTTCGCCAAGGCCATCGCCTCCCGCCTGGAGTGGCCGTTCGTGGAGGTGTTCCCGTCCCGCCTGGCCGGCGACCCGCAGGGCCTGGCCGGTGCGCTCCGCGAGACCTTCCTGGAAATCGCGGAACTGGAGCATGCCGTGGTGTTCATCGACGAGGTGGAGGAGATTGCTTCCCAGCGGGCCGGCGATCCGCCGTCGCCGCTGCAGGGCGTGACCAACGAACTGCTGAAGATCATCCCCGCGTTCCGCGAACAGCCCGGCCGGCTCCTGGTCTGCGCCACCAACTTCATCCGCGCCCTGGACTCGGCTTTCCTGCGCCACGGACGGTTCGACTACGTCATCCCCATCGGACTGCCGGACCGGCAGGCCCGGGAGGCGATGTGGCAGCGGTTCATCCCCGCGGCCATGGTGGACGCCGTGGACGTGGAACTCCTGGTGGAACGTACCGAGGGCTTCTCCCCGGCGGACATCGAGTATGCGGCCCGCAGCGCCTCGCAGCGGGCGTTGGAAAAGGCAGTGTACGACGACGGCGGGCTGGCCTCCGGAGGCGAAGTTTCCGTCCGTACGGCGGTCAGGAAGGGGCCCTCCACCCAGGACTACCTCGACGCCATCGGTGATACCCGCACCACCGTGAGCGCCGAGGTGCAGGCGGACTTCCTGGAGGACATCGAGGCGCTGGGGCGGGTTTAGGCCTCGGGGCCGGTGTCGTAGCGGAGGTTCTCGTAGTCGGTGTCGTCGGCGTCGTCCAGCTGCGCGTCGAATTCCTCCAGCAGCCAGGGATTAACCCGCGCCAGGATCTTCCGGACCTCTTCCACCTCCACGGCGGCGTAGAGCACGGGCCGGGCATCCCGGTACTTCGTTACCGGGGGTTTGTCCGGCCACTTCTCCGCCAGCGCCTGCACCCGCTCCGGCAGCGAGTTGTGCGCATTGTCCGCGATCTTGACCAGGGCGGCGTCATGGTCCCCGGCAATCTCACGGATGCCGGATTGATAATCGTCCGGGTTGCTGTGCAGTCGGTTGGTGACACGCTCGATGATGTCCACGGAGCGCTCCGGGACACCCATGTCCAGCAGGGCCTGGCGTGTCATCGGCGTATCCTCGGCGATGTCGTGAAGATAGCCCGCAATCCTGATCTCGTCGTCGAAGTCCGCCAGGGCGTCTCCGACGGCAAGGACATGGTCCCGGTAGGGCCGCTTCAGCTTGTCCTTCTGCCGGTTGTGGGCCACCTCAGCCAGGACTTTGGCGGTCTCCACCGTAAACGTGGGCGTCCGGACCTGGTCCGTAATGTGCTCGTCTGACATCTCCCCAGCTTAGCCAGCGGACGGGCGGTCCATCCCCGTCCATACCCAAGGCATGCGGGGCAACCGTTCCGGGTCAAGGGCCGGCACGGCGTGCTCCAGCGGTCCGGCGGGCAATCCCAGGGACTCAAGCAGCAGGTTCCGCACCTCGTCTGCGGCAACCCCGGCTTGGGAGAGGTCCGCCAGAGTGACCGCTCCATCACGCTTAGCCAGCCTCACGCCGTCGCGGTTCACCACCATGGGTACGTGGACATATTCCGGTGCGGGAATATCCAAAAGCATGGCGAGGTAGGCCTGCCGGGGCGTGGAGGGAAGGAGGTCGTCGCCGCGGACCACCTGGTCTATGCCCTGCGCAGCATCATCTACGACGACGGCAAGGTTGTAGGCGGTCACACCGTCGTTCCTGCGAAGCACGAAATCGTCCACCGCCCCCGTGAACGTGCCATGGAGGACGTCCTGCACTGTGTACTCCTGCACGTCCGCCCGCAGCCGGATCGCGGCTGGCCGGGTGGAGCGTTTGTATTCCAGTTCCGCCCGATCCAGGTTGCGGCATGTGCCGGGATAGGCTCCCTGCGGAGCATGCGGGGCGGACGGTGCCTCCTGGATTTCCCGGCGCGTGCAGAAGCACTCGTAGGTCAGACCGGCCTTTTCAAGCCGGGCAATCGCCTCAGCGTAGAGGGTCCCGCGGTCCGTCTGCCGGACCACGTCGCCGTCCCAGGTGACGCCCACCGCCGCCAGATCCCGCAGCTGCACCGCCTCCGCTCCTGCACGGGCGCGGTCCAGGTCCTCCACCCGCAGCAGGAACCGGCGTCCGGTGGAGCGGGCGAAAAGCCAGGCAAGGATTGCGGTCCGGAGGTTCCCTACATGCAGCTCACCGGATGGGCTGGGGGCAAAGCGGCCGGCGGAAGTCATGGACCAACCCTAGACGGAAGCACACAAGAGCCCCTCAGCTACCGATGACTCCGCCGAATGCGGGCGTCGGTAGCTCAGGGGCTCTTGCCGTGTTTGCAGAATGAGCGTGGTGTGAACAAGCGTCAATCAGCGGCGGCCTCCTTGCGGGAAGCGGTGTCCAGTTGCCGGGTGGTGTGCCGGGGAATCTGTAGCCTGCGCGGACCAGCGGTAGCTTTTGTCCTTGTTGCCACTATTCCAGCAGAGACCATACAGTTGGGACAACAGGCGGAACTTCAGTTGATCAGTCTGATCAAACCTTGGAGTTCCCAGCGACAGGAAATGATCAGATTGCAGGAACTGGACGCAACGGACCGGCGGATCCTGAACGCCCTGGACGAGGATCCGCGCGTCCCCATCATGGTGCTGGCACAGCGGCTGGGCCTTGCCCGCGGAACGGTGCAAAGCCGGCTGGAGCGGATGACGGCGTCCGGCGCCCTCCGGCCCAACAGCAGCCGGGTGCTTCCGGCAGCACTTGGACGGGGCGTGGCCGCTGCGGTCAGTGCGGAGTTGGACCAGAGCCACCTCAACGAGGCTATCGCTGCCCTGCGCAAGATCCCCGAAGTCCTGGAATGCCATGCGCCGGCCGGCGATACCGACCTGCTGATCCGGGTAGTGGCCACCAGCCCGGACGATCTCTACCGGGTATCGGAGGAGATCCGCCTCTGCCCCGGCATCGTCCGCACGTCCACCAGCATGTTCCTCCGCGAGGTCATCCCGTACCGGACCACGGGTCTCCTGAAGGACCACACAGAGTAGCCGGCAACTACACGGGCGGGCCCGCATTGGATTTGAGGTTCTTCATGACCAGCGTGGACGTCAGCCGCTCAACACCGGGCAGGGACGTCAGTTCCGTGTCGTAGAAGCGCTGGTAGGCCGGCAGGTCCTCGGCGATGACCTTCAACAGGTAGTCCGGCGAACCAAACAGCCGCTGGGCCTCCACAATGTTCGGATTGTCCGCCACCCGGTTCTCGAAAATCTCCATGGTGGGCCGGTCAACTTGGCGGAGCGTGACGAAGACGATCGCCTCGAACCCCAGGCCCACGGCCGCCGGGTCAACGTCTGCCTTGTACCCGCGGATCACCCCGGACTGCTCCAGGTCGCGCAACCGCCGGTGGCACGGCGCCACGGTCAGGCCCACCTTCGACGCGAGTGCGGTGGCCGTCATGCGGCCGTCTTCCTGAAGGTGCCGCAATATATTCCTGTCGATTTGATCCAACACGCAATAAACATACTGCCTCTACCGCGGGGCGGGCGAAAACAGGACAGCACTTTTGGCCGAATTCTCCCTATGGTTGCTCGTGAGAGCCCGTCGACAGGAGAAACCCGATGAATCCGCAGCTGTTCCTGGCATTCCTGGTGGTGGCCGCAGCCCTGGCCTGCACACCGGGTGTGGACTGGGCGTACACCATCGCGGCGGGCCTTCGGCAGCGCAGTTTTGTCCCGGCGGTTGCCGGGCTCTGCGGCGGCTATGTCCTCCACACAGTCCTGCTGGTGGCCGGGTTGGCCGCAGTGCTGGCAGGCATGCCCGGCGTCCTGGGTTGGATTACCCTGGCCGGCGCGGGCTACCTGCTGTGGCTCGGGGTGGGAACCCTTAGGTCCTGGCGCGGCGCCAGCTTCAGCGCGGATGCAGCCGGTGCCGGCGGGACACAGCTGCGAACCTTCCTGCAGGGGATGGGCACCAGCGGGATCAATCCCAAGGGCCTGCTCTTCTACGTGGCCCTCATTCCCCAGTTCGTCAGCTCCGAGGCCTCCCTGCCTGTGCCGGTGCAGTCCGGGCTGCTGGGCATGACGTTCGTGGCGCTGGCAGGCCTGGTCTACACCGTGGTGGCCCTGCTCTCGCGCACACTGCTGCAGAGCAGGCCCGGCGCCGCGCGGGCAGTAACACTTGCCAGTGGCATCATCATGGTGGGTTTGGGAGGCGTGCTGCTCGGCGAACAGCTGCTGCCCTTCCTGGCCAGCCGCTTCCAGTAGCTGGCGGGGCTTCCTAGTCTCCGCTGAGTTCCTTCCAGTCCTGCTCCCAGATCCGCCGCATTTCTTCGTCCTTCCGGATGGGTGCCGGGGCCTCGAGCTCGCGCTGTGGTTCCGGGTCCTCGCGCCGGCGTCCCCAGTCGCGGGGATTCAGCGATCGCCGGCCTGATTCCAGCACGAGCAGCGCGCGGTCCGTCAGGGCGTCGTTCCGGAGCACAAGGTGTGTCCTGCGGCGGCGCAGGACTTCGGCGATCGCCTGGTGCGCGGCGTCCAGCCGGCCTTCCCGCCGCAGGGCACGGGCGCGGACCAGCAGCAGGGCCGCGGAGAGATCGTCCGCGTTCAGCAGCCCCTCCGTCCAGTCAATGACGGTGCGGCTCCGGCCGAGCGTGAGGGCGAGGGAGCAGCGGGCCAGGGCCATGGGGAGCGACGGCGGCAGCCCGGTCAGTGCATCGAGCGCGGCTTCGGTGCGGCCGGTCTCGCGCAGTGAATGGGACAGGGCGAGAAACACGGATTCTTCGCTGAACAGCACGGGGATCTCCACCCGCTCGGCCAGTTCGATCCGCGTGACGATCCGGGTGAGGTAGGTCGACGAGTAGCGGTTGGCCTCGTCATCATTCCGGGTGGTGAGGCCGCGTTGAAGGAGCTCGGAAGCACGCAGGTAGCCGCCGTGTTTGTACACCAGGAGCCCGGCCATGAGGTAGCAGAGGCCGGCCCATCCGGGATAGGCGCGGGCCAGGGTGATCAGGCGCTCGGGTTCGCGGCTGGTGAAGACGGCTTCGTGGACCACCTTGGCGGGCTTGGGCAGCAGCCGCTTGAGCCGCGGCACCTCGCCGTCGATGGACAGCAGGGCGGGGTTGCGGCCGCCCAGCACGCCAGTCAGCAGGCCGCCCACTCCCCCGGCGAGGTCGTGGACCGGGGTACGCAGCTGCGCCTGCCCGAAGGGGGTGAGGTCACGGCTGTCCCAGTAGATCGGTGCGGTGTCCCCGGCGCTCATCACTCCATGCTAACCGGGAGGCGTTCACGGCTCGACGCCCCCATCCGGCCGGCGATCGCGCCTGGACCTTGTCCCCCGCATCATTTTCAGGAAAGGTTGTAAGCCCCCTTAGTAGATGAACCGCGGCAAGGAGAATGCCATGCAGATCGACAAAAACCAGATCCTCGAACTCCTCCGGACCCAGGGAGACCAGGCCAAAGCCTCGCAGGCGGAATCGGAACTGCCGGACCAGGTGGACACCGAACAGCACGCTGGCCTGCTGTCCAAGCTCGGCATCGATCCGGCCGAACTGCTTTCCAGGCTTCCCGGCGGGCTCGGGGACAAACTTCCGGGCGGGCTGGGCGACAAGCTCGGCGGGCTCGGGCTCTAAGCACGGGCCGGGCCGTACGCGGCCGGGCCGGGAGTCAGTCAGGTTTCCTCGCCATGAACCATTCGGTGAAGGAGCTGGCGCGGCCTAACTCGTCGAACCTGATGACCCACAGGTTGTCGTACGTGGGCCGGCCACCCGAGTAGGTGGTAACGCCCTGGACGAAGGCGGTGTCGCCGTCGCATCCCAGCAGTTCCCAGGTGAACGTCCAGTCGGCCGGCTCGTCGCGTGCCGCGAGCCAGCCCTGGACGATCCCGTCCTGGCCCCGCCAGGGTTCCGGATCGTGGGGACGCGTCTCATAGAGCGCGTCTGTGGTGAAAAGCGCGCGGATGTCCTCGGAGCCGTTGCTGGTCCAGGCTGCCTGGTATTTGTCCATCCACGAGTGGACGAGGTCGCGGGCTGAAACCGGCTGGGTCATGATTTGGTTGTACCCGCGGAACAGGCGGCGCGCAACCGGTTCAGCCGTTGGCGGCGGCTATCCACACACCGATCACCCAGGTACTGGCGGCAAGGCAGGCCAGCCCGAATTCCGCAAGCATGCCCAGCCCCGTGGCCTTCAGGGCAGCCCAGCTGGACCTCGCCGCCGTCGAAAAGTTCCGTGTCCGGAGGAACTCGCTGGCCAGCAGCCCGGCCGCGAAGCCAACGAAGAGGCCCACCACCGGGATGATGAACATCCCCGCCACGCCCGCAACGAGGGCCACCACGATGCTGCGGCTGGGAATGGCATGCTGCTTGAGCTTCCTGCCCGTGAGGACGGCGCCCGCCGTCATTCCCGCGGCGACAAAGACCATGGCCACCGCGAAGACCACCCACCCCGCCGTCCCGGCGCCACCCCAGATGGCCCAGGCCAGCAGGCTTATGCCGATGAGGACGCTGCCGGGCAGGACGGGAATGATAGTGCCGGCCACCCCCACCAGGATTGCAAGGCCGCACAGGATGGTCACCACGGTCTCGGAACTCATGGATCCCAGTCTAGGGGCCGGTCCTTAACGCCCGACGGCGGCACCTCCTTTGGGAAAGGAGGCACCGCCGTCGTGGTTTCTGCAGAAGGGGCCTACTCCGCTTCCACCGCGGCGGCGACGGCCGCGGTGACTGCGGGTGCCACGCGCGGGTCCAGCGGGCTGGGGACGATGTAGTCGGCCGAGAGGTCCTCGGCGGCGAGCCCGGCGATGGCGCGCGCTGCTGCGAGCTTCATTGCCGGCGTGATGCGGCGTGCGCCGGCATCGAGGGCACCGCGGAAAATGCCCGGGAACGCCAGCACGTTGTTGATCTGGTTGGGGAAGTCGCTGCGGCCGGTGGCCACCACGGCAGCGTACTTGACGGCCACCTCGGGCAGGACTTCGGGGTCCGGGTTGGACAGCGCGAAGACGATGGCGTCCTGGTTCATCGAGGCCAGGTGCGCCTCGTCAAGCTTGGAGGAGGAGACACCGATGAAGACGTCGGCCCCGGCGAGAGCCTCGGCAGGGCCGCCTTCCACGCCACGCGGGTTGCTGCGCCCGGCAATGTCTGCCTTCTTGCTGGCCGGGTCCGCGGCGAGGTCCTTGCGGCCGGCGTTGATGACTCCACGGGAGTCGAGCAGGACGACGTCGGTGATCCCGGCGGCCAGCAGGATTTCGGCGACGGCGATCCCCGCCGCGCCGGCGCCGGACACCACCACCTTCAGGCCTTCGAGGCCCCGGCCGGTCACCTTGGCAGCGTTCGTCAGCGCCGCAAGGGCCACGACGGCGGTGCCGTGCTGGTCGTCGTGCATGACCGGGCAGTCCAGGGCTTCGATCAGCTTCTCTTCGAGCTCAAAGCAGCGCGGCGCAGAGATGTCCTCGAGGTTCACGGCGCCGAAGCTGGGGCGCAGGCGGACCAGGGTTTCCACGATCTCTTCCACGTCGGTGGTGTTGAGGACCAGCGGGATCGAGTCAAGGTCCCCGAAGGTCTTGAAGAGGGCGGACTTGCCTTCCATCACGGGAAGCGAGGCGCTGGCTCCGATGTTGCCCAGGCCCAGGACGGCAGTGCCGTCACTGACGACGACCACCAGGCGCTCGGCCCAGGTCAGGGTGCGGGCCAGTTCGGGCTTTGCGTGGATGGCCCGGCTGACCTCGGCCACTCCGGGGGTGTACGCGATGGACAGGTCGCGCTTGTTGGACAGCGGAACGGTGCTGGTAACGGAGAGCTTGCCGCCCTGGTGGGCGCCGAAGATTTCGTCTTCCGTCAGGGCCGTGGCTGCTGAACTGTCGGTGGCTGTAAATGCGTCAATGGACACGTCGTTGTCTCCTGGTGCTCGCCGTGGGCGCACGGCACATGGGGCTGGAGCCCGGCGGGGCCCAAGCAGGGAAAGTAGTGCGGCAGGAAACCCAGGGGTGGCGGGTCCGTGGGAACGCCGGGGATGTTTCCGCCCTGCCGCTCCTGCCCCCATGGTAGGCAGCCCGGGAAGGGCCTGATTGTCCTCCTTGACACGTTCCGGCGCTGACAAAACGTTTAGTCAACGCTAACAGTGATCCAGATCACGGTATTACAGCTGATTTATTGGGCTTTTGGTCTAGACCAGTTACGCGGACTTGGCCACTGTGAAGCCAGTCTCCGTCTCCTGGGACAGCCTTCCGCAGGCCTTTTTCAGGTCCTCCTCGGCTTCGAAGAGGGACAACCGCCGGTTCCGCACGGACTGGACCAGACCAGTGACGGCCATGAGGAGGACCCGCGCCCCAACAGCGTCGCCGCAGGCACCGGCGACCAGCTTCTCGCTCAGGGCATCGATTTCGCGGAGGAGCTCCGTGGTGTCCTTTTCCGGGCGGTAAACACCCCTGCTGAGGCATTGCTCCACTGCAGGCTGCATGACGCGCATGTGGAAGATCTCCATCAGCAGGCCTGAGAGCGCGCGGCCCCGGAAGCGCGGGGATGACCCCCGGGTTCCGGCCTGCAGCTCATCCAACTGCTGGCGGTACAGCGCCAGCATCAGGTGGGTGGGGGACGGAAAGTACCGGTAAAGGGTCCCCAGCGGCACGTCAGCTTTTTCTGCAACCTGGGAGAGTTCCACGGCATCAAGTCCCGTGCGCGCGAACCCGGCGGCGGTGTCCAGGATCCGCGTGTAGCGGAGGCGCTGGCGCGGAGCGGAAGGCCTTGCGGCCATGGGCGGATGGTCTGAAAAAGTCTCGGGCATCAGCATTCCGGGGTTGTGTTTTAGGGACTGCGGCCAGGAGCGCCCCCACTTCCGTACCGCCCTGCAGCCCGGTTCAACTATACGGCACAGGCATGTGCCCTAATTAGTCAGCGGCCTTAGTTTCGGGCACCGGCCCGGTCAGTCAACGCCCTTGATTTTCACCACGAAAACGGCGCCCAGCAGGCCAATGGCAGCAGCAGCAAGGAACAGTGTCCGGTAGCCGCCCCAGGAGGTCACTGCCAGCAGCGCCAGGGCCGGAGCGGCCACCTGCGGCAGCGAGTTGGCCACGTTGATAACCCCCATGTCCTTGCCCCGGCTGGCGGCGAACGGCAGGACCTGCGTCAGCAGCGCGTAGTCCACCGCGACGTAGGCCCCGAAGCCGACGCCCAGTACGGCAGCGCCGGCCAGGGCCCCGGGCCAGACCGGGAAGAAGGCCATTATCAGGCCGGCCATGGCAATAATGGCGGAAGACCCGATCACGAACGGCTTCCTACGTCCCACCCTGTCGCTCCAGGGGCCCGCCACCACGGCGGTAATCATCACCATCAGCGCGTAAATGCCGGTGAGGACCAGCACGCCCGCGGCGGGATCTCCATGGTGGATGATGTCGCGCAGGAAAAAGAACAGGTAGACGATGGTGAGCTGGTTGCCCACATTCACCAGGAAGCGGGTGAGCCCGGCCCAGGCGAAATCCGGGTACAGCCTTGGACTGATCCAAAACCCCCGGAGGAAGGAAACCAGCCGGAACGGGGGCAGGACGCTGTCGCGCAGCACAGGGTCGTCGCGGTGCATTAGATATGGGAGTACGGACAGCAGCAGCGCGGCAGCGCACAGCCAGTAGCCCACCATGAAGTTGCCGGACACCACGGCGCCAAATACGGCGCCTGTAAGGATACCCAGCGTCTGGCCCATGGCGGCGAGCCCGCCTACCTTGCCGCGCTGGAGCACCGGTACCCGGTCCGGAACCGCGGCCGTGATGGCTGCGTAGGCCGCGTTCGCCCCGAGCTGGACGACGCACCAGAAGGCCACCAGCAGCGCAACCGTGGTGGCGCCGGACATCGCCAGAAGCGCGATGGCAGCGAGTACGGCGCCCGTCAGCACCCAGGGCGAGCGGCGGCCGAAACGCGACGTGGTGCGGTCCGAGAGTGCCCCGGACAGCGGATTCGCCACCAGTGAGACAGCCGCGCCGCAGGCTGTAGCGAGGGAAAGGACGGCTTCTTTGCTGGGCTCGTCGATACTGATGGCCTGCTGGCTTATGAAGATATTGATGGGGCCAAAAAAGGCGCAGTTGATCCCCACGTTGACCAGGACGAGTCCGGTGACCCAGCGGGCGGTGACCTTCTGCGCCGGCTCGGCGAGCGCCGCCGTCGCGTTTTCGCCTGCGGAGGTGCCATCCGGCTGTGCCGGCGTTTTGAACGGACTCATTGGCGTGCTCCCCCTGGTGCGGCCGGCTGGCTATGGAATCAGACTATCGTGGGCGGTACCGGGCCGTCTTGCACACGGCGGCCAGCCTGCGCGCCAGGTTGCCGGGCCACCAATCGCTGAGTATCAAGGAGAACCAGATGAGCGCACCCACCCCGACCGAAGGCGTCGCTATCAACACCGCGGACCTCTACGACGAACGCGGTGAGGAGCTGGCCTCCGTCTCCCTGCAGTTCCAGTCCCTGGGCGGCCGCTTCCATTTCAGCGGTCCCATACGGACCATCCGCTGCTATCAGGACAACGCCCTGGTGAAGTCCACGCTCGGTTCACCGGGGAACGGAGCTGTGCTGGTGGTGGACGGCGGCGGGTCGCTGGGCACGGCCCTGATGGGGGACATGATCGCCGAAAGCGCCGTGGCCAACGGCTGGGCCGGCGTCGTCATTAACGGCGCGATCCGCGACAGGCTGGCCATCGCGGACCTGGACCTCGGCGTCAAGGCCCTGGGCAGCAACCCGAAGAAAAGCCAAAAGGCGGGTGCAGGCGAGGTTGACGTGGACGTGGTGATCGACGGCGTGACCTTCCGTCCCGGAGCCACCGTCTGGTGCGATCCGGACGGCATCCTCGTGGAGCCGTAGCGGGAAAATGCGCAGGGCGGGGAATAGAAAGACCGAGTAAGATAGTTACTGAAAGCAACTATCGCTGCTTATATCCTTCCTTTCCCTTGGAGCACCCATGTCCAAAGCCACTGCCGCGCCCCGCGCCGGAGAAGTCCTGACGCAACGCCAGATCGTCACAGTAATGGTGGGTCTGATGCTGGGCATGTTCCTGGCATCCCTTGACCAGACCATCGTCTCCACCTCCATCTACACCATCGCCAACGACCTGGACGGGCTCTCCCTGCAGGCGTGGGCCACCACGGCATACCTGATCACCTCCACGGTCAGCACCCCGCTGTACGGAAAGTTGAGCGACATCTTCGGACGCCGCCCCCTGTACCTGACCGCGATCGCCGTCTTCCTGGTGGGCTCGCTGTACGCCGGCTCGGTCCACTCGATGACCGAACTCGCTGTTGCCCGCGGCATCCAGGGCCTGGGCGCCGGCGGCCTGCTGGCCCTGGCGCTGACCATCATCGGCGACATCGTCTCGCTCAAGGACCGTGCCAAGTTCCAGGGCTACTTCATGTCCGTGTTCGGCATCTCCTCGGTCCTGGGCCCGGTGGTGGGCGGTGCGTTCGCCGGTTCCGCGAACATCCTGGGCTTCGATGGCTGGCGCTGGGTCTTCTTCATCAACATCCCCATTGGCCTGGCCGCACTGACGGTAGTGTTCCTGTTCCTGCACCTGCCCGCGAAGCACCTGAAGCAAAAGATCGACTACTGGGGCGCCGCCGCCATCACCGTGGCCATCGTTCCGCTCCTCCTCGTGGCTGAACAGGGCCGGACCTGGGGCTGGAGCTCCGTGAACTCCTTCCTCTGCTACGGCCTGGGCGTGGTGGGCATTGCCTGGTTCCTGCTCGCGGAAAAGCGTGCCGGCGACTACGCCCTGATCCCCCTGCGGCTCTTCCACAACGTCACGTTCGGGCTGTCCTCGCTGCTGAACTTCATTATCGGCATCGGCATGTTCGGCGCCATCGCCATGCTCCCGATGTACCTACAGCTGGTCAAGGGACTCACCCCCACTGAAGCCGGCCTGATGATGATCACCTTCACCGTGGGCATCCTGTTCGGCTCCATCACGGCAGGCCGCACCATCTCGGCCTCCGGCACGTTCCGCATCTTCCCCATCATGGGCACCGGCATCCTCACCGCGGCCGCCCTGGTGATGGGCTTCTCGCTGGCAGTGGACACCGAACTCTGGGTTCCCGGCCTGATCGCGGTGTTCTTCGGCGTCGGCCTGGGCTTCTGCATGCAGCCGCTCACCCTGGCCATGCAGACGTCGGTGCCGCCGCGGGACATGGGCGTGGGAACCTCCTCCGCAGCCTTCTTCCGCTCCATGGGCGGCGCCGTGGGCACCGCCGTCTTCATCTCCATGCTCTTCAGCCTGGCTGCCGGCCGGATCGCCGACGGCATGAAGACCGCCGCCACCGACCCCGCCTACCTCGCCGTCCTCAAGGACCCCGCCGTCGCGTCGGACCCTGCCAACGCCAAGCTGTATGAATTCTTCAAGAACGGCGCCTCCAACGACTCCCTGAATGACACCAGTTGGCTGCACACCGCCAACAGCACCCTTACCCGGCCCATCACCGAGGGCTTCGCCACGTCCATCGACACCGTGATGCTCACGGCGGCAGCGCTCACCGGCCTCGCGTTCCTCATCAGCTTCGCCCTTCCCCGGAAGAAGCTGACCGACCAGAAGGCATCCCCGCAGGACAAGGACAGCATGGAGATTCCGGCGCACTGACCCGGACACTGCACTGGTGGGACGACGACGGCGGCACGGCCCGCCGTCGTCGTCCTGCGTTGGAGGGGGCATAAGGCGCCAAGTGGAACCTCGGGCGGTGACGTGCCACACTGTTTAGCGCGTGTGCGCCGGCCCCTCTGGCCGGTACCGCAGCCGACGACGTCCGCACCGCATCCATAACCCCCCAAACCCAGGGAGAACCATGCCCACTGCACAGGAGCAGACCACAACCGGCATACCGCGGCGGGTGATCTGGCTGGCGCTCGCGGGGGCGGTGGGCGGATTCCTCTTCGGCTTCGACTCATCGGTGGTCAACGGCGCCGTCGACGCCATGAAGGGAGAGTTTGCGCTCTCCGAGGCCGTCACGGGCTTCGCCGTGGCCATCGCCCTGCTGGGCTGCGCTGCCGGCGCCTTCCTGGCCGGCAAGGTTGCAGACCGCTACGGCCGCATTCCGGCCATGAAGCTGGGCGCCCTGCTGTTCCTGGTCAGCGCCGTGGGCACAGGTTTCGCGTTCGGCGTGTGGGACCTGGTGTTCTGGCGCCTGGTGGGCGGGCTGGGCATTGGGCTGGCCTCGGTCATCGCCCCCGCCTACATCTCCGAGATTTCGCCGCGAAAGGTCCGCGGCCGCCTGGCGTCGTTGCAGCAGCTGGCCATCACCACGGGTATCTTTGCCGCGCTGCTGTCCGACGCACTCCTGGCCACCAGTGCCGGCGGTGCGGACCAGGCCTTCTGGCTGGGCATCGAATCATGGCGCTGGATGTTCCTGGCGGCCGCCGTCCCCGCGGTCGTGTACGGCTGGGTTGCCTTCACCCTGCCCGAGTCCCCGCGGTTCCTGGTGTTCCAGGGCAAGGAAGACCAGGCCAGGGAAGTCTTTGAATCCATCGCGCCCTCCGAAGATGCCGACCGCCATATCCGGGACATCCGGGAAGCCATCGAGGAAGACAAACTGGCCGGGCAAAAGGGGTCCCTCCGCGGCAGGACGTTTGGCCTCCAGGCTGTGGTCTGGGTGGGCATCACGCTGTCGGTGCTGCAGCAGTTCGTGGGCATCAACGTGATCTTCTACTACTCCACCACGCTGTGGAAGGCCGTGGGGTTCCAGGAGAAGGACTCCCTGGCCATCTCGGTGGCAACCTCCATCACGAACATCCTGGTCACCCTCGTGGCCATCGCCCTGGTGGACCGGGTAGGCCGCCGGCCCATCCTGCTGGCCGGATCGGTGGGCATGGCCGTGTCACTCGGCGCCATGGCCCTGGCGTTCTCCTCGGCAACTGGCAGCGGCGAGGACATCAGCCTGCCGGGCGAGTGGGGCCCCGTGGCCCTGGTGGCCGCCAACATCTTCGTGGTCAGCTTCGGCGCGTCCTGGGGACCGCTGGTGTGGGTCCTGCTGGGCGAGATCTTCCCGTCCAGGATCCGTGCCAGGGCTCTGGGGCTGGCCGCCGCGGCGCAGTGGGTGGCCAACTTCGCGATCACCCTCAGCTTCCCGGTCATGGCTGCGGCATCGCTCCCGCTGACCTATGCCATGTACGCCCTGTTCGCGGCGGCATCCTTCTTCTTCGTCATGTTCAAGGTGCCCGAGACCAACGGCATGTCCCTGGAGCAGGCAGAGACGCTCTTCGTGCCCAAGGGTTCCAAGAAGGCCTCGTAACGCCGCATCCCTTTTGGCGGCCTTCCCCGGAACGCCCCATCAGTTTTCGCAGGAAAACAGCAAACCCTCCATCACATGGCGTGATGGAGGGTTTGCTGTTTGGTTCGGGGACCTACACGACGTGCGGCTCGTGCGAGGACAGGTAAGCGCGGCCGCCAAACGCGACGAGGATGGCGATGACCATGGCCAGGGCCCCTGCGAAGAACGGAACCTGCGGGCCAAAGTGCTCACCGAGCTGCGCCGCCGCAAACGGGGCAAGGGCACCGCCCATCCAGCGGACGAAGTTGTAGCCGGAGGAAGCCACCGGCCGGGGCGAATCCGAGACGCCCATGGCCAGTTCCGTGTAGATGGTGTTGTTGATGCCCAGCAGCGCACCGGCAACAATGACCAGGACGACGACGGCCGGCACCGAGTGCCCCGCCGCCAGTCCCAGCCCGGCCAGGTCCAGCATGAGGACGAACAGCGTGCCGGTCAGTACCTTGACGGCGCCGAAACGGCGCTGCAGGACCGGCGCGACGAAGACGGAGAAGACGGCCACGGCCACACCCCAGCCAAAGAAGACACCGCCGATGCCGTACGCGTCCATGCCCAGGACGAACGGGGTGAAAGCCAGGATGGTGAAGAAGCCGTAGTTGTAGAACAAGCCGCTTGCCGCCGTCGTCCGCAATCCCTTGTGGCCCAGGGCCAGCAGGGGGTCGCGCAACCGCACCTTGCGTTCGGGCAGCGGAGTCCGGGGCAGGAGGGCGATCAGGGCGATGAAGGCGGCGGCCATCAGGACGGCGGTGCCGAAGAACGGGGCGCGCCACTGCCAGCCGCCCAGGAGGGCGCCAAGGAGCGGGCCGAGGGAGATGCCCAGGCCCAGTGCGGCCTCGTAGAGGATGATGGCGGTGCCGGCGCCGCCGCTGGCTACGCCGACGATCACGGCAAGGGCGGTGGCGACGAACAGGGCATTGCCCAGTCCCCAGCCGGCGCGGAAGCCCACCAGCTCACCGACGCTGGCGGACAGGCCGGACAGCGAGGAGAAGACGACGATGACGGCCAGGCCGATCAGCAGGGTCTTCTTGCCGCCGATCCGGGAGGAGACATACCCCGTGATCAGCATGGCCAGCGCAGTGACCAGGAAGTAGCTGGTGAAGAGCAGGGACACCTCGCTGGGGCTGGCGTCCAGGTTGGTGGCGATGGCCGGGAGGATGGGGTCCACCAGCCCGATGCCCATGAAGGCGAACACTGCGGCGAGGGCGGTGGCCCATACCGCCTTTGGCTGCTTGAGGAATGAGGCCTTTTCAGCCTTCAAAGTTGCTTCTGGTGCCTGCAGGGTTTCTGCGAGCTGGCCGTCCATGGAGGGTGCTCCTAAGTGAGTGGCTGGTTCGGGTTAGTTCTGGAGGGAGTCGTTGATTTTGTCGATGACCGGCAGGGCCTCCGCCAGGGCTTTGCGGTCCTGGTCGGTGAGCGTGCTGAGGATGCCCGCCATCACCTGGTTGCGCCGCCGGTTTGCGGAGTCGACGGCGGCACGGCCTTCGGAGGTCAGGATCACCCTGACGGCACGGGAGTCAGCCGGGTCCGGCTCGCGACGGGCCAGCCCGGCGCGTTCCAGCTTGATGATCTGCTCGGTGGCACTGGGCACGCGGACGCCGAGGTTCCGGGCGATCTCGCCGACGCGCTGGCCTTCGCCGAGCAGCATCTTGAGCGTGCTGAGCTGGGCGGCGCTGAGTTCGCCGTCGGCGTCGAGGCGGCGGACCAGGTACACGCTGTGCCGCAGGGCTTCGCGGAAGTCGCTGGCCAGTTTCTGCAGCTGGGCATCGTTGGTATTCATCGTTAGGTAGCCTAACATTTAGGGTGCCTAACCGTCAAGGACGTTAGAGTGCCAGCTTCATGCCGATGTGGCTGGCCTCGAAGCCCAGTTGCCTGTAGAACCTGTGCGCGGCGGAGCGGCTTTTGTGGGTGGTCAGCTGCATCAGCCCGCAGCCGCGGCGCCGGGACTCCTGGATGGCCCACTCCACCATCAGCTTGCCGAGGCCCTGGCCGCGAAGGGCAGCTGCCACCCGGACGCCCTCAAGCTGCGAGCGCCATGCTCCCTGCCGGGAGATGCCGGGAAGGAAACTCAGCTGGAAGGTGGCAACCACAGGCCCGGACTCATCCCCGTGCGGCACCAGCTCGCCCACTATCAACAGGTGGGCCGGGTCGGCGTCGATCGCGTCAAAGCCGCGCTCATACGGCGCCATGTCCTCCGCTGCCTCGCGTCCCGCGCCAAGGGCGTCGTCAGCGAGGAGGCGCACCATGGCGGGAAGATCGGAGCGGGTGGCTTGGCGGAGACGGAACGTCCCGCCGTCGAGGTCGGCAGTGAGCAAAGCGGGGACGGCAGCCGGGTTCTGGTTCACCCGCCCAGCTTGGCACAGGATCTGCGCGGGGGTCCCGGAAAACGCGCCAAAGGCGAGCGGGCGTTGGGGGAAGACGCGCCAAAGGTGAGCGGGCGTTGCAGGGGGTACGCAAAAAGGACGACGCCGGCACCCCGCCACCGGAATGGAAGTGGTGGGTGCCGGCGTCGTCCGCTCTGCAGTACGTCGGTGTGTCGAAACGCGGACCTGGTCAGGCGGGGGTGCCGGCCATTTCCGCCTGCCGCTCCTCCACGAGGGTGGCAACCGCGGCGAACAGCGGGTGGCCGGGTACCAGCCCGGTGATCCTTTCCGTGGCGTCGGTGGGGCTGGCCGAGGCCAGGATGGCTGCCAGCTCGGTGGCCTCGGTGTCAGCGGGGTCGTTGAACCGGAGCGCCGCCGCGATCGCACCGAGCAGGGCCTCCGGCACCACGCCACGTTCGGCCAGTTCCGCTGCCGGGCCGATGAACCGCTCATTCCGGCTCAACTTCCGCAGTGGCGCCCGGCCCACCCGGTTGACGGTGTCCGGCAGGTACGGGTTGGAGAACCTGACCAGGATTTTCTGGACATAGGCTTCCTGCTCGTCGTTGTTGAATCCGTGCTTGGCCACCAGGAGCTGCTTGGTTTCCTCCAGCACAGCGCGGACATCCTCCGCAACATCCTGGTCGGCCATGGCGTCCGAGATCTTCTCCAGGCCCGCCTCGAACCCGAAATAGGCCGCGGAGGCGTGCCCTGTGTTCACGGTGAACAGCTTCCGCTCGATGTAGGGCGAGAGGTTGTCCACGAAAGTGGCGCCGGGGATCACCGGGACGGAGTCACCAAAGGCGGTGCGGTCGATGACCCATTCGTAAAAGGTCTCCACCGTGACGTCCAGGCCCTGCCCGGCCTCCTGGTTGGGCACGATCCGGTCCACGGCGGTGTTGGCGAACACTGCCTTGCCGTCCAGCGCTGCGGCGGTGGCACCGGGCTGGGCGGCCACCTCCTTGGCCAGGATATCCGTGGCGTTGATCGCGTTCTCACAGGCCATCACCTGCAGGGGAGCCCGGCCGGGCTCCCTCGCAACGATGCCCTTGGCGATCACGGGCGCCACGAACTTCAGGATGTGCGGACCCACCGCGGTGGTGACGATGTCCGCCGTGGCAATCTCGGAGACCAGTTCCGCTTCCTGGGCGTTGGAGTTCAGCGCCCGGAAGTTGTCCACGGTCCGCACGGCGGGGTTCTCCCCCACCTCGTGCACGGCATAGCTGTCCGCTTCCTTGAGCCGGTTGATGAGGTCCTCGGCCACGTCCGCGAAAACCACTTCGTAGCCGGCATCGTGCAGGAGCAGCCCCACGAAGCCGCGGCCTATGTTGCCGGCCCCAAAATGTACTGCCTTCACTATGCGTTGACCTTTCCGAAGAGCTCCAGGACTTCATCCTCGGACGTGGCGGCCTCGAGCCGGGCAACCTGTTCCTTGTTCGTGAAGACCTTGGCGATGGAGGACAGGATGTGCAGGTGCTCGTTGTTGATGCCGGCAACGCCAACCACGAATTTCACCTGCTTGCCGTTCCAGTCGATGCCTTCCGGGTAGCGGATTACGGACACGGCCGACTTGCGGATGTGGTCCTTGGCGGCGTTGGTGCCGTGCGGGATGGCCAGGAAGCTGCCCATGTAGGTGGACACGGACTCTTCCCGCTCGTGCATGGCGGCGATGTAGCCCTCGTCCACGGCACCGCGGGCCAGCAGGAGGCGGCCGGCCTCGTCGATCGCGGCGTCGCGGGTGGTGGCCGAACCGCGCATGACCACGCTCTCGCGGGCCAGGATGTCTGAGCTTCCGCTCGCCGGGGCTCCGGCTGCACCTGCTGCGGCCGGCGCTGCGTCCACCGGCGCATCGGCGGCGTGGGCACCGTGCGTGGTGCCGGCGTCGGACGTTCCACCCTCGGTGTTGCTCTCCCGGACCAGTTCCACGATCTCGTCATAGCGCGGGCTGTTCATGAAGTTGTCCACGGAGTAGTGGGCGGCGCTGGAGGTGGCCGGCTTGGCCCGCTCGGTGAGGTCCTGGTGCGTGACCACGACGTCGTAGGTGTCGCTGAGGTTGGCGATGGAGGCGTTGGTGACCTTGACGTCCGGGAAGCCCGCCGCCTTGATCTTGTTGCGCAGCACCGAGGCGCCCATGGCGCTGGAGCCCATGCCGGCGTCGCACGCGAACACGATGTTCCGGACCGGTCCGGCCAGCACGCCAACACCGCCATGTCCGGCAGCCGCGGCGCCTGCGGCAGTTCCCGCGCCGGCACCGGTCAGGGTGGAGGCAACCGAGCTCTTCTTGCCCTTCATGGCCTCCATCCGGGCGGTGGCGTCGCCCAGATCGGCTTCGTCGCTGTGCTTGGTGGTGCGCAGGATCAGCGAGGAGACGAGGAAGGACACCGTGGCGGCGAGCACCACGGACAGGATCACGCCAAAGTAGCTGTCCCGCGAGGTCTGTGCCAGGACGGCGAAGATGGAACCAGGCGCCGCGGGGGCCACCAGGCCGGAATTCGTGAGGGCCAGGGTGGCGATGCCGGTCATGCCGCCGGCGATCGTACCCAGGATCAGCAGCGGGCGCATCAGGACGTACGGGAAGTAGATTTCGTGGATGCCGCCCAGGAACTGGATGATCGCTGCGCCCGGGGCCGATGCCTTGGCGGCACCGCGGCCGAAAAACATGTACGCGAGCAGGAGGCCCAGGCCGGGGCCGGGGTTGGCTTCGAGCAGGAACAGGATGGACTTGCCCTGCTCCAGCGACTGCTGGACGCCCAGCGGGGTGAGGACCCCGTGGTTGATGGCGTTGTTCAGGAACAGGACCTTGGCAGGCTCGATGAAGATGCTGGTCAGCGGCAGGAGGCCGTTGTTGACCAGGAACTGGACAAAGTTTCCGGCGGCCGTGCTGAACGCTGTCACCAGCGGCGAGATGCCGAAGAAGCCCAGCAGGGCGAGCAATGCGCCCCAGATGCCGGCGGAAAAGTTGTTGACCAGCATCTCGAATCCGGGGCGGATCTTGCCGTCCCAGAGCATGTCGATCTTCTTCATGGTCCAGCCGCCGAGCGGGCCCATGATCATGGCGCCGATGAACATGGGGATGCCGGCACCAACGATCACGCCCATGGTGCCGATGGCTCCCACCACGCCGCCGCGGACGTCGTAGACCATTTTGCCGCCGGTGTAGCCGATCAGGAGGGGCAGGAGGTATTTGATCATGGGATCCACGAGGCCCAGATTCTTCACACCGCCCGTCTCGCCGAAACCGCCCAGTTGCGGAACGGGCAGCCAGCCCTTTTCGATGAAGAGGGCGGTGATAAGGCCCCAGGCGATAAACGCCCCGATATTGGGCATGATCATGCCGGACAGGAACGTCCCGAACTTTTGGACATGCACGCGGGCGCTGGTGCGGGGTTTTGCAACTGTCTCTGTTGCCATGTGATTTCCTAACCTCTTTCCTGCTGCTCCGCAGGAGTGGTCCGATGATTACGACGACGTACTGCTGGGTGTTACGGGGTTGCGGGGCTAACCGGCAGGGCTGGTGGAGATCCGGTGCAGCCATTCGAGGAAGAGCTTGAGTTCCGAGCTGGACAGCTGGTCAGAGTGCGAAGCCTGAAGTGCGGCGTTCAGGGCGATCGCTGCCACCACCACCGAGGACTTCCCAGTGCCGCCCGGGGCCGGGCCGCTGGCGGGCTCGGCGGACACCGCGAAGATCATGGCGTCCCGGGTCATGGTGGACAATTCGAGGTTGCGTTCGGAAGCGGGCTCCGCAATCAGCATCAGCGTCACGCCCACGTTGGCGGCCAGGATGGACCTGGCTGCCTCCCTGGGCTGGACGTTCAGCTGGCCCGCCGCCGCTGCCTTGTTCAGCATCTCCTCCATGAGCGCCTCGGCGTCTGCCACGATGGCAGGCCGGCTCTCCGGGCGGATATTGCCGAACATCACCAGGTACAGCTCGGGCTGGTTCAATCCGAACTGGACGTGGTTGTCCCACATTCTCCGGATGTCCTCGAGCGGCTGTCCGGAGGGGGCGAAATCCCTTTCGCCCGCTACATATTCTTCAAACCCTGCGGCGACAACGGCGTCGAATAGACCTTCCTTGTCACCGAAGTGGTGGTACAGGGTAGGAGCTGTAACCCCGGCCAGCTGCGTGATCTGGCGGGTGGACACCGGAGCTCCCGCGGATTTTGCCAGCAGTTCCGCGGCAGCACGGAGCAGCCGCATTTTGGGGGGAAGCTGGCCATCCAAACTCATAACCGCTACCCTAGCACCTATAGCGTTGCTATATGAACTGAATCACATACAATTTTTTCAGGCACGTTTCCTGCCCTGGACGTAGCAGTCCTCCGGCGGACCCGGCATGGCGCCGGAGAACTTGGCGGGCCTGTCTACCGGCAGAGAATGAGGACCTTCAGTGCAGAACTTCCCAGGAGTAGGCGTCAGTCCAGGCCGCGTCATCGGCACCGTCCGGCAGATGCCTAAACCGATCAGTGAGCCTCCCGCCGGTGAACAGCTGGCCCCGGACACCACTGCCGAGGAAGCCACCGCCGCACTGAAGGCAGCCGCACAAGCCGTGCACGACGAGCTGAAGGACCGCGCCGCCCACGCCACCGGCGACGGCAAGGCAGTCCTGGAGGCCACCGCTCTGATGGCCAAGGACACCATGCTGATCAAGGGGGCAGCCAAACTCGTGGCCCGCGGCACCTCCGCCGAACGCGCCATCTGGGAATCCGGCTCCTCCGTCTCCGAGATGCTGCACAATCTGGGCGGCTACATGGCTGAACGCGCCACCGATGTCCTGGACGTGCGCGCCCGGATCGTGGCCGAACTCCGCGGGGTTCCCGCACCCGGCATCCCCGCCTCCAACACCCCGTTCGTCCTGGTGGCAGAGGACCTGGCCCCCGCGGACACCGCAACGCTTGACCCCAACAAGGTCCTGGCGCTCGTGACCGCCGGCGGCGGTCCCCAGTCCCACACCGCCATCATTGCCCGGTCCCTTGGCCTGCCCGCCGTGGTTGCCGCCGTGGGCGTGGACGACCTCCCGGACGGCACCGAGGTGTATGTGGACGGCGCGGCCGGCCTCATCACCGCCGAGCCCGACGAATCCCTCCGGGCAACAGCGGAAGCATGGGCCGCCACGGCGTCGCTGCTGGCTGACTTCACCGGCGCGGGCACGACGGCGGATGGCCACGAGGTGCCGCTGCTCGCCAACGTGGGCGGCGGCAAGGATGCCGAAGCTGCCGCGAAGCTGGGAGCCCAGGGCGTGGGCCTGTTCCGGACGGAGTTTTGCTTCCTCGAACGCGATACCGAACCCAGCGTCGAAGAGCAGGCCGCTGCCTACAAGAGCGTCTTTGATGCCTTCCCCGGCAAGAAGGTGGTCCTGCGTACCCTGGATGCCGGTGCGGATAAGCCGCTGCCGTTCCTGACGGACTCCACGGAGCCCAACCCGGCCCTCGGCGTCCGCGGCTACCGCACCGACTTCACCACGCCCGGCGTCCTGGACCGGCAGCTGGAAGCCATCGCCCTGGCGCAGCAGCAGTCTGAGGCGGACGTCTGGGTGATGGCCCCGATGATCTCCACAGCGGAAGAAGCAGCACGGTTCGCTGCCATGTGCTCCGATGCCGGCATCAACACTCCGGGCGTGATGGTGGAGGTCCCGTCGGCCGCCCTCACGGCCGAGGCCATCCTCCGCGAGGTCGGCTTTGCCAGCCTGGGCACCAACGACCTCACCCAGTACGCCATGGCCGCCGACCGCCAGCTTGGCCCGCTGGCCAACCTGAACACCCCGTGGCAGCCTGCAGTCCTGCGGCTCGTCGGCCTCACCGTTGAAGGATCCCGGGCGGAAGGCCACAACAAGCCTGTGGGCGTCTGCGGCGAGGCTGCCGCCGATCCTGCCCTCGCCGTCGTCCTTACCGGCCTTGGCGTGAGCACCCTGTCCATGACGGCGCGCTCCCTCGCCGCGGTGGCTGCAGTCCTGAAGACGGTGACCCTCTCCGAAGCCCAGGACCTGGCCAAGCTTGCCCTGTCCGCGCCGAGCGCCACCGAGGCGCGGGCGTGGGTCCGGGAAAAGCTGCCGGTATTGGAGGAGCTGGGGCTCTGACGCGTTCGCGGGCACGCCGGCCACGGCGGGATAGGCTACGTCCATGGCACTGATAGCCCCCCGCATCACGGCCGGCCTGCCCGCCGGCGAGGCCCGCAGCCTTGCGTGCGCCCTGGAGGACAGCAATGACATCACCGTCTTCGTGGACGGCACGGTCCACCGCCTGCCCGGCCAGGCCCGGGACGCCGTCGTGGATCTCCTCGCCCGGCTGGGCCGCGGCGAAACGGTGACAGTGAGCAGCGTGGAGGAGATGCTGACCACGTCGCAGGCGGCCGAGCTGGCCGGGATTTCCCACACGTACCTGCGCAACATGACGGACCGCGGTGAGATCCCGGTGGAGTACCGCGGCTCGCACCGGCGGATCCGGACAGCTGACATCATGGGCTGGCTCGAAGGCCAGAAACTTGCGGAGCAAAAACGCAGGCATGACAAGAACGCCGGGGCCGGCGCCGGAACGGGCGAATAGTGCGTGTTACGTGGCCCGGGGGCCGGAAGGAGCCACGGCTGCAATCAGCCGACGTGGAGGCCGACGGGTTCCACGGCCGCATCCTTTGGGCTGACGGAACACCTGCGCCGGGACTGGAAAGCACAGGCGATCCCGCCGCGCCGGCGTACATCCTTATCCACGGCATCGGTGTCTCCCATCGCTACCTTCGGCGCCTGCACGGTGAGCTCGCCGCCGTTGCCCCCACCTATTCCCTGGACCTGCCGGGCTTTGCCGGTACACCCAAACCCGGGCGGCAGTTGTCGGTGGAGGACTACGGCGCCTTCATTGCGCAGGCGTTGAAGGCCTGCGGCATTGGCCCGTACATCCTGGTGGGACATTCGATGGGGGTCCAGTTCGCCATTGAAGCGGCGCTCTACGCACCGGAGCAGGCACGGCGGCTGGTGCTGATGGGCCCCGTGGTCGACTCGCAGCACCGCAGCATCCGGCGGCAGGGCCTGGCACTGTTCCTGGACTCGCTCCTCAGGGAAAGTGCCTCCTCCAACTGGCTGGTCTTCTCGGACTATTTCCGCTGCGGCCCGCGCTGGTACTTCACGGAGCTTCCCGTCATGATGGCCTACCCCACGGAGCTGCGGCTGGCGGGCATCAACGTGCCCGTGCTGGTCCTGCGCGGAAAGCATGACCCGGTGGCGGGCGCCAAGTGGTCGCTCCGGCTCTCGCGGGTTGTACCGCAGGGCAGCTTGGTTGAGATTGGCCGCGCAGGGCATGTGGCCCAGCACGTGCGGCCCCGGCAGGTTGCGGACGCCATCAGATCCTGGGCCGCGCCGCCCAGCGCCGCATCTTGAGTGCAGCGTGCAGCTCCAGGCGGGGCATGCCCTTCAGCGGGTCCACGCCCAGCAGCTGCCGGATCCGGCCCAGCCTGTTGTAGATGCTGCTGCGGTGCAGGTGGAGCCTGCCCGCCACGTCCTGCACGGAACCGTCGTTGTCATACAGGAGTTCCAGGACGGGGATGAGCTCGTCATTGCGGTCGTGGTCCTCAAGCATCCGGAAGTACACCGAGCCGGAATCCGCCCAGGCCCCCACGCCTCCCCCGGCCGACGCGAGAAGCTGGTACACGCCCGCTGCACGGCAATCCACCAGTTCACCCAGCTGGGGGTCCACGGCTGCCGCCTGCGCTGCTACCCGCGCCTGCCGGTATGCCTCCGGCAGCTGGCGGGTCTTGGCGAACCCCTCACTGATGCCCAGGATGATCCGGTGGACCGGTCGGCCGGAGCGCTTGGCAAGCTCCAGCTGGTAGTGGACCAGGACCTGGGCGTGGTTGGCCCGGCCTGTCGACTCGCGGAACAGCACCACGGAATGGGTCTCCGTGCCGGCGCTGAAGAGGGCGGCATCCATCCCCACAGTTGCCTGGAGAGCAGTTGAGCGGTGGATCAGGGTGGACGCGATGGGGTCCGGTCCGCTGGACCAGCCGTCGGCATCGAGTACCGTGACCATCTGCCACGGCCCCCGGCCCTGGACTTCCTTCCAGCCGGCAACGGCGGCCACGGCGTTGGGTTCGCCCGCGCAGGCGGCGAGGAACTCCCGCTCCCGGCCCCGCCGGAATTCAGATTCGGCCGTATTCGAGTCGAGCAGGAGGCCGGACAGCAGCTCAAGCTCGTGGTTCACGCCCGGCAGCTGGGTGAGGATCGCCGTCGGGCTTTCCTCCGCGGAGTCCTGCTGCACCCAGAGGTAGCCCACGCGGAAGCCCCGCACCATGAGCGGAACGCAGACCCGGCCCAGCATGCCCAGGTCCGGATTGGCCGGGACCACAACGGGCCGCACGGCGGTGGCGATGCCGTGCGAAAGCTGCCACGCACTCACGTCCGCCGGGACTTTCTTGCTCAGGAGGAAGTTCACCCGCACCCGGTCGGCATGGGACTGGTTGGAGCTGTAGGCAAGCAGCAGGCCGTCCAGGTCCTCGAGGGACAGGCCGCGTCCCAGCTTCTGCGCCACCTGTTCCACAAGTTGTTCCACACCCTGCTGCTGCATGGGCCAACAGTACTGCCTGGAAAGCGCCGCGGACGAACGGACACGAGGCGACACCTGACGCTTCACGCCTCGACAGATGTCGAATCAAAAGCGGTCAAAACCGCGGAATCACGCGGCTCCCGTGCCCGCTTCCTGGCCCCCGGCATGTCAGGTGGCTCACAGCGGGATTTATCGTTGAAACACGAAATCCCTTCCGTTTTGACGGCCTACCGGCCCCACACCCTGGAGCAGACGATGATCATCGGCGTCCCCAAAGAAATCAAGAACAACGAATTCCGCGTGGCCATCACCGCGGCCGGCGTCCACGAGTTCCTCACCCACGGCCACACCGTCCTGGTGGAGCGCGGAGCCGGGCTGGGATCAGGTATAACCGATGAGGAATACTCGATCGCCGGCGCTGAGATCGTCAACGAGGCGGACGACGTCTGGGCCCGCGCGGACATGGTGATGAAGGTCAAGGAACCCATCAAGGCCGAGTACCACCGCTTCCGCAAGGGCCTGATCCTCTTCACCTACCTGCACCTGGCTGCCGAGCCGGAGCTGACCAGGGAGCTCATCAACTCCGGCGTCACCGCCATCGCGTACGAGACCGTCCAGGAGGGCCGCTCACTGCCGCTGCTGGCCCCGATGTCCGAGGTCGCCGGCCGCCTGTCCGTCCAGGTGGGGGCCACCTCGCTGATGGCTCCGGCCGGCGGCAAGGGTGTCCTGCTGGGCGGAGTGCCCGGTGTTCGCCCCGCCAAGGTGGTTGTCCTGGGCGCCGGTGTTGCCGGCACGAACGCCGCAGCCATGGCGCTGGGCCTGGGGGCAGACGTCACCATCCTGGACATCAACATCAACCGCCTGCGCGAGCTGGACGCCCAGTACCAGGGCCGGCTGAAGACGGTCGCTTCCAACAAGTACGAGATCGAGAAGTCAGTGGTGGACGCCGACCTGGTGATCGGTTCCGTCCTGATCCCGGGCGCCAAGGCTCCCAAGCTGGTCACCAACGACCTCGTGGCCCGGATGAAGCCCGGCTCGGTCCTGGTGGACATCGCCGTGGACCAGGGCGGCTGCTTCGAGGACACGCACCCCACCACGCACCAGGAACCCACCTACAAGGTGCACAACACCATCTTCTACTGCGTGGCCAACATGCCCGGCGCCGTGCCCAACACCTCCACCTACGCGCTGACCAACGTCACCCTGCGCTACGCCGTGTCCCTGGCCAACCTGGGCGTCAAGGCCGCGTTCGACCGCGACCCCGCCCTCGCCGCCGGCCTGAACATCGCCGCCGGCCACGTGGCACACCACTCCGTGTCCGAGGCCCACGACCTGCCCCTCGTCGCCGACTGGCACGAGCTGGTTTCGGCGTAAGGCCCCTCATCGATTGCTCCGTACGCGCCCTTTTGAACCCTCAAAACGGCAGATGCGGAGCAATCGATGATTGGTTTAAGCCAGTTCCCGGGCGGCCTCGATCAGCTTGAGGACCTCGACGGCGTCTTCCGGGTTTACCGGGAGGGGCCGGGCTGACTTTGCGCCGCCGTCGAGGATCTTCTCCGCCAGGATCCGGTAGAACTCGGGGTACGCGCCGCGTTCGGTGGGGAGGCGGTCCAGGTGGCCGTCGCGGCCCAGGAGGCCTGCCCATTCGGGCGCCTCCTGGCCGTAGTCGGGATCCAGGGGATTGCCGCCGGCCGCCATATATGGCTCCTGCGGGTCAACGCCGTTCTTGGTGAAGCCCCCGATTGAGCCCAGCACCCGGAAGCGCGGGCCCTGCTGCGCGCACAGCATGTTCATGGTCAGGTGGCTTGTCACACCGTAATCGTGCCGGAGGACCAGGAAGACGTCATCATCCGCCCGCTCGTCCGACCGCCGGGCCGTCAGCTCGGCGTGCAGCACGGTGGCCGGGCCAAACAGTTGCAGCGCCTGGTCAATCAGGTGGCTGCCAAGATCGAACAGGACCCCTCCCCCGTCACCAGCCGTGGCCCGCGCCTTCCAGGCTTTGCCGATGGCCGGGGACCACCGCTCGAAGCACGATTCGAACCTGGTCACGTTGCCAAGGGCCTGGGCGGCCAGCAGCTTGCGCAGCGTGAGGAAGTCACCATCCCACCGCCGGTTGTGGAACACGGTCAGCACCCGGCCCAGCTGCCGCGCCAGGTCAACCAGTTCCTGCCCCTGCCCGCTGGTGACCGCGAAGGGTTTGTCCACCACCACGTCCAGCCCCGCCTCCAGCGCCGCTTTGGCCAGCGGATAATGCGTCGCTGGCGGGGTCGCCAGGACCACAAGGTCAAGGTCAGCTGCCTGCTCAAGGACGGCGCCGCCGTCGCGCACCACTGCCGCCCCCGGAAGCCGGGATGAGGCAGCCGCCCGCCGCCCGGCGTCGGACGTGGCCACGACGTCGAGCGAGTAACTGCTGTTGGCCGCCAGCAACGGCGCGTGGAATACGCTGCCGGCAAGCCCGTAGCCGACGACGGCGGTGCGGATGGTGCGGCGGTCGCCTTCAGTTCCGGTCATGGAAGCTACGCTACCCCCGGCCTGGCACCGTTGGACAAGCACAGTGAAACGCCGAAGCCGGCACCCCCGGGTGTCCAGGGATGCCGGCTTGGGCGTTATGCGGCTACAGCCGGGGTGTTACTTCTTTTCCCAGCCGATGGTGGTCCAGTCCGGAACCTGCGAGAGGCTCTGGAAGAGGGACGGGCCGTAGTTGGCCAGGCCGGTGCGGACGAAGGAGATCTGCGGGCCGTTGAAGACCACGCCCATGGAGTAGTACTTGGCCATGTGCTCCTTCTCCACATCCATCGCTGCCTTGTTGCGGGCGGCGTTGTCCTCGATGGAGGCGAGGTCGGCGATCTTCTTGTCCAGCTCGGCGTCGCCCAGCTTGTTCTCGTTCGTCTTGGAATCGTAGTACTGCTTCACGGCATCGGTGGCGTCCGGACCAACGGTGTAGCCCGAGATGCTCAGGTCGAATTCACGGCTGCCCAGGACCTTGCCGAAGTCGGCGGAGGCGCGCTGGTCAATCCCGACATCCATGCCGCCTGCCTGAAGCTGCTTCTGGAGGGTCTGGGCCACTGCCAGGGTGGTGGGGTCATCGCCGAAGTTGCTGATCTTGAAGGCGGCGGGCTTGCCGTCCTTCTCCATGATCCCGTTGGCGTTGGCCTTGTAGCCGGCGTCGGTGAGGACCTTCTTGGCGGCATCGGGGCCGGTTTCCTTGACCGGGTAGTTGTCCTGGTAGTAGTCCGAGAACGGCAGGAGCATCATGGAGCCGGAGCTGGGCTCCTCCCAGTTCAGGCCGTTGAAGCGGACCTTGCGCAGGGCTTCACGGTCCACGGCGGCGAAGATGGCCTTGCGGACGTTGACGTCGGTGATGCGCTGGGCGTTCAGGTTCAGGCCGCCGGCAAACAGACGCTGGCCACGACGGATGTCGGAGTCCTTGCTGCCATCAAGCTGCTTGTAGAGGGAGATGGTGTTGGCCGACATGGCGTCAATCTCGCCGTTCTTGAACGCGGCGATCTGGGCGCTGGTTTCCAGCTGCCGGAAGGTTACGTTGGCAAGGACCGGCTTCTGGCCCCACCATTTGTCGTTCGGGACCAGGGTTACGGTCTTGGCGGCGGTGTCGTACTGGTCGAGCTTGAAGGGACCGGCCATCCATTCGGGGTGCATGTTGCCGTTGAAGCCCTCGTTGAAGATCTCGGGGGTGTTGACGGCCGGGTGGATGAGCCCGAAGAACAGCGAATCCACGGGGAAGACCGGGCGGCTGGTCTTGACGATGACTTCCTTGTCATTGCTGCCCGCCTCGACGGAGTCAACGAATTCGTAGGCCCCCGAGCTGACGATGTCGTAGCCGGCATCCGGGCTCTTGAGGATGTTCCAGGTGTTCTTGAAGGCCTTGACGTCGATGGGCGTGCCGTCATTGTAGGTGGCCTTGGGGTTCACCTTGATGGTGATGGTCTGCTTGCCATCCTTGACCTCGCTGTCCACCGACTCACAGAAATCCGTGTTGGGCGTGACCTTGCCCTTGAAGTCCACCTTCCAGCAGCCGCCCGTGCCGCCGCTGTTCATGGCCACGGGGTTCATGGGGACCTGCAGGGCCGAGTTGTCCGCGCTGTTGCCGTTGTTGGAGAACCCGTTGAAGTCCGGCCCGATGTTGCCCAACGGAAGGGTCACCTTGCCGCCCTGCTGCAGATCGGCTGCCGGCTTCTCGTTGATGCTGATCAACTTGGACAGGTCGCTTCCCGATTGCTGTCCCTTGGCTGTTTCGGGGCCGCTGGCACCGCCACCGCCGCAGGCCGTCAGCGCCAGGGCCGCAGCAACGGCTGCAGCTCCGCCGATCCTGTTCAGTTTCCTCATGGTTTTCCCTTCATTGGTGCGAGTGGTGGTGCGTGTGGGTCGAGAAGTCCTAGGGCGCATGGTGGTCCGCCGGTTCGTGGACCACCAGCATGTCCTCGTCCAGTTCCCCGTCCGGAAAGAAGCAGGCGAACTGCTGGTCCGTGGCGGACGCCGCGGCTTCCAGGGGCGGTTCCAGGGTGAGGCACTTTTCCTGCTTGGCCGGCGGCAGCGCCGCGAAGACAGGACAACGGGTGGCGAAGTTGCAGCCCTTGGGTGCCTGCAGCGGCGAGGGCAGGTCGCCCTGCAGGATGATGCGTTCACGGGTGCGTTCCAGCTGGGGGTCCGGCACGGGGATGGCGGACAGGAGCGCCCGGGTGTAGGGGTGGCGGGGGTTGCCGAACACCCGGTCCACGGCACCGATTTCCACGATCTTGCCCAGGTACATGACCGCTACCCGGTTGGAGATGTGGCGCACCACGGAGAGGTCGTGCGCCACCAGCAGGTAGCTCAGGCCCAGTTCGGCGCGCAGGTGGTCCAGGAGGTTGATCACTCCGGCCTGGACTGAGACGTCAAGGGCCGAGACGGGTTCGTCCAGGACCACCAGCTTGGGGTTCACGGCCAGGGCCCGGGCAATCCCGATCCGCTGGCGCTGGCCGCCGGAGAACTGGTTGGGGAAGCGGTTGACGTGGTCCGCCTGCAGGCCCACGAGCTTCATCAGCTCCATGATCCGTTTCCTGATGGCTGCACGGTCCATGCCCGCGTTCTGCAGGGGTTCGGCCAGGACTTCGTACACCGTGAACCGGGGATCCAGGGCGCCCGTGGGGTCCTGGAACACCATCTGCAGCTCGCGCCGCATCTTTGCTTTGGTCTTCGCGTCGGCCGCCTCTTTGTTGCTGAGGCCGCCGATCACCACCTCGCCATCCTGGTCCGGATGGAACTCCATGATTTCCAGGAGCGTGGTGGTCTTTCCTGATCCAGACTCACCGACGATGGAGAAGCATTCACCTTCCCGGATGTCGAAGCTCAGGCCGTCCACGGCCTTGACGGTGCCGATCCTGCGCTTGATCAGGGCGCCCTTGGTCAGCGGGAAATGCTTCCGAACGTCCTTGAGCTGCAGCACCGTGGAGCGCTCCGCCCGGGGGACCGCGTCGAAGCGGGACACCGGCACCGGCGGGGCGGCGAAGACATCGTGGACATCCACCGTCCCGCCGAGCGATTCGGACTTGATGCAGGCCGCCCGGTGCCCTGCCTCGCCGTCCACAGGCGCCAGGGCGGGCTCGCCGTCCAGGCAGGCCTCAGAGGCAAGGGGGCAGCGGGGAGCGAACGAGCATCCGGTGGGGGCGTGGAGCAGGTTGGGCGGCATCCCCTCGATGGGAACGAGTGAGGATTTCTCCGCCACATCCACCCGGGGCACGGCACCGAGCAGGCCCATGGTGTACGGCATCCGGGGGTTGTAGTAGATGTCATCCACTGCCCCGGTTTCCACCGGTTTGCCCGCGTACATGACCATGATGTCATCAGCCATGCCGGCCACTACGCCGAGGTCGTGCGTGATCATCACCACCGCGGCACCGGTCTCCTCCTGCGCCGTGTGGAGCACCTCAAGGACCTGGGCCTGGATGGTGACGTCCAGTGCCGTCGTCGGTTCATCCGCGATCAGGACGCGGGGGTTGTTGGCGATGGCGATGGCGATCATGACGCGCTGGCGCATGCCGCCGGAGAACTCGTGCGGGAAGGCTTTAAGCCGTTCCCTGGGGCTGGGGATTCCCACCATGGCCAGAAGCTCGACGGCGCGGGCTTCTTTGGCTTTCCTGCTCATGGCGGGGTGGTGGATGGTCAGCGCTTCGATGATCTGGGTGCCCACCGTGAATACGGGCGTAAGGGAGGAGAGCGGGTCCTGGAAGACCATGGCGAGGTCGTTCCCGCGGTATTCGCACATGGCCTTGTCGCTCAGCCCCAGCAGCTCCCGGCCCTTGAGCCGGACGGAGCCGGAGACCTGGGCCGTGGGCGGGAGGAGTCCCATGATGGCCAGTGAGGTGACCGATTTGCCGGAGCCGGATTCACCCACGATTCCCAGGGTTTTGCCGGGCATCAGGTCGAAGTCGACGCCCCTGACGGCGTGGACCACGCCGTTCTCGGAACTGAAGCTGACGTTCAGGTCACGGACCGACAGCACTGCGTCGGTAGGGGCGTGCAGTCCTGCCACGTGCAGGCGCTCCACGTGCGACCGCGCGGGTTCCATGGCTCCGGTGGTGGTTTCGCTGCTCATGCCGTCTTCTTTTCCGCGCGGACTGTCCCGGCCTTGGCCTTCTTGGCTTTGCCGGTGGAACTGGAGCTGGGGTCGAACGCGTCCCGCAGGCCGTCGTTCATCATGGCCAGGGAGCCGGTCAGCAGGAACATGACGGCCAGCGGAACCCAGAACATCCAGGGGAAGGTCTGCACCTGGGAGGTGGCGCCGCCGATCAGCACGCCGAGGCTCACGTCCGGGACCTTGATCCCGATGCCGATGAAGGAAAAGGCCACCTCGGCGAGGATGGCAGCCGTGACGCCGCGGGTGATGTCCAGGATCAGGAGCGAGCCGATGTTCGGCACCAGGTGCCGCCAGACGATGCGGCGCGGCGGGACACCCATGTACTGGGCCGCCTTGACGAAGTCACGCTGCATGAGGGACATGGACATGGAGCGGATCAACCGGGCGGTGCCCATCCAGCTGAACACCAGCAGGACGATGATGAGCAGCAGCCATGAGGGAAGGTCGCGCTTGAGGCCGGCACCGCCGCCGCTGGTGGCGACCGCCACCACCAGGAGCGCCGGCATCATGATCAGCGCCTCCAGGATGAACAGCATGACCTTGTCCACCTTGCCGCCGAAATAGGCCATGCTGCAGCCGTAGACAGCGGCGATCAGGACCGATACCAGGCCTACCACCAGGCCTATCAGGATGGAGATCCTGGTGCCCTCGACGGTCATGGCGTAGAGGTCGATGCCGGCCTGGGACGTGCCGAGGAGGTGGTCGGTCGACGGCGGCATCCCGATGTTGAAGGGGTCGATGGTTTCCTTGTCCCACGGTGTGAAGAACCCGCCGATGAACGAGAAAACGGTCAGGGCCAGGAAGATGGCAAGGCCCGCCACTGCCATCTTGTTGCGAAGGAAGCGGCGGAAGATGATGGTGTTTTTGCCAATGACGACGTCGGCACTTTCCAGGTGCGCGTCCTGTGCCGCGGCTGCCGGGTCAACGGCGTTCAGGTTGGTCATGGCTACTGCACCCGCACTCTCGGGTCGACAAGCGTGGTGGCGAAGTCCGCCAGGATGGCACCAATGGCGAAGATTACGGAGCCGTAGGCCAGGGTGGCCGTGGCGGCGTTGACGTCCTGCAGCGAGATGGCATCGATGCTCCAGGAGCCAACACCCGGCCAGGCAAAGATCTTTTCGGCGAAGAAGCCGCCGGCGAAGATGGCGGGGATGGTGAACGCGATGCTCTGGGCCACGGGGATGAAGGAGACGCGGAGCGCGTGCCGGGCGATGGCCTGGTTCCGGCTGAGGCCCTTGGCCCGAGCGGTGCGGACAAAGTCGGCGTTGACGTTGTCCAGCAGGTACTGCCGCTGCGCAATCTGGTAGGCGCCCCAACCCACGAGCGTGATGGCCACTGTGGGCACCACGTAATGCCCCGCCAGGTCAATGAACTGGGGCCAGCCAGGCGCTGTGCCGGGAGTGGAGATGCCCGTGACGAAGAAGATGCGGTCCCCTACGGATTCATTGACGTTGATGGCTCCGAGCTGAACCAGGAAATAGGCGATGGGCGCGGGCACAATGTACGCAAGGTAACTGTAGGAAGTAATGACGCGGTCCTGGAACCTGTACTGCCGGGCCGCCGAATAGACGCCAAGCGCGACGCCGATCACCAGGGTCAGGATGATGGATGCCAGGAAGAGCCGCGTGGAGATCCAGACGCGGTCCCCAAACTCGGCATTGATGTAGGCGCCGTTTGGGCTCCGGCCCCAGTCCCACCGGGTGACGATCCCGGTGAGCCAGCCAACGTACCGCTCCCACGGGCTGAGGTCCGGGTCCAGGCCCTTGAGCCGCATTGAGTTGGCAACCTGTTCCGGCGTGGGGCGGGGGATGCGTTCCTGCTCGAGGAGCGCCGGCTTGAGCGAGCTGACAGCCAGGAAGTAGCCGGCGGATGTGGTCAGGAAGATCATCACCACGTAGGTGATGCCGCGCTTGGCGAGGTACTTGAGCATGTGCGCTGCTGGATCCTTCCGTCGTCCCCGGACAAGCACGGATTGTGCCGCCTCGCCAGGTTCTGCACCAGCGGGTAGCTGGCCTCCCGCAGCCCCAAGGGGCAGGTCCTGGTGGACTATGTCGCGGGTCACATTCCAGAGGAAACTATCACAAGCCTTGGCCGGAAAAGGGCCGTAATCCCCGGAAACCAGACGGGCCGTATCAGATCGTTATGAATAGTTCTGTGAAGTTGGTTTGACTGGACGAAAAGGCGTTCCACCGCGTAATCTACGCGCCGCGCACCACTCGTGTGACAAGATCCCGCCAGGAAGCAGACAGCCGGCGGCCCGTTACTCCATGTTCACGGACCAGGTGAAGGAGCCGCTCCGGGTCCAGGGTGGCATTGAGGGATCCTGCCATCAGCCACGGCTCAGGGGAATCGAAACCGCCTTCGCGCAGGAGCATCTCCACGTGCCGGTTCCAAAGGGCTGCGGCCGGGACGTCAAACCTGTTGCGGGAGGCGTGTTCGGCCGCCAGGACCAGGTCCCCGTATTCCAGTACGTAAACGATGCGTTCGGCGCCAAAGGCAACGAGCCGGTCGAGCGGCGCAGCCCCTGGCCCCAAGGGCGGGGGGCCGAACAGGACGCGGGCCTGGAAGGCGGCCTCCGAGTCGTTCAGCAGCGTCAGCATCAATCCGGCGCGGCTGCCGAAGCGGCGGAAAACGGTGCCTTTGCCCACGCCGGCGTGCTCCGCCAGGCGGTCCATGGTGAGTGCCGCTGCCCCGCCCTGCCCGATCAGTTCCCGGGCAGCCAGCAGGAGCCGCTCCCGGTTCCTGGCAGCATCGCTGCGTTCCGCGGCCGTTGCCGGTGTCATTTCCGGCCGCACTGGGATGGAACTCACAAAGACAGTGTAGCTGCGGGGAATATAACCGGACTGCGGTCCGTTTAGTCCGGTGAAGGCTCCATGAGCCTCTGTTCAACCAAACGCGGTTCCCGCCGCGACCCTAGCCAGGAGTTTCCATGACCAAGAGCACCGTTCTTACCCTTGTAGGCAGCCTCCGTGCCGAGTCCACCAACCAGAAGCTGGCGGAAGCCATTCAGCTCAACGCGCCCGAGCAGGTGGAAGTAGTGATCCACGAAAGCCTGGGCAACATCCCGTTCTACAACGAGGACCTTGACGTGGAAGGCCAGGTGCCGGCTGCCGCCGCAGCACTGCGCGCCGCCGCCGAAGAGGCCGACACCCTCCTGCTGGTCACCCCCGAACACAACGGCACTGTTCCCGCCGCCCTCAAGAACGCCATCGACTGGCTCTCCCGCCCCTTCGGTGCCGGCGCCCTGGCAGGCAAGCCGACCGCCGTCGTCGGTACGGCGTTTGGCCAGTACGGCGGCGTCTGGGCCCAGGATGAGGCGCGCAAGGCCGCCGGCATCGCCGGTGCCCAGATCCTCGAAGACGTCAAGCTCGCCGTCCCCGGCTCCATGGTCCGCTTTGCCGAAGTCCACCCCAAGGACGACGCAGAAGTAGTGGAGCAGATCAAGGGCATCTTCGATACCCTGGCCGCCGCAGCTCCGGCAGCGTAAGCTTCCGCGCAACCTCGCAGCGCCCGGCACGCAACTCCGCGTGCCGGGCGCTGCTGCCTTAAGTTCACCTCCGGTTCAGGACACTTCCGGCCCCGTGACCAACTCTTGTCCCAACCGGTACCTTCCGGTCATCCGAGCGGGCAAGGGCCGCCGTAGCGTTAATCCACTGGACCTACCGGATCGGATTGCGGTGCCGCATGGCAAAAAGACGGAGTTGGGGCGGTGGTGGCCGCGGCGCACTGGCGGCGGCGGGCTGCCTTGCGCTGCTGCTCACCGCTTGCAGCGCCCCGCTCCCCCAGCCCGGAGTGTCCTCCCTGCCCGCGCCCACTGGAACTGCCGGAACCAGCCCGGCCCCGATGGCCCTCCTTCCGCCCACAATGGGCAGCAGCGCTCCTGGCCCCGAGTACGGCAAGGCGGCCGGAAAGCCGGAAAGTACCCCTTCCGCAGCGGCATCCTCCGGGCCAGGCAGCAGTGCCGCCGCTACGGCCCCGCCGGTAATGGCCTACTTCGTGATGGTGGACGACGGCGGGAGGCATGGCGTGCGCTTTGGCTGCAACGACAGCCTGGTCGGCTCCGCCCCGGTGGGTGGCGCGGGGGATGCTCGGCTCAAGGCGGCGATTAGTGCCCTGTTGGACGGCGAACAGCAGCCAGGCGGGCTCTACAACGCGCTGGGCGGCTCCCGGCTGACATTCCTGTCCGGCAGTTTTGACGGCACAACCGTCACGGTCTACCTGGCGGGCACCCTGAAGCCCGGCGGAACCTGCGACCTTCCGCGCGTGGAGGCACAGCTCACGCAGACAGCCCTTGCGGCGGTGGGTGCAATCAGGGCTGATATCTACATCAATGGACAGCTCCTCGGCGATGTCCTGAAACTGAAGTAGGGCTGCGGTCTGTGATTCGTTGATAAACGCTTGTTGCTACTCAAGCAACAACGGGCTGTATCCTGACCTTGTGACCCACGAAACACTTGACGCCTCGGCGGGCACGCTGCCCGCCGAAGCCATTGACGCGATCGAGCGTGCCGCCACATCCGCACACCGGCACGAGGAGCTGTTCTCCGAGCGTGCGGCGAACATCCGGCAGTCGGCCGTCAGGGATGTTTTCGACATCTCCCTGCGGCCCGGGCTCGTGTCCCTGGCGGGGGGAAGCCCGTACCTGCAGTCACTCCCCCTGGAACGGCTGGCAGCTACGGCAGCCAAAATCATCGGAGAGGACGGCCTGACCGCACTCCAGTACGGGGCGGGGCAGGGAACTGCGGAGCTTCGCACACAAATCTGCGAGGTCATGGCCGCCGAAGGCATCCTGGACGCCCGGCCGCAGAACGTAGTGATCACCGCAGGCTCCCAGTCGGCCCAGGACGTGGCCACCAAGCTCTTCTGCAACCCGGGGGACGTAGTGCTGGTGGAAGATCCCACCTACGTGGGTGCCCTGAACACGTTCGAGGCCTACCAGGTCCAGGTGGAGACCGTAGAGATGGACCAGTACGGCCTGGTTCCGGAGCTGCTGGAGGCACGGATCGCTGCCCTGCAGCTGGCCGGCAGGAGCATCAAGTTCCTCTACACCATCCCCAACTTCAACAATCCATCCGGGATAACCCTTGCCAGGGAACGCAGGCAGCAGGTAGTCGATATATGCCGCAGGGCGAATATCCTGGTCCTCGAGGACAACCCATACGGCCTGCTCCGTTTCGATGGGGAGCCCCTGGCTCCGCTGCGCGCCGCAAACGCTGACGACGTCATCTACTTGGGGTCCTTCTCCAAAATCTTCGCACCCGGTCTCCGGATCGGCTGGGCCCTCGTGCCGGAGCACCTGCAGCGCCGCTATTACCTGGCCGCGGAATCGGTGACGCTCTGCCCGCCCGCCCTGAACCAGATGCTGGTCTCGGCCTACCTGCGTGAGTACGACTGGAAAGGCCAGATCGAAACCTACCGCGGCCTGTACGCCGAGCGCTGCCGGGCCATGCTGGCCGCCCTCGAGGACTACATGCCCGCGGGAGCCACCTGGACCAGCCCGCAGGGCGGCTTCTTTGTCTGGGTGACGCTGCCTGAGGGCGTTGACACCTACCCGCTGCTGCACAAGGCGATCGACGCCGGCGTCGTGTTTATCCCCGGCGCTGCCTTCACGCCGTCGGACGAGCCGTCCAACAAGCTGAGGCTCGCCTTCAGCGCCGTACCTCCCGAAGCCATCGCCGAGGGAGTGCGCCGGTTGGCGCCGGTGCTGCAGGAAGCCATCGCCGCGCTGTAGCGTAAGCCACACGAGTGCCGAAAACCGAGCAAAGGAGCATGCATATGGCTGGAATCATCGTTGTAGGGGTTGACGGCAGCGGGACCGCGAAGAAGGCGGCGGAGTCAGCAAGGGACCTGGCGGCAGCTTTAGGTGCGTCCCTGCACGTCGTGTCCGCCTTCGACAGCGACAAGACCGAGGTGTTCGGCAGCGGCAGCGACCGCTGGATCGTGTCTGACGCCGACGCTGCGGAGCAGGTTGCCAGGACGGTGGCGGAATCGCTGGGCCGCGACATCACGGTGACCTACTCCGCGGCGCGCGGACGGCCCGCCGACGCCCTCATCAAGGAAGCCCTCCGCATGGATGCCCGGATCATCGTGGTGGGAAACCGGCGCATGCAGGGCATCGGGCGGGTCCTTGGCAGCGTGGCCAACAGTGTCGCCCACAATGCACCCTGCGACGTGTACATCGCCAACACCTACGACGCCGACTGACCCTTTACTTCCGGGTGCCGGCGTAACGCCGGACACTCCCCGTGGTGGCGGATATCGCTGCGGGGGGTGTCCGTTCTCACCGGCTCAAACGGGTTTCGCCCTGTTCTCCACCGATAAAATCGAAGGAGGCCCCCAAAGGCGTGGACACTGACGAATCCACCCCCAGCGAAGGGCTCCCCTTGATCACCATGCAGCGCCGCCAGCTCGTTGGCCACGACATCCTCCTGGCCCGCCACGGAAACCACATCTGCTCCATGCGGGTGGACCGCAGCAACGGCAGGGTTGTTGCACTCCTTGATGATGGCACCCTGGACAGCGCCCCCAACCTCATCGCACCGGGACTCGAGCTTCCCCAGACCGTGCGGAGCGTCCTGCGCGAGGACTGGAAGCTGCTGGGGGCCTGGGCCGGGATGGCGGCCGTGATGGGCGGCCTGATGACCGCGGCCGCCGTGGTTCTGGGAACCACCACTGATCCTGCCCTGCTCGAGGCCTTCGCCGCCTACTCCGCGTACTAGGGCACGGCGCTTACCGAACGGTACGCTTCAGTGGACCAGCCAGCCCTGCAGCAGCCACCAAATCCCCGCCATCACCACACCGCCAAAGAGCGAACCGGCCAGCACCTGCGCCGGGGTATGCGCCCGCAGGACCACCCGTGACCAGCTGACCGCCGGAACCAGGAGCAGCAGCGGCGCCCAAGCGGCGCCAAGCATCAGCACCAGCACGACGGCGGCGCAGGACACCGCGGCGGCATGGCCGCTCATTTTCCAGAACGGACTGACGGCCGCCAGTACGGCTACTCCGCCCACCACCGCCAGCACCATGGCCGTTACACTCGGCGGCGCGTCGACGGCGGTCAGCACCAGCAAACCGGCAGCAATGCAGCCCAGTGCCATCAGGAGTACAGGGGCGCGCTGCTTCCGGTCGCTCACGTGATGGTCGGTGACCTTCCCCAGCCTGACCAGCGCCAGCAGCACCAGGAGCGGAAGCACGCACACAAAGAGGGCCGCCAATGCCCCGTAGCCGATGGTGCCGGGGAATCCGGCCTCCGGCAGGGGGCTGACCAGCAGTTGGATGCTGACCACCACCGGGGGCTGGAAAACCTCCGTCAGCCACTTGGCGGTGTGGTTCCTGACCCGGATGGAGCCGCTGCCTGCCGTCACGTCCTTGTCCAAGAGCCCTGGTCCCACAGCCCTAGTCCAGGAGGAGCGCGGGCTCTTCCAGGATGGCCGCGACGTCGGCCATGAAGCGGGCGGACAGGTCACCATCCACCACGCGGTGGTCGAAGGATCCTCCCAGGGTGGTGATCCACCGGGGAATCACCTCACCGTCCAGGACCCAGGGCTTTTGCTTGATGGTTCCAAAGGCAACGATCGCCACCTCGCCCGGGTTGATGATGGGCGTGCCGGTGTCGATGCCCAGGGCACCGATGTTGGTGATGGTGAGCGTGCCGCCCTGCATCTCGGCGGGCTGGGTCTTCCCGGCCCTGGCGGTGGTGGCCAGGCTGTTCAGCGCCAGGGCCAACTCCTTCAGGGACAGGTCCTGGGCGTTTTTGATGTTGGGGACCATCAGGCCGCGCGGGGTTGCCGCGGCAATGCCCAGGTTCATGAAGTGCTTGACATGGATTTCAGCCGCGTCCGAGTCTTCGCTGTCCACCCATGATGCGTTGACGCTGGGGTTCCGGGCGGCGGCCCAGATGACGGCCTTGGCCAGGATGAGAAGCGGCGAAACCTTGATGCCCTCGAAGTCGCGGGAGGCCTTGAGCCGCTTGACGAACTCCATGGTCCGGCTGGCATCGACGTCCACGAAGATGCTGACATGGGGTGCTGCAAACGCGGATTCGACCATCGCCTTCGCCGTGGCCTTGCGGACGCCCTTGACCGGGATGCGCTCCACGCGCTGGTCCTGCGGTTTTCCGGCCTTGCCCCAGAAGCCGTCCGCCTTGTCCAGTTCGGCGTCGCGCTGCGCCTGGTAGCTGACCAGATCCTCGCGCGTCACCTCGCCCCGTGAACCGGTGGCAACAACATCCGCGAGGTCGATGCCCAGGTCCCGCGCGATCTTTCGGACCGGGGGCTTGGCCAGCACCCGGTTGACGAGGCCCGTTATGGTGCCGCCAAAGGTGGGACGGTCGTCGACGGCGGCGGGTTCGATGGCGGACACCTCGGCGGGTGTGCGCGGCTGCACAGGCTCAACCTCCGGGGCGTTCACCGTCACGGCAGCGGCGGGCGCGGTCTTCCGGGGGCGCCGCTTGACGGCATCGGCTTTGGGGCCGGAACCCACCAGCGGACCGCCGGCCGGGGCACTTCCGCCAGTGCCGCCGTCGGCCGCTGCGTCTTCCGGGGCGTCCTCCGGCAACTTGCCGTAGAGCGGCTGCACTGGCGTTTCCTGGGCACCGAGGCCTGCCGGCGCACGGACGTCGGCCGGCGTAGGGTCGCCGGAGACGTCGTCGCTGACGCTGATGATGGCAGTGCCGACGTCAACGGTCACGCCTTCCTCCACCAGCAGTTCGCTGACCGTCCCGGCATACGGGGACGGCAGTTCCACGATGGACTTGGCGGTTTCGATCTCGCAGAGGACGTCGTTGATGGCAACGGCATCGCCCGGCTTGACCTTCCAGGAGACGATCTCCGCTTCGGTGAGGCCCTCGCCGACATCGGGCAGGTTGAACTTGTTCAGGGTCATGGTGTCCTCAGTAGGAGAGGGCGCGGTCCAGCGCCTCCAGGATGCGGTCAATGTCCGGAAGGTAGTCTTCCTCCACCTTGGCAACGGGATAGGGCATATGGAATCCGCCGACGCGGATCACCGGAGCCTCGAGCGAGTGGAAGGCACGCTCACTGATGCGCGCGGCGATCTCACCGCCGATTCCACCGAACGTGGGTGCCTCGTGCGCCACGATCAACCGGCCTGTCTTCTGGACGGAGGCGGTGACGGTATCAAAGTCGATCGGCGAGATGGACCGGAGGTCAATGACCTCCACGCTCCTGCCGTCCTCCGCCGCGGCGTTGGCGGCGGCAAGGGCCACGGGAACCAGGGGGCCGTAGGCGACGATGGTGGCATCAGTGCCCTGACGCAGCACGTGGGCCTTGAACGGGTCTTCGGACGGGCCGGGCGCCTGGACGTCCACTTCGCCCTTGAGCCAGTAGCGGCGCTTGGGTTCGAAGATGATCACCGGGTCCTGGCATTCCACGGCCTGCTGGATCATCCAGTAGGCGTCGTGCGGGTTGGAGGGGGTGATGATGCGCAGGCCCGCCGTGTGGGCGAACAGCGCTTCGGGGGATTCGGAGTGGTGCTCAACGGAGCCGATGCCGCCGCCGTAGGGGATGCGGATGACGACGGGAACGGTGAGGTTGCCGTGGCTGCGGGCGTGCATCTTGGCCAACTGGGTGGTGATCTGGTTGAACCCGGGGAAGACGAATCCGTCGAACTGGATCTCGCAGACGGGGCTGTACCCGCGCAGGGCCAGGCCGATGGCGGTGCCGATGATGCCGGATTCGGCCAGCGGGGTGTCCACCACGCGGTCCGGGCCGAATTCACCTATCAGTCCGTCCGTTACCCGGTACACACCGCCCAGGGGGCCAATGTCCTCGCCCATCAGCAGCGACTTGGGGTTTGCGGCCAGGGTGGCCCGAAGGCCCTCGTTTATGGCCTTGGCGATGGTCATGGTGGTCATCAGTGGCCTGCCTTTGCTGCCTGCCCGGCGGACTCTTCCTCGCCGGCGAATCCTGCGCTGTACTCCTCGAACCACGCCAGTTCCTCGGCCACCAACGGGTGCGCCTGGGCATAGACGTTGGCGAAGGCCTGCCGGATGTCCGGGTTTTCAAGGTCATGGGCGGTGCGCCGGACATAGGCGGCCAGCTCATCGCCGTCGGCCTTGACCTTGGCGAAGAAGGCGTCGTCCGCAAGGCCTTCGGCACGCAGGTACTTCTCAAGCCGTGCCAGCGGGTCCTTGGCGCGCCAGGCATCTTCCTCCGTCGACTGGCGGTACTTCGTGGGATCGTCGGCGGTGGTGTGCGCGCCCACCCGGTAGGTGAACGCCTCGATGAGGACGGGCCCGTTGCCCTGGCGGGCATGCTCCAGCGCCCACTCAGTGACGGCATGCACGGCGATCACGTCATTGCCGTCCACCCGGATGCCGGGGAAACCGTAGCCCTTGGCGCGGTTAGAGAGCGGCACCCGGGTCTGGACGTTGGTGGGTACGGAGATGGCCCAGTGGTTGTTCTGGCAGAAGAACACCACCGGCGCCTTGTACGAGGAGGCGAACACCATGGATTCGTGCACGTCGCCTTCGGAGCTGGCTCCGTCGCCGAAGTAGGCGATGACGGCCGCGTCAGGTTGCCCGTGGGCCGCATCCGACGCGGCGGCGAGCTTCTGGTCGCGCTGGATCCCCATCGCGTAGCCCACCGCGTGGAGGGTCTGGGCCGCCAGGACCAGCGTGTACAGGTGGAAGTTGGTGTCCTTGGGATTCCAGCCGCCGTTGGAAACTCCCCGGAACTGGCGCAGGAGTTCTGCCAGATCCACGTTGCGGGTCAGCGCCACGCCGTGCTCACGGTACGTCGGGAAGATGTAGTCCTGCGGCTGGCTGGCCCTGCCCGAGCCGATCTGCGCGGCTTCCTGGCCCGTCAACGGCACCCACAGTGCCAGTTGGCCCTGCCGCTGAAGGGCCGTGGCTTCAACGTCGAACCGGCGGATCGCGGCCATGTCCGCGTACAGCCTGCGCAGGTCCTCCGGGGTCAGTTTGTCCGCATAGGCGCTGAAAACCGGGTCGGCACCCAACTGCCCGTCGGGGCCGAGCAGCTGCACCATCTGGGCCGCGGGCTCGCCCATAACGGCCTCAGCATCGGCTTCCCGCTGGTCGTCTACCGCTGTTCCGTCGAACTCGGTGGAAGGCAGATGAGTGCCCATACCGTCTCCTTGCTTGCCGCATCCGGATGCAATGCAAATGTCGCTGGGATATATGCCTCATGAGGAATACATTCCCTTTGCGGCATATACATTGGCTTACTGATCCTAACTTTATCTTCGGTAGGTAGCGGGAGGGCTACTTGTTAAGTGCTAGGAAGTTGCCGGCGCCTTTGTATAGTCGGCACACAACTGGAGGAACCGGGTGTTGGCCTCGGGCTCCCCGATGCTGACCCTCACGCCCTCCCCTGGGAAGGCCCGCACGGAAAGGGCCTGGGTCCCTGCGAGGTCCGCGAAGCCGGCACTTTCAGCGCCAAGTGCGAGCCAAACGAAGTTGCCCTGGGCATCCGGAACCTCCCATCCAAGCTCCCGGAGACCCTCTGTTACCCGCGTCCGCTCATCGACCAGTTTTTGTACCCTTTCCACAACCTGGGCGAAATTTCCAAGGGAAACAATTGCTGCTTTTTCGGCTATCTGGGAGACGGCGAACGGGGTTGCGGCAACCCGGAGGTATTGGGTCAGTTCCGGCTGGGAGACGCTGTAGCCAACGCGGAGGCCGGCCAGGCCGTGTGCTTTGGAAAAGGTCCGGAGCACCACCACGTTGGAGTATTTGCGGTAGAGGTCGATCCCGTCCACGGCGTCTTCGGCCCTCACAAACTCCTGGTAGGCCTCATCGATGACCACCACGACGTCGGCCGGCACTGACCGGATGAAGGCCTCGGTTTCGGCCGCGCCAAGAGCTGGTCCGGTGGGATTGTTGGGCGTGCAGAGAAGGACGACCTTGGTACGGGCGGTCACGGCGGCGGCCATCGCCTGCAGGTCATGCCGCCCGTCCGCGGTTACGGGGATGCGCACACTGTGGGCGCCCGCCAGGCCCACGCTGATGGGGTACGCCTCGAAGGAGCGCCATGCATAGATGACTTCGTCCGCCTTGCCGTCCTCGTTCTGCCCGGCAAAGGCCGCGAGGATCTGGTTCAAGGCGCCCAGGCTCCCGGCACCGGTGACGATGTCATCCGCGGGCACGTCAAGGAATTCTGCGAGCGCGGCCCGGAGTTTGCTGCTCAGCGGATCCGGGTACCGGTTGAAGTCCGACTGGCCGGCGATTGCCTCGAGGACGGCCGGAATCGGCGGCAGCGGGTTTTCGTTCGACGACAGCTTGTAGCTGACCAGTCCGCTGACGGCGGCCGGCGGCTTTCCTGCAGCATAGCGGGGCAGCCGTTCCAACACCGGGCGGGGTGCGATGCTGCCGGCCCTGGTCTCAGGTGAAGTCATGGCTTCTAGCCTACTTCCAAGCCCCCGGCGGGATCGGGGAGCAGTCCAGTGAAATTGAGGGCATCCTGCCAGCCGTGCGTCAGGACCGTATGGAAGCATGGTGGCATGGGTTCACTTATCCTCCGGGTCATCGTCAATGCCGCAGCTCTTTGGGTGGCCAGCTGGATCCTGCCGGGAATGGACATCTCCAGTACAGCGGCCTCGGATGCCGTTGCCAGGACCGGTATTTCGCAGGACACCGAAACCATTGGGATTGTCCTGGCCTACCTCTTTATTGGCCTCATCTTCGGTGTGGTGAACGCTTTCGTGCGGCCACTGGTCAGGCTCCTGGCGCTTCCCATCACCATCCTGACCCTTGGCCTGTTCGCGATCGTGATCAACGCCGCCATGCTGTACCTGACGGCCTGGATCAGCAGTTATACGCCGGTGCACCTCACCATCGATTCCTTCTTCTGGACAGCTGTCCTGGCCGCCATCATCATCTCCCTGGTCTCACTGGCAGCGGGTCTGCTGCCGGGCGGCAGGCGCTGACGCCCGTCCGGGGTTGGCCCCTAAGTAGGAACCCGGGCGGAAACAGGTACCCGGCAAGTGCCTTCCCGGTAGGCAGCCTGCAAAACTCCAGTACCGGCCACCCATGACCCCCAAAGGACGGGCCGCCTAGGCTGCACATCAGGCCCAAAGGCCTGCTTGTTGCCAGTTCCGAAACACCGGGGGCCCACGAATGAAGCCCATAAGAATCCTGCTTGCATCCTGCCTGCTTTTCACATTGCAGGCAGGCCCGGCGCAAGCGGACGCGGAGTCACAGCCGGCATCGCGCGGCAGCGCCGCGCTGGGCAACGACATCTCGTGGCCCCAGTGCGGCGGCGATCTCCCTTCACCCCCGGCATTCGCCATCGTGGGGGTGAACGGCGGACGGCCGGACACTGTCAACCCATGCCTTGCAGCCCAACTGGCCTGGGCAGACCGCAGCACAGATGCAGCCGGAGGAACGCCGGCGGAGATCTACGTGAACACCGCCACCACAGGGCCTGTCGATTCCCTCTGGTGGCCGGCAAACAACACCTACCGGGGTGAGGACGTCAGTAACCCCTACGGTACGTGCGATGGTACGGAAACACCTGCCTGCGCCTATGTCCACGGGTACGCCATGGCCTTCAACGACGTTGTGATCCTGAAGGAATCAGGTGACGGCGTGGTGCGGCACATGTGGTGGCTGGACGTTGAAACCGGAAACAGCTGGCTCTGGGACAAGGCCGCCAATGCTGCCGAACTGGAGGGCATGACCGCGAATCTGGAGAGCACGGGTGCGGAAGTGGGGATCTATTCCACTGGGTATCAATTCGGCGAAATTGTGGGCGAGGTGGGTCCGGGAAGCAATCTCTACCGCCTGAGGAACTGGCTGGCGGGTGCGGAATCCACCTCCACTGCGCGGGAATTCTGCACGGCTTCCCCCCTCACATCAGGCGGGGCGGTGGCGCTGACCCAGTTCACTGAAGGCGACTTCGACTATAACTACCGTTGCCCCGCGGCCGTCCCGGCACCGGCTCCCCAGCCGGCCCCACAACCGGCGCCGCCACCGGAGAAGGCGCGCAGCAAAGCGTACGCTGAACTGCACGCCGCCCAGATCGCTTGAACCCTGCTTGCCGGGTGGCGGCAGCTTCCCTGTAAGTGGCAGCTTCCTGCCTTGCACCCGTTCGTAGCTGGCACCCGTTCCTACCTGGCACCCATTCCTACCTGGAACCCGGCTGCGGCCGCCCGGAAAACGGGTCCCTGCGTTCCCGGGGAAGGTTGGGCGGTGGCGGTTTGGACAAGGAAAACCGGGTTGCAGTGGCGGCACCGCCGGCGCCCAGGACCCCGCCCAGCACTGCCGTGGACTGGGCCAGGGAAGGGTCCTTGCTGCCAGCCACCAAGCGGGCCGCCTCCTCGTAGCCGGTGAGATTGTGGCCCGGTCCCAGTCCGGCGTCTTCTCCCCCACGCACATACAGGTCATTGGTCACGGTCACGGTGACCTGGTTCCTGGTGTCCGGGTTGGCCAAACCGTCGCTGCCCGGCACCCAGTCCGTGCGGTGTTCCAGGTGAAGGGTGCTGACGTCGGGGGGAGGCGTGATGCGTGAAATGGGCGATCCGGCGGTCAGGACGTATTTCATGTCGTACTCCTTCAGAAACTCCTTGTCTGCCGCCAGGTTCATGGCATGGATTCCGCCCTGGCTGTAACCCACTGCCACAACGTCCGCTCCCGGCTCCGCACCGGCTGCATGGAGCGCCTGGAGGACAGCGGCATTTACCTGCCGGGAATTGTTGCCCAGGCCGTCCACGATTCCGGCAAGATCGAAAGGATTGGTGCCTTCGTCTTCATCGTGCACCTGGGTTCCCGGAACCACCACCACGTAGGCCTTCGCACCCCTGTCATCGACCTCGATAACTTCGATGTAGCCGCTGCCGCGCTCCTCGATCAGCCTGACCCGTTCCAGCAGGCCGGCGGGGGTGGCGTCGAGATCGATGGGCACACGTTCTTCCTGTTTTGCCGTGACCGGGCCCGGCCGCAGCGCCGGGTTGGCACTTTCAACCAAAGATTTGATCAACGGAAGGGTGGTGACGGCATTGGCCACCAGCATCTCCATGGCATCCCCATTGAGGAATCCGGTCCGCCAGAAATCCACATGCTTCTGGAGTTCGACGTCCGGATTCGACAGGCCCAGCATCCACTGGGTGTGGGCAGCCGATTCGGCGATGTCGTAATCCCGCCTGCAGCTCCGCACCTGGCTGCTGATCCGCTGCAGGTCCAGCCGGACTCTGAGGACCGCGTCCCGCGCCTCCCCCACGGCGATGAGCGCGGCAGTTCCCGTGGTTCGAGGCTGGTTCTGGTACGGGCCGAGGTCCTGCCACGTCCCGAAAAGTTCCGCCTCGATGGCCGCGAGACGGCCGGCGAGTCCATCGAGCTTTCCAGCTCCGGCATCCAGTTCCTCCAGCTGGACGGTGATGCCACCCACGCCACCGGAAATTGTCAGGATGCCGTCCGGGGGCGGCGGTGAGACGTGGATGGGGCTTCCCGAACCGGAGGGTGTTGCGTCGGCCATCAGAACCTGCTCCCAGGCGAACAATCGGCGGTCATTGCCGCACGGGCGTGGGCGGCTACCGCCGCTGCGGCCTCCCGCAGCCGATCCAGGGCCCTCCGCACCGCCACCGCCTGCAGGCTTACCGAATCGCGGTACGCCTGCCCCGCGGGTGATTCCCAGTTCACCAACTGGATCTCGTGAAATCCGGCAAGTACCTCTTCCGCCCTCGCCGTGCACTGCGCCACCCTTCGGCCCAGCTCCTGGACTTCAAGGCTGACGCCCAGCCCGGTTCCCCATATTCCGTCCGTTGGATCGTTCCCCATGCCTGCTTCCCGTCACGGCCACCCCGGCCACCTGATTCGCCACAGCCTTGCCGTTTCCAACGCTAAGGAGGCGGCCCTCCCGGGGTAAGCACCGCCGTCGGCTATGTGGATAAGTAACGTGGATGCCCGGCTTAAGGCGGCACCGGACTTCGTGAAAGAATCAGGACATGCCTGAAACTGCCGCCACAGCTGATACCCGTACGCCCTCAGGACGCCTGGCCCTCGCCGCGTCATCGGAAAAAATTGCGCTCGGACCCCTGGACGGCCGCTACCAGTCCGCCGTTGCGCCCCTCGTGGACTACCTGTCCGAGGCCGCCCTCAACCGCGACCGCGTCGCTGTCGAAGTTGAATGGCTCATCCACCTGACCAGCAACAATGTCCTTCCGGGCGCCGGGCCCCTGAGCCGGGAACAGCAGGATCAGCTCCGCGCCATCGTCACCGAATTCGACGCCGCCTCCGTTGCCGAACTCGCAGAGATCGAGGCCGTCACCGTCCACGACGTCAAGGCCGTGGAGTATTACATCGGCCGCCGCCTGCCCGCGATCGGCATCGAGAACCTGACCGCCATGGTGCACTTCGGCTGCACGTCCGAGGACATCAACAACCTTTCCTACGCGCTCGGCATCAAGGGTGCTGTGGAGGACGTGTGGCTGCCCGCAGCCCGCGCCCTGGTGGGACAGATCAGCAAGATGGCGGAAGACAACCGCGCCGTCCCCATGCTGTCCCGGACCCACGGCCAGCCGGCCACCCCCACGACCCTGGGCAAGGAGCTGGCTGTCACGGCGCACCGCCTGACGCGCCAGCTGGACCGGATTGAAAAGACGCAGTACCTGGGCAAGATCAACGGTGCCACGGGAACCTACGCCGCCCACGTGGCCTCCGTGCCGGGCGCTGACTGGCAGCAGGTGTCCAAGTCCTTCGTGGAGGGGCTGGGCCTCACCTGGAATCCCCTGACCACCCAGATCGAGAGCCACGACTGGCAGGCGGAGCTCTATGCCGACGTCGCGCGTTTCAACCGCATCCTGCACAACGTCTGCACGGACATCTGGAGCTACATTTCCATCGGCTACTTCGCCCAGATTCCCGTCGCCGGCGCCACCGGTTCCTCCACCATGCCGCACAAGGTCAACCCCATCCGCTTCGAAAACGCCGAGGCCAACCTGGAGATCTCGTCCGGCCTGCTGGACGTCCTGGCTTCAACGCTGGTGACCTCCCGCTGGCAGCGCGACCTCACGGATTCCTCGAGCCAGCGCAACATCGGGGTTGCGTTCGGCCACTCCCTCCTCGCCATTTCCAACGTGGCCAAGGGCCTGGAGCGCCTGGACGTTGCGGAGGACGTACTGGCGGCTGACCTGGACACCAACTGGGAAGTCCTGGGCGAGGCGATCCAAATGGTGATGCGCGCCGAGGCAATTGCCGGCGTCGAAGGCATGGAAAACCCGTACGAGCGGCTCAAGGACCTTACCCGCGGCCAGCGCGTGGACGCCGCGCGCATGCAAGAGTTCGTGCAGGGCCTCGGCCTTTCCCCGGAGGCCGAGGCACGCCTCCTGGCCCTCACTCCGGGCAAGTACACGGGCATCGCCGACCAACTGGTGGACCACCTGAAGTAAGCCCCGCTTCAGGGCAGGAACGTACGACGGCGGCGCCGGGCTCCCAAGGGGCCCGGCGCCTTTCTGCGCCCGGAAGCGTAACGCCGGTTCCGCCGTGCGCCTGCAACCTTCCGTGATGGGAAACTGGGATCATGAAGTTGCTCCTGATCCGCCACGGCGAAACCCCCGGCAATGTGCTGGGCCAACTGGATACCGACCACCCCGGCCCCGGACTGACAGAACTGGGCGAGCGCCAGGCGGAGGCGATGGCGCGGTCCCTTGCCAATGAACGCATCGGGGCTCTCTATGCCTCCACGCTGATCCGGACCCAGATCACCGCCGCACCGCTGGCGCGGCTGCACGCTCTAGATGTCGAGGTGCTGGACGGGCTGCACGAAATCGAGGCCGGATCGCTGGAGAAGCTCACCGACCACGAATCCCACAAGCGCTACATGGGGACGGTAATGTCCTGGGCCGCCGGTGACCTGGACCTGCGCATGCCCGCGGGACCGGACGGCCACGCCTTCTTCGAACGGTTTGACGCCGCCATCGCAAAGATGGCGGACCGCGCCGAGCGGCAGCAGCATGGCACCGTCGCCGTCGTCAGCCATGGCGCCGCCATCCGCACGTGGGCCGGGCTCCGGGCCGACGGCGCGGACCACGAATTCGCCGCCAGCCATGTCCTGGCCAATACCGGGATCGTGGCCCTTGAGGGCAGCCTGCGTAGTGGCTGGAAGCTGATCCACTGGGACGGGAGCCCGGTGGGTGGCCTCGCCCTGGCGGACCCGACCGCCGAGGACCCGACGGGGCGGGATGTCTCCGCTCCCTAAATCTGCTGCCCGTGGCGCCGGGCGGAAAATCTGCGCCTTGGCCCGCATGGGAGGGTGCCCGCCCCGAGACGCTGGATCCCGGGGCTGCGCTGGCTGTTCGGGCCGTCCTGGTACTGCACTGGGAACGCGGAGATCAGCTGCGCTGCCATGGCCGCCGCGCCTGCCGCCGTCGGCCTTTCTCCCGGCTCCATGGCTGTCAGGGAACGCAGCAGGCCGGCCCAATCACCGAGGTGGTCCGGAACGTCCGGGGACCGCAGGGTCCGCGCCACGAGGGATTCGATGGCGGTGCCCGGAAACGCCTTGGCGCCGGTGAGAAGCTCCAGCAGGACCAGCCCCATGGCGTAGACATCCCAGGAGGGCTCCACGGCACCGCCGGAAGCCTGCTCGGGGCTCATGTAATGAACGGTGCCGGAAGAAATTCCCGGCTCGGGCGCCGAGCCCGCCGCGGCGGCGATGCCAAAATCTATGATCCGGACGGGACTTCTGCGCAGGCCGCTCAGCATCAGGTTGGCCGGCTTGATGTCCCGGTGCACAAGCCCGCCGGCGTGAATATGGGCCAGCGCACCGAATAAGCTCCGCGCCCACCGGGCGACCTCCCCGGGCCCGGGGTTCTGCAGCCGGATGGTCTCGGCCAGGCTCGCGCCCAAAGCCAGTTCCTCCACCAGAAAGGGGCGCCCGGAATAGCTCCCGCCCGCAGGCATGACACCCTGGGCAAGAAGCCGCACAACGGAGGGGTGGTTGAGCCTGGCCAGCACATGGGCTTCATTGCGGATCCGCTGGTGCTGCTTCCGGCCATCGGTGGACGCGATCTTGACTGCGGCTTCAGGACCACCGTCCAGGTCAACGGCACGTAAGACCTCGGCAGCGGCCCCACGCCCCAGGCGTTCCTTGAGCTGGTACCGCCCGGCAACAAGACCACCGGCCTCAGGTTTAGCCGGGGCAAACGGATGTGCAGGCGCTGCTGTCCCCGCGATGCTCATGCGGAAAGGGCGACCGAGGCGCGCGGTGAGCTGAAATCGGCTGCAGGCCAGGCGTCCAGCTGGAATCCACAGGCGCATCGCCATACCGGCGGAAGCTCAACACCTCCGGGTTCGGCTGGCTCGAACGTGTAGTTGGCAGCCTCCCATCCCACGGCCGGCGTCACCAGCTGCATGGCGGCACCGCAGTGGACCGCAGGTTCTCCCTGCGGCGCAGCGGCGCCGTCCGGGGCAACGTGCAGGCCGCCTGTCAGGGATGCCCCGGCCAAGCGGGGATCAGGCGGTGAAACTTCGGTGAAAGTAACCAACACACTCACGACTCCGTCGGGAAGCAACTTCGGGAACGATCGTAAGCTTACATATAACTAGCCGGACTAGCTAGTCACCCTAGATAATTTTGGTCTTTCCACTTTGGGGCGCCTGTAGCGCCTCGGTCATCCGCTGGAGGAAATCCACCACCACGCGCGCCTCGTCCGCGGTCAGACCTTCCGCGACCTGCATCATCCGGCGATGCATGGAACCGAGCGTCTCGCGGACCTCTTTGTCGGATTCAACCGTGGGGATGACCACTACAGAACGGCGGTCCGTGGGGTGGGCTTCACGGCGAACGTGTCCACTCGCAACCAATCGGTCGATCAGTGAGGTAGTGGAAGCACTAGTAATATTGAGGAATTGGCTCAGGTCCTTGGGGACAACCTGCTTGCCGGAGGCTTGCATGCGCAGCAGGTACCGCAGTGCAAGAATGTCCGTTTCCCCCATACCCATGGAGTCCCTGGTGGAGCGGCGGATTTCCGTCTCGGCCGCCCGGTAGTCCCGGAGGGACTTCAGTACAGCAGCACTGTTGTCCAGCTGCCCGTCAGGCCCGTACCAGTAGCCGGATCCCTCGTTGCCCTTAGAAACCATGTAGTTATTTTAGACCAACTGGTAACTAGGCAGCCAAGCAACCTGCCGCTGCTTTGCGGATCCACGTTATCCAGGTGCTAACCGTCAGGAAACACCTCCGTAACTCCTCGCGCCTAGCCTTATCAGGCATACCCCTCCGGCGAATCGAGGCAGATATGCAGACCAACCCCAGGCTGAACATCCGGCAGGTCTCCTGGTCCAACCCCGTGGGCGCCGATCTTCGCCGCGCGCAGCAGGCCGAACTTGACGCCCGCTTTGGCCGGCCTGACCACGAACCCGGCCCGCCGCCGTCGGGCGCCGACTGCGCCGTGTTCCTGGTGGCGTACGACAAGGGGTCCGGGCAACCCGTGGGTTGCGGGGGACTGCGGCTCCTTGATGGATCGACTGCCGAAATCAAGCGCCTCTACGTGCTGCCCTACACCCGTGGGTCCGGCGTGGCCAGCTCCATCCTGGCGGCCCTCGAAGCGGAGGCCTTCAAGCAGGGCATCACCCGCATCAAGGCGGAGGCAGGATCGGCGCAGCCGGACGGACGGAACTTCTACGAGAATTCAGGATTCGAGGCCATCCCGAACTTCGGACCCTACGTCGGGGTGGAACACTCGTACTGCTACGCCAAGGGCATCAATGCCCGCAGCGCGGCGCAGACCGCGATGGCCTAGCAGTGGAGTTCCCGGCAGTGGAGTTCCTGCACCGGAGCTCCTGCACCGGGGCCTGCGCGCCGTCACAGTGGGAGGGCGCGCAACGCCTTCAGCTAATCTCGCCCTATGGAAACAGCGGACATTACCTTCCGGACCCGCAAGTGGGTCCGGCCTGAGGACCTCAACGCGAACGGGACGCTCTTCGGCGGCAGCCTGCTGAAATGGATTGACGAAGAGGCCGCCATCTACGCCATCCTCCAGCTGGGAAACGGCCGCGCCGTCACCAAGTACATTTCGGAGATCAACTTCGTCAGTTCGGCCGTCCAGGGGGACCTCATCGAAATGGGCCTCACGGCCACCCGGTTCGGGCGGACCTCGCTGACCATGCGCGCGGAGGTCCGCAACATGATCACGAGGCAAAGCATCCTCACCATCGAGGAGATCGTATTCGTGAACCTGAACCAGGACGGCAAGCCACAGCCGCACGGCTACACGGAGATCACCTATGACCGGGACCGGATCCCCACCCATCACCTGACCGAAACTGCGGCCAGGGAGTAACGTTCGCCCCTGGTTAACGCCGAGGGCTCCCTCCGTTTCCCCAACTGGGCCAGAGTGGGCAGCCGGGCTGTTTATCGAATCGATAGCTATAACAGCCCGGCTTTTGTCATGCCCGGCTATAGGCTGTGCGGACATGCTCCGATTCCAGTCCAGAAATGAGTCCTGATCGTGCGTAAATTGCAGACTTTGGTTGCCGCCGCCGTCGCCGCCACCCTCCTCGCCGGATGCGGTGGTGGGTCGACCCCACCAACTTCATCGGGGGAAGCCTCCGGAGCTCCGACAGGTGCATCCGGGGACACGTTGGTCGTCTATACCAACTCCAACGGTGAGGGACGGGGCGATTGGCTGGCCACCAAGGCGGCCGACGCCGGATTCAAGATTGAGATCGTGGGGGCCGGTGGCGCCGATGCCACCAACAAACTCATTGCCGAGAAAAACAATCCCATCGCAGACGTCGCATTCGGCCTGAACAACATGTACTTCTCGCAAATCAAGAACGCCGGCGCGTTGGAGGCCTACCAGCCCGCGTGGGCCGGTGACGTGGACAAGGGCCTGGGCGACGGGGAGACGTACTGGCCCCTGGTGAAACAGGCAATCCTCCTTGGCTACAACTCCGACAAGATCGCCAAGGAAGCCGCGCCGTCGGACTGGACGGACCTGTGGACCAAGGACCAGTTCAAGAGCCGCTATGAACGGGTCACCGGCCTGGGCACCGCCACAGCCCAGCTGGTCTTTGCCGGCATCCTCTCCCGCTACCGGGACGACTCGGGTGATTTGGGTATCTCCGACGACGGCTGGAAGCAGGTAGAGCAGTACTTCAAGAACGGCAGTCCCGCCGTGGCGAAAACCGACCTGTTTGCCCGCATCGCGTCTGGCGAGGTGGACATGGGCCAGATGCCGTCCTCGATCATTGCCGAGCGCGAAAAGTCCTTCAAGGTAAACGTCGACACGATCATCCCTTCCGTGGGCGTCCCGCTGGCGGTGGAGCAGGTCGCCCTGGTAAAGGGGACGAAGAAGAAGGAGCAGGCGCAGAAATTCATTGACTGGTTTGGCAGCGCGGAGGTCCAGGGCGAGTTCGCCCAAAAGTTCAATTCCATGCCGGTCAACAAGGCGGCCGAGGCTAAGGCCAACCCTGAGGTGGTCAACTTCTTTGCGGACCTCAAGCAGCAGGACATCGACTGGGACTTCGTCCAGAAGAACATGGGCGCCTGGGTGGAGAAGATCGAGCTCGAATACATGACGTAACCCGCCCTGCCAGCCGCCGTTCCCGCGATCCATCAGACAGGTATGCCATGATCCGCTTGGAAAACATCGAAGTTACCTTTGGCGATTTCACCGCCATTCCGCATCTGGACCTGCATGTCCGCCCCGGCGAGTTCTTCACCCTCCTGGGGCCCTCCGGCTGCGGAAAGACGACGGCGCTGCGCACCCTGGCCGGCTTCATCCAGCCGGCCAGGGGTACGGTCCGGGTGGATGGCAAGGATGTCACCCGGCTTCCCAGTGACAAGCGGCAGGTGGGCATGGTCTTCCAGAACTACGCCCTGTTCCCCAGCATGAGCGTGTGGGAGAACATCGCCTTCGGGCTCCGGGTCCGGAAAGAAAAACCTGCGGACAGCGACCGCCTTGTGCGGGACATCGCGAGGCGCGTGGAGCTCAGCGATGAGCAGCTGGCGAAGAACGTGGCGGAACTGTCCGGCGGCCAGCAGCAGCGGGTGGCCGTTGCGCGGGCCCTGGTGCTGCGGCCAAAGATCCTGCTGCTGGACGAGCCCCTGTCCAACCTGGACGCCAAGCTCCGCCACCAACTGCGCCAGCAGCTCAAGGACCTGCAGAGCGAGTTTGGCATCACTACCGTCTATGTAACCCACGACCAGGACGAAGCACTCGCCATGAGCGACCGCGTCGCCGTATTCAACAAGGGCGTTATCGAGCAGGTGGGGACACCGCAGGACATCTATGACCATGCCGCAACAGAATTCGTCTGTAATTTCATCGGCGACAGCTCCACCCTGACGGCGGAGTTTGTCTCGGAGGTCAACAGGCTCTCAGAAGCCGGTCTCAGCGCCGACGCCAGGTCCTACCTCCGCGTGGAAAAGGCCTCCCTGAACCGGCCCACTGACGGAGGCGGCGCCGTCGGACTTCCCGCCACCGTGGTTTCGCGCACCTATCATGGCCTGCACAGCCGCTACGTGGTCCGCAGCCACGGCGCGGACATCCGCCTCCTGGTCAGGGAAGACGGAGGCACGCACCCCGAGGCCGGCACGAATACAACCGTCTACGTCCAGCCTGGGCACGTCCTCCAGTACCATCCGGGGACTGGTGTCTCGCTGCGCCAGGACCAGGCCGTTGCCCTGCCATGAACGCCAACTCCACAGTTCACAGCATGGGTCGTTCGCCCTTCGTTCTGATGGTGGGCGTCGTCCTCACCTGGTTTATTGCCGCGTTCCTGGTGTGGCCCAACGTCAACATCCTGATTGCCACCTTCTTCCCTGACGGAAGCTTTTCGGGCCGCGCCGCGGAGAAGCTGTTCTCTTCGCAGCGGGCCGTGAAGGCATTGGGCAACAGCTTCCTCCTGGCCGTGGCTCTTTCCGTCACCGTCAACCTGGTGGGCGTCTTCATCGTCCTGGTCACGAACTACTTCCGGATCCGCGGCTCGCGCATCCTCTTCCTTGGCTACGCGTCCACCTTCATCTACGGCGGCATCGTGCTGGCGGCGGGATACAAATTTATTTATGGGGACAAGGGGATAGTCACCTCGCTGCTGGTCAAGCTGATCCCCGGAATGGACCCTGGCTGGTTCTCCGGGTTTTTCGCCGTCCTGGTGGTCATGACCTTTGCCACCACCACCAACCACATGCTGTTCGTCGCCAACGCGCTCAAGGGCATCGACTATCAGACCATCGAGGCCGCACGGAATCTTGGCGCCTCCACCTGGACCATACTTCGGCGTATCGTCCTGCCAATGCTCAAGCCCACACTGTTCGCCGTTACCATCCTGTCGTTCCTCACCGGTCTGGGCGCCTTGAGCGCCCCGCAGGTGCTCGGCGGCCGCGACTTCCAGACCATTACACCGATGATCCTGACCTTCACCAACAGCCCCACCTCCAGGGACCTCGCGGCGCTGCTGGCCGTGATCCTGGGCCTGGCCACCATGCTGATGCTCGCCGTCATGTCCCGGCTGGAGAAGGGCGGCACCTACTTCTCAGTGTCCAAGGTTTCCTCCGAGCTGCAGAAGCAGGAGATCACGAACCGCGCAGCCAACATCGCCGTACACGGCCTGGCATATCTACTGTTTGCCATCTACACGCTCCCGGTGGTGCTGATCGTGCTTTACTCGTTCGCCGACGGCGCGGCCATCCAGACGGGGCAGCTCTCGCTGGCCAACCTGACACTGGACAACTATGCCCGCGTCCTCACCCAGCAATCGGGGCTCCGGCCGTTTATCGTCAGTGTTGTGTACAGCGCCCTGGCCGCCGTCATAGCCGTAGGGGGACTGCTCTTCGTTGCCCGGCTGCTGCAGAAGTACAAAAACTGGGTGGCGTCGGCCTTCGAATACCTGCTGCACATCCCATGGATCCTGCCGTCTGCGCTGCTGGCTCTTGGCCTGATCGTCAGCTACGACCACCCGAGCCCGCTGGTGGGCGGTGCCGTACTCACCGGAACAACGGTGATCCTGCTCATCGCATTTATCACCGTGAAGATTCCATTCACCCTCCGGATGCTCAAGGCGTCCTTTGCCTCCGTGAATTCTGCGCTGGAGGAGGCTGCTGCCATCATGGGCGCGAAGACGCTGTATGTCTTTCGGCGCGTCCTCCTGCCGTTGGTTCTCCCGGCCGCAGCAGCCATTACGGCCCTGAACTTCAACAGCCTGTTGGACGACTATGACACGGCCATCTTCCTTGCCCATCCGCTGGTACAGCCGCTGGGCCTGGTGATCAAGGCCAACACCGATGGCGCGGAGGGCACTGAGGGCATCGCCAACACGTTCGTTTACACGGTGCTCCTCATGATCATCACCGGCGTGACGATGTACCTGGTCTACGGCAGGTCGGGGCGAAGGCGGACCAGGAAGCGACTGCCCGCGGCAATGCCGGTCCAGCAGGGCCCTGGAGGACTTCCCGCTACCCAGGCACCAGGAGAGGACGACGCCACACGACCTGCCGCTGCTGTCCGCTGATCACCTGCCGGAACCGCGGCCGACGGCGGCACGTTCGTTCCGTCGTCGGGCCAGGTTGAGCAGGCCGTCACGCAGCGGCTGGGCACCTTCCGCCAGCGCCACCCGCATCATCGCCGCCGACCCCAGGCTCAGGGCGCGGGTCCGCAGCCGGCGCTGCCGGTTGTAGGCGGCGAGCGCCCTCTCCTGCGGAAGACTGTTCAACAGATCCGCAAGGGTGACGGCGTCCACGAGTGATTCACAGGCACCCCGGCCGAGGTTGGGCGTCATGGCGTGGGCTGCGTCGCCCACCAATACGGCCGTGCCGCGGACGTACGACCGCAACGGCGGGGTGGTCCAGATCGGCTGTGCGAGGGAGAGCCCGGGGACGGCGGCGGCGAGGACCTGACGGATGGCGGGCGCGTGGCCCGCAAAACGCACCCGCGCCTGGTCCAGGGCCTGGGCGACATCGATCCCGGCAGGGCCCGGATCCGAACGCCAGCTCGCATACCAGTTGGTCCCGCCCGGGGACGCGGCGATGCCGAACAGGTCCCCCCGGCCCCAGTATTCCCCCACCTCATCGGCGTTGACGGGCGCCGGGATGGTGCCCCGGACTGCGATGCACCCCGCGGCCCGGGCATTCGTGCCCGCACCCCAGACCTCGCGGCGGACCATGCTGTGCACACCGTCGGCGCCAACCACCAGGCCTCCGTCACCCGGCAACGCCTGCAGGTTCCTGGTAGCCCGGCGGACAGTCCCGGGGACGGCCGAGTCAAGGAGCCTCAGCAGGTCCACGCGGGACATGCCGAACAGCTCCCCGCCGTTGACCGTGACCCACGGCTCGCCTGCCGCATTGCGGATGGACCCGCTTGCAAGCACGGGGCTGACGGCCCGGGCCCGCCCAAGGATTCCCAACCGGGCCAAGGCACGCTGGGCGTTGGGCCACATGGCGAGCACGGTGCCGACCCTGGGTAGTTCCGGCCGCTTCTCGTAAACCGTCACCTGGAAGCGGTCCTGCTCCAGGCAGGCCGCCAAGGCCAGCCCGGCGATGCCGCCGCCAACGATCGAGACCGTGTCCATGGCCATCATGTTATGCCTCACCACCGGGCAGTGGATGTGGCCGCCCGCCATTTCCTCCTGGGACTATCCGACGGCTACCGGGTCCCTAGGCGCGGCCGGGCCAGCCGGTGTAGGCCTCGGCCAGATATGCCATGCCGTGCCTGGAGGAGACGACGGAGTTCAGTTCGCCGAGCTGGCGGGCGCGGGAGAAGTCGTCCGCATCGGCAGGGGTGTGCAGCATGGTGGTCATCCAGTAGGAGAACTGCTGCGCCTTCCACACCCGGTCCAGGGCACGGCTGCTGTAGGTTTCCAGCAGCCGGTCCGAGCCGGAGTTGTAGTGGCTGTCCAGCCCCTCGAAGAGGACCTTGACGTCATTGATGGCCAGGTTGAGGCCCTTGGCGCCGGTGGGCGGCACGGTGTGGGCGGCGTCGCCGGCCAGGAAGAGGTTGCCGTGGCGCATGGGGGTGTGGACGAAGCTCCGGAACGGCAGCACCATCTTCTCGATGACCGGGCCTTCCTTGAGCTCAAAGCCGTTGCCGTTGACCCGGCTGCGGAACTCGGCCCAGATCCTGTCATCGTCCCACTCGGCAACGTTCTCCTTGGGATCGCACTGGAAGTACATCCGCTGCACCGTCTCCGTGCGCTGGCTGATGAGGGCGAAGCCGTTGGCCGAGTTGGCGTAGATCAGCTCATCCGAACTGCGCGGAGCTTCGGCCAGGATGCCGAACCAGGCGAAGGGGTATTCGTGGAAGTACCACTTGCGGTGGGCCTCGGGGATCTGGAACCGGCAGTGGCTTCGGGAGCCGTCGGCACCCACCAGGAAGTCCGCCTGGATCTCGAACTCCACGCCTTCGGCGTCGGTGAACCAGACCTTCGGCTTGCCCTCAAGATCATGGACCGAAGTGTCAGTCACGCTGTAGCGGACGTCGCCGCCGTCGTCCTTCCTGCGCGCGGCGAGGTCCAGGAAAACGTCCGTCTGCGGATAAAGCCACACGGACTCCCCCACCAGGTCCTTGAAGTCGACGCGGTGGCTCTCGCCGTTAAACCGCAGCTCGATACCGTCATGCCGGTCCCCGTCGCGCAGCACCCGGTCCGAGACCCCGCTCTCCACCAGCATGTTCACGGTCCCGTGCTCCAGGATCCCGGCGCGCACCGTGTGCGAGATTTCGTCGTGGCTGCGGACCTCCACCACCGTGGAATCGATGCCTGCCTTTGCCAGGAGGTGGGAGAGCATCAGCCCTGCCGGCCCAGCTCCCATGATGGCCACTTGGGTGGTGATGACTTTTCGTGCCATGACTGCATCTCGCTTCGTTGCGGGGCCTTGGACGGGGCCGGAATGATTGCCTGGCTTCAGTGTGCGCGACACTGGGTGACCGGCGTTACAGCGGTTCCGTTCATCGGAACCGCGAAAAGTGAATGGCAAAGGCAGTCTGCCGAACAGCGGAACAATCAGGCCAAACTTCTGGCGATGCCGCGGGCCGCCGTTTGCAGTGCCGGCACGAGGGCCTGCAGGCGCATCTCCTGCAGGGGCACCACGACACCGAGCGAGGCCACGGCGCGCTGCCTGCGGCTGAGCACGGGGACAGCAATCCCCCAGGTGTCCGGATCCACCACACCTTTCAGTTGGGCGAAGCCCTGGCGGGAAGTCTCGGCGAGCAGGGCCCGGACGTCGGCCGCAGCCAGCTTCCCGTCGGGGTCGGTGAACTGGCCCAGGTACTCCTGCTGCAGCGCCTTTTCCTGGTGGGCCATCAGCGCCAATCCGGCGGACGAGATATGGATGGGCATCCTGCCGGCCACCTGCGCCCGGTTGGCCACCGAGCCGCGGCGGGAGAGCCGCTCCACGAAGAGCGCTTCCCAGCCGTCGAGCACGGCGAGGTTCACGTTCTGGTTCAGGACCTGTTGGATGTCCTCCATGAAGGGCATGGCCGCCTGCCGGAGCGCCAGAGCCGGGGAGGCTCGGTTCACCAGCTCCCACAGCCGGAGTCCGGGCCGGACGATACCACCGGGTGCGGCCTCCAGCAGCCCGTGGCCTGCGAGTTGGCCCACCAGCCGGTGCGTGGTGGTCAGCGGAAGGCCCGCCCGCTCCGCCAGGTCTGACAACCGGAGGGCGCTGACGTCCTGGGGGAAGGCGGAGATCAGCCGCACGATCCGGTCCACCACCGAATCCCCGGAGCTTGAGTTCGCCACCGCCGCCCACCTTCCGTTGAATGGGAAGTCCAGCGTACCGGAAACGCGGGACGGAAAGGCGGTCAGGCCGTCGTCGTCCGCTGCCTGATGCGGCGCCATGCGCCGGGAGCCAGCACCACGGCAATGCCGACGGCGGCGCCGATCACGGTCTCGATGATGCGGTCGCGCAGCAGGATGGAGGGTGAGGCCGGAACCACCAGCAATGTTGAGACCAGCGCGAGGGGCGTCACGAAGACCTGCGCCAGCAGGTACTGGCGGATGATGAACATCTCGGCGCCGAACTGGCACAGCGCCATCACCAGCACTGTTTGCCACGGCTGCAGGCCCACCAGGAGCACGGCAGCCAGGACCAGCAGTCCCAGCACCGTGCCGATGATCCTTTGGACGCCCCGGCGTACGCGGTGCCGGGTGGTGTGGCCCACCAGCGGCACCACGGCAGCCACCATGGCCCAGTAGTTGTGCCCGAACCCCAGGCGCTCCCCTGCCCACGTGGCCAGCGTGCCGGCAAGGCCGGCGGCCACAAGGTACCCGAGCCCCTCAAGCCAAGCCGCGCGTTTCTCCGCGGGAGTGCGCCGGATGCGGGGAGGCCTGGTCCAGGGAGTGCGGTGGCTGGGAAGGATCCGGGACGAGAAGCCCACAAGGAGGGCGAACACTGTGGTGAGGACGGCCACCAGCATGCCCTGCCAGAGCGGCGGCTGATTGGGGATGGATGCGATGGCGGCGAAGGCGAAGATATGGAACAGCGAACCGGCGGGGCGCAGCCGGAGCCAGGAAATGGCAACGGAACAGGCGCCGGCCACCAGCGTGGTGGCCAGGACCAGCAGCCAGGTGTGGGTGGCGGCGTCCAGGCCCCAAGCGGGGCCCGTCCGCGCCGCGAGCGCCGCCAGGAGCATGACGAGCAGCATCAGCAGCCCGGCCCGCAGCTGCAGCACAAACCGGACCGCGTGGGGTTCACCGCGGCCGTAGATTCCGGTGAAGGCGCCGAAGGACGCGAAGATGGCCAGGTCCAGCCGGTCCAGGAACACCAGGGTGAGGAGCGGAACGAAGACGCCCACGGCGCACCGCAGCGCGGGGTGGTGGTCCTTGTTGCCGGGGCCGATGCTGAACATTTCGGCGAACATCTTCACGGGCAGCGCCTTCCTGGGATTTCCTGAGGTGATTCTCACGGGCGGCCGCGCTGACGTTCCTGGTAAATCCTACGGTGCAGGCCCGGGAAACCATCTGGCGCGTTCCCATGAATGGAATCCGGAGGCAATGCAGCGGAAACAGCAGCGGACGATGCTTGTGTCATGAAGCGCCCTGCACACACCGCGCCCGCTGCTGAACTGCGCTGCGAGGTCTGCGGCATGATGCCCGAACCGCCCAAGGCGCGGCTGACCCTGGCAAACGTCGCCGTGATGCTGCCGATCGAACTGCTGGTCCACGCCCTGGTGGTGGAGACCCACCTTCCGTATGTGGCCAAGGTCCTGGTGCTTACCCTGACCGCGACGGTCCTGGTGATCTGGGTGGCCGAGCCCTCCGCCGCCCGGATCCTGCTGCGCTGGCTGCACGCCCCGGCCCTCCGTCACCGGCGGCAACTGGCATCGGCGCCGTCCTTGTGGCGGGCGCGGACGCTGCTCCGGGACCAGCCCGGGTCGCTGCAGCGGATCACCGGGGCCCTGGCCCGGCTGGACACCAACATCCTGAGCATCCACGTCCACCCGGTGCCGGACGGGGTCCTGGATGAATTTGTCCTCTCGGTCCCCGGTAACGTCGGCGAGCGCGAGCTGCTGGCGGCGCTGCACGACGGCGGCGGCAGCAGTCCGCACGTGTGGCCCACCACTGCCCTGGCCATGGCTGACGGGCAGACCAGGGCGCTCAGCCTGGCAGCGAGGATCGCTGCCGCCCCGGACGAACTTCCCCTGGCGGTGGCCGAGCTGTTGCACGCGCGGATTGTGCCGCCGTGGGACGCCGGTTTCAAAGCGTCCGACGACGGCACGCACCTTAAGATCCCCACCGCATGGGATGGCCCCATCACCTTTTCCCGGCCGGAGGAACCGTTCACTCCGGCCGAGTCGGCGCGGGCCCATCGGCTCGCGGAGCTGGCCGAGACCATGTCCTACCGGCAGGCCGGGTCCCCTCAGTAGCTGCCCACCCAAGTAGGTAGCGCTACTCAGTTGGGGTGTGGGGCAGTCACAATCCGTCAGCAGGACCTCAGCGGCGTTCGGGGAGCAAAAACCCTTGACAGTGGCGGGGGTCACTTCTATCTTTGATTTTGGGATCCCAAAGCGGGATCCCAAAACGCAACGTCCCGCTCTACGCTCCGGATCGTCCAGCGGGCCCCCTTTTCCCGCCGGCAGGCCAGCGCCCTGCCAGGCATGCACCACACGCCATTTCGCATCCTCCCCATCCGAAAACTTCCCCGTGAAGGAGAAGCTGTGTCCATCCCAAACACTGAAACAACGGCCACGCCAGACGAGGCCACACCGGGCATTACCGAAACGCGCGGAAAGGACGGAACGCAACGGCGCACCTCCGTCCGCTGGAAAATGTTCCTGCTCCTGCTCGTCCTGGTTTCCGTCAACTACATCGACCGCGGCTCCATCTCGGTGGCACTGCCCATCATCCAAAAGGAGTTCAATCTCGCCCCGGAGCTTGTGGGCCTGCTGCTCTCCGCCTTCTTCTGGACCTACGCCCTGATGCAGATCCCCGTGGGACTGCTCATCGACAAGTTCGGTCCCCGCAAGGTGATGACCGCCTCCTGCGTGGGCTGGGGCGCGGCAACCGCCGCATCCGGTATGGCCGGCGGCTTCCTGAGCATGTTTATCGCCCGCCTCGGCATCGGCGTGACCGAAGCAGGTGTCATGCCGGCCGGCGGCAAGCTCAACGCCATCTGGATGCACAAGTCGGAGCGCGGCCGTGGTGCCACCATCCTGGACGCCGGTGCCCCGCTGGGTGCAGGCCTTGGCGGCATCCTCATCGCCGGCCTCATCGCCGCAACGGGCAGTTGGCGCAGTTCGTTCGTCATCGCCGGCGCCGCAACAGTCCTGATGGGCCTGGCCGTCTGGTGGTACGTTCGCGACAACCCGCGGCAGCACCGCGGCGTCAATGCCGCCGAAGCCGAGTACATCGAAGCGTCGCACGCTGCCGAGGATGCCGAAGCCGAGCTCGACGGCAGCCAGGGCAAGCGCGCACTGCTCCCCTACCTTAAGTTCCGCTCCTTCTGGGCGATGTGCTTTGGCTGGCTCGGCTTCAACGGAGTGTTCTACGGCCTGCTGACCTGGGGCCCGCTCTACCTGGCCCAGGCCAAGGGCTTCGACTTGAAGACCATCGGCTGGTCCACCTTCGTCATCTTCGGCGCCGGCTTCGTGGGTGAAATCCTGGGCGGCACCATTGCGGACAAGTGGCGTGCGTCCGGTGCCTCAGCCAACCGGGTGATGCGCACCCTCCTGGGCATCTCCAGTGTCGTGGTGATCGGCGGCCTCGTGGGCGTCACCGTGGTCCCGGACCCCACCACCGCAGTGGTCCTGCTCTCCCTCGTCATGTTCTTCCTGCGCTGGGTTGGCCTGTTCTGGAGCATCCCCTCCATCCTTGGCGGCCGCACCAACGCGGGCGTCCTGGGCGGCGCCATGAACTTCAGCGGCAACATCTCCGGGTTCGTCACTCCGATCGCCGTCGGCCTGATCGTAGGGGCTACAGGTTCCTATACCTGGGCGTTGCTGTACTTCGTGGGTTCCGCGGTCATCATGGGCGCCTCAGTGCTCACCCTGAACTACAACAAGCGGCTTCCTGTCTAAGCTGACCCTCGCAGGGAAACTTGCAAACAACGCCCCCGCAGCCGGGAGCAGTGCCACACAAAAAATCCGAATGGAGCATCATGCTGACCGCCGAAGAGACCCAGGACAAGGACCGCCCCCTCCGCGAAACCGTCCGGGACACCCTCCGCACCAGGATTTTCGAAGGACACTACGCTCCCGGCACGCGGCTGGTGGAACGCGACCTGGCAGCCGAATTCTCCGTTTCCCGGCTGCCGGTCCGCGAGGCCCTGCGCATGCTCCGCCAGGAAGGCCTCATCAGCGACCGCGGCGCACGCGGAGCCGAAGTGAGCAGCCTCAGCGCCAAGGACGTGGAAGATCTCTTCGACGTCCGCCAATCCCTGGAAGTCCTGGCCTGCCGGCTCGCCGCCAAGCGGGCCACCAGGGACGACCTCGCCTACCTCAAAGCGCTGCTGGACAACGCTGAGGCCTTCCTGGCCAAGGGTTCCGTGATGGAGGCGCACCGGTCCAACAGCGAATTCCACGACGCCATCACGGCCATCGCGGATAACAACTTCCTCAAATCCGCCCTGGAACCCCTCCAGGGCCGGATGCACTGGCTGTTCCGGCATGTCAGCGACCTGCCCGAACTCATCCGCGAACACCGCGACCTGTACGCCGCCATTGCCAGCGGCGATCCGGACAAGGCAGCCGCCCAGTCCGCGTCACATATCGGTAAGTACCGGGACCAGTTCCCGGAGGACTTCCAGAAGACCGAACCAGAATTCCACCGGAAGAGAAAATGAAACTCCTGGTCATCAACCCCAACATCAGCGCGGATGTCACAGCGCTGATTGAATCCGAGGCGCTCCGATCCGCGTCCCCCGGCACCGAACTGCTGGTTCGTACTGCCGGCCACGGCGTGGAATACATCGAGACCCGCTTCGAATCGCTGATCGCCGCGGGTGCTGTGGCAGAGCTCATCGCCGAACAGACTCTTCCCGACGCAGACAAGGTGGACGCCGTGGTGGTGGCCGCCTTCGGCGACCCCGGCATGCCGGCCCTCAAGGAACTGGCGGACGTGCCGGTCATCGGCATCACCGAAGCCGCATTGTGCGCAGCCGCACTGCAGGGCCACCGTTTCTCCATCATTGCCATCTCGGACCGGATCAAGCCCTGGTACCGGGAGTGCGTGGAGCAGTTCGGCCTGGCAGGCCGGCTGGCCTCCATCCGTTCGATCAATGACTCCCTGAACAGCATCGGCTCCGTGCAACAGGACTTCAGGGAAACCCTGCTGGCACTCAGCCGGCAGGCCGTGGCTGAGGACGGCGCCGACGTCGTCATCCTTGCCGGCGCCCCGCTGGCCGGCCTTGCCCGCGAACTCAAGGGGTTGATTCCCGTCCCTGCGGTGGATGGCATCTCCGCCGGGGTCCGGATGGCCGAGGCCGTTGCCGCGCTGCAGTCCGGGCCGCACCGCGCCGGCGCTTTCGCCCCGCCCCCCGCCAAGGACCGGAAGGGCCTGCCGGGGAACCTGGACGCTGCCCTTGCCGCCCGCCAGGAGCAGGCCGGCACTCCCCAGCCCGCCGCCTAGCCAGAGCCCACCAATCTTAGGAGGACACCGATGTCCCGCCAGCCACAACTTGTCATTGCCAACGCCACCGTGGTGAACGGCCACGGCCGCCGGGAAGCGCACATCGTGGTGCACGACGGGCGGATCGCCCGGCTCGTCGACGCCGCCCTGCCCGTCCCCGCGGCGGACCGTATCATCGACGCCACGGGAAAACTCGTGATCCCCGGCGGCGTGGACGGCCACTGCCACGTGGCCCAGGTGACCGGGCGCTTCCGCACCCTTGACGACTACCGGACCACCTCCACCGCAGCGCTGTGGGGCGGGACCACCACCATCATCGATTTCGGGATTCCCCGCGACGCCCAGGAAACCCCGCTCGCCGCCGCCCTGCACAAAAAGGAACTCGCCACGCAGTCCCGCTGCGACGTTGCCCTCCACGGCGCCGTGGTCAGCTGGGACGAAACAGTCCCGTGGCAGCTTGAGCAGCTCGCCGCGGAGGGTGTCCGCTCGGTCAAGATGTACACCACCAACCGGGGCACCACGATGGCCGACGGCGACACAATCCTGAAGGTCATGCGGGAAATGGTCCGGCTGGACGGGTTGACGTACATCCACGCCGAACACGATCCGATCATTGCCGACTGCACCGGGCAGCACGCCCAGGACGGCCGGATCGGCATTGAGCACCTGCACCGGACCAGGCCGGAGCTGGCCGAGGAAATCTCCGTCAAGGAAACCCTGGCCATGGCCGAATACACCGGCGCCCCGGTCTACTTCGTCCACCAGTCCACGCCCGGCGCCGTCGACCTGGTCTCGCAGGCACGCGACCGCGGGCTCGTGGCCTACTCCGAAACCTGCCCGCACTACGTCACGCTGGATGACTCCGTGTACGCCTCCACCTTCCCGGAGTGGTTCGCCTGCTGCCCGCCCATGCGCAGCGCGGAAACCGTGGCCGCCCTCAAGGAGCGGCTGGTGTCCGGAGCCATCCACACCATGTCCTCCGACCATTCCTGCTACGACCTGTCGCAGAAACGCGAGCGCACCGATGACGTGCGCGCCATGCCGCACGGCCTGCCCGGGGTGGAGACGCGGATGCCGGTCACGTTCACTGCGATGACCTCCGCCGGCGCGAGCGTGGAGCAGTTCGTGGAGGCCTTCGCTGCTGCCCCCGCGCGGATCAACGCAGTCCCGGGCAAGGGCCGCATTGAAGAGGGGTCCGACGCCGACCTGGTGGTTTTCGACCCCGCCGAGGAACGTACGGTGAACGGGTCAGCCCTGCACATGGGCACGGACTTCTCGCCTTTCGACGGGAAGGCACTCACGGGCTGGCCCGCCGTCGTTGTTTCCAACGGGCGGGTGGTCCTCGACGCGGACGGCTTCCATGATCCCGGGGCCGTGGGCCGCTTCATCAACCGCAACGGCTACCGGGAGCACCAGTCCGCTGCCCCGGAAGCCTCCCAGCTCACCGCCGCCCTCTAGGAGCCACCATGCCCGCAACCCCACGCCCACGCAGGATCGGCATGATCGTGCCGTCCTCCAACACCTGCCTCGAACCCCAGACCTACCGCATCCTGGGCAGCCGCACCGACGTCACCGTGCACTTCGCCCGGATCCCGGTGACCCGCATCGCCCTCGATGACTCCTCCGACCGCCAGTTCGACCCGGCAGTCATGCAGGAGGCAGCCGGGCTGCTGGCGACGGCGGATGTGGACGTGATTGCCTGGAACGGCACGTCGGGATCGTGGCTGGGCTCGGCGCACGACCGGGATCTGGCGGCCGGGATCACGGGCGCCACCGGCATCCCGGCCACCACCTCCACCCTTGCCTACCTCGAGGCCTTCCGGGCCTTCGGCACGGAGCGGATCGGCCTGTTCACCCCGTACACGGAGGATGTGAACCACCAGGTCATCGCATCCTACGAGCGCGAAGGCATCAAGACCGTGGACCACCGGGCGCTGGGCCTCAGCGACAATGAATCCTTCGCCCGGGTCACCGACGACGAAATGCGCCCGGGCTCCCTGGAGCTCGCTGCCGCGGCGCCCGACGCACTGGTGTACCTGTGCACCAACCTCTACGGCGCCAACATCACCGCAGAGATCGAGGACACCACCGGGGTGCCCGTGCTGGACTCCGTGGCCGTCACGCTCTGGCACGCCCTGAAACTGGCAGGCGCGCCGCTGCTCGAGCCCCGGTGGGGGCGGCTGCTGGGGTAAGTCCTACATCCGCAGGGCCGGTTACATCCTCAAAGTCAGGGCACCGGGCTCCATGGTCATGAGCACGTGCTTGCCCTGGCCCTCGTGGTCCCCGTCCAACTGGTAGTCGTCCTTGTGTTCCAGCGTGATCTCAACGGTCTTGCCCTGGAAGTACTCTACGGAAGTGTCCTTGTTTTTGCCTTTGCCGATGATGCCGGCCAGCACGGACAGCCAGCCCAGTTTTCCGTGGTGCGGCGCCAGGACGGCGATGTCCAGCAGGCCGTCGTCAATCTTGGCCTCGGGGAAAATCTCCAGTCCGCCCTGGACCTTGCCGCAATTGCCCACCATCACGCTGCGGACGCCACGGTGAACAGCCCTCTTGCCGTCAATCACCACGGTGGCCTTGACGGGCTTGCCCGGTAGGTTGCGAATGCCGGCATCCACGTAGGCCAGCCAGCCCACCTTGTGCTTCAGTTCCTGGTTGGTGTCCGCCATGATGGTGGCGTCGTAGCCCATGCCCGCCATGACCAGGAACAGCTGGTCCTTGTCCGGGTCGTTCCGGCGGGCGCGCACCACGTCGATCTTCCTCTCCGTGCCCACCAGGGCTCCGGACAGGGCGCCGTCATAATCGGTGACGTCAATGCCCAGGTTGCGCGCCAGCAGGTTGCCCGTTCCCAGCGGCAGCAGTCCCATGGGAATATCGCCGCCGGCCAGGACCTCTGCCACACACCGGACTGTCCCGTCGCCGCCGGCCGCGATCACCAGGTCCGCGCCCTGGGCCAGGGCTTCCTTGGCCTGCCCGACGCCGGGGTCCTCCTCCGTGGTCTCGAACCAGAGGGTTTCGCCCCAGCCGTTCTCCTCGCAGTGCTTGGCCATGAGCTCCCGCACGTCGATGTCCACCGTCTTTGCGGGATTGATGACGACGGCGGCGCGCTTGGGTGAAGGGGAATGGTGGTCAGTCATGGCGTCCTCTGATGGCGGATGGAAAGCAAGCTTCTGAAAGAAGGGTAACCCGCGGCGGCCGGTGTTCCGCGCCTACAGCGCCTTGACCGCACCCAGCACCTGGGCCAGGGAGTCCTTGGCGTCGCCGAACAGCAGTGACGTCTGCGGCTGGTACAGCAGGTCGTTCTCGATGCCGGCGAATCCCGGCCGCATGGACCGCTTGAGGAACACCACCTGCCGCGCGTCCGCCACCTCCAGGATGGGCATGCCGTAAATCGGCGAGCCGGACGAAGTCTTGGCTGCCGGGTTCACCACATCGTTGGCGCCCACCACCAGGGCCACGTCGGTCGTCTTGAACTCCGGGTTGATCTCGCCCATCTCCTTCAGCGACTCGTACGGGACGTTGGCCTCGGCCAGGAGCACGTTCATGTGTCCCGGCATGCGGCCGGCAACAGGATGGATGGCGAAATCCACCTCGATCCCGCGGGCTTCCAGGGCCAGGGCCAGTTCGGCGGCCGTGTGCTGGCCCTGGGCCACGGCCAGGCCGTAGCCGGGGACGATAATCACCCTCTGGGCGTACCCCAAAAGGACTGCCACGTCCTCCGGTGAGGACGAACGGACCGGACGCTCGCTGATGGCCGTGGACCCCGCCGTCGAACCTCCCCTGAACGCCCCGAACAGGATGCCCGCCACGCTCCGGCCCATGGCGGCCGCCATGGCCCGGGTAAGGATGGTGCCCGAGGCTCCCACCAGGGTCCCGGCCACCACCAGCAGGACGTTGCCCAGCACCAGCCCGGACGCCGCGACGGCCAGGCCGGTGAAGGCGTTCAGCAGGGATATGACAATGGGCACGTCGGCGCCGCCCACGGGCAGCACCAGCAGGAAACCGGCGGCAAGGCCCAGGAGCAGCAACAGGACCGCAAGGGGCAGCGAACCGGTGAGGACCACGGCAACGCCGGCGGCCACCGCGGCGAGCAGGACCGCGGCCATCACCACCGGCAGGCCCGGGAACACCACCGGCCGGGTGGTCATCAGTTCCTGCAGCTTGGCGAACGTGATGCCCGAGCCGGCGAAGGAAACGGCACCCACCAGGAGCGTGAACACGATGGCCACGCGGATCCAGGGATTGCCCGTATGGGCCAGTTCCAGGAGGGCCACCAAGGCAGCGGCGCCGCCGCCTACCCCGTTGAACAGGGCCACCAGCTGCGGCATCTGCGTCATCTTCACGCGCCGGGCCACCGGTGCGGCCACCGCGCTGCCTACGGCGATGGCGGCAAGGATCAAGGGAATGTTCTCCAGCCGGGCGGACAGGAACACCGTGACGACGGCGATCAGCGCCCCGAGCGCTCCCACCAGATTTCCGCGGCGGGCCGTCCGCGGGGAGCTGAGCCCGCGAAGGGCCAAGATGAAGCAGACCGCCGCGGCGAGGTAGAGCAGGGAGGTCCAGACCGGGTCGAGGAGGCTCATCTGTTGCCCGCCTTTGGCTCCACGGCGTTCGTCGTGGCCGCGTCCTTCTTGGCGATGTCCTGCTTGGCCATGTCCCTTTTCGCATGGAACATGTGCAGCATCCGGTCCGTCACCACGAACCCGCCCACCAGGTTGGCGGTGGCAAGGACGACGGCGAGCAGCGCCACCGCCAGGACCCACGGGTCTGCTGCCTGGCCGGCCACAATGATGGCACCGACCAGGATGATGCCATGGATGGCGTTGGCGCCGGACATCAGGGGCGTGTGCAGGGTGCTGGATACCTTGGACACCACCTCGAAGCCGACGAACACCGCCAGTACCGTGATGGTCAGCAGGGCTGTTCCGTCCATCAGAGCCTTCCTTCCTGCCGGGCCGCAGCCGTGGCGGGCTCCGCGGCACTGCGTGCCCGGGCCACCAGCAGCTCCGCCGTGGGCCGGTGCCGTACCACGCCGTCGTGGGTGAGGCAGGCACCGGCCACCACTTCGTCGTCGAAATCCAGCTTGAGGGCGCCGTTCCCCGCATCGTCCGTACGGACCAGCAGGGCCAGCAGGTTTGCCACGTTCTTGGCGTAGAGCCGGGAGGCGTCCGAGGCCATGGCCGACGCCGGGTCCTTCAGGCCGACCAGGGTAATGTGCCCGGTTCCGTCGGCCGTGGTGATCGGGATGTCCTGGCCCGGTACCGATCCCTCCACGTTGCCCCCGGATTCCGCGGCGAGGTCGACGACCACCGACCCCGGCCGCATGCCCTGCACCATCTCCCGCGTCACCAAAAGGGGCGCCGGCCGCCCGGGGACTGCCGCCGTCGTAATCAGCACATCCGATTGCGCCACGTGGGGTGCCAGCAACTGCCGTTGCCGCGTGCCGGCGTCGGAGCTTAGCTGCCGGGCGTAGCCGCCCGCTGCCTCCGCCGTCTCAAGATCCAGGCGGATGAAGGTGCCGCCCATGGACGCGACCTCGTCCGCGGAGGCGGGGCGTATGTCGTTGGCGAAAACCCGTGCGCCCAGGCGCTTGGCGGTGCCGATGGCCTGGAGCCCCGCCACCCCGGCGCCGAGCACCAGGACCCTGGCGGGCGGGACGGTTCCGGCAGCCGTCATGTAGAGCGGGAAGAAGCGCGGCAGCCGGATGGCAGCCTCCAGGACGCAGCGGTAGCCGGCCACCAGCGCCTGGGAACTCAGGGCGTCCATGGACTGGGCGCGGGAGATGCGCGGCACCAGCTCCAGGGCGAAGGAGGTTACCCCGCTGTCCGCAAGCGCCTGCACGGCGGGCAGCTCGGACGACGGCGATGCAAGACCCACGGTGACGGCGCCCCTTTTCAGGGACGCGGCGGTGTGCGGGTCAAGGGGCCGGACGTGGGCCAGGATGTCGAGGGCGGCGGTGTCCAGCTCCGGGACGATGGCAGCCCCGGCATTTTGGTAGTCCGGATCGGCGTGACCTGCGCTGTCCCCTGCGCCGGTTTCCACGAGGACCTCCAGCCCTAAACCGGCCAGCTGCCTGACGGTGTCCGGGGTGGCGGCCACACGCCGCTCACCCTCCCGGCGTTCCCGCGGTATGCCCAGTTTCACCCGGTGGCTCCTTCTGACAAGCGGTGCAGCGGCTCTGCTGCACGCAGTTGGCTAGAGTCTAGGGCCGCTGCTGCCGCGGTGGGAGTGGGGCGGCCGGGTTGGATGGCAAACAGTTATCTCACCCCGTGTGCGTATCTGCACAGTGGGGGTCTGGTTCGACGCGCAGGGGCAGTCTCTGCGCATCAAGATTGGACTTGGCTGCGCGGTGCGCTGGCCCTGCTAGCCGCGGGCGGTGAGGTCTGCGGAGATGAGCTTCGCGGTGGCCACGATCTCCTGCGCAACTGCCGCCAGGTAGGCTTCCCGGTCCGGCGTCGCCTCCACGGACTGGGCCTGCAGGGAAACGTTGACCGCAGCCACCACCTTGGGCCCGTCAAACACCGGAGCCGCCACCGACATCAGGCCCAGCTCCAGTTCCTGGTCCAGCAGGCACCAGCCCTGGGCACGGACGGTTTCCAGGACGGCCAGCAGCTCCTCGACAGATCCCAGGGCACGCGGCGTGAGCGGTTTGATGTCGGCAGCAGCAAGGTAGGCCTTGAGCTCTGCCGGCGGCACGTGTGCGAGGAGCACCCGGCCCATCGAGGTGGCGTAGGCCGGGAACCGGGTGCCCACGGTGATGCCGATGGTCATGATGCGGCGCGTGGTCACCCGGGCGATGTACGCGATGTCCGTGCCGTCCAGCACGGCGGCCGACGTGGATTCGCCGAGTTTGAGGGAAAGCTCCTCCAGGTGCGGCTGCGCCAGCTGAGGCAGGGACAGCCCCGAAAGGTACGCGTATCCCAACTGCAGGACCTTGGCCGTCAACGCGAACGTCTTGCCGTCGGTGCGCACGTAGCCCAGCTCCACGAGCGTGTGCAGGAACCGGCGTGCCGTGGCCCGGGTCAGGCCGGTGCGGCCTGCCACCTCGGTGAGCGTCATAACCGGACGGTCCGCGTCGAAGGCACGAATCACCGCCAGCCCGCGTGCCAGGGACTGGACGTACTGGTCGCTGGCCTGCGGGGCTGGCTGGATATCTGTACCTGCGGCGTCGGTCATGGTTACCAATCCTAGGGCTGTCCTCAGGCGGCGGCCTTGAGGGGCACCGGTACAAGTTCCTGGAGTTCTTCGAGGGTGCAGCCGAAGGTTTCGCGGACGGTGACGCCGCCGGGGCCGGTGAGGAAGACGCCCTTGTCGGTGTAGACGCGGGTGACGCAGCCGACGCCGGTGATCGGGTAGGTGCAGGACTCGACGATCTTGGAGGCGCCTTCGCGGGTCAGGAGGGTCATCATGACGAAGACGTCCTTCGCCCCGGTAGCCAGGTCCATGGCACCGCCGACGGCGGGAATCGCCCCGGGTGCCCCGGTGTGCCAGTTCGCCAGGTCCCCGGTGGCGGAAACCTGGAAAGCGCCCAGGACGCAGATGTCCAGGTGCCCGCCGCGCATGATCGCGAACGAGTCCGCGTGGTGGAAGTAGGACGCACCGGGGAGCTCGGTCACGGGGATCTTGCCGGCGTTGATGAGGTCACCGTCGATCTGGTCCCCCGCGGCCTCCGGACCCATGCCGAGCATCCCGTTCTCGGTGTGGAGGGTGATGTTCTGCTCGTCGGTGAGGTAGTTGGAGACCAGGGTGGGCTGCCCGATTCCAAGGTTCACGAAGGATCCGGGCGCGATGTCCTTCGCCACGAGCCGGGCGAGGTCGTCGCGACCGAGCGGTGCGGTGGAGGTCTGGAGGGTTGTTGCAGTGGTCATCTCAAGCCACCTTCTCGCTCGTGCCGGCGGTGCGGCTCTCTGACACAGGGACGCGGACAACCGTGTTGACGTAAATACCCGGGGTGACCACGTTTTCCGGGTCCAGCGCCCCGGTGGGGACGATCTCCGAGACCTGGACGATGGTCTGCTTGGCGGCCGCTGCCATGATGGGGCCGAAGTTCCGGGCGGTCTTGCGGTAGACGAGGTTGCCCTTCCCGTCCGCGTTCAGCGCTTTGATCAGTGCGACGTCGGCGTGGATGGGGGTTTCGAACACCTGGCCGCGGCCGTCCAGGAACCGGGTTTCCTTGCCCTCGGCCAGCATGGTGCCGTAACCGGTGGGGGTGAAGAACCCGCCGATCCCGGCTCCGGCTGCGCGGATCCGTTCGGCCAGGTTGCCCTGCGGGACCAGCTCCAGCTCGATTTCCCCGGCCTTGTACTTGGCGTCGAAGTGCCAGGAATCTGACTGCCGCGGGAAGGAGCAGATCATTTTCTTCACCCGGCCTTCCTTGATGAGCAGCGCCAGGCCCTGGTCGCCCTGCCCGGCGTTGTTGTTCACGACGGTCAGGCCGGTGGCGCCGCATTCGAGCAGCGCGTCGATGAGTTCGAACGGCTGGCCGGCGTTGCCGAACCCACCGATCATCACGGTCGAGCCGTCCTTGATGCCGGCCACGGCCTCCTGGACGGAATCTACGAAGTTCAGCATTACTGGTCCTTTCCGGCGGTGACGTTTTCGAGCACGACGGCCAGGCCCTGGCCGACGCCGATGCAGATGGCAGCGACGCCCCAGCGTTCGCCGGAGGCCTGCAGGGACCGGGCCAGGGTGCCCAGGATCCGGGTGCCGGAGGCGCCCAGGGGGTGTCCCATGGCGATGGCGCCGCCGTGCCGGTTGACGATGGCGGGGTCGATGCCCCAGGCGTTGATGCAGGCCAGGGACTGGGCGGCGAAGGCTTCGTTAAGTTCGACGGCGCCCACCTGGTCCCAGCCGATGCCCGCCTTCGCGAGGGCTTTGTTCGCCGCTTCGACGGGTGCGTAGCCGAAGTACTGCGGATCGTTCGCATGCGCCCCGCGTCCGGCGATGCGGGCCAGCGGGTCCAGCCCCAGCAGGCCGGCGGCCGCCTCGGAACCGATCCAGGCCGCGGAGGCGCCGTCGGACAGCGGCGAAGCATTCCCGGCGGTGACTGTGCCGCCCACCTCGGCGCCCTCGGGTTCCTTGCGGAACACGGTCTTCAGCGCCGCCAGCTTCTCGGCGGTGGAACCGGGACGGATGCCCTCGTCCCGCACCAGGTCCGTGCCCGGGACCGGGGCCACGAGGTTGTCGTAGAATCCTTCGTCCCACGCGGCGGCGGACAGGTTGTGGGAGTTCGCTGCAAATTCGTCCTGCGCCTGCCGGCTCACGCCGTACTTCTCGCGCAGCCGCTCGGTGGCCTCACCGAGCGAGATGGTCCATTCCTTCGGCATCGCCTTGTTCACCAGGCGCCAGCCCAGCGTGGTGGACGCCAGCGTCATGTCCCCGGCCGGGTAGGGTTTCTCGGTCTTGGGCAGCACCCAGGGGGCGCGGGACATCGACTCGGCCCCGCCCACCAGCATCAGATCGGCGTCGCCGGCGTTGATCTGCCGCGAGGCGATGATCGCAGCATCCAGCGACGAGCCGCACAGCCGGTTGACCGTGGTACCCGGGATGGACATCGGCAAGCCCGCGAGCAGGGTGCCCATGCGGGCGATGTTGCGGTTTTCCTCGCCGGCGCCGTTGGCGTTGCCGAACACCACCTCGTCAATCCGCTCCGGATCCAGCCCGGGAGCGCGCTTCACGGACTCTTTGATCACGTGCGCTGCAAGGTCGTCCGGGCGGACGGCGGCGAGGCCCGAGCCGAACTTGCCGAACGGGGTGCGCACGGCGTCGTACACAAAAGCCTGGTTCACGGTGTTGTGTCCATTTCTCGAAAGACCTGCTGGGCAGTTTTGAAGGCGGTGTTGGCGGAGGGGACTCCGCAGTAGATCGCGGTCTGCAGCAGGATTTCCTTGATCTCGTCCCTGCTCAGCCCGTTCCGGAGGGCGGCGCGGATGTGCATCGCCAGCTCCTCCCAGTGCCCGTGCGCCACCATGGCGGTGATGGTAACCGCGGAGCGCATCTGCCGCGGGAGCCCGGGCCGGGTCCAGATTCCACCCCAGGCGATCCGCGTGATCATGTCCTGGAAGTCCTCGGTGAACTCATCCTTGTTGGCGTTGGCCCGGTCCACGTGCGCGTCCCCAAGGACTTCGCGCCGGACCACCATGCCGCCGTCGTAAATCTCCTGGCTGGTGGCGTCCGGCTGGACCACCCCGTGCCTCTCATTCCGGCTCATTTGGCTGCCTCCCGTGATTCGGCCCAGGTGACCAGGCTGCGCATGAGGTCGGCAACGTGGGCGGGCGCCTCTGCGGGAGCCAGGTGTGAAATACCCTCGATGGTGACGGCGGTGGCGGTGCCGCCGCCGGCGGTGATTCCGGCCGCGACTTCGTCCGCCATTGCCGGTGTGGAGACGCCGTCCATCGCACCGGCAATGACCTGCGTGGGGACCCGGATGCTGCCCAGTTCCGCGCGGACATCGAAGGCGGCCAGGGCTTCGCAGCAGAAGGCGTAGCTGAAGCGGTCGGCGTCGCGCAGGGAGTGCAGGAGGCGGCTGCTGAACTCGGGTTCGCGGTCCATGAAGCCGGGCGCGAACCACCGCTGGGCGGACCCTTGGATCATCACGGGCGTGCCCTGGGTGCGGACGGTTTCGGCGCGCTCCAGCCAGCCCTCGGGAGTTCCGATTTTGGCTCCGCTGTTCTGGACGGAGAGGCTCTTCAGCCGTTCGCCGTGCTTTACGCCGAGCTGCAGTCCTACGGCGCCGCCCAGGGAGACTCCGGCGTAGTGGAAGGCCTCACCGGGGGCGATGGAATCGACCAGGTCCACGACGGCGTCCGCGAGGGCGGCGACGTCGAACGGTTCGGTGGCGGCGGGTGAGACACCGTGGCCGGGCAGGTCCCAGGCCACAACGTCGTAGTGATTGCCGAGCAGGGTGGCGACCCGGTTCCACAGGACGGATGAGGTGCCCAGGGACGGACCCACTACCAGCAGGGGGTGGTCGCCGAGGGGTCGCTGGGGGGACAGCAGCGCTGCCTTTACGGCCGGTTTAGCCACGGGAAGCTCCATTCGCGTTGGGGGAAACATAGTCGGGAAAGGATGCCAGGATGCGCCGGGAGATGTCCGGGGCCTGACCCAGGTAGCTGCCGGGGTCCAGGAGCTCTTCCAGCCGCTGGTCGGGGACGACGGCGGCGGGGACAGCTTCGCGGAGCAGCTTGCGGTAGGTGCCGGCCTGCTCTGCCGGGGGCGTCTGCAGGGTCTGGTCCACGACGTCCTGCAGCTGCTGCTTGCCGTTGCGCCCGTTGTTCTCCGCCAGCAGCGGTGCCACCGCGGCGCTGACACCCTCGGCCAGCAGCAGCGGGCCCGCGAGATCCAGGTTGCGGCGCATGGCGTCCGGGAAAGCCTGCAGTCCCTCCGCGAGCTCGCGGAGGTGGCCGGCGGCGCCGAGGGCCAGGGCCAGGAGCTGGCGGAGTGCCGGCCATTCGGTGTGCCAGGCGCCGTCTGGGCGTTCATCGTTAAAGTTTGCGGCGGCCATGTGTAACTGGGCAGCCAGGCCGGGCCCCTGCAGTGCGGCACTGCGGACCAGGACAGACAGCACAGGGTTCTGCTTCTGCGGCATGGCGGAGGACACCCCGCGGCCGGCAGCGCGCGGTTCCGCGAGCTCGGCCACCTCGGGCCGGCTCAGGAACAGGACGTCCGCGGCGATCTTGCCGAACGCGTCCAGGACCGAAGCCAGCGCATGCCCAAGGGAGGTGATGGCCAGGCGGTTGGTGTGCCAGGGAGCCGCCGCCGGGGCGAGCCCCAGCTGTGCTGCCAGGGCGTCGGCCAGGGTGAACGGTGTGGCGTGCGTGCCATCCGTCAGCACGGTTCCGGCGGCCAGCGTTCCTGCCGCGCCGCCGAACTGGACGGGAAATTCCAGGCGTTCCAGCTGCCGGCCCGCGGCGGAAAGTCCGTGGAACCACTGCGCAGCCCGGAGCCCAAAGGTGTACGGAAGGGAATGCTGCGTCAGGCTCCTGCCCACGCACAGCGTCTCCGCATGCTGCTCCGCCAGGGCGGCCAGCGCCGTCGTGGTGCCTTTCACATCTGCCAGCACGGCGTGCACGGTGTTGCGGGCCAGCAGCATCAGGGCCGTGTCCAGCACGTCCTGGCTGGTCAGGGAGGTGTGCACGGCCTTCCCGGCGCCGACACCGGCGGCGTCCAGGGCCGCAACATTCTTCCGGAGGTCGGCCAGCAGCGGAATGACGGGGTTGCCGCCGCCCTGGGCTCGCAGCGCAATGCCGGCGAGGTCGTAGCGCCCCGCCTCGGCAGCGGAAGCCACGACGGCGGCGGAACCGGCAGGTGCCAGGCCGGCCCGTTGCAGCACGGCTGCCCAGCCGGACTCGACGGCGAGGATCGCCGCCAGCACTGCCCGGTCCCCTGTCAGTGCTGCCACCAGGGGTGACGCTGACACGGGACTGAGCAGGCCGGCGTCGGCCTCTTCCGCGAAGTCTCGCAGGTTTCCCGGGGCGGTGTTGGTCACTGGAAGTCCAGGAAGACCGTCTCGCCCTCACCCTGGAGGCGGATGTCCCAGGTGAGGCCGCCATCAGGGTCGCGGCGGGCGATCAGCGTCTGGCGGCGCTCCGGTTCCAGCGAGGTGAGCAGCGGATCGTTGGCCAGCGCTTCGGTGTCCTCCGGAAGGTAGATCCGGGTGAACAGGCGGTTGGTCAGGCCGCGGGCAAAGATGGCCACTGAGATGAACGCCGCTGCCCCGGGCTTGGTGGGGCCGGGGTTGACGGTGGTGAAAGTGAAGACGCCGGAATTGCCCACGGCGCCGCGGCCCCACCCGGTGAAGGTGTAGCCGTCGCGGACCAGGGAGCCGGTGCGCTGGACAACCTTGCCCTCGGCGTCCGGCTGCCAGATTTCCAGGATGGCGTCCGGAATGGCCTGGCCGGAGCCGTCGTACACGGTGCCCTGCAGGCGGATGGAGCCGGCTGAACCAGGGGCCAGCAGCTCGTTGTCCTTCTCGAACGGCAGCGCGTAGCCGTAAAAGGGGCCAACGGTCTGGCCCGGGGTGGGAACAAGTTTGGTGCTCATTTTCCTATTCCTCATCACCTTCTGCGCCGAGCGCCTCGTTTTCGGTCCAGGTCCGCTTGGGCCCCGTCAGGACGATGTCCCAGTTGTAGCCCAGGGCCCATTCGGGCTCTGTGAGGCTGTGGTCGTAGGTTGCCACCAGCCGGTCGCGGGCGTCCTGGTCCACGATGGTCTGGTAGATCGGGTCCAGCGGGAAAAGCTGGTCGCCGGGGAAGTACATCTGGGTGATGATGCGCTGGGTGAACTCGGTGCCGAACAGCGAGAAGTGGATGTGTGCCGGGCGCCAGGCATTCAGGTGGTTCTTCCACGGGTACGCGCCGGGCTTGATGGTGGTGAACCGGTAGGAGCCATCCGGGCCGGTGATGCAGCGGCCGATGCCCGTGAAGTTGGGGTCAATGGGTGCAGGATGCTGGTCGCGCTTGTGGATGTAGCGGCCGGACGCATTGGCCTGCCAGATCTCCACGAGCTGGCCCGCCACCGGCCGGCCGTCGCCGTCCAGGACCTTGCCGGAGACGATGATCCGCTCGCCCAGCGGTTCGCCGTTGTGCTGGATGGTCAGGTCGGATTCGAGGGCGTGCACGTCCTGGTGCCCGAACGCCGGCGAGTACAGCTCGATGGTTTCCGGATCCGCGTGGTGCAGGCTCTTGGTGGGGTGGCGCAGGATGCTGCTGCGGTATGGCGGGTAGTCCAGCCGCGGCTGGGTCTCGGCAGTGCCGCCGTCCTTCAACGCTCGCTGGTAGGCCTCGCCGATGGCGTTGATCTCTGCACTGAGGTCCGCCTGTGACTCGATGGCCTTGTCCAGGGGCTGGTGGGCAGCCTTCGGTTCGGCCGGGGGCACGAGTTCCTCCGACTCCAGCTCCGCGGTGATCTCTTCCGGCACGGCTGGCTCCTTTCTGGTTGTTTGTTACTTACGTCTGGGTCTGGGTGGGTCAGCTGCGGTGGAGCGAGTCGTATTGGACTGCGTGGCGGACGGGAGCGTTGGGGGCACCGTAGCCGTCATAACCACCGCGGCGTTCCACCATTTCGAAGAAGACACTTCCCACGGTGGCTGTGTAGAAATGCAGGAATTCGCCGTCGGCGTCCCGGTCAAACAGAAGGTTCAGCTCCTGCAGCGTGGCCAGGAAGCCGGGTTCAAGGTCGAACCGGGCGTCCAGGTCCTCGTAGTAGTTGGCCGGGATCTGCAGGAACTCAAGGCCCCGGTCCCGTGCTGCGCGGGCCGTCGCCACGAGGTCGTCCACCGCGAAGGCGATGTGTTCCTGGTAGGTCTTGCGGACCTCGCTCCTGGCCTGCTGGATGGGGGCGAGGTTCAGGACAAGCCGCACCGCGCCGTCGGAGGTCTGCATGACCTGCGAGCGAACCAGCCCGCCGGGGCTGGGCACCTCCGCGAACGGCTGCGGCTCCAGGGCCAGGGCGCTCGTGTAGAAGAGGACTGCTTCGTCGAAGTGCTGCCACGGCTGGGCAAGGTTGACGTGGTCGATGACCGCGCTGGCCCCCGCGGAGGGGTGTTCCAGCCCTTCCCCGAACTCGTGCGTCCACGCCGCAGTGCCGTCGGGGCTGCCCTGGCAGAGGAAGATTTCGGTGGAGTCCGGCGCGGAGATGCCCTGGAACACTTCCTCGTCCGCCTGGACCTTGCGGGCCACCACGGGGGCCTTGAGCTGCTGGGCCCGGGCGGAGGCAATCACCGGCGAATCGACGTCGAACCCCAGCGCCGCGATGGCGGGCTCGGCATGCTGCGCTGCCTGTTCGTTGATGATCACCCGGGCCTGGCCCATGGTCCAGAGCTGGACGTCCTTGGTGCGGTGCCGGCCTTCGAAGGCGAAGCCGAGCTGGCCCAGGAGTTTCTCCAGCTGTGCGGTGTCGTCGGCCTTGACTTCGGCGAAGTTGAAGCCGGCAGGCTCGTTCACCTTGGGCAGCGTGGCAAGTTCCATGGGATAACGACGGCGGGGCGCGGCGCCGTTGTTTGGCGCCCCTTCGGCGTCCGCGAGCCATTTGGCGCTCTGCTCCTCAAGCCAGATGAGCGACCGCATGGCGTCGACGGCCGTGCGCTCCACGTCCGACTGGCGGAAGACGTCGTTGAAGACCTCGAGCGACACAGGGCCGGTGTAGCCGGCGCGGACCACGTGGCCCATGAACTTGGCCAGCTCGAACTGGCCTTCACCCGGGAAGACCCGGTAGTGCCGGCTCCAGGACAGTACGTCCATGGAGAGCTTGGGGGCGTCCGCCACCTGGACGAAGAAGATCTTCTCCGGGTTGAACCCCTCGATGTGGGAGGTTTCCCAGTCCCGGGACAGGATGTGGAAGGAGTCCAGGCAGGTCCCCAGGTTGGGGTGGTCCACCATCTCCACCAGCCGGTAGGCGTGTTCGTAGTCGTTGACGTACTTGCCCCAGGCCAACGCTTCATACGCCACCTTGACGCCATGGTCGCCGGCGAGGTTCGCCAGCTGTGCCAGCTGTTCGGCGCGGAGGCCGTCGTCGTCGATGGTGGCCGTGGCAACGTTGGAGCAGACCAGGATGGTGTCCATGCCCAGCCGGGACATGAGCTTGAACTTGGCCTCGGCGCGCCGGAGGTTGGCCTTGAGCAGGTCCGGGGTGACGCCGTCGAAGTCGCGGAACGGCTGGTAAAGGTCCAGGCCCAGGCCCAGGTCGGCGGCCATCTTCCGCACGTCTTCGGGGCTGAGCGGTGAGGTGACCAGGTCCTGTTCGAAGATTTCGATGCCGTCGAAGCCTGCGATGGCGCAGGCTTGCATCTTCTCCTTCAGGGTGCCGGACAGGCAGACGGTGGCGATTCCGGTGCGCATCAGGCGGCCACCTCCTCGGCGGCAACAAGCTCAAGGAAGTGGCTGCGCATGCGGTCCGGGTCGGCGGCCAGGCCGGTGAAGATCCGGAATGCATCCGAGGCCTGGCCCACGGCCATCCGGCCGCCGTCGAGGACGTTGCAGCCCTTGGCCCGGGCCCCGCGGACCAGCTCGGTGTCGATGGGGCGGTAGACGATGTCCGCCACCCAGTGCCGGGGCTCCAGCAGGTCCAGGTCCAGCGGGACGCCGGGATGGGCGGCCATGCCCACCGGGGTGCAGTGAACCAGGCCGTCGGCCGTGCGCATCAGCTGCGGCAGCTCCGCCGTCGTGCCTGCCGTCACGGTGCTGTCCGGGAAGAAGCCGGCCAGCTCGGCAGCCCGGGCCCCGGCCCGCGCGGGGTCCATATCCACCAGGTGCAGCATGCGGACGCCAGCGGTCAACAGGGCGTAGGCGACGGCGGACCCCGCGCCCCCGGCGCCAAGCTGCACCACACGGTCCAGCTTCGCGCCGGGCAGGCCGGAGGCGAGTGCGGCGGCAAAGCCGGAGAAGTCGGTGTTGTGGCCGATGAATCGGCCGTCGCGGATCACCACGGTGTTGACGGCCCCGAGCCGCCGGGCGTCCGGGCTGACCTCGTCCAGGTGCTGCAGGACAAGCTGCTTGCAGGGGTGCGTGATGTTCAGGCCGTTGAAGCCCAGCGTGCGGGCACTGTGCAGGATGGCGCCGACCGACTCTCCGGTCAGGCCCAGCTCCAGCAGGTCGATGGGGCGGTACAGGTAGCGCAGGCCCTGCACGTCACCTTCCCGTTCGTGCATGGGCGGCGTGAGCGATGGCGTGACGCCGTCACCAACCAGTCCCACCAGGTAGGACTCAGTTCGATTGCTCATGCGTGCAGCTCCTTCGGTACGGCACCGGGCAGTCGCGGAACGTGGGCCGCGCTGCAGGGTGACAGGGATTACGGTACATCAATTGTTCACTTATCGCACTCTTGTTCTAGATACGAACAACGACGAGGTTCAAAGACAGAAAGTTGCCCTGATTGCTACCGCTGCGGAAGCCTGGCGGCCAGCTCCGCCGCGGCTTCCTGCAGCAGCGGGACGTGGGCCTTCAACTCCTCAAGGCCCAGCCGGAACACCGGCACGGCAGTTGCCAGGGATGCGAACGCGTGCCCCTGGCTGTTGAGCAGCGGGACTGCCACAGCACGCATGCCGGCCTCGTTTTCCTCGTCCATGACGGCGTAGCCCTGCCGCCGCACCTTCTCAATTTCTGCGCGGAACGCATCCCGATCGGTGATGGACTTTTCAGTGAGCCCCTCAAGCGGCAGCTCCGCCAGGAGCCTTTCCCGCTCCGCGTCCTCGGCGAAAGCCACCAGGGCCTTTCCGACGGCGGTGGTGGACAGGGAGCCCAGATGGCCGGGGTCACTGGTTACCCGGAAGATCTGCGGGCCGTCCACCTTGCTGACCGTCAGGTGGTGGTGGCCGTCGCGGACGCTAAGGATGGTCGCCTCACCGGTCTCGGCAGTAACGCGGCGCAGGACCGGCATGGCCGTACCGGCGAAGCCATGATGGTTGGACACGCGCTGGCCCAGCTGGAAGATGCGCAGGCCCAGATGGTAGCGGCGGCCGTCCGGCTCATAGTCCACAAAGCCGTCCCGGGCCAAGGAGCCAAGGAGCCGGTAGGTGGTGCTGAAGGGCAGCTCCGCCCGCCGCGATATCTCGGCGGCGCTTGCCCCGCGGGGCTCGTCCCCCAGCAGTACCAGGAGGCCCAGCGCCTTGCCCACCATATCGGTCCGGTCGGCCCCCTTCCTGCCGCCGGCGCCGGGCCCGATGCCCACCTCTTCGGGCAATTCCGCAGGCTGGGGCTGAACGTCATCGTTCACTGTGGCTTGGTTCACACTCATGCTTCGATGTTGCCACAATGTGAGAGCTATTTCTACCTAGTGATTATTTTCTTGACAAGTGACAGCCCTCACAGCCATAGTTTCTGTATCGCACAAGTAGCTCCCACCATGTGGCTACGAATGCCGGGTCTTCTTCCGGACTCCAGCCGCATCGCGCCCCGCCCGCACCAAGGCAACGGCGGCTGCGACCCCCAGATCCATCAGCGACAATGTCGTCACACCAAAGGAACACCATGAGCCAGACACTTCCGTCCGCCGGGGCGGGTGCCCTCACCTCTGCCGGGACGCCCAAGAAGGCCGCCCTCGCCAGCTTCCTGGGCAGCGCGGTCGAATACTACGATTTCTTCATCTTCGGATCCGCTGCGGCACTGATCTTCCCCAAGGTCTTCTTCCCCGATGCAGACACCAACGCCGCCATCATGTCCTTCGCCACCTTCGGCTTCGCCTACGTGGCACGTCCCGTGGGGGCCATCATCCTGGGCCACTTCGGTGACCGGGTGGGCCGCCGGAAGGTCCTGATGTTCACCCTGCTGCTCATGGGCGGCTCCACCTTCATCATCGGCTGCCTGCCGGACTTCCACACCGTCGGCTGGTGGGCTCCTGTACTGCTGGTGCTCGCACGTCTCTGCCAGGGCCTCTCCGCCGCCGGTGAGCAGGCCGGCGCCTCCTCCATGACGCTGGAGCACGCCCCGGACAACCGCCGCTCGTTCTTCACTTCCTGGACCCTGACCGGTACGCAGGGCGGCCAGATCCTCGCGGCCCTGGTGTTCATTCCCGTCCTGGCCCTGCCGGATGAGATTAAGTTCGGCATCGGCTGGCGGATCCCGTTCTGGCTCAGCGCCGTGGTGGTCGTGGTCGCATTCCTTATCCGCCGCACCCTGCATGAGCCGCCCGCGTTCGAGGAAGCCCGCAAGAACGCCCAGATCGCCAAGCTTCCCGTGGCGGACCTGCTCAAGGGCCACTGGCGCGACGTCCTCCGCGTGATCTGCTGCGCCTTCATCGCTGCCGTGTCCACCGTGTTCGGCACCCTGGCCATCAGCTACGCCAAGACCGTGGCGGGAGTGGACGGAACCACCACCCTCTGGCTGGTGGTGGGCGCCAACCTGGTCGCCCTGGGCACGCAACCGCTCTTTGGAATGCTTGCGGACAAGATTGGCCGCAAGCCGGTCTTCATCTACGGCGCCCTGGCCAGCGCGGCCCTGACCCCAGTGTTCCTGCTCAGCCTGGAGTCCGGCAGCGTCCCCCTGATGTTCCTGGCCGCCATCGGCTACTTCTCCGGCGGCTATGCAGCAGCCAACGCCGTCTGGCCGTCCTTCTACGCCGAGATGTTCAGCACCAAGGTCCGGTTCTCCGGCCTGGCCATCGGCACCCAGCTGGGCTTCCTGATGGCAGGGTTCGCACCGGCCATCGTGGCTGCCATGGGCGGCATCAAGCCCGGAGGCTGGGTCCAGATCAGCATCTTCACCGCCATCATCTGCGCCGTTGCGGCAGTCTCGGCGCTGACCGCCAAGGAGTCCTTCCGGACCCCCACCAAGCTGCTGGGCCTGAAGTAGGCACCTGAAAGCGTCCACACTGGCCCGGTTTTGAAGCCGGAAAGCCCGCCATTCCCCCAAATGGCGGGCTTTCCCCTCTTAAAACTGGGCTGCTTTGGCCCAGGCCTGGCCTGAGCCCCCGCTACGCCCGTCCGGTCTCCAGCACCGAGGCCAGGTCAAAGTTGACCGGCTCCTCCAGTTGCTCATAGGTGCATGACTCCGGGTCCCGGTCCGGCCGCCAGCGGTTGAACTGGGCGGTGTGCCGGAACCTGTCGCCCTCCATGTGGTCGTAGCGGACTTCCACCACCAGTTCCGGGCGAAGCGGAACGAAGGACAGGTCCTTCCCGGCGCTCCACCTGCTGCCTTCGGCGTTCCGCGGCGTCCGCTCCCCTTCTTCCTGCTTGGCCCACGCCCACGGGTGGTTGTCGAAATCGGTCACCAGCGGCTGGAGCTGGTCAAACAATTCCTTGCGGCGCTTCATCGGGAAGGCGCCGATCACGCCTACGCTCGCCAGGCCGCCGTCGTCCTTGTAGAGGCCCAGCAGCAGGGAGCCGATGGCGTCCGGTCCGCTTTTGTGGAGCCGGTAGCCGGCCACCACGCAGTCCGCCGTGCGCTCGTGCTTGACCTTGAACATGACCCGCTTGTCCGGCTCGTACCGGCCGTCCAGGCGCTTGGCCACAATGCCGTCCAGCCCGGCCCCCTCGAACTGTTCGAACCACTGCGCGGCGGTGTGCTTGTCCGTGGTGGCGGCGGTGAGGTGGACCGGTACGCTGCTGGCCGCGAGCGCCTTCTCCAGCGCCGCCCGCCGTTCCGAAAACGGCCTGGCGGTGTAGTCGTCGTCGCCGAGCGCCAGCAGGTCGAATGCCACGAAGCTCGCCGGGGTTTGTTGGGCCAGGAGCTTCACCCGGCTGGCGGCGGGGTGGATGCGCTGCTGCAGGGCGTCGAAATCCAGCCGGTCCCCGGAAGCCCCCACGAGGATGATCTCGCCGTCCACCACGCAGCGCGGCGGCAGGTTTTCCTTCAGCGCCGCAACGAGCTCCGGGAAGTAGCGGGTCATGGGCTTCTCGTTGCGGCTGCCGATCTCAAGGTCGTCACCGTCCCTGAAGATGATGGACCGGAAGCCGTCCCACTTGGGCTCGTAACTGAGGTCCCCGCTTCCTGGAATGCCGTCAATGCCGCTGACGGCCTTGGCGAGCATGGGCGGGACGGGCGGCATCACGGGAAGTTCCATAGTGCCCATTCTTGCCCGGCCCACGCCCTGGACGGTAGGGCGCCACGGCGCCGGAAGGGTTTTCAGCCGGCCAGGAGCCAGACCACCAGCACCAGCACGGGCGCCGCGGCGGCCGTGGAGAGCAGGATCGTTTCCCGCGCCACCGCCACGCCTTTCCCGTATTTGCTGGCAAACAGGAACACGTTCTGGGCCGAGGGCAGCGCGGCCATGAGCACCACGCCCAGCAGCATGTGGTGGTCCAGGTCAAAGAGGAAGCGGCCGACGACGAACGCCACCGCCGGCATCACCGCGGACTTGAGTGCCGTGGCAGTAAGGATTTCGGCCGTGTGGCCGCCGCTCCGAAGCATTTTGGTCCCGTGCAGCGACATCCCGAAAGCCAGCAGCACCACGGGGACGGCCGCGCCGCCCAGGAGCGTCAGCGGCGCCATCACCGGGGGCGGGGGCTGCACGTGCAACGCGGCCAGGACCACGCCCAGGAGCGAGGCAATGATCATGGGGTTCCGGAACGGCTGGGTCAGCATGAGCCGGGGCGAGAACCGGCCGGCCTCCGAGAGGTCCAGCAGGGTCAGGACCAGCGGGGCGAACAGGAGCAACTGGACCAGCAGGACCGGAGCTACGGGGGTAGCGTCCCCCAGGGCGTACAGCGTGATGGGGATGCCGATGTTGTTGGCGTTGACATAGGAGCCGGCCATCGCGCCCACGGCCGTTTCAGCCAGCGGCCTTCGGAACCAGATCCGGCTGGCGGCGACATAAAGAAGCGCGGTGACCGCCGCGGTGATCAGGGCGAGCGGAACATAAGCGGAAAAGACCACGGAAAGGTCCGATTTCAGCACCACGGTGAAGAGCAGCACCGGGTTGGTGATGAAGAAGGCGGTACGGGTCAGTGCCGAGATGGTGGGTTCGTCGCCCAGCCCGCAACGCGCAGCGATGTATCCCACGCCGATGACGACGCCGATCACCGCCAGTCCGATGAGCACACCGCCCACTTGGCATACTTCCTTCCGGTTCCGCCCCGCCCTGCACGGCGGCAGGACAAAGGACTACAAGTCTCAAACTTATCGGACAAGCAGGCCATGCTGTCGCCACCTGTCGCCAGGGCAGCGCCGGATACCCCTCGACAGGCGGCCTGCCGGACGGTACAGCTTAACGATGGTTACCGTCGGCTTCCACGCATCCCACGAACAGATCAGTCCCGGCCAGTTGCTCAAGGACGTCCAGCACGCGGAACGGGCGGGCTTTGACGCGGCCATGTGCTCGGACCATATCGAGCCGTGGTCCGCCCGGCAGGGGCACTCCGGCTTCGCGTGGTCGTGGCTGGGCGCGGCGCTGGCCACCACCAGCCTGCGGTTCGGCGTGGTGACCGCACCGGGCCAGCGCTACCACCCCGCCATCATCGCCCACGCCTCCGCAACCCTGGCCTGCATGTTCCCCGGCAGGTTCTGGTTTGCCCCCGGCAGCGGCGAAAACATGAACGAGCACATCACCGGTGACCCCTGGCCAGCCAAAGACCTCCGGCAGCGCCGGCTGGAAGAATGCGTGGACGTAATCCGCCGCCTTCACCGCGGCGAGGAAGTCACCCACCGCGGTCTGGTGACCGTGGAGCAGGCGCGGATCTGGGACGTCCCCGATTCCCCGCCCCCGCTCATCGCCCCGGCCATCAGCGTGGACACGGCCCGCCGGGCGGCAGCCTGGGCGGACGGCCTGGTCACCGTCAACCAGCCGGCGCCCAAGCTGCGGGACATGCTCGCCGCCTACCGGGACAACGGTGGCAAGGGCAAAGCGGTTTTGCAGGTGCACTTGTCCTGGGCAGGAACTGAGGACGAGGCGGTTGCCGTTGCGTTGGAGCAGTGGCGGACAAACACTTTCGCACCACCCATCCCCTGGGACCTGCCCTCCGCGGGCCATTTCGACGGGGTTGGCGGGCACGTGGGCGAGGAGCAGGTCCGCGGCACCGTGAACGTTTCAGCCAGTCTGGGCCGGCACGTGGACTGGCTGGCTGAATACGCGGAGCTGGGCTTCGACGAGCTGTACCTGCACTTCGTGGGGCAGGTCCAGGGTCCTTTCATCGACGCATTCGCCGCACAGGTGCTCCCGCAGGTGCGCACCGCCGGCGGTACCCCCACGGAACCGCAGCTGGCGGCGGCGGCTGCCAACCCGGCGTCGGACGCTCCAGCGTGAACATCGCTGAGACGTCCGACCTGTGGTGGAAAACCGCGGTGATCTACTGCCTGGACGTGGAGACCTTTTTTGACGACGACGGCGACGGCACCGGCGACTTCGCCGGCCTGACCCAGCGCGTGGACTACCTCGCGGCACTGGGCGTGAACTGCATCTGGCTCATGCCGTTCTACCCGTCGCCGGACAGGGACGACGGCTACGACGTGACGGACTTTTTCGACGTCGACCGGCGGTTCGGCACGCTGGGCGACTTCGTGGAGTTCATCCGCACCGCAAAGGACCGGGGCATCCGGGTCATCGCGGACTTCGTGGTGAACCACACCTCGAACCGGCACCCCTGGTTCCTCGAGGCCCGCACGTCGGTGGACAACGCGTACCGCGACTACTACGTCTGGCGGAGCGACCCTCCGCCGGACACGTCATCGGAAGTGGTTTTTCCGGGCGAACAAACCTCCATCTGGACCCGGGACGATGCCACCGGGGAGTGGTACCTGCACATGTTCATGGAGCACCAGCCGGACCTCAACGTCACCAACCCGGCAGTACGCAACGAGATCGCCAAAGCCATGGGCCTGTGGCTGGAGCTCGGGCTGGACGGTTTCCGGCTGGATGCCGTGCCGTTCTTCCTGGAAACCCGCGGCGCCCCCAAGGACGAGGCGGCCAACATCAACCCGCACGACTACCTCAGCGCCCTGCGCAGCTTCCTCAACAGGCGCAATGGTGGGGCGGTGCTGCTGGGCGAGGTGAACCTGCCGTACAAGGAACAACTTGAGTATTTCGGCGGCGCCGAAGGTAACGAGCTGAACATGCAGTTCGACTTCATGGCCATGCAGCACATCTACCTGTCGCTCGCCAGGCAGGACGCCCGGCCGCTGGCCGAGACGCTGAAGACGCGTCCCAGGCTGCACCCGGACAACCACTGGGCCATGTTCGTGCGCAACCATGACGAGCTCACCCTGGATAAACTCAGCGACCGTGAGCGGCAGGAGGTTTTTGCCGCGTTCGGGCCGGACAAGAACATGCAGCTCTACGGCCGGGGACTGCGCCGACGACTGCCGCCGATGCTGGATGGCGACGCCGACCGGATCCGGATGGTCTACTCCCTGATGTTCTCCCTGCCCGGGACGCCGGTGCTCTTCTACGGCGAAGAGATTGGAATGGGCGAGGACCTGCGGCAGAAGGGCCGCGCCGCCGTCCGCACGCCCATGCAGTGGAACGATGAAAAGAACGGCGGCTTCTCGAGTGCCAAGGCATCCGAACTGGTGGTCCCGCTGGTGCGCGGGGAGTATGGTCCGGAGAAGGTCAATGCCGCCGCCGCCAAGCGGGATCCCGCCTCCCTGTGGAACTTCATGGCCACGCTCATCCAGCGGTACCGCGAATCGCCGGAGCTCGGCTGGGGCGAATTCGCCGTGATCGAGCAGCCGGAGCCTGCTGTCTTCGCCCATCGCTGCAGCTCTTCGGAGGCCAGCGTGGTGCTGCTGCACAACTTCGGCGAAGCGCCCGTCAAGGTCACGGCGAACGCCGGGCCGGTCGACGGCCCGCCGGGAGCGTTCCGGGACGCCATGCTGCTGGACCTGTTCGACGGCGGCAACGTCCCCCTGGAGCCCGACGGCGGCTTCACGGTGGAGCTGGGCCGCTACGGCTACCGCTGGTTCCGCATGCACCGGAGAGGCGACCGGCTGGCACCGTAACCCGCCGCCCGCCGTCGCGCTGTGTGAAAAGATCAACCATGCACGCAATGCAGCACTCCAGCAAGCTTGAAAACGTCCGGTACGAACTCCGGGGTCCGGTCCTGCAGGCGGCCAAAAACATGGAGGCCGAGGGGCACCGGATCCTCAAGATGAACCTCGGGGACACGGCGCCGTTCGGCCTGGAGGCACCGGAGTCCGTGGTGGTGGACATGATCCACCACCTCCGCGGCGCCCAGGGCTACAGTGACTCCAAGGGCATCTTCACTGCACGGACCGCCATCTCGCAGTATTACCAGACGCGTGGCTTGATGAACATCGGGGTCGAGGACATCGTGATCGGCAACGGGGTCAGCGAACTGATCTCCATGTGCTTGCAGGCGTTCATGGAAAACGGCGACGAGATCCTGGTCCCCGCCCCGGACTACCCGCTGTGGACCGCCGCCGTGACCCTGACCGGCGGCAAGCCGGTGCACTATCTGTGCGACGAGGCGGAGAACTGGTGGCCGGACATGGCCGACGTCGAAGCGAAGATCAGCAGCCGCACCAAGGGCATCGTGATCATCAACCCGAACAACCCCACCGGCGCCGTCTACCCACGCCACATCCTGGAACAGTTCGCGGCACTGGCCCGGAAGCACAACCTGGTCCTGTTCTCGGACGAGATCTACGAGAAAGTGCTCTACGAAGACGCAACGCACATCCACACTGCATCGGTGGCAGAGGACGAGTGCTGCCTGACGTTCAGCGGCCTGTCCAAGGCCTACCGGATGCCGGGCTACCGGGCCGGCTGGGTGGCCATTACCGGGCCGCTTGCCGCTACCGCCGCGTACCGTGAAGGCCTTGAGCTGCTTGCCTCGCTGCGCTTGTGCGCCAACGTTCCCGCCCAGCACGCCATCCAAACCTGCCTGGGCGGCTACCAGAGCATCGAGGCGCTGGTAAAACCCGGCGGCCGGCTGCGCGAGCAGCGGGACCTTGCCCACCAGCTCCTGACTGCCATTCCCGGCGTCAGCTGCGTGCCGGCGTCGGGCGCCATGTATCTGTTCCCACGCCTGGATCCGGAACTGTATCCGATCGCCAACGACGAGAAATTCGTCCTGGACCTGCTCCGGGACCAAAAGATCCTGATCTCCCACGGCTCGGCCTTCAACTGGCCCGCGCCGGACCACTTCAGGTTCGTGATCCTTCCCTCGGTACTGGACATTGAGGAAGCTGTCCGGAGGATCTCCACCTTCCTTGCCGCCTACCGCAACGGCACGGACACGTAAAAACCGACACATCAAGCGGAGGCATGAAACCGGTGCGGCGCGAAGAACTAACCGCGTGCTAACCGCCGGGAAACCGCTACGCAACATTCCCGGCCCACACTGGGTAGTGCAGGCAAGAGCCGGCACCAGCTCCAGCCAGGAGGCCCCCGATGTTGAAGAAAGCGACCACGCATGTAACCAGAGTCCGCGCGCTGGACCAGCTCCACCGCGGTGACGAAATCGAAGCCCGCCTCTCCGTGGGCCCTTCCTACGACGACGTGGTGATCCGCCGCGGCAGCGTGCAGGAAACGGCGCCCGGCATCGGAGTGGTGTGGATCCTGGACCGGATCACGGGGGTCCGGAAGGCAATCAATACGGACGAGTGCAGCGTTTGGCGCGTGGCGTAACGAACTGGAGGTGGGGCTGCGGGCGTAGCCAGTAAGGGCTGCCCGCCGCCTTATCCCACTCCGGTCAGCCGCCTGCCACGGACTGGATCACCAGGACCTCCTGGCCCGGCTCCACCTCGGTATCCAGGCCCTGCAACCGCCGCACCTCGTCGCCGCCGACGTAGATGTTAACGAACCGCCGCAGCGCGCCGGTTTCGTCACGAAGCCTCCGGCCCAGCACGGCATACTCGGAGGCCACCGCGTCAAGCAGGCTGCCCACCGTTACCGGCCCCTCCGCGGGCGCAGTCAGCACGGACTGCCCGCCGGCCAGGGGCTGCAGGACACTGGGCAGCACCAGCGAAATCTCAGGCACCGGCCACCACGGCCGCCCTGACGCACAGGACATCGGGCAGGTGGGAAGCCACCTCCCTGAATGTCTCCCCTTCATCCGCACTCGCATAGACCGACCCGCCGCGTGTACCGAAGTACACCCCGGCGGGATCTCCGGTGTCCACGGACGCGGCGTCCCGGAGCACGCTGTTGTATTCGTGCTCCGGGAGCCCGGTGCTGAGCTGCTTCCAGGTGTTCCCGGCGTCGTCCGTGCGGTGGACGGCCAGCCTTCCGTCGGGAGGGATGCGTTCGCCGTCGGCCTTCAGCGGAATAACCCAGGCGGTGCCGTCCCGGCGGGGATGCGTGAGCATCACGAAGCCGAAGTCGGCAGGCAGGCCCTCTGCGATGGAGTTCCAGCTGTCTGCATTGTCGTCCGTGCGGTAGACCCCGTGGTGGTTCTGGGCGTACAGGCGTCCTTCCACTGCGGCATCCGCGGCGATCTTGTGCACGCACTGGCCGAACTCGGGATTTGGGTCCGGCATGAAATACGCCGAAATGCCCTTGTTGCGCGCCTCCCACGAGGTGCCGCCGTCGAGCGACCGGTACACGCCCCCGGTACTCATGGCAACGTGCACCGTTTCCCCGGCAGGCTGGACCACGATCGAATGCGCCGCCGCCCCGCCGTAGCCGGCTCCCCACTCACTGCGGTGCGGGTGGTCCCACAGGCCGCGGTTCAGCTCGAAGTGTTCCCCGCCGTCGGTGGATTTCCAGACAGAGATCGGTTCGGCTCCCGCCCACACAACTCCGGGACGGGACTCGGAGTCCGGGTAAATCTGCCAGACCCGCTCAAGTGCTGCCCCGGTGTCCTCAAGGAACTTGATGGCGCCCTGTTCCGGCTCGGTCCAACTGGCACCGAGGTCATCGGAGTGGGCAACTGTTGGTCCCCAGTGCGGGCTGCGGACACCCACCAGGATGCGCGTGCGGCCCTCCCTGGTATCGATCCCAATGCTGGGGATCTCCGCCATAAGAAAGTGCGGGCCTGAGAAGGACCACTCCTGCCTGTCCGGGCTGGTGGCCAGCCACAGCCCCTTCTTGGTCCCGATTGCCAGGACATATGATTCTGCCGCCGTTGCCATGCGGACCATGCAACCACCGGATGCGCCACCGCGCAACGGTTCCGAGGCGTGCGGGCTCCCCTATCGCCGGCAGGCAGGAGTCAGTCCACGAACTCGGACTGCGTCTGGATGAAGTCCCAGTCCGCGACGGTGAGCGCTGCGGCCGGATTGTCCGGATGCGGACCGCCCGCCTCCGCGATGCCCTGGAGCACCGGAAGGGGCAGCTCCTCCGCGTAGAGGTTCTCCCGCAGCCACTCCTTGCTGGCGAGGTCAAGGTCCAGCCACCACATGAAGATTTCCATGATTCCCCCTTCCTGGGGTCGGTTTAAACGTTAGGCGCGGCCGCGACGGCGGACAAGGTGCAGCACCCGGAAGCAGGTGGATCCGGCAGGGTTTCGGGTACTGGCAAGTAACCTGGCCGTCCGCTGCCGGAAAAAGACGAGTATCCCCTACTGGCGACTGTCCCGGGCGGCGCCCCTAGCCTGAAATCTCAAAGCAAGCTGACCGTGCTGCTGGGGCATACGGCGTCACCGCTGGCCTTTCCTCACCATGGTCCGTTTCACACATATATGGGGAGACAACATGAAACGCACCTTTGCCACTCTGGGGGTGGTGGGGCTCGGCCTCATCAGCCTCACTGCGCCCGCCATGGCCGCCTCCGACCAGGTGGTGGTCTGCCACTGGGACGGAAGTACCCTGGTGCAGATGGGGTTCAATGCCAACGGGACGGGCGGACACGACCAGCACCCGGAAGACATCATTCCTCCCACCGCCAAACTGCCCGCGGGCAAGAACTGGACCAACGCGGGAAAGACCCGTTACGTCAACGAGTGCGGGGCGTCGCTGCCGCCGGGTGAGGTGATCGATCCGGTGGTTACGCCGCCCGTGGTGGAGCAGCCGCCGGTGGTGACCCCTCCTGCAGAGCAGCCGCCCGTCGTCGTCGACAATCCCGTGACGGAGCAGCCCGTGGTGGAGCAGCCCGTCGTGCAGCCGCCCGTCGTCCTCGACTATCCCGTGGTCACGCCGCCTGTGGTAGTGCAGCCGGCGGCGGAATCACCGGCCGCCGTAGCTCCGGCTGCTGCACCCGCACAGCCGGCACCTGCCAAGCAGGTTGCCGCCGCACCGAAGGCAGCACCCAAGGCTGCCCCGGCTGCGGCTCCCGTCAGCGTCGGCACGAACCAGGGCTACAACGCCCAGACGGCGGTGGGAGCACCGGAGGCCGGCCCGGGCTGGCTTGCAGGCCTCGCAGCACTGGCCGCCGCCGGAGCAGCGGTGGCGGTACGCCGCCGCTCCCGTCCACTGCACACCGGCGGCTAGGCCCGCCACTGCCAGTGGCCCCCTGACAAGGAAGGCGTCCTGCCAGTGCCCGGCAGGGCGCCTTCCTTCCAACCCCGCCAACCCATGAGGAGTGCCATGCGACAGGATCGAAGCCGGCATGCAGCCCCCCAACGGGGGATTTGGCGGCGCGTATGGTTCCGGTGGAACAGCGGTGACCTGGCCATCCTTTTCTGCGGTGTCCTCGCGTTCCTGTCGTTTACTCTCGGCGCCCCCCTGCTCCATCCCGCGCCGCATCTGGCAACGGGGAACGCCCCCGCTTCGGCGGCCCTGGTTCCCGGCGGCACCGCTTCCGGCGGCACTGTTTCCGGAAACGTTGACTCCGGAAGCAGGGCGGCTCCTATCGCGGAGACGGGCCTGCCGGCCGCCACCCCGGCGCAGGACCAGCCTCCGGCAGGACTGGACCTTCCGGTGGCTTCCCCGCCTGTGCGCATCCGCTACCCGTCAGCCGCCCTCGACGTGGCCATCCACCCGCTGGACCTGGACAGCGGAGCCCAATCCAGCCGGACCATTGAACCCCCTGCAACCAAGGACGGTTACTGGCTCACGCCGTTCGGGGTCCCGGGCAAGGACTCCGGCAACACCACCTACGTGATCGGCCACAGCTGGGAAGGTGCGGACGCTCCCTTCAACCACCTCAGTTCAGCGGCCGCCGTCGGCGACCGGCTGGAAGTGGAAACAACGGCCGGAACCATCAGCTACCGGGTGGACAGCGTCACGACGTACCTGAAGTCCAGCCTCAAGGACAGTCCCGTCTGGGATATGGTTCCCAACCGCCTGGTCCTCATCAGCTGCTACACCGAGGACCCGTGGGGCAAGAACGTCGTAGTCACCGCATACCCCGGCGTTCCCTAGGTCTGCAGGCCCATGCTCCGGAGGCCGGACGGGTCCAAGGTACCTGTTCACGCCGGCCGGGCCGGCGGACAATTGGCGTCATGACACGGGAACACTTCGACGGCGGCCCGCTGCTGGTGGGAATCATGCCCAAACAGCACCCGGAGGTTCTCCAGGCCGCGGCCACTTTGGCTGCCCGGTTGTCCACGCCGCTGGTCTGTGCGTATGTGGACGAAGCCAGCTACCTGGTGGAATGGGACCCGGCCCGCTCCGCCCACCGGCTTTCCCGGCACCCAGACGCAGATGACGACATGCTGGCGCTGACAACCGAGTTGAAAGCACAGGTCCAGGCCGCAGTGAACAAGCCCGCGTCCGTCGGCGGACCTCTGCAGTGGTCCTTCCGCACCCTTACCGGGGACCCTGCCCGGGCCCTGGCTCAGCTGGCCGCCGAACTGGATGCCCCCGTGATCATTGTGGGTACCTCGGAACGCGGATTCACGCACCGGCTCTCGGAGGCACTCAACGGATCGGTCGGAACATGGTTAAGCCACCACCAGGGCCGGCCGGTGCTGGTGGTTCCCTACCGAATGCCGGCGCATGAAGACCGGTTTTGAGCAGCGGATGCAGGGGTCAAGACCCCCGATTAAGGGCCGGCTTAAAGTAAAGCGAAAGTACTTATTCGCGGTGCTGGCGCAGTGCCCGAACCAGCCAGTAAGCTGAGTCAAGCAGGACCGGTCCACGCAAGTGGGAGCCCGGGATTGCCCAAAAGCTGCTCCGGAGTGCGTATCCCCCAATAACGCACTCCGGAGCTTTTTTGTGCCCTCCGCTGCCTGGCCAGTCCCTTTCGGCGGGCTCCCGCTATACCCCCAAGGGGTACTTGCGCCTATACCCCCATGGGGTATAAGTTTGAGTCTATGAACGCAATCGAAGAAGCCGTCGCGGGCGTTGCAGCGGATGAACCGGCCTTGGAGGCCGGCGCCGCACCCCAGCACGGTTACGCGGGAAACAAGGATGCGTACCTTCGCCGCCTGAAGCGTATTGAGGGGCAGGTCCGTGGCATTGCCCGGATGGTGGATGAGGACAAATACTGCATCGACATCCTCACCCAGGTTGCCGCCGTCACCAAGGCCCTGCACGCAGTCAGCCTCGGGCTGGTCGAGGAACATATCGGCCACTGCGTGGTGGGTGCAGCCTCAGAACCAGACCCGGAAGCCCGCGCTGAAGCCATTGATGCCAAGGTCAAGGAAGCCGCCGACGCCATCGGCCGCCTGCTTCGCTGACACTACTCCACACCCAATTCCGGCCACCGCCGGCCCCAATGAAGGAGCAAGCCATGAGCACCACCTCCCCCACCACCACGACCATCAGCGTCTCCGGCATGACCTGCGGGCACTGCGTGTCGGCCGTCAGTGAAGAACTCGAATCCCTCGCAGGCGTTGAAGCAGTGGACGTGGAACTGAACGCCGGTGGCATTTCCACCGTGACCATTACCTCAAACAAGGAACTCCCGCCTGCGGACATCGGCGAAGCCGTGGCCGAGGCGGGCTATCTGGTAGTCGCCAACGAGGCCTAGAAACCCTTCAACGGAAAGCTGACATGAGCCACCAGGAACTGCTGCACCCACCCGTGACCCGGGTCGTCGAACTGGACATCGAGGGGATGACCTGCGCGTCCTGCGTCAACCGGGTGGAAAAGAAGCTCGGGAAGCTCGACGGCGTGGCGGCTACAGTGAACCTGCCGCTCGAATCGGCCTATGTCACAGTCCCCGAAGGCATTACCGACGAGCAACTTGTGGACACGGTCAACGCTGCAGGCTACACCGCAAGGGTCCGTGCGCCCCGCGGTCCGGTCGACGAGGCCGGGGACTTGCGGCAGTATGCGTCTAAGCAGGGCCCACGGCGGGAGGGTTCCCCGGACGAGCTTGCGAGTCCAGGGAACGGCCGCGGAGGAACGAACGAGCACGCAGAGCATGTGTCCGGCATCGCCGCGAAGCTCCGTCCGCGCCTCATCCTCGCCGCGGCGCTGACAATTCCGGTGTTCCTGGTCAGCATGGTTCCGGCATTCCAGTTCCCGAATTGGGGCTGGGCGGCGGCGGTCCTGGCGTTGCCGGTTGTCACGTGGGCGGCGTGGCCCTTCCACCGGGCGGCAGCGATCAATGCCCGCCATCTCGCCTCCACGATGGATACCTTGGTGTCGCTCGGAGTGGCCGCCGCCTACCTCTTTTCGGCCTGGCAGCTGCTGGCGGACCCGCGCCTGACGGAGCACCCCCGCATGGAGGGCATGTCCGGGGGCCTGTACTTCGAGGTGGCGTCTGTGGTCACCACCTTCCTGCTCCTGGGCCGGTACCTGGAGGCCAGTGCCAAGCACAAAGCCGGCGATGCCCTCCAGGCCCTGCTGAACCTGGGCGCCAAGGATGCCACCGTCCTGCGCGGCGGCCTGGAGGAGAAGATCCCTGCCGACCGGCTGCAGGTGGGCGACGTCCTGGTGGTCCGGCCGGGTGAGAAGATCGCCACCGACGGGGTGGTGGTGGACGGTGCCTCCGCCGTGGATGCCTCCCTGGTCACGGGTGAGTCCGTCCCGGTCGAGGTGGGGCCCGACAGCCGCGTCACGGGTGCAACCATCAATACCTCCGGCCGCCTGCTGGTCAGGGCAACCCGGGTTGGTGCCGAGACCACCCTGGCGCAGATGGCACGCTTGGTATCGCTGGCGCAGACCGGCAAGGCGCCCATCGCCCGGCTCGCCGACCGCATCAGCTCCGTTTTCGTCCCCGTGGTCCTGGCCATTGCCGCCCTGACGTTCGTGCTCTGGCTCCTCTTCGCCGGCCCCGGAACCGACGGCAGCGACCTGCGGCAGGCCTTCACCGCCGCCGTCGCGGTGCTGGTGATCGCCTGCCCGTGTGCGCTTGGCTTGGCCACCCCGGTTGGCCTGCTGACAGGCACCGGCCGCGGTGCCCAGCTGGGCATCCTGATCAAGGGCCCCCAGGTCCTGGAAGATACCCGCACCGTGGACACCATCCTGCTGGACAAGACCGGGACCGTCACCACCGGTGTCCTGTCAGTGGATGCCACGCAAGCGTTCCCCGGTTTCCAGGATGGGGACATCCTCCGCCTCGCCGGAGCCGTAGAGGCGGCCAGCGAGCACCCGGTGGCCCGCGCCATCGCGGCAGCAGCAGTTTCCGCTGCACGTTCGGCCCACGCAGTGCACGACGGCGGCGCCTTGCCGTCCGTGCATGGAACGCCAGTTCACTTGCTGCCAGGTCACTTGCCGCCAGTTCAGGGGTTCAATTCCGCCCCGGGCGGTGGAGTGTCGGGAACCGTCGAGGGCAGGCAAGTGATGGCTGGGCGGAGCGGCTGGCTGGAGCAGAACGGAATTGCGCTGGACGCCGGCCAGCGGGCGCAGCTGGCGGCTGCGGAGGAGGGCGGCGTCACCGCCATCTGCGTCGCAGTGGATGGCACGCCGGCCGGAATCATCAGCCTCAGGGACACCGTCAAGGACGGGTCCGCCGCCGCCGTCGCCCGGCTGAAGGCGCTGGGCCTGCGGCCCATCCTGCTGACTGGGGACAACGCCGCCGTCGCCGCCCGCGTGGCTGCCGCCGTCGGCATCGCTCCGGATGACGTCCATGCCGGCATCCTGCCGGAAGGGAAGGTCGAGGCAGTGCGGAAGCTGCAGGCGGCGGGTGCCACGGTGGCCATGGCCGGCGACGGCGTCAACGATGCCGCCGCACTGGCGCAGGCGGACCTCGGAATCGCGATGGGCTCGGGGACGGACGTGGCCATCGAAGCCGCGGACCTGACGGTAATGGGCAATGACCTCGCCCAGGTGGCCCAGGCCATTGAACTGTCGCGGAAGACCCTGGGCACCATCAAGACCAACCTGTTCTGGGCATTCTTCTACAACGCGGTGGGGATTCCGGTGGCGGCCCTGGGGCTGCTCAACCCAATGATCGCCGGCGCGGCCATGGCCGCCAGCTCCGTCCTGGTGGTGGCCAACTCGCTGCGGCTGCGCAGCTTCGGGAAGTCCCAGCGCTGAACTGCAGCGGGCTGCAGCGCTGGGCTGAAGCACTGGGCGCGGGGCCAGGGCGAGGGGTCAGGCGGCGCCGTAGCGGACCGCGGCGCGCCCTGGCCTTGGCCGCTTCGGCCTCCCGGTCCTTCGGCGCCGCCTGTGTCACCAGGGATTCCAGCAGGTGCTCCGTGATGTGGGCTATCTGGTGCACGGCCTCGTCAAAGGCCTCCTGGTTGGCCTTGGACGGCTTGGTGCTGCCGCTGACCTTGCGGACGTACTGCAGTGCAGCCGCATGCACCTCCTCGGACGTGGCGTGCGGCTCGAAGTTGTGAAGGGTTCGGATATTTCGGCACATAACGCCATGCTAGGCTCTTCCAACGCCTGGGATCGACCCCCTTTTCAGGGTCTCCTCCCGGCGTCCATGGGGAGCCCGGCATGGGCAGGGCTGCCCATCGACACTGTTTGGGGGCCGGGATAGGTTTTAGGCAATGGATCTTCCGGATGAGCCGGGGGGCCGCTGGGGATGCCGATCTGGTTCGGATCCACGACCTAACAAGGAGACACTGATGGCTATTTGGGGTGCAGACGTTGAGCAGCTTCGCCAGCTCGGCAGCAAGCTTCAGGCAGGGGCGTCCGAGATCGAGACGCAGAAGTCCACTCTCACCAAGGTCCTGAGCAGCACCAACTGGGAAGGCCCGGACGCCACCAAGTTCCGCAACGAGTGGTCCGGCACCCACACGGCCATGCTGACCAAGGTTGCCGAGGCACTGAAGGAAGCCGGCACGCAGGCCAAGCGCAACGCCGAGCAGCAGAGCCAGGCATCGAACTAGGCTTTATCGCCATATTGGCGGGGGCAGGGACACGGGATGGTGTCCCTGCCCCATTTTTTGGCGCCCGACGGCGGCGCCTGGCTTGGCGGACCTTCGAACCTACGGGACGGGCTCTACGTCGTTCGCGTGATCCAGCGGTGATGCCGACATGTGGGTGCCCCTTTTGCCACCCGGGGGATCAGTGGTGGCAGGCGAACGCAGCTCGTCGAGGCGGACCAGGACGACTCCGCCGACGATCAGTATGCCGCCCAGGAGTTGGATGGCACCGGGAAGCTCCCCGAGCAGCAGCCACGCCCAGACCACGGCGAACAGCACCTCGGTGAGCGACACGAAGGACGCCACTTTGGAACCGAGCGCCCGGGCCGCCATGACGCCGGAAACGTACGCCAGCACGGTGGCCAGCACCACCAGCCCGGCAAGCGAAACCCACCACGGCACGGTCCATGGGCCCAGGCTGGTGTCCGCAGCGCTGAAGGCCATGGGCAGCAGGCCTGTGGCGGCAGCGAGCCACATGACTGCGGCACCCACCATGAGGCCGCCGGAGGCCAGAACGATGGGCGGCAGGGTGTCATTTTCCTTCGCGGTAATGAAGAAGTAGATGGCCAGGCAGACCGCGGCCGCCATGCCCCACAGGACCCCCACCAGGTCAACCTTCACGGCTCCGGTAAGGTCCAGGACCAGAACCAGCCCGGCCAGGGACAGCAGCGTTCCGCCGGCCGTCAGCACGCGTGGGCGACGGCGGCTTGCGGCCCAGAGCCACAGGACGATGATCACCGGGGCCAGGTACTCCAGCAGGAGCGCGACGCCCACGGAGAGCCGGGCCACGGCGTTGAAGTAGAACAACTGGCATGCCGCCACCCCAATGAGCCCGAACAGCACGATGGTGAGCCAGTTGTCCTTCAACTGGTTCCAGCGGCCCTTAAGCGCCCATGCCGCGGGCAGGGCAAGGATCAGGGCAGCTGCAGTCAGTCGGGCGGTTACGGCCGCCCCGGGGGTCCAGCCGGTTTCCAGCAGCGACTTGGCGAAGGATCCGGACAAGCCAAAGACGGCGGAGGAGAACAGTGCGATGCCGAGCCCGGAGGCCTGGAAGCCGGCATGCCTGATAGGCACTTCCCGGGCGGGGTTGTGGTTTTGGGCGGCAGGCACCGGCGCCTCCTGTCAGGAGTAAAGTGGGGTAATGCTCATGACACTACGCTTGGGTGCTGTAAGGAGTCAACATGGTTTTCGCCCCTGACACTGAGGTGGCGCTGCGGACGGTGGTGAACCTCGTGAACACGGCCGCGAACGGCAGGGAAGGGTTGGCCTCCGTTGCGGACCTGGACAGCTTTCTGGCTGCGGAGCAGTTTTCCGGCTCCCGGAACCGGGACGCCGGGGAACTGGAAAGCGTGCGGCAGTTGCGCCGGGAACTGGCCGCAGTGTGGACAGCGGATGAAGACGCTGCCGTGGACACGGTCAACCGGTTGCTGCGGGACGCGAACGCGCTGCCGCAGCTGGTGAAGCACGATGGATGGGACTGGCATCTTCATGCCACGGCGCCCGAGGCACCCCTTGCCGACCGGATGAGCACCGAGGCGGCCATGGCCCTGGCCGATGTGATCCGCGGCAAGGAGATGGACAGGCTGCGGGTGTGCGAATCAGAGGACTGCGATGCCGCCGTGCTGGACCTGAGCCGCAACCGTTCCAAGCGGTACTGCGATACCGGCAACTGTGCCAACCGGGCGCATGTTGCGGCCTACCGGGCCCGGCAGGCCGCCGCGGGGTAGCGCTCTTGGTGCGGGTTGCGTAGTGGCATCCTGCAGCCGCAGCTAGCGCTGGGGAGTTCCGTCAGTGTCCTCGCCGGATGCCGGCGGGTTCTGGCTTCCGGAAGCACCAAAGCCGTGGCCTGGCCCTGCCTGGGATGCCCTTTTCGGTGCCGAACTCAGATTCACCCCTGATCCCTTGCCCAGGTGTTCGGCGTTCTCCTTGTAGCTCATGGACAGCATTGCGGCGATCACGAGGGTGGCGATGAAGGCGATGCCGGCGGCGGTGAAGGCGAGGTCAAAGCGGGGTGCGCGGGCGCTTCCCCCGGAGGCGAAGATCAACACCGCAACGAAGGCGACGACGGCCCAGAATGCCGAAAACATCAGCGGCCCCTTCACCGAGGTCCGCAGCTTGCGCGGTTTTCCTTGATGCTGGTCAGCCACAGTGGTTCCTCCCTGCAGGCGGCGTACGGCCGGCCTGGTGTATGAATTGCGGTGTCGCACCGGATTTTCTACAGAAAGTAGAAGGGCGCTCCTCCTAGTTTACGGCTTCCCCGCGCCGGCATGGGCATCATGCCGCAGCGTCAGGCCGGAAAGTACCCACAGGACACCGGAAATAATGGCGCCTCCGCCCGCCACGCCCAGCAGGGCATGGGCACCGAGGTTGATGAAGAAGGGCAACAGCAGTGCGGTTCCGATCCCGATGATCCCGGACGCAATCCAGTCGCGTGCAAGAACATGGCGGCCCCTGTGCTGCAGGCCGCAGGCAAGCTCGAGGATGCCGGCCACGCCCAGGCCAAGGGCTGCGATCACGCCGAACAGCAGGTCACTGTGCAGGAGGAGCACGGCAAAGCCGGCACCTGCCAGGACCGCTCCGCCGGCCGACAACAGCTTGCCCGGAGCCGAATTCTGCGCGAAGCCGGCCGCGGGGACGGTCCGCAGGGCGACCACACCGGCAGCCAGGAGATAGAGACCCCCGGCCCAGCCCATGACCTCCACGGACGGTGACGTCCAGAAGACCGTTACGGCGCCAAACACCAGGGCAGCGGCCGCACGGAGCAGGACGGGCTTCCAGAGGTCGTTACGGGCGGTGGTTCCGGGAGCAGCGCCCGCGGGGGTGGTTGGTTGCGTCACCGGTCCAGTTTAGTGGCGGCAGCTGGAAGATCTAACCGGTCTGCCCGCCCCGCCGGGATTGTCAGGCCGCCGTATTCCCAGGCAGAACTCAACTGTCAGACGGCGCCCAGCACCATCCAGCGGTCCGACCGGGCGCGCAGGCCGAGGGTCACGGCACGCGCCGCCATGTACCCCAGCGCGAAGGCCACCCAAAGCCAGCCAAGCCCGGAGGCGCCGGTGGCACGTGACAGCGCAACCGCTGCCAGCAGCGGCACGTAGACGGCAAGGTTCACCAGCCCCGCCAGGGCGAGGTACCGTGCGTCCCCCGCGCCGATCAGCACACCATCCAGGACAAACACGTAGCCGGCGATCGGCTGCCCGGCCGCCAGGACCCAGAGGGCAATGGTGAGCACCTGCTGCACCTGGGGATCCGCGGTGAACAGCAACCCCGCCCAGGGGGCGGCCGCGGCGAGCAGCAGACCCGTCACCACACCGAATCCGGCACCCCAGCGGATCATCGTTCGGGTCAGCAGCCGGGCCTTGGCCGCGTTGGACGCGCCGAGTTCCTTCCCAATGAGGGCCTGCGCCGCGATGGCCAGGGCATCCAGGGCGAACGCCAGGAAGGAAAAGATGGTCATGGCCAGCTGGTGGGCGGCAAGGTTGACCTCGCCCTGGGCCGTCACCACCAGCACCGTGGCCAGGATGGCGGCGCGCAGGCTGAGCGTGCGGAGCATCAGCCAGGATCCAACCCGCGTCATGCTGCGGACACCCTTCCAGCTGGGAAGCAGGCTGACGCCATGGCGTACGGCGCTGCGGCGTACCATCACCACATAGACAGCCGCCATGGCCCACTGGGCAAGGCTGGTGCCCACTGCGGAACCGACGACGGACATGCCCAGGCCGTACACAAGCCACAGGTTCAGGACAATGTTGACGCCGAATCCGGCCGTGGCCACTGCCAGCGGTGTGCGGGTATCCTGCAGTCCGCGGAGCACGCCGGTGCCGGCAAAGATCAACAGCATTGCCACCAGACCGGGCATGGACCACCGAAAGTAGTCGATGGCAAACGTCCGGACGCTTCCCGCGGCGCCCATCAGGTCGATCAGCGGCCCAGCCGCCGCGAAGCCTGCCACGGCAAGGAGCACGCCGAGAAGCAACGCCAGCCAGACGCCGTCGCGCCCTGCCGCGAGGGCCTTGCCCAACTGCCCGTCGCCAATGGCGCGGGCTACGGCGGGCGTCGTCGAATAGGCAAGGAAGACCATGAGTCCGACGGCGGTCTGCAGCACCGCCGATGCCAGCCCCACACCCGCCAGCTGCGCGACACCGAGATGCCCGACGATGGCGGAGTCCGCCAGCAGGAAGAGGGGTTCGGCCACGAGCGCGCCGAAAGCCGGGACTGCAAGGCGGAGGATCTCCCGGGCATGGCCCTGGGTGCCGGTCACGGCGGAAGGAGCGGGTTGTTGGGGCACGCTGCCAGCTTAACCGTGACCGCCGACAAGAAGAGCCCGGCATGAGAAAGCACACAGTACGTCACATTTAGTTGACTGTTCAACCAATCGTCCGGAAGAGTGGTACCCATGAACCAGTCACGACTCACCACCACCGCCCTCGCCGCCCTGCGCATCATCCTTGGCTTCCTCTTCGCAGCCCACGGGTGGCAGAAGTTCAACGAATGGACCATCGCCGGCACCCAGGCATCCTTCGCCAAAATGGGCGTTCCGGCAGCCGAGGTCATGGCACCCGCCATCGCCGTGCTGGAACTGGCGGGCGGCGTTGCCCTGGTCCTGGGGATCCTCACCCGCGTGGTGGCCGCCCTCCTTGCCCTGGATATGCTGGGTGCCCTCTTCCTGGTGCACGCTCCCGCCGGCATCTTTGCCGCAAACGGCGGCTACGAACTCGTCCTGCTCCTGGCCGCGGCGGCATTCGCACTGGCACTTACCGGAGCCGGCCGGCTTTCCCTGGACCGTGCCCTCTTCGGCGGCAACTCCCGGCTGGCCGTGCTGGCCTAGGAACACCTGCCCCAACCTCCCGGCGGCGGCTGGACACCCAGGGTGCCCGGCCGCCGTCGCGCGTTAAAGGCCGGTTCCCACGGCCGGCCGGCTTTCCGGCCCATCCTCGACAGCACAACGTCCTGCCCTGCTTCGGAAAGTTGGGAAAACGCTTGCCAAGGCGGCGTGGGGGCTGGTAGACCAGAAACTGTTGCAGTGAGAGCTGCATCACCCGCACCCAGGTCTCAGTTATCCACAACGGGTATTTCCCGGAACGTCATTCGCCGCGCCCTGATCCACACGGAATGCCGACGTGCTTTTGAATCGTTCCAATACCGCTCCTGGGAACCGCTTTGCCGCTCATCGAAGGAGATGTCAGTGAACAAACCCCCGCAAGCGATCCCCCGGCCCCCGGAAGGGCCGCCCTTCCGTAGGCGCCGCACCGCCTACACCGTGCGTGCGCTGACGGCGGCAGCCGCCGCCGCCGCCATGGCCTTCACAGGCCTTCCCGCCGTCCACGCGGAGACTGCGCTGCCCCCCGTGGGAAGCGGATTCAAGTTCGACTTTGGACCAGGCGCAACCGCCGATGGCTACACGGCCGTCGGTGCGGGCACGCAGTATTCGGCGGCAGCCAAATTCGGCTTTACCGACACCACCGTCACCTCCGGGGCTGACCGCGGCACGGGGGATGCCCTCCGGTCCGACTTCGTCCAGGCCCAGGGCAGCACCTTCCTGGTTGACCTGCCCAACGGCGACTACACGGTCAAGCTCATTGCCGGCGACGCAACGGAAGCGACCAACATCGCCATTACCGCCGAGAAGATGGCCAAAGTCCAGGCCACGGACAAGCCGGCGGGCCAATACCTGGAGATGGAATTCCCCATCTCTTTGGTGGACGGACAGCTGAACCTTGATTTCAGCGGCACCGCCGCCAAGATCAACTCGCTGGTCATCGCTGCACGGGCCCCCCGCACGGCCACCACTGACCCGGGCGTCTACCTTGCCGGAGATTCCACTGTCCAGACTTACGACGCCGGGTACGTTCCGCAGGCGGGCTGGGGACAGATGATTGACCGGTACTTCGACAGCTCGGTGACGTTCCGGAACCACGCCATTGGTGGCCGGAGCTCCAAGAACTTCATCAGCCAGGGCAGGCTGGACGAGATCCTTCGCGTCATCAACCCCGGGGACTACCTGATGGTGCAGTTCGGCCACAACGACGCCACCATCGGCGTGGACGACCGCTACGCGTCCCCCGCCGACTACAAGGAATACCTGCGGACCTACGTCCACGGGGCACGCCAGCGCGGCGCCGTTCCCATCCTCGTCACCCCTGTCGGCCGGCGTGATTACGACGAGGCCACGGGCAAGTTCAATGTCAGCTTTCCGGAGTACGTCGCCAAGATGCAGGAACTGGCAGCGGAAGAGAGCGTGGCCCTGGTGGACCTGTCCGCCTCAAGCCGCGCCTACTATGACGCCATTGGACCAGAGGACACAAAATCCGTGTTCCTTCACGTGGACGCCGGCATCTACCCCAACCGGCCCACCGGAACCGTGGACGACACGCACTTCCAGGAGTACGGCGCCATCCAGATCGCACGACTGGTGGCCAACGGGGTAAAGCAGCTCAATCTTCCTCTGGCCGCGCGTGCCAAGGAGATCGCGCCGCCGTCGTCCGTTCCCGCACAGCCGCAGGGCCTGGTGGCAGGCAGCATCTCCAACGCCGGGACGCTCCTCAAGTGGCAGCCGGTTGAGGGCGCAGACATCTACAAGGTGTACCGGAAGCTCGCCACCGAGCCGGACAGCGAATACAGACTCACCACCACGGCGACGGTGGCCACCGCCAACCTCGCAGGCCTTACGGAGGGCACGGCCTACAGCATCCGTGTGGCCGCCATGAACGGCAAAGGCCTCTCCGAGCCCAGCGCTCCGCTGGCAGTGACCACAAAGCTGGCCAAGTACAAGTTCGACTTCGGCCCGGCCGGAGCGCCCGTGGAGCCAGGCTACACCGAGGTCAACCGGACCATGCCCTACACGCCCGGCCGTGGATTCGGCTTCAAGGATGTCTCCGGCCTCAGCGACCGGGACCGGGGCGCCGTGACCAGCAACCTCCTGCGCGACTTCGTGCTCAGCGGGTCCAGCTTCGAATTCCAGCTTGACGTGCCCAACGGCACCTACGCGCTCAAGACCTACCACAGCGACTGGATCGGCTCCACCAGGACAGACGTGGCCGCCGAAGGCACCCCGTTCGGACAGGTGACCTCCAGCAAATCTTCCTCCGCAACGAAGATCATCAACCAGGTCCTGGTCACTGACGGCCAGCTGAACCTCACCATCAGCGGCTCGGGCCAGCGGTTGAACGGGCTGGAGGTGACCCCGCTGCTCGTAGGGCCCACCAACCTGCACACCACCGCTGTCAATGCGGCAGCTGAACCGCCGGCCGTGGACCTGGCATGGGACGCGGTGCCTGACGCGGCTTCCTACAAGGTCTTCCGGCAGGCATCCTTTGAGGCCGAACCCCAGCTCATCGCCTCCGACGTGAAGGGCGCAACGTATCAGGACACCACCGCATTCGCGGGGCTGAAATACAAGTACTTCGTTACCGCCGTCGACGGCACCGGCCTGGAATCGGTTCCCTCCAACACGCTGGAAGCCGCCCTGGTGGATCCTGCCACCCCGCCACCCGCAGCCCCGGGCAAGGTTGACGTCAAAGCCGTGGAAAAGACGAGCGTCACCCTGAAATGGCAAAGAGTCAAGGATGCGGCTGCCTACCAGGTGTACCGCTCCACTTCCCCGGACGGCCCCTTTGACTACGCAGGCCGCGCCACCGAGGTGAATTTCACGGACTTCACCGTCCTGACCACCATTCGCTACTACTACCGGGTCACGGCGGTGAATAAGGGCGGCGAGTCGGCGCCCTCCCCCGTCGCGGGCACGGAGAAGGTCACCGTGGTGAACCGCCAAATGGAGAACCTGGACCGTGCACCGGTAGCCCTGCTCACCAACGACGGGGTACGGCTGGGCTGGCGCATGCTGGGCCTGGACCCGGAGCAGGTGGGCTTCCACGTCATCCGGGACGGCGTCCAGCTCACCGACGAGCCAATCAGGAACAGCACCACGTTCCTGGACACGGCAGGAACAGCCTCCTCCAAGTACGTCATCAAAGCCGTGGGCAACGGCGGGGACCAGTTGACCGCCGAGTTCCAGCCGATGTCCCGGAACTACCTGGCCGTTCCACTCGATAAGCCGGCCGACGACTACACCAAGGACGGGCAGCCGTACACCTACTCCGCGGGGGACGCCAGCGTGGCGGACCTGGACGGCGACGGGGCATACGAGATACTCCAGATGTGGTCCCCGTCCAATTCCAAGGACAACTCACAGTCCGGTTACACCGGAACCGTGTACGTAGATGCCTACAAGATGGACGGCACCAAGCTCTGGCGCATCAACATGGGCCCGAACATCCGCGCGGGCGCCCACTACACGCAGCTGCTCGCCTACGACTTCGACGGCGACGGCAAGGCCGAGGTGGCCATGAAGACGGCCGACGGCACCCGGGACGCGGCCGGAACGGTGATCGGAAACGCCGGCGCTGACTACCGCAACAGCAGTGGCTACGTCCTCAGCGGACCCGAGTTCCTCACCGTATTCCACGGAGCCACCGGTACCATCATGGACACCGTGGCCTACGATCCTCCGCGCGGAGACGTCGGTGCATGGGGTGACACCTACGGGAACCGGGTGGACCGGTTCCTCGCGGCCGTTGCATACCTCGATGGCGAGCACCCGTCCATGATGTTCAGCCGCGGCTACTACACCCGGGCGGTGCTGGCTACCTACGACCTGGTGGGTGGCAAGATCAGCAAGCGCTGGACGTTCGATTCGGATGTCGCCGGTACCCAGTACCGTGGCCAGGGCAATCACAACATGTCCGTCCTCGACGTGGATGCTGACGGCAAGGACGAATTCGTCTTTGGTTCCATGACCATCGACGACAACGGCAAGCCCCTTTACAGCACGGGCCTGGGCCACGGCGACGCCATCCACACGAGCGACTTCGATCCATCAAGGCCGGGGCTGGAGACCTTCGCGGTGCACGAGGAAATGGGTGCAAGCGGGAACCTCGGAGCCACCTTCCGGGATTCGAGGACCGGCGAGGTGCTCTGGAGCATTCCCGCCGTCAAGGACACCGGCCGCGGAGCGATGGATGACATCGATCCCCGCTTCCCCGGCGCCGAAGGCTGGGCCATCGGCGGCGACGCTGCCTGGAATTCCCCCACGGGGCAGCTCCGCTCCGTCAAGGGTGAGCTGATTTCGGAAAAGATTCCGGCGGCCAACTTCCTGGCCTGGTGGGACGGTGACCTGCTGCGCGAAATCGTCGACCACGACTGGGACGCAGCAGCCAACAGCGGAACACCCAGCATCGCCAAGTGGAACTGGGAAACCCAGTCCAGTGACCGGCTGCTTACGGCCACCGGCGCCAAATCCAACAACGGCACCAAGGGAACGCCTGCCATCCAGGCCGATCTCCTTGGGGATTGGCGGGAGGAGATTGCCTGGCCCTCCGCGGACAGCACAGAACTCCGGATCTACACCACGGACGCCGCCACGGACACCCGCCTCCGGACCCTGATGCACGATCCGGTGTACCGGCAGTCGGTGGCCCGCGAAAACGTGGCCTACAACCAGCCGCCGCACCCGGGCTTCTATATCGGGGTGGGCATGGAGTTGCCGGCCCAACCGGATATCGTTTACACCCGCCGTTAGGGTAACGAACCACAACTGCCCCGTCCGCCGCCTGGCGGGCGGGGCAGTTTGTTTCAGGCCCGACCCGCCGGTAACCGGGGGCCTCAGTAAGATCGCAGCATGACTGAGACCGGCCGCCCCAACTCCGTGACCCTCCGATTCCTCGCCGCCCCCACCGACGTCGGGCACAGCGGCTCGGTAGATGCGGGCACGGTGCTTGAATGGGTGGACAAGGCCGCCTATGCCGCGGCGGTGGGCTGGGCCAAGTCCTACTGCGTTACCGCCTATGTGGGAAACATCCACTTCGCCAATCCCGTGAACAGTGGCGACATGGTGGAGGTGGAAGCAACCATCGTCTACACCGGCCGGTCCTCAATGCACATCCACACCGTGGTTTCGTCGGGAGACCCGAAAGGCGGCCCTGCCACCATGCGCAGCCAGTGCATGGTGATTTTCGTGGCCGTCGGCGAGGACGGCAAGCCCATCCCGGTCCAGCAGTTCGAACCGGGCACTCCTGCTGAGATCGAGCAGCGGAACCACGCGCTGGCCAGGATCAAGGTCCGGGAACAGATCGTGGAAGCCATGAACCGGCAGGAATATACCGGCGCCGGTACCGCCGAACGGGTGACGCTGAGGTTCATGGCCGCTCCAACGGACGTCAACTGGGGCGGCAAGGTCCACGGCGGCATTGTCATGAAGTGGATTGATGAGGCCGCGTATGTGTGCGCGTCACGCTACTGCGGCATGGATACCGTGGCGGTCTTCTCCGGTGGTGTGCGCTTCTACCGCCCGCTGCTCATTGGCCACGTGGTGGAGGTGGAGGCCCGGCTGGTTTACACCGGGACCAAGGGTATGCACATCGCCGTCCACGTCCGTTCGGGCGACCCGAAAGGCCGTGAACTGGCCCTCACCACGTACTGCCTTACCGTGATGGTGGCGCGGGACGACGAGGGCAACTCAGTACCTGTCCCGGCCTGGGTGCCGGTCACCGAGGAGGACAAGCGGCTTCACGCCCATGCGCGCGAACTCCTGGAGATCCGGGGTACCGCGCCGGGCAACCGCCTGCCGAACCACCTGCTCACGCAGGGCTGACCTAGAAGCCGCCGCCCCCGGTGTCACCGGCCATGTTGGCGAAGCGGGAGTAGTGGCCCTGGAAGGCCACCACAATGTCCTTGGTGGGACCGTTACGGTGCTTGGCCACCAGGATGTCCGCTTCCCCGGCACGGGGTGATTCCTTGTCATAGACGTCCTCGCGGTGAAGCAGGATGACCATGTCGGCGTCCTGCTCGATGGAGCCGGACTCGCGGAGGTCGGACACCATGGGCCGCTTGTCCTGCCGCTGTTCCGATCCACGGTTCAGCTGTGACAGGGCAATCACGGGGACCTGGAGTTCCTTGGCCAGCAGCTTGAGGGCACGCGAAAATTCGGAGACTTCCTGCTGGCGGGACTCCACTTTCTTTCCGGAGCTCATGAGCTGCAGGTAGTCCAGGATGACCAGCTTAAGATCGTGCTGCTGCTTCAGGCGGCGGCACTTGGCGCGGATTTCCATCAGTGACATGTTGGGGCTGTCGTCGATGAACAATGGGGCATCATTCATCCGGCCCATGGTGGTGGCGATCTTGGACCACTGTTCGTCCTTGATGGTTCCCTTGCGCAGGTCCTGGAGGCCAATGGTGGCTTCGGCGGACAGCAGGCGCATGGCGATCTCGTTGCGGCCCATTTCCAGGGAGAACATGACTGTGGAGAGGTTGTTCTTAATGGCGGCAGAGCGGGCGAAGTCCAGGGCGAACGTCGACTTACCAACGGCGGGGCGGGCCGCGATGACGATCATCTGGCCCGGGTGGAGCCCGTGGGTGAGCTCGTCGAGTTCGTAGAACCCGGTGGGGACACCCGTCATGCCCTCTCCGCGGTGGCCGGACGCCTCGATTTCGTCCACGGTGGACTCCATGACGTCCTTCAGCACCACGTAGTCCTCCGCGGTGCGGCGCTCCGCGACGGCGTAAACCTCCGCCTGCGCCTGGTTGACCAGGTCCTCCACCTCGCCGTCCGAGCCATAGCCCAGCTGGACGATCTTGGTTCCGGCATTCACCAGCCGGCGAAGTACCGCCCGTTCCGCCACGATCTCGGCGTAGTAGCCGGCGTTGGCTGCGGTGGGCACGGTCTGGATCAGTTCGTGCAGGTAGGCAGGGCCGCCGATCCTGTTGATCTCCGCGCGCTTGGTCAGCTCATCGGACACGGTGACGGCATCCGCGGGCTCACCGCGGCCGTAGAGGTCGATGATGGCCTCATAGATGGTCTCGTGCGCCGGCCGGTAGAAGTCCTGTCCGCGGAGAATCTCAACCACGTCCGCGATGGCGTCCTTGGACAGCATCATGCCGCCCAGAACCGACTGTTCGGCCGCGATGTCCTGGGGAGGCTTCCGGCTTGCGTCCGATCCACGGGTTGTCTCGACAGGGTCCAGATGCGCGATTGACAAAGCTGCCGTCCTCCATTTGTGCCGGGCCTGCCGGCCCGGCGATCCATCCTGTTCGCGGCAGCCGATAACCGGCTCCGCCACCTGTCCAGGTCTACCCGCAGGCCCTGACATTGAAGCTCCAGTGAAATCCACGCGCCGGCTCCAACCGGAGTTATCCCCACTGTCCACAGCTTTTCCACAGAGACACATGGGAGGCGGTTCACCGGGCTCCAAACCCCAGCAGGCACGCTCTGTTTGGGTCGTGGAGAACAGGTACCCCGCTACGCTAACTGCCGTGGCCCCAGCCGCAAAGCCAGCATGCCGCACCTGCTGTGGATAACCTGTGCAGTACGGGGCATACCTTGTGCACAGTCTGTGGGGAAGTCTGTGGATATCAAATTTTTTTGAGGGCTATACCGCCTGTGACCTGCGGAAACACTCCGACAAGCATGTGGAGTAAATATTTCTTCCGAGGAATTTCATCCACAGGTCCTGGGGGAGAGTACCGGCAGGAAGCAGGCTGACGGCGCAGCAGGGAAGGTCTGGACAAGGAAGTGGCGCTCCTCATATTCCTGGCGGGACGTCTGACCGGCGCCCGTCAGCACTGTATGCGAAGCAGTGAATATTGCTGTGGATAACCGCGATCTGGATTAGGCTCTATGTATGGGCGATCTACTGCTGGTGCTGTTGCCGGCGATAGTCTTGGTGGCGGTCATGTGGGGCATTGCCACTGCCCTGCGGCCGCGCGATGCGGGGACGTCGGAGGCCGAAAAGTACCAGCGGGAACTCGCCGAGCGCTCCGCCCGGCACTACGCAGCCCAGGTTGAGGCGGCCACGGCCGCACGCGCCCAGCTCGAGCGGAGCACCAGACCCAGCCAGAACGCCCAGGCATCATCGGACCTGGCTGCTGCCAGGAAGAATATAGAACGGCGTTAGACATGGAACCCCTTGTGGCCCCGGCCCTTATCCTCCTCGCAGTGGTAGCCGGAGTAACACTGGCCATCCGCGCCATCGGCAGGCGGAAGGCAGCCCGCATCGCCGAACCGGCCCGGCCCGCCCCCACTCCCGCGGAATTGGCTCGGACGGCCGCCGCCAAGCTTTCGGAAGAGGAACATCGCAGGCTTTATGCCTTGATTGCCCAGGGGCAGGCAATGGCTGCGATCAAGCTGTACTACGAGGTTTCGGGAGAAGGTCTGCGGGCGTCCCGTGATGCAGTGGGTGCGCTGGCGGCCCACCCCCAGCCCTACCGGACTCCGGCGGCCGACCCGGCGGCCCCTGATGATGACGACGACGAACCGCAGCGTTTCCCTTACCGCTACCGGGCGATCGCTAGCAAGGGCGATGTGACCCGGGAAGTCAGCAGCAACATGCTCAACGACGAAATCTACGGCAGGATCCGTACGCTGGCGCGCAGTGGGGACACGGAAGCCGCGGCCAATGCATTGACGAGGCACTCGGACATTACCCTGAAGCAGGCGCGGGAGTTCATCGAGCTGCTGGACGATTGATATCCGGCACTTGGCCCTGAGCGTGTCCGGTAAACATGAGGTACGGCCGGGACCATCCTTGCGGATGCAAGTCCCGGCCGTACCTGTCCTGTTCCTGCCGTAACCTGGGTCAGGGCAAAGACGGGCTGGGGGGGCGCTGCCCTACCCGGCACCGCCCGTGGAATCGTAATAGGACCAGTACCGGTTTGTGGTGTTCACATCAGCGAGCACCAGTAGACCGCTGTTGGCCGTGCCCCGCGCCGAGCTGTTGACATTTTGCTTCGTCGACGTCACGTTGTGGACATACTGGTCGGCGTCCACGATCCGGGCCGTCTTCGTCGTGGTGAATTTAATGTCGTTCAGCGGTGTGGATTTCTCGTAGATCGCACCCCCCGAACTGGTGCAGACACCCGCGTTCGTCGTGCCGCCCGGCTTCGGATAGGTCGCGAAGGTACGCACCTTTTGCGCGGCCTCGTCGATCATGACGATCACCCGGTTTGGGCACTCAGCCACGGTTGCGATCGTGCTCGCAGACCAGGTCGAAGTCGATGTGTTCAAGGACAGCAGCTGGATCAGCGGCTGGGATGGCGACGTGTACGAGGTTTTGATTGCAGCAAAAACCTTATCCGACGAAGCATCCAGCCACTTCAGGTTCATGTGGTCGTCACCGCTCCGCTGCCCCTTCACCGCCGCAACTGGAGTGGACCAGGTGGTTTTGGACGCTCCGTCCACATGGTAGCTCCAGTACATGCCGTCAGTGGAGTCCCCCACCTGCCTGCTCCACATCACGCCGATCTTGTTACCGCCATAGGCGATTACCGCCGAGTTATCGTCCACAGACACATTACTCAACGACGCCGGATGGGCGAACGGGGTTCCCCATGTGGCGCCATCCGTGCCAGTGACGTTCATGTAAATCCGGTTCCCCTGCTGCCACGTGGCCCAGACGCGGCCTGACGGCTCCTTATCTATGGAGATGGTCTCGATCTTTTGGTTGTTGATCTGGCTCGATCCCAGGCTTGTGTACGTCTTGGTGCTCGAGTTGTAGCTGTACCGCCGCATGGTGGTGGGGAAGTTCGGTTCGGCCGGCAGGCCGTCGTTGACGAATCGGAAGCTCGCGACATACAAGGTCTTCCCGTCCCACAGCACGTCATGATGGGTATTCGCCCGGGACTCCGTCACTACACCCGTGCTCGTCCACGACTTTGTCGAGGCATTGAACCGGAAAATGCGGAAACTGGAACTGCCCGCGTCCCACAGGTTCCCCCACCAGATCCCGTCGTTGAACCACAATGAATTCGTTTGCCGCTTGGTACCAGTCGGCGTCCCCGTCCCTGAGTGCGACGGGCCTTCCGTTCCCACGTCACCGGTAGCCGCGGAGGCGGCCACGGGCGCCACCAGCCCGGCAAGCACAACCAGCAGCGCCGTCAGCAGTGCGGGAAACCCCAGGCGCGACCGACGCATCCGGGGGCCCTCAGGGCAGGCAGGCCCCCATCTAAAAAAAGGCCAGGTACTCCTGGGACCCCGATCATGCACATCCATTTTGGATGTTGAATGGTCCATCAACTTCACTCCCCGGTGTTGAATTATCAGTCAACCCCCAGATTGCTCAGTGTTGGCGGTGGAGGCATCAAAAACAATCCCAGACCGCCCCCTAAACCCCGCGGCCGCGAGCCCCTAACCCCCGAAGCCACAGGGTCTGGCAGCACCTCCATGCCGCCCGCACCGCCGCCAGGGCGCCGGCCTGGACACGGCGTCGTCCGCCTGTCAGCGGTTCCCGGATATGCCTGCCAGCAGCTGCTCGAACGGAAGGGACTCCAGCGGGGCCGACTTCCGGCCCGGTTGTGGCCCCTCAAGCAGCCGGGTGAGCTCGCCGGCAGCGCGCTCGATGCGGTCAGCAAGTGACGTCCCGCCTTCTTCGGCGGTTCCCCAGTCCTGGGGTCCAGCGAAGACACCGGTTGCAGCGATACGGGTGCGCAGGTAGCTGAACAGCGGCCGCAGCGCGTAGTCCAGGACCATCTGGTGCCGGTCCGTGCCACCGGTGGCACCGAGCAGGACCGCCTTCCCATCCAGTGACTTGGGGTCCAGGACGTCGATGAAGGATTTGAAGAGCCCGCTGTACGAGGCGCTGAAGACCGGAGTCACGGCAATAATGCCGTCCGAGGCGTCTACGCCGGCTATGACCTCCGCCAGCCGTGGTCCGGCATATCCGGTGACGAAGTTGTTGGCGATATCCACGGCCAGGTCCCGGAGTTCGACGACGTCCACGGTCACCTCGTAGCCGCTTGCCCTGAGCTGCTGCTCGGCCGCTGCCGAGAGCTGGTCGGCCAGCAGGCGGCTGGATGAGGGTACGCCCAGCCCTGCGGATAGGACGGTGATACGGCGGCTTTCCATGGCATTCTCCTGGTGCTCGGTTCATCGGCATACATGCATTTGCATCTATACCTCTGAACTGCTGCCGGTCCGGAAGTATTCCCACACCCGGCTCCAGGCTGCTGGATCAGAGCAGGACGGTTCCCTGGATGCAGGTCGTGGAGTGACCGCCAACCCAGATGTCCCCGCCATCGGCACTGACGTGGATGCGCCCGTCCCGGCCCAGGACAATTCCCTGCGAGGCCACGTACTCCCCCGGCGCCCTGCCGCTTCCAATGAGCCACTGGGCGGCGCCGGCGTTGAAGCTGCCAGTGACCGGATCTTCCGCCATAGCATCGCCGGGCAGGAACGTGCGAACCTCGAAGTCCGAGCCAGCACCCGGCGCGTGGGGTCCGATGACGCCGATCTTCAGGTCACCCATCGCCTCCTGGTCCGGTTGGAGAGCCAGCACCTGCGCAGCCGATTCCAGCAGGACACCGATCCATTCAGGGCCGTTCACCAGCCAGGACGCATCAACAATGTCGGAAGCAGGCAACCGAAGCGCCGCGGCCAGTTGCCGGCGCACAGCCGGATCCACCGGGCCGAAGCGCGTCAGGGGCGGTGCGGCGAAAGCCAGCATCCCGCCGTCGCGCTTTACGCGGACCAGCCCCGCAGCGCACTCCTGCACCACCTGGCCGTCAGACTGGGGCACTCCCCCGGCCTGCAGCCAGGCATGGGCCGAGCCCAGCGTGGGATGGCCTGCGAACGGAAACTCCTCGATGCCGGTGAAGATTCGGACCCGGTAATCGGCGCGGGGATCCTCAGGGGGCAGGAGAAATGTGGTTTCGGAGAGGTTGGTCCAGTTGGCGAAGTGCTGCATCGTTGCCGTATCCAGTCCCTGGGCATCAAGCACGACGGCGAGCGGGTTCCCGCGGTAGGCCTGGCTGGCGAAAACATCCACTTGGTGGAAGGGGCGGCTGCGCGGTGTTGGGTTCACCGGAGCAGGCTACCACCGGACAACGAAAGACCCCCGCCGCCGGAATCCGGCAACGGGGGTCTCCTGATGCAGTTGAGGATTACTTACCTGCAACCACGTCGAGTTCGATCACGGCAGCAACGTCAGCGTGGAGGCGGACGTTGGCCTGGTAGGAACCAACCGACTTGATGTGGGCGGGCAGTTCAACCTTGCGCTTGTCGATCTTGCCAAGGCCGGCGGCCTCAACAGCGTCGGCAACGTCGCCCTGCTTGACGGTGCCGAACAGACGGCCGGACTCGCCGGCCTTCACGACCAGCTTGACCGGCTTGGCGGACAGTGCAGCGGCCTGCTTCTGAGCATCTTCCAGGGAAGCGTGCTCGCGGGCAGCGCGGGCAGCCTTGATGGACTCAACCTGCTTCTCGCCACCCTTCGACCAGGTCAGGGCGAAGTTGCGGGGGAGCAGGTAGTTACGTGCGTAACCGTCCTTGACCTCGACAACATCGCCAGCAGCACCGAGACCGGTTACTTCGTGGGTCAGAATGAGCTTTGCCATGTTAGTTAATCCCTTCCTTAGCCGCGGCCAGCGCCGGAGTAAGGCAGCAGAGCAACTTCGCGGGCGTTCTTGATTGCCTGGGCGATCTTGCGCTGTTCCTGCACCGTAACGCCAGTGACGCGACGGGCGCGGATCTTTCCGCGGTCGGAGATGAACTTGCGCAGCAATGCTACGTCCTTGTAGTCGATGACAGTGATGTCAGCGGCCTTCAAGGGGTTGGACTTTGGTTTGGGCTTACGGAGTTCAGCCTTAGCCATCGTGGAGCTCCTATTCTAGGGAGCCCGTGGATATTGATCCACGGGATGGTGGTGGTCCGACGGCGGCAGCACCTTGGGTGCCTTTCGGCACCCCGGCAGCACCGCGCCGGGCCGTTGTTTGGGTTTTAGAAGGGAGGTTCGGAATCGGGGCCATTGCCCCAGCCGCCTGCGTTGGACACGCCGGGCGTAGCCCAGGGATCGTCCTGTGCAGCCTGCTGGTTGCCGCCGCCCCAGCCTCCACCGGCGTTGCCGCCCTGGTTTCCACCAGAGTTGCCGCCGCCGAAGCCACCGCCGCTGTTGCCGCCGCCGAAGCCGCCGCCGCCCTGTCCGCCGGAGCGCTGGGTGCGGTTGACCTTGGCGTTGGCGTAGCGCAGGCTGGGGCCGATTTCGTCGACCTCAAGCTCGATAACGGTGCGCTTTTCGCCTTCTTTGGTTTCGTAGGAACGGCTCTTCAGGCGGCCGGTAACGATGACGCGCATACCCTTGGTCAGGGACTCGGCAACGTTTTCGGCTGCTTCACGCCAGACAGCGGCGCGGAGGAACAGGGTCTCCCCGTCCTTCCACTCGTTTGACTGGCGATCAAAGGTGCGGGGGGTGGAAGCGATGGTGAAGTTCGCTACTGCCGAACCGGACGGTGTGAACCGCAATTCCGGGTCATTGGTGAGGTTACCGATGACCGTAATGGTGGTCTCGCCTGCCATCTACTGCCTCCTTGTTCGATCCTGGGTGAAGAGTTCGTGTCCTGCGGGGTAAAGAATGAAGAGGGGTGCTGAATTACTCAGCAACAACCTTCTGCTCTTCGGGGCGGGTGATCTTGGTGCGCATGATGGTCTCGTTAAGAGACAGCTGGCGATCAAGTTCCTTGGCGGTTTCCGGCTTGGCGGTGAAGTTCACCACGGCGTAGATACCTTCGGACTTCTTCTTGATGTCGTAAGCCAGACGGCGACGGCCCCAGATGTCAACCTTTTCGATGGTTCCACCATCGTTGGTGATGACGTTCAGGAACTTCTGAAGCGACGGCTCAACGGTACGCTCTTCGACCTCGGGGTCGATGATTACCATCAATTCGTAAGGACGCATATGTGAACCCACCTCCTTTGGGCTAAGCGGTTACGGCATTTCCGTAACAGGAGGTTCATTTGCGATGCCATGCAATGCCCTTGCCCCGGAACGGAGGCAGGACGCAGCACAGACTTCAATATCCTAGTGCATTTGGACCCGATAGGCGATTCGCGCTTGACTCAAGGCTAGTGGCGTGGTGCAGCCCGGGCAGTCCATTCATGGGCTATGTGGAAAACCCGGCCTATCATCTGTCATATGCGTCGACCCTTGATGGCCTGCGGGATGGCGGCCCTGTTCTTGTCCGGCTGTTCGCCTACTTCAGCCCAGCCGATGACAGACTCTGCCGCGGCAAAGCTGAACTGGGGCACGCCGATCGCCGGCGACGAGTTCGACTATACGGGCGCACCGGACGCCGCCAAGTGGTCCGTGTATGACGGTGACGGGCACGCAGGAAATGGCATCCGCAGTCCCGGTCAAGTCATTGTGGATGGTTCCAAAATGGTCATCACCGGAACCTCGGACGGGACAACCGCCGGAATGAGCGCCAGGTTCGGGCTCCAGCAGTACGGCCGCTGGGAGGTCCGCGCAGCCGGTTCCGGGGACGATGAATACCACCTGGTATCCATCCTGTGGCCCGACAGTGGTGACTGGCCCTGTGATGGTGAGGTCGATTACGCGGAGACGAGCGGTGACTGGAACCGGGCCGGTTTCTTCCACCACTATGGCTGTTCGAACTCAAAGACGTCTGTATCCAAGCCCGTGGACGTTACGCAGTTCCACAACTATGCCGTTGACTGGTCTCCCCGCGGGATCGTCGGCTACATCGATGGGGTGCAGTGGTTTGAGGACAATGATCCCGCCCACCAGCCTCCGGGTTCAATGCACCAGACGCTGCAACTGGACTGGTTTCCGGACAGCAGTCCCAACGGCGCCGGCGAGATGCGGGTGGACTGGATTCGCGTCTATGCCCAAGGTACCCCCTCTACCTGACGGGCTGAACGCGATAAACCCCCAACGTACTTAACGCGGCACTCAGGTCTGCCCCTCCACCCCCAGCCCTGCCGAAAGCCCGTCATTCCCCACGTAGGAGGCGGTATAAAAGGCGAGTACTCACTACCGGTGTTTACCTGGCCGCCCTCACCTACGCTCGAATCTGCCGGCGGAGTTTCACGGCCGGGGGTTTCGAATCCGTCTACGGGCACTGGGTGGATTGGCCCGGGCCGGAGCTGTATTCGGCCGACACCAATCAGACAGGGGAGGACTATGAGCACCAGGCGGGCGAAGGCACTGCACTTCGACATTCACGGCCGCGTCACGATCAGCGTCGACGCGATGGCCCCCACAGCAAGGCAGCTTCAGAGCATGTTGGCCTGTTTCGCTTCCGACACTGAACGGCAGCCAGACATTATCGTCGATGACCGGCCGGAACCGATGCCGGATGCCGGTTTGGTCGAGCACGAGTTGGCGTACACCGACAACAGCGTGCGCTTCCAGGCTGACCGGGTCCAGGTTGTCCGGGATGCGGATCAGTGGCGCGTTCACGGGCCGGGAGAGCTGTTGACTTCCGTGGTACCGGTTCTGGATGCCGCGATGATCGGTAAGGGAGCGGCTATGATCCACGCCGCAACGATGGCCTACCGAGGCCACGCGATCGCTCTCCCGGCCGCCGGCGGGACCGGCAAGACGAGCACTGCCGCCAAGTTGATGCGGCGTGAAGGGTGGTCGTTCATGGGCGACGACTGGGCATTCCTCTCCGAGGATGCCACGCTGCTCGGTTACGCGAAGCCCATGTTCATCAAGCCGCACCACCGCGCAATCTACCCGCACCTGTTCGAAGGAGCACGCAAACCGCTTGTCCCTTCACGGTTCTCGGGGAGCATCGGACGCCTCACCACCGTGGTGCATCCATTCGTTATCCGCTATCCACGCTTGGCGGACTTCTCCCGCCGGTGGTCGCCGGAGCACCGGATGGTCACCCCGGAGGCCGCGTTCCCAGGGCGGAAAGTGACCACCTCGGCGCCGCTTGCCGCCTCCATCTACGTCGAACGCTACGAGGGCGCACGCTCCCGGGTTGTCGAGAAGTCGACCGACTGGATGGTCGACCGCATGATCGGCAACTTCCACATCGAGATGGCCGGCTTCTCGCAGCGGGTCGTGACCGGCCTGGCCGCCACGTCCGTCGTTCCCTGGCGTGAACACTTCGCAGCCAAGGGGCTGGTTCTGAGCAAAGCCCTTGACGGACGCCCCTGCCACTTGTTCCAAATCCCATCGGCCTATTCTGCAGACCAGGCCTCGGACGATATTGTCCGGCACCTGGACGAGCTGCTGCCGTCGATCCTCGACGAACAAGCCTGAAGGAGGACACCGTGGGCTACAGCACAGCAGACGTCACCGCGGTCGTTCCGGCCCGCAACGCGGAGCAACTGCTTCCGCGCTGCCTGGAAGCCCTGCGTCAGTCCGGTGTCGCCGAAATCATCCTGGTGGATGGGTTGTCCACCGACCGCACTGTCGAAATTGCCCGTGCGGCCGGCGCCCGGGTCCTCAGTGACGAGGGTCGCGGCCTGCCCTGGGCCCGCACGCTCGGTGTCCAAAGCAGCAGCACCCGTTGGGTACTGCTCGTGGATGCCGACGTGGTCTTCGGCGCCACGGGGGTCGCGGACCTTCTCATTGAGTTCGTGGAGGACGGGTACGATGCCCTCCAGGCAGGCCTGGAGAGCGTCGCCGGACCAGGGTACTGGGGGCAGGCTCTGGCGCATCACCATCGCACCGGCCGCAGCCGCAACTGGTTCGGACTCGTCGCGACGCTCGTCGACCGGGACCTGATGCTGGGCCTTGGCTTCGACGACGCATTCAAGTCCGGCGAGGACATCGAACTGCGTTGGCGGATGCGGCAGTCAGGGATGAAGACGGGAGTGTCGCAGCGGGTCATGGTCGAACACAGGTTCGCCGCAGACGACTTCGACTTCGCACTCGACCAGTTCCTCATGGACGGCACAGGACTGGGACGGATGGTCCGTAAGCACGGCTGGGGCGGTGCTCGGCTGGCACTCCTGCCCGCTGCCGCGGCAGTCCGCGGCAGCGCGTTGAGCATCGCTGCCGGCCAGCCTAAATGGCTGCGTTATTACATCGCCTTCTGCTGGTACAACTATGCGGGTATGGCGAGGGGTTTAGGTCGTGACGGCTGAACGTGAGCTCGCTCCAACGGAGGCCTCACCCGTCGTCCGGCACTCCCCCCTGCGCAGCTCGCTCGGACTCGTCCTGGCAAAAGCCGCCCAGACGGGCACGGGTTTCGCCTTTTGGGTCGTAGCCGCGCACGCGACGTTCGACCGTGAGGTCGGGCTCACCACTGCTGCAGTTTCGGCGGTGATGATCTGCACCCAACTGGCGGTACTGGGCACCGGGTCCGCGGTAATCGTCTCCGTGGGGCGGGGCGAGCCGCCCGCCCGCGTGCTGGACGCGGCATTCGGCATCGTTGGCGTGGCGGGGACCGTGCTGGCCTTGGGCTACCTCGTGCTGGAGCTGTTCGTCGCGCCGGACACGGCCTCGATGTCGGTCCTCTTTTGGCTGACGTTCGTGATAGCCGCCGTCACAGGAACGATGTGTACCGTCCTGGACCAGGCGCTCGTAGCCTTGGGACGCGGCAGCAGCGCGACACTGAGGTACACGCTGGGCGGTGTTGTCTCGCTTGGGGCCACAGCGTTGGTGGCGTGGCAGGCGCACGGCGCTTCGGCCGATGTGCTGATGGCCTGCTGGACCCTCGGCTCGGCCGTCACATGCATGACCGGCGGTATCCAATTGAGGAAACTGGTCGGCTACCGGCCCCGACCGTCCCTGCACCCTGCGCGCGGACGCCTATTGCTGAAGATGGGAATTCCAAACCAACTCCTCACCCTCACCGAACGCGCCCCCGGACTGGTCCTGCCACTCCTTCTTGCGCACATGGTGTCACCGGAGGTGGCGGCTTACTGGTACCCCGCATGGATGATGGCCTGGGCTGCCTACACCGCACCCATGCTGATAGGCATCGTCCAATTCTCCGAGGGTGTCCGTGAACCGGGCCGCCTGGCGGCAACTACCTGGGCGAGTTTCCGTTGGTCCCTCGTTTTCGGCGGCCTCGCTGCCATGGTCCTCATCGTCCTCGCCCACCCGCTGCTCCATCTGCTCGGCGACAGGTACGCCAATACCTCCACCAACACCCTGCGGTTGTTGGCCGCCGGAGTGGTGGCATATGCAGTGCTTCAGGCCTACAACTCGGTTTGCCGGGTCCTCGGCCGCTACACAGAATCGATTGCGGTCGGGGTGACCCTCGGAGCTGCCCTCTGTGTCTCAGCGCTCTTGGCCGCCGGCAATGGCTCCAGCGCCATGGCCCTTGCGTGGCTGGTGGTGCTGTCCCTCGGGGCCGTCATCATCGGACTCCGGCTTATAGCTATTCTCCGCCGCACCAAAAAGGAGGCATCATGACCAGCACGCTCAAGGAGACCATCCGCCCCCAGGCGCGCTGGAAGCCCCGCGACGTCTGGTGTGCCGTGGCAGGTGCCGCCTCGCTCGCTCTTGCAGCGTGGGCCGCCTCCACGGTGGCGCTGCCCGTGAACAGCGACGTGGGGCTCACCGGCGTGCTGCCCTTCCCGTTCTGGGCAGGGATTATCATTCTCAACGTCGCCTTCGTCATGGCGCTGAGGGGGGACGCCGCAGGCCCCGCACGCAGCCCGGTCATGGTGTGGCTCCTCGTGGTATTGGTGCTCGTTCTCTTCGGCGCCGCAGTCTTCGTGACGGACGTGCCACGCGGTGAAGTCGCATTCCGCCACCTCGGCATCGCGGACGCCATGTCCCGCAATGTGGCGATCGACCCCAACATCGACGCGTACTTCAACTGGCCGGGTTTCTTCGCCCTCCTGGCAACCGTGCTCGGGGCAGCCGGGCTTGACCCCGTAACCGTTGCACTCTGGGCACCCGTATTCAACGTGGGTCTGTGGCTCGTGGGCGTGGCCGTGGTGACCCGCTCCCTGACGAGCGATCCGCGGCGGCGCTGGCTGGTGCTTTGGCTTTTCTGCCTCGGCAACTGGCAGGACCAGGACTACCTGTCCCCCCAGGCCTTCGGCTTCTTCCTGTACCTGGTGGTGGTGGCGCTGGCCCTCGGCCCGTTGGCCGCGAACGCCCCTGCCTTCCGCGGATTCCGGCGCGCCGACCTGGCAACGTGGTGGCATGGCCGGTACCCCAGAGAGGCCCGGCCCGGCCACCGGGTGGGTGCCCTGGCGGTAACGGTCCTGCTCATCGTCGTCATTTCCGCGAGCCACCAGCTCACGCCGTTCATGGTACTTATCGCCCTGACCGCCCTGACCCTGAGCGGACGTCTCTGGCCCAGCAGGCTGCCCCTGATCGCCGGCGTCGTCCTTATGCTCTGGCTCGTCTTTCCGGCAAGCGCGTACCTCGCAGGCCATCCGCCCCTGGCGGACGCAGGATTGCAGACCGCCATCGAGACGAACGTCGTCGACCGCACGACCGGGTCCGCCGGACACGTATTCGTGGTGCAGGTCAGGATGGGCCTCACCTTCCTGCTATGGGCCCTCGCCGTTGTGGGAACGGTGCGTGACTGGCGCAGGCGGCGCCTTGACATCCGCGTGCTCCTCCTCGCCGTCACCCCGATACTGCTCTTCCCCGCGCAGTCCTATGGAGGCGAAATGCTCATCCGCATATCGCTGTTCGCGCTCCCCTTCGTTGCGCTGCAGGCGTCTTCGGTCCTGCTTCCCGCGAACACCGGATACCGGCCTTCTACCCGTGTTGCGGGAGGCCTTGTACTCACCTGCCTGGTGTTTGCCGGGATGACCGTGACAGGACGCTTTGGCAATGCGCAGTATGACGTCTTCACCGACGACGAGATAGCCGCCACCGCCACCGTGGACACCATGGCGCCCCCTGGTTCGGCCATCATCTCTGCTGCCCATCCAACGCCATGGCGCAACAAGGACTACCTCGAACACCGGTACCGGACCATTGAGGACCTCTGTCCATCCGACCTTTCCGCCGCAACCTGCGGCCCACTCGTCTACAACTACGCCAAGCACAATCCTGCCGGCAGCTACCTGCTTCTCATGAGTTCGGCGGAGTCGAGCCTGGTAGTCCAGGGCCAGATCACCACAGGCGGATTCGACGAGCTGGAGGACTGGCTCGATGCCCAGGACGGTGTGGAGCTCGCGTACAGCAACAACCACGCACGCGTATACCGGGTGGGGCCATGAACCGCCGAGATGTGAGCCGGCCTACGCTGGCACTGGGTATTGCGGCCGTGGCGCTGTCCGTGGTCACGTTGGTCGGGCTGCCGACACCGCTGCAGGCGGTCGCCGCGATCGGCGTCCTCATCCTGCTCCCGGGCCAGGCACTGGCCCGGCTCGTACCGATTACCGACGCCGCGCTTGGCGCGCTGCTCGTCCTCGGACTCGGCCTGGCCACACTCACCGCAGTGTCCACGGCCATGTTCTACCTCACCGTATGGTCGTGGCAGGCGTGCATTGTGACAATGGCCGTCATTACTGTCCTCGCATGCGCGGCGCGGGCACGGCAGGAGGTCGCATCATGATGGATCTGGCAGGAGTGCTTGCGGCCGCCGTGCTGCTCGTCACCCTCGTAACCCTCGAAGTCCGGCGGCTCGGACCAGACACCGGGCCAACCACGGGAACAACCACTGGTGTAAACACCGGCCAGCCCACGGGCCCCAGGCTCGAGAACCGGGCAAGGAACACCAGGATCGTCGTCGGCGTCATGTGGGCGGCTTTCCTGCTCCTCCTCCTGCCGCGCGTCCTCGGACTGCTTACGTGACATACGTGAGCGGCGCGGCGCGATGGTTGCTCGTCAGCGACCTCCATCTGGACGTGTCCGACGACGACCCCCGCCACCCAGGCAGGGTGCTGCCCGGGTTCATCCGCCGCGAGGTGCCCGCCGCCGCGGGTCCGCAGCAGCACGTCGTCTTCGTTGGGGACACCTTTGAACTAGCAGGGTTAACCGAGGGCGAAAGCCTGGCCCGGCTTGAAGCCGTCCTTGCGCGGCACCCCGAAACGTTCCAGGCGTTGAAGGCCTGCGCGACGCGCGGGGTGCAGCTGCACTTCGTATGCGGGAACCATGACGTGGAGTTGGCCCGGCCCTCTGTGGCCACGCGGCTATCGGCCCTGCTGGCGCCCGACGATCCCACGCGGGTCCAGGTGCACCCATGGCTCCTGTACGTCCCCTCCGTCCTCGTGGCCGAGCATGGGCACCTGCACCACGCCCTGCACCGGATACCCGAGGTGCTCCGCACCGCGGTCAACGGCACGGACGAGCTGGACCTGCCGCCCCTCGCCGCCTGGCATGCCCATCCGGCAAGGTCGCGCCTCAGCCGTGCCGGCGCCGTCGCCCGGGCGTGCCTGGCGTCGGAGCGGGCCGAACGCCGCGTCCGCAGGCCCGCCTATGACAAGTTGCTGCAGAGCGAGTCGCAGCGCCTCACGCTCAGCGGGACGGCAGTGCGGGAGCTTGCGCGCCTGTCCCGGTTCCGGACGGTGTCAGCGCTCCCGCTCACCGCGACCCGCATGGTGATTACGGCCACCGGACGCAGAGCCAGTGGCGGCCAAGCCCCTGCCGCAGCAGCCCGGGTCGCGGACATTCTTGAAACCCACGGCTCCACGGTTGCCTGGTACATCTCCGCACACACCCACCGGGCCCTCGAAGCTCCGCTGGAAGCGTCTGACACCCGGTACATCAACACTGGGACCTGGTCATCGGACATCCGCGGCCAGGGCCCGGACCAACTGGACCGCCTGGCCTTCCCCTATGCGTTGATCGATGTCGCCGACGACGGGGCCATCAGCGGTGGCCTGCGGTACTGGCACCCCGACGCCGGCTGAGCGCAACTCCTGCAACGCTTGGGCCAGCGCACGTACCCAGGCAGCGCATGTACGCAGCTGATGACACCTCCATACATAGGAAAGGGAAGGCCTCTTAGGTTGGTAGCCACCAACCTAAGAGGCCTTCCCTGTTGACGGGTGAAACACCTGGCTAGGCGTTTACCCTCATTGGACTTCCCGCCAGACTGCACCCAGCGGGGTTGTGCTGGTCAGCTGGGTTGTGGAGGAGTGGGCCAGCCGGCGGCCGCGCAGGTAGCCGGCTGAAGTGAAGGCCAATACCGCCAGGACCGATCCTGCACGCCCCAGCCCCAGGGGATTATCGCCCCGGCTCCAATCGCGGATTCCCGAGAACACGGCCCGCGGAAGGGTGCTGCGGACGTACCGCCGCTCGGGACCGAGGGCCCGCTTGTGCCCCACGATGTGGCTGACCTGTGCTTTGGAGAGGCCCTCAGACCAGGACCTCGAGAGCATGTAGCGCACCGTCCCCCGCTCCTCCGGCACATGATGCCGGACCAAGGCCGCGGGTTCATAAACGATTCTGGAGCCGGGCGAGCCCATTGTGGAGCGGATACAGATCTCGGTCTCCTCGCAGCCGAGAGGCAAATTGCCTTGCCGGCCAAGGGCAATGTTGAAACCGCCAACCTGTCGGAGGACGTCGAGCCGGAAGGACATGTTGGCCCCGATGAGGTTCCGGACTTCGGAGGCAACCGTCGGCATTCCCCGATGGCTGCATCCAACGATCCAGTCCAGTTCCTCGCCGAAGTAGCCCGGACGACCGCGGTCCCATACAGGCTCGACGCGGCCGCCAACAGCGAGCACATCCGGATCGTCATAGAGGACGAGCAGGCGTTCCAGCCAGTTGGGCATCGCCACGGCATCATCGTCGAGGAATGCCACGATGTCCCCCTCTGCCAGGCCGACCCCCGTATTGCGGGCGCCTGAAAGCCCTGGAGGGCCTCCGCTCTCCACCACTGTCACGTCGTCCACAATCTCGAGGAGCCGCTGGTAGAGGTCCTCATTGTGGTCAACGACCACCAGGATCTCCTGGGGGGCGACAGTCTGGGCGCGGACAGACTCGATGACGTCCAGTAAAAGGTCCCAACGGCGTTCGGTGTAGGCGCAAATCACAATCGACACGCTCGGACGGACAACTCGATCCAACATCGTTAAACCCCCTGAACCAAGGAAAGAATGCTCTGCGGGTCGGTTGGTGTCCGTGGAACGCTGACGTTGGCATAGGCGTACTTGACCCGGCGGAGGGCTTCGGGCCGGGCACCCGCCGTCGGCGCCTCCCACATGACGCATTCGTGGGCCAGCTTCCTCAGGACCCGCCATCCATCCCGGAATGTCTGCAGGTTGGAGGCTCCCGAGATCCGGTCCAGTTCGATGCTGGGAACTTCCGCAATCCGAAGGCCGGCCCGCGCTGCCCGGACGATCAGCTCAGTCTCAATCTCGAATCCATCTGATTCCAGCTGCAGGATCTCGAGGCATTCGCGTCGAAAGGCGATGTATCCGTAGCAAAGATCGGAGTAATTGCTGTGCAGCACGGCGTTGGCCAACGTGGTCAGCGCCTGGTTGCCCGCTTTCCGCAGCCGGGTGAGGTCTTCGGAGCCACCGCCGGTGACATGCCGCGAACCCTTGACGAAGTCGTAGTCATGTTGGAGCGGGGAAACGAACCAACCGATCTCTTGCGGGTCCATGCTGCCGTCGGCGTCAAGCATGACAATGATGTCACCTGAGGCTGCGGCAAACCCTGAGCGAAGGGCCACGCCTTTCCCCTTGCGTGGCTCATTGACGATGACAAGATTGTCCCGGATTGCCTGGGCTACTCCGACGGTGTTGTCCGTGGACCGGCCGTCCACGATGATTACCTCATCGACGTAGGACGGCATCCTGCGAAGGACCCACGGAATGTTCCTGGCTTCGTTCAAAGTTGGGATGACGACGCTGACGGAAGCCTTACCGGGCTCCGCGCCCTGCATCGCCAGAGTAATTGGGAGCTGGATGGAAATGGACAAATACCTCACCACTTCATGACGTGTGCGGATAGTTACAATGAACCCGCCCGCTTGGAAGCCGAGCGCGACTTTGACGCTTTATCCGGTCATGGGTCTGGTCTCGGGCCCCAGCTCTCGTTAGCCTTTGACTCTGGCCGTGACGAAAGCCTATTTGTCCCCCATTCGAGTGTCACCAGTAGCGAGTACTCAGTTTCTGCAATCAGATTCCCTGCAATAAGGCAAGTACAGGGTTTATGGGGGGATGCGGATATTAGGTATAGGGGTTATTACCTTCGCCGGGTTCCCAAGTAGGGGGTTGGTCATCCCGCGCTTGGGGATTCACCCTGAACAGGTGGTCGGATGCTGCTGCCGGCGCCGCAGTCCATGGGCGCCAGGACCCGTCTACAGCGGGCCGGGACCGGGTTTCGGGCAGGAACCGGAGCCTTGAGCAATTGTGCACCTAATCTTGATGCAATCCAGCGGCAATTTGCGTGGTGTCCGGTTTATATTCGCATGTATCGGCCTGCGCGTTGGGGTGCGTGCAGGAATTTAATCGGGCACTGCAGGAATTCGGTCTCCTTCTTCCAAGATTGGGGACGCTATGCCGCTTGTGGGCCGGAACAAAGAAATTGACCGGATCTTTTCCGCGATCCGAGGACCCAAGGAAACGGCCTTGGCCGTAGTTGGCGGCCGCGGCATGGGCAAGTCGGCCCTGCTGTGCGGGATACGCGCTCTCTCCGATTACCGCACCGTGTTCCTGTCCCCCGGTGCCGCTGAGTCGGGCTGGCCGCTGTCCGGGCTGACCGCTCTCCTGAACGAGATCGACGATCCGGTCCTCAACCGGACCGCCGACGAGCTCCGGCGGGACAAGGCGGCGGCCTTAACCGTGCCCGCCGTGTCCGGCATGCTGCTCAGCGGCCTGCACCAGCGCTCAGCAGCGCGGACCATCATCGTGATCGACGACGCCGACAAACTGGATACGGCCAGCCAGTCAGTCATCGGGTTCCTGGCAAAGCGGCTGGCCGGCACCGAGATCGTCCTGTTTGCCGGCGTGCAGGCGCAGGTTCCGGAAAGTCCGTTCGCCGGCCTTCCCGCGCTCCCCCTGCGGCCTCTGAGCCGCGGCGACACCGTGCGGATGCTGGAAGGCATCCAGACTGGCCGAACCATGACGGCGGCGGCACACACAGTTGCCGCCGCCACCGGCGGCAACCCGCTTGCCGCCGTCGAACTCCATACCCGGCTGCTGGAAAGCTGCGCCGACGGCAAGTACGCCCTCCCCGTCCCGCTGTCCATCCGCAGCAGCTTTGATGCAGACTATGCGTCAGTGATCGCCGCGCTGAGCCCCGGCGCACGCGGGGTGCTGGACCTGCTTGCCCTCGCCATCCGTTGCGACATCTCCACTATCGGGAAGATCCACCCTGAGGCATGGACCAGCGCTGATGAACTACTGGCTGCCGGCCTGGTGAAGAGATCGGGGCAGCACGTCTGGATCGCGGACCAGCTGCTGCGGGGCCATGTCTACGCGGCCATGCCGCATGACGTTCGGAGCGCCAACCACCATGCCATGGCGGAAGCCGCACGGGACACGGATCACCATGCCCGCAGCTGGCACTTGAGCTATACCGCTGTGCAACGCCAGACCCCGTTCCAGCTTCTCCGCCACGCGGTGGACCTGGTCCGGGGAGGCGAAGTGCCTTCCGCCGTGGAGTTCATAGAGCGGGCTCTCACCATCAGCCCCCGGGAAGCGGAAACGGCTGAACGCCTGGCCGGCCTGGCCCGACTGCTCTTCAGCCGTGGTGAGCTGGTGTATGCGCAGCGTTACGTGGAATGGGCGCAGGGGGTCACGCGCAACCCTGCCTTGATCCTGCGGCTGGCCGGCTTGTCCTTCGAAATCCAGTTCGTCCAGGGTGCTGCAGTGCGGTGCAGCATGGTGCAGCGGCTCGTGACGGAATTTGGCCGGCACGATCCGGGGTATTCAGCGGGCCTGCTGGCCATCGGCGCCCTTTACTATGCCGAGCGATGGGAATTGAAAGAAGCCGCTGAGCTTCTGCGCCAGGGCGGCTCGTTCCGGGGCTCGGCGTCCGCCCAGTGCCTGGTCATTGCCGACCATGCCAAACTGCTGGTCGAATCCATCAGCGGTGGAAGGTCGAACCCCATGCGCAGGCACGGGCAGCCCGGGAGCGCCCGGCCAGCCGGCTTCCTGCTGCGCGGCCGGGCCCTCACCTATGCAGAGCAGCACGAAAGCGCCCGTGAAGCCTTCGCGATGCTGCACGGCTCCACCACACCGGACCACGCCAATTGGCGGCAAACCGCGGCCATGATGGCAGTTGATAATGAGATCCGCGCCGGAAATGTCGGAGCGGCAGTCAAGTTGATCGACGACATTGAGCACCGCGAACCAGAGATGAAGTACCACCGCGGAACGCGTCACCTGTTCCGGGTTTGGCGTGCCTACTCCTTGGGGGATGACGAGCTGGCGCACGTACAGGCCGGCGAGGCCCAACGGTATGTGCGGTCGGGAAACCACCCTGCCCTCACGGCACAGCTGGCGGCTTGCCACGGCCTGTTCGCCCTCCTGCGCGGTGACCTGGCGGAGTCCGTTGCCCAGCTGTCCAGGGCGGCCGAGATTGGCATGGGATTGGGCAATCCCACCCTGCTTCGCTGTGAGGCCGACCTGGTGGAGGTACTGGTCCGCCTCGGCCGGCACCGCGAAGCCACCCAGGCCCTGCAACGACTGGAAAGCCGCTCGGCGGGGCTGCGCTCTCCGTGGGTGCTGATGGTTGTTGCAAGGAGCCGCGCCATGCTGGCGGACGGTGAGCAGTCCCTGCAGCTCTTCAACCACGCGCTTGAGGACAGGACCGGGCACAGGCTTGAGCGGGGCAGGACCCTGATGTGCTACGCGGAACGGCTGCATGCCTTCGGCCGGCTGCGCCACGCACGGGAGGCGTTGCTCCGCGCCAAGGTGATGTTTGACGAGGCCGGGGCCGACGCCTGGACCCAGCACGTGGACGCCCTCCTGCTGGATGAACGGTGGGAGCCCGCCCGCCCGCAGGGAAATTCTTCGATGTTGTTGCTCGCAGACCATGAGAGGTCGTTGGCGATGATGGTGGCACGGGGAATGCGCAACAAGGAGATTGCGGCCACGTTGTATGTTTCCGTCCGAACGGTCGAAGTACGCCTCACGGCGATCTACCGCAAGCTCGGGGTTGAATCCCGCGCACAGCTGACTGCCCTCGCTGCAGGCAAGGGAACCACGGCTACGGAGCCGTATGTCCTTCCTGTCCTGTAACGGCGCAGGTACCGCAGTTTCCACATGGTCCCGCGTCGAAGCCACAAACCTTCGCCGGCCGGGCGGAAAGTGTGGCGCGGGCGAATACCCTTGTGCCATGTTCTGGGGACGTAGGGCACAGCCGGAAAGGTACAGCATGGATCGGATCCCAGTAACGAAACCCCGGCAGGCTGCTGCCGGCGCGATCACGTGAGCGAACTGATCCTGATAAGTGCCAGCGGCCTGGCGCGTGAAGTGCTGGCCATGGTACGCGGCAGCGGCCAGTATGACGTGGTTGGACTGCTCGACGACGACAGGGAAATGGCCGGTGTCACCGTCGACGGCGCCCCCGTCCTCGGCAGCATTGACGACGCCGTGAACTACACGCACGCGTTCCTCCTGGTGTGCATCGCATCCAGCAGGGAACGCGAAGCGGTGGTGCTGCACCTGGCCTCCCTCGGGATCGGCGAGTCGAGGTACGCCACTGCCGTCGATCCTTCAGTCCAGTACCCGGAAGGCTGCCGTGTGGGCCGTGGCAGCATCCTCCTGCGAAACGTCACCCTCACTGCCGCGGTCAGTTTGGGTTCCCATGTGGTGGCCATGCCATCCGTCACGTTTTCCTACGACGTTGACGTGTCCGACTTTGCGACCTTCGCCGCCGGCGTTTCCCTGGGCGGCGGCGTCAGGATAGGAAAGGGTGCCTATCTCGGCTTGAATGCGAGCGTCCGGGAAAGAACGTCGGTGGGAGACTACGCGACGATCGGCGTGGGCGCGGGCGTCCTCAGCAACGTTCCCGACGGCGAAACGTGGGTGGGCGTGCCTGCCCGGGAAATTGACCACGGGACGTTCAGCTACGGCAGGAGCCGCTAGCCCTGTGCCGAGGTCCGGAAGAACAGCTCCGTCACGGCGGCGAGGCGGCGCGGATCCTCGACCCCGCACAGCTCGCGCGCGGAGTGCATGGACAGCAACGGTACCCCGACGTCCACGGTCCGGATTCCCAGCCGGGTAGCGGTGAGCGGCCCGATGGTGGAGCCGCAGGGCACCACGTTGTTGGACACGAATTCCTGGTACGGAACACCCGCTTCGCCGCAGAGCCGCGCCCAGAAGGCGGCTCCAAACGCGTCCGTGGCGTAGCGCTGGTTTGCGTTGATCTTCAGCAGCGGGCCGCCGTTCAGCACGGGGTGGTTTGCGGGGTCGTGGCGTTCCGGATAGTTGGGGTGGACTGCGTGCCCGGCATCGGCGGAGAGGCAGAACGACGCCGACAAGGCCTGCCGCCGCTGGCTCACCGTTGCGCCCAGGCCGTCGGAGATGCGGACCAGGACGTCCTCGAGGATGGGCCCGCACGCCCCCGAACGGGAGTTGGAGCCGATTTCCTCGTGGTCGAAGGCGGCAAGAACAGCAATCGGGCCGCCTTCAGCTGCGGTCCCGGCATGGGCGGTCAGCGCTGCCAGTCCGGCGTGTGTGGCTGACAGGTTGTCCAGCCGCCCTGAAGCGAAGAACTCCCCCTTGCCCCCGAAAACCGCAGGGACCTGTGTGTCCGCAATGACGACGTCGTACCCGCCAATCCGGCCCGGATCAACCGAGGCGCCCGCAACCGACGCCGCCAGCACACCCAGCAGGTCAGATTCCGTTGGATTCCCCAGCCCCCACACGGGGTTCATGTGGCGCTGTTTGTCCAGGGTCAGCCCCTCGTTCACGGCGCGGTCCAGGTGGATGGCCAGCTGTGGGAAGCGGAGCAGCGGCCCGGTGGCCGTCAGGTGTTCGGTGCCATCGAGCATCACCAGCCGGCCCGCGAGCCGCAGCTCGCGGTCCAGCCAGGAGTTCAGCAGGGGGCCGCCGTAGATCTCCACCCCGGCCTGGAGCCAGCCGTGGGCACCGGTGGTGGGCTTGGGTTTGAGCTTGAACGACGGCGAATCGGTGTGCGCGCCCAGGATGTTGAACCCCGTGGCTGGTCCCGCACCCTCGGGGACCACCCACGCAATCAGGGCTCCGTCCCGGATGATGAAGAAGGAACCGGGACCGCCCTCCCACGGCTGCAGCTCATCCAGGCGCGTGAACCCTGCTTCCTCCAGCCGCCGGCCCCCCTCATGCGCCGCGTGGAAGCTCGACGGCGATGCGCTGACATAGGCGCCAAGGTCCTGGATGTGGTCTGCGGCAGAGGAAGGCAAAGGCATGGTCCCGAGTCTAGCGCCGCGCCTACTCGGCAGGCGCTGCCGCAGCCTCGGCTGCCACGGCCGGCTGTGCGGCGGTGTCAGGCCCCTTCCGCCGGTAGCGCAGCACGCCCAGCGCAACCACTACGGCGGCCAGCGCAAGCGAGAGCAGCAGGGACTCCCGGGTGGACTCCACAATCACCATGCCGATCAGCAGGGCCACGATGCTGATGATCGCTGCCCAGGTGAGGTACGGGAAAAGCCACATCTTCAGCTGCAGGTCCTTCGCTGCCGCTCCCATGCGCCGGCGGAGGACCAGCTGGGAAGCGGAGATGACCAGCCACACGAACAGTGCGATGGCACCTGAGGTGTTGACCAGGAAGAGGAACACCGTGTCCGGGGCAATGTAGTTCAGCCCCACCGTAACGAAGCCCACCACGGTGGATGCCAGGACGGCGGCAGCGGGGACGCCGCGGCGGGAGATGCGGGTCCACGCGCGCGGCGCGTCACCGCGGGTGGAGAGGGAGAACAGCATGCGGCTTGCGGTGTAGAGGCCGGAGTTCAGGCAGGAGAGCACGGAGGTCAGCACCACGACGTCCATGATGGTTCCGGCGCCCGGGATGCCGAACAGTTCGATGACCGCTACGTAGGGGCTCTTGGCCACGGAGGCCGAGTTCCACGGAAGCAGGGTGACCACCACCGCGATGGAACCGATGTAGAAGACCAGGATGCGCCATACGGTGGACTTCACGGCCTTCTTCACGGCGTCCACGGGGTTTTCGGATTCGCCGGCGGCAATGGTGGCGATCTCGGCGCCGAAGAAGGAGAAGACCACCACGAGGATTCCGGCCAGGACAGCGCCCGGACCGTTGGGCATGAACCCGCCGTTGTTGATCAGATTGCTCAGGCCGGGGGCCGGGACGCCGGGGATGAGGCCCAGGATGGCGGCTGCGCCGAAGACCAGGAAGAGGACGATCGCCGCCACCTTGATGGACGCGAACCAAAACTCGAACTCGCCGTAGGACTTCACCGAACCAAGGTTGGTGAGGGTCAGCAGCACCATGAGCACCAACGCCCAGACCCACTGGTCGATGCCCGGAACCCACCGGTGCATGATGGCCGCGCCTGCGGTGGCCTCGATGCCCAGGACGATGATCCAGAACCACGCGTAGAGCCAGCCGATGCTGAACCCGGCCCAGCGGCCCAGTGCCTTGTCCGCGTAGGTGGAGAAGGAGCCGGTTTCCGGGTTTGCCGCGGCCATCTCGCCCAGCATGCGCATCACCAGGATGACCACCAGGCCGGCGGCAGCGTAGGCGACGAGGATGCCGGGGCCCGCCTGCTGGATGGCGGCGCCCGAGCCGACGAAGAGGCCCGCACCGATGACGCCGGCGATGGCGATCATTGACAGGTGCCTGGGTTTCAGGGACTTTGAGAGTTGCTGGTCAGCATGCATTGAAGCGCCGTCCTGTTGGGTAATAGCAGAGGTTGAGCGACGTGCCTTGGTGGACCACCGGGGACCGTGTGATGCACCACATCGTCGTCTCACCCTAGGTCCGCCATTATGCGCCCTGCTTTGTGCACTCCAACAGACCTCGCGCCACCCAACAGGACGTGCCTCCAAACAGGAACCATGTAGGGCAAACAATGTTTCCTCTCAGGCACTTTTGTAATGTGCCGGAAACCACGTACCGTCCGTCCCCACGGGCGGCACCAGACGTTGCGGCCTACACGTCCCGCCGTCTCAGCAGGACCGCAGCGAGCAGGACGGGGATGACCACCCAGGCGCCAAGGACCAGTGCCGCCTGCCAGGCCTCCAAGGTATCCGGAACGTGCTGGGCGGCCGTCAGCGGCTCAACGGTGTTGCCCGGCAGGTATTTACGGGCCTCCTCGAAGAAGTCCCCGGGGATGAGCTGGAAAGCGATGGGTGCCACGAAAAAGATGCCCACCAGGCTCATGATGCCGCCGGCGGAATTCCTGATGAGCGTCCCCAGGGCCATGCCGATGGCGGCGACAGCTGCCACGTAGATGCTGTTGACCAGCAGGAGCTTCACCGACTGGGAACTGCCGGTGTCCAGCTTGAGGCCGTAGTTGTCCAGGATGGGCACGGCCGCCAGTCCCGCCACCCACGTGGATACGGCGGTGACCACGAACGATGTCACCATGACCACCACGAGCTTTGCGGCGAACGCTGGAAGCCGCCTGGGCACGGCTGCGAAGGTGGACCGCGCCATCCCGGTGGTGAATTCCGAACTCATCAGGAGCACGCCCAGGGACCCCAGGATCAGCTGGGCGAAGGCGATGCCGGAGGTGGGCACACTGACGGCAAGGTCGCCGCCCTGGGATGCCATCCGGGCCGCCGCCTGCGGATCCCGCGTGGCGGCGTCGGCGAACTGGCCTGTCCCCCACGCGGACAGGGCGCCGAACCCGACCATGACCACGACGGTGGAAGCGAGCAGGATCAGTGTGGAAAGGAGGCTGCGGAACTTGATGACTTCAGAGTTGAGCACCCTGAGGAACGTAGGACCGGCCAGGGACGGGGCCCCGTGACGGATGTTGCGGCCTCCGGCGGATGCCGCAGGTTCAGGCGAGGACGTGGATTCAGTGGCCATTGCGCTCATTATTTGCTGACCTCCGCAGCGGGCAGGGAGTGGTATTCGACGTCGTCCTTGGTCAGTTCCATGTACGCCTCCTCAAGGCTGGCGACGAGCGGAGTGAGTTCGTAGATCATGACCTGGTTTTCCAGTGCCGCCGCCGCGATGGTTCTGGGCTCCAGGCCCGTCACTTCAAACAGTTCCCGCTCCGGGACGTCGATGGACGCTCCCCTTTCGGCAAGCAGCTGGTAGAGCCGGTCCGGTTCATTGCTGCGGACGCGGACCCGTGACTGGCCCTTGCCGGCGATGATGTCATGGATGGGTGCATCGGCAATCACGCGGCCGCGCCCAATGACGATCAGGTGGTCAGCGGTCTGCGCCATCTCACTCATCAGGTGGCTGGAAAGGAACACAGTGCGCCCCTGACCCGCGAGGTAGCGGACCAGGTTCCGCACCCACACCACACCTTCCGGGTCCAGGCCGTTGACGGGTTCATCCAAAATGAGGGTCTGCGGGTCCCCCAGCAAGGCCGCCGCAATGCCCAGCCGCTGGCCCATCCCCAGGGAGAAGCCTCCGGCCTTCTTGCGGGCCACCGCGTCCAGCCCCGTCATTTCAATGACTTCGTGCACCCGGGATTTGGGGATGCTGTGCGTGGCGGCCATGGCCAGCAGGTGGTTGTAGGCACTGCGGCTGGTGTGCACTGCCTTGGCGTCCAGCAGTGCACCCACTTCGCGCAGGGGTGCCTTGTGCCGGACATACGGCAGGCCGTTCACGGTGACTGATCCCGACGTCGGCCGGTCCAGTCCCATGATCATTCGCATGGTGGTGGACTTTCCTGCCCCGTTGGGGCCCAGGAAGCCGGTCACTTGCCCTGCCCTGACGGTAAAGCTGACACCGGCCACGGCGGTTTTGGCGCCATAGACCTTGGTCAGCCCGTTTGCCTCGATCATGGAGAATCCTTTGCACGGCAGCGTTGGGGCTGCGGACGACGTTGGGTGGGTGTTCATGCCCTACGCTACCGACGCCCGGGCAGCTTTTCGCCGGAATCAGGGATGATTCAGGGGAGAATCAGGGTCGGCCCCTGCCTGGTCCGTGTTTTCAGCGGCGGGGGGAGTAATACGTCAGCGCCCTCGGCTGGATTCTGTAGGCGACGCTGCGGACTCCGGCCAGCGCTTCGCCATCCACTGCCAGCGCCATGGGCGCACCCCCGGCGTCGATCCTCACCTCCGTGGCCTCCCGCAGGTGGGTGATGCTGGAGCTTGCCACCGTTCCCGTCAGCACGGACCACAGCAGCCGCACCCGCGCGAATGACTCATCGGCGGTAATCATCCGCACGTCCAACACCCCGTCATCCATGACCGGCCGGAACAGGGGCGCATGGTCCCGGGGGTAGTACCGGCCCCGGCCCAGATAGGCAATCCACACCTTATGCACTACGCCGTCCACGGCCAGGGTGGTGGGAGTCCCCGCCGCAAAGGTCCTGAACATCGCCACGACGCCGGCCAAGGGCTTTCCGAGCGCCGGTTGCAGGTGCTCGCGCCGGCGCACAAAGTTCGGGTAAAGGCCGACGCTCGATGTGTTCAGCATGACCATTTCGGAGATCTCCGGGCTCCCCGCCAGGCCCCGTTCGGCTGTCACCAGCCCGATGTCAGCCAAGGCGGCCTCACCTTTGCTTGCCGCTTCCACGGCATCCTTCAGGCTTCCCGTCCCCGCGTCGCGCGCAAAGTGGTTCAGCGTTCCCCCTGGCAGCACCAGCAGGGGAATGGAACGTACGACGGCGGCAGCAGCCGCCGCACCCACGGTTCCGTCCCCACCCCACACGCCCAGGGCGCGGGTACCAGGGAAATCCGCGGTGGCGGCGATCCGCTGCACCAGGTCCTCATCTGGCTGCACGGTATTTATATGCGCTTTGGGAAATACTTCTTTGAGCGCTGACGCGGTTTCCTCCTTAAAGGATCCGCCCAAGGTGTTAACCACGATGCTCAAACCCTCGCCGTCCGGCAATGTGGGCGCACTGGTCCATGCCCTCGTCGTCTGCGGGATCGGCGGGCGGACCGGCCACCAATGCCGGGTCACCAGGGCCGCGCCGGCACCCAGCGCTGAACCGAAGAGGACGTCCGAGGGCCAGTGGGCACCGGTGTGCACCCTGGAATACGCAACTCCCACGGCAGCTGGAGCCAGGGCGGCACCCACCGCGGGGCGAACAAGGCCGGCGCCGACCGCAAAAGCTATGGCCGAGGCTGAGTGCCCTGACGGCATGGAGGAGCTCGTGGGCTGAGGATGCACGAACCGGAAGACCGGCAGATGTTCGGGGAGCGGCCGGGTGCGGGGGAGCAGCGTCTTGAACACCACGTTGGTAACCGCGGAGGCAACCGCCTGGGCGATCAGGCCGTGCAGTGCCGCCCGCCGGGTCCTGCCGGGAAAGAGCGACAGGACTGCCGCCGCTCCCATCCAGAGCTTCCCCTGGTTGGCTGAGGCAGAAAGCCGACGGAAGAACACGTCGTGGTTACCACCCGGCAGGTTGGATACATGCTTCAAAAGGTATTTATCGAGGCGGCTGATCCAACTCCGCCCACGCGGCCTGGCGCTTTGCATGTGATCACCCTAACCCCAACAGCTAGTCCCGCTCGGCGGCTTCCTCCTCAACCTGCAGCGGCTTGGCGGCTCCCGCAAGAAGCAGGGCGACCAGGATGGGTGCCATAATCGCCAGCAGGGCGGTGTGGATGCCGGTGAGGTCACCAAGGTAGCCCAGCAGCGGCGGTCCCGCCAGGAACGATATATAACCCAAGGTGGATACAACGGAAACGCGGGCCGCTGAGTGCTGCGGATCGTCGGAGGCCGCGGACATGCCCATCGGGAAGGCCAGGGCGGCGCCAACGCCCCAAAGGGCCGCACCGATGCCGGCGAGCCAGATATTCGACGCCAGCACGAAGAGGCCCAGTCCCGCGGCTGCTGCGGCCATGCTGGCCCGCAGCACGGTAACGCGTCCGTATTTGTCGATGACCCGGCCGCCGACGAACCGCATTGCCGTCATGGCCAGGACGAAGAGGGCGAACATCAGGGCGCCGGTTGATTCGGAGGCCGCGAGTCCGTCCACGGAGGCCTTGGCGATCCAGTCGTTGCCGGCACCTTCGGTGAGGGTGGCACCCAGGACCACCACGCCGATCAGCAGCGTCCTGCTGTCCCGCCACGCGGACGGTCCCTTGGTGGGTTTCGGTTCCCCTTGGGCGGTGGCCGAAGAGACGTGGGGGAGGAAGTAGCGTGGAACGGCCAGGGCTACCAGCACCACAACGGCTGCAATCACCAGGAGGTGCAGCGGGAGGTCCACGCCCAGGGTGGAAAGCCCTGCACCCACGAGGGCCCCAACAAATGCGCCGCCACTGAAGGCCGCGTGGAACTGGGGCATGATGGTGCGGCGGAGCTTGTGCTCCACGTCCGCCCCTTCGATGTTTTGTGCCACGTCCCAGAGTCCGATGCCAATGCCAAAGAAGAACAGTGACACCGCGGTTCCGGGAATGGACGTGGCGGAGAGCGACATGGCGATACCCACGCCTGCCGCCGCTGCCAGCAGGCCGGCAAAGCGGACCGTGTTGGCGGTGCCAATCCTGCCAACCACCAGGCCGGCAGTGGGAAGTGCCAGCAGTGAGCCTACGGCCGTGCACAGCAGCAGCGTACCCATTTGGCCGGACGTGATGTTCAACGTTTGTGTGACGGCAGGAATCCTGGCCGCCCAGCTGGCGAAGACAAGCCCATTGATGCCGAAGACCACGAATGTGGCTGCGGCGGCGGCCCTCAGGCCGGCCTGCTGTTCGGTACCGGTGTTGGTGCTCATACGCTCACTACTTCCACAGAGTATTTTTCGAGTTCGGCATTGTCCTGGGCGTTGAATTGCCGGTCCGTCACGATGACATCCACCCGGTCCAGGCCGGCGACGAGCACCCGGGCATTGGCCTGCCACTTTGCTGCTGAGGCGGCTACCACCACGCGTGCAGCCGACTCCAGGCCGGCCTTTTTCACCGCTGCGTCGTCGAGGTCATGCGCCAGCAGGCCGTCTTGGAAGTCCACGGCGCAGGGCGTGACCACCGCGGTGTCAAAACGCAGGGACCTGATGTTGGACTCGGCCAGCGGCCCGCGGAAACAGAGTTCGCCGGGCAGCACGCTTCCGCCCGGCAGCAGCAGTGCCGGTCGGGATCCTGCGGCAGTGTCCCCGCCTGCTGCTGCGTTGAGGGCCTGCAGGGACATGGGCATCAGGGTCAGTTCCCGGCCGGCGGCTGCCCGCGCCACCTCAGTTGCTGTGCTGCCGCTGTCCAGCCAGACGTGTTCGCCTTCGGCGAGCAGGCCGGCCACGGCAGCTGCGATGCGTTTCTTGGCATCCCGGTCCTCCAGTTCACGCTGGCCGTAGCCCGGGTTCTGTCCGTGGCCTATGAGGCTCCTGGCGCCGCCGTGGACCCTGCGCAGGACGCCGTGGCCGGCCAGTACCTCAAGGTCCCGGCGAATGGTTGCACCGGAGGCGGCGCAGGCCTGCATCAGGTCTTCGACGCTCACCTCTGGCTGCCGCCGGAGGATTTCGGCAATGGTTCGATGCCGCTCGTCGGTTTTCATGAGCAAATGCTATCAACTTATGATCATTTGCTCATTAATTGGCCACGGTTGTACCGCGCGGTAGTTAGCGGACGCGTTCCACCCGCTGTTCATCCCACACCGGCTCCGCCGATTCGTACACTTTTCCATCGGAGCCGAACACCAGGAACCTGTCGAAGGTCCTCGCGAACCAGCGGTCATGGGTGACGGCCAGGACGGTTCCCTCGAAATGGTCAATGGCGCGTTCCAGCGCTTCAGCGGAGTGCAGGTCCAGGTTGTCCGTCGGCTCGTCCAGCAGGAGCAGGGTGGCGCCGCTGAGCTGCAGCAGGAGGATCTGGAACCTTGCCTGCTGCCCGCCGGAGAGGGATTCGTATTTCTGCTCCGACTGCCCGGCCAGGCCATACCCGTCCAGGGCACCGGCGGCCGCCTCCCGGCCCAGGCCGGAACGGTGTTCGTCGCCGCGGTGCAGTATTTCCAGGAGCGTCTTGCCCAGCAGGTCCGGCCGCACATGGGTCTGGGCAAAGAATCCAGGCCGGATCCTGGCACCAAGCTTCACGGTGCCCTCGTGCGGCACCTCGGCAATATCGACATCGGACACGGGCAGGTGCTCGCGTTCGGGGTCGGTGCCGCCGGTGGCCAGAAGCCGCAGGAAGTGGGATTTGCCGGAGCCGTTGGAGCCCAGCACACCCACACGGTCGCCGAACCAGACCTCGGTGGAGAATGGCTTCATCAAGCCGGTCAGCTCCAGCCGCTCCGCCACGATGGCACGTTTGGCGGTGCGCCCGCCCTTGAGCCGCATCTGCACGTTCTGCTCGATGGGCAGCGCCTCCGGCGGCCCAACTTCAAGGAACTTGGCCAGCCGGGTCTGGGCCGCGTGGTACCGGTTGGCCATGTCGGAGCGGAACGCTGCCTTGTTCTTGTACATGTTGACGAGTTCCTTGAGCTTGATGTGCTCCTCGTCCCAGCGCTTCCGTAATTCCTCGAACCGGGCGTTCCGGTCTGCGCGGGCCTCCACATAGGACCCGAACCCGCCGCCGTGGATCCACGCGGCGGCGCCGTTGATCCCGGGCTCCAGGGTGACAATGCGCCCGGCCGCGTTGTTCAGCAGTTCCCGGTCGTGGCTGATAAAGAAGACAGTCTTCTTTGAGTCATTCAGCTTCTCCTCGAGCCAGCGTTTGCCGGGCACGTCAAGGTAGTTGTCCGGCTCGTCGAGGAGGAGGAGGTCGTCCGGGCCGGCGAACAGGGCTTCCAGCACCAGCCGCTTCTGCTCGCCGCCGGAAAGGGTCGACGCCGGGCGGTGCTGTGCGCGGTCAAAGGGCAGTCCCAGCGCGGCCATGCAGACCTCGTCCCAGACGGTCTCGACGTCGTAGCCACCGGCATCCCCCCAGTCCACGATCGCCTGGGCGTAGCGCATCTGGGTGGGTTCGTCGTCGTGCTCCATCATGGCCAGTTCGGCATCATCAACCTCGCGGGCAGCGGCAGCCAGGGCCGGGGGAGCGGCGGAGACCAGGAGGTCCCGGACGGTGGAGCCGTCCCGCACCTGCCCCACGAACTGGCGCATGATGCCCATGTTCCCGGAGCGCCCGATCACTCCCTCATCCGGAACCAGGTCTCCGGCGATGATCCGGAACAGCGTGGTTTTACCCGTGCCGTTGGGCCCGATCAGGGCGGTCTTGGTGCCGTCCGGAACCTTGAAGGTCACCCCATTCAGGAGCTGGGTGCCGTCGGAGAGGAAGTAGTCGATGCCGGAAACGTCAATATGGGCCACACCGTCAATCCTCCCACGGCCGCCCCTAGCCGGCGGCGGTGAGGAACTGCTTCAGCAGCGGGCCGGAGGTGGTGGCGCCCAGGCCGCCGTCCTCCACGAACACGGCCACGGCCAGGTCGCCGTGGACGGCGACGATCCAGGCGTGGGTCTTTGGCGGATTCTCTGTGCCGAATTCGGCGGTGCCGGTCTTCGCCCCTACAGGTGCCCCGGGGACGCTGGAGAGGAAGCCTGCGTGACCGGAGGTGACCACGGCGCGCATCATGTCTGCCAGCGATGCCGCCTCCGCGGCCGTAATCGGCTTGTCAGAGGCGGTGGAGGGTGCCTCGGCTGTGGCAGTCGCGGACGGTTCGGCGGCAGGAGCGGTGGAGCCTGCCGTCGTTCCGGCAGCCGGCGCTCCGGCGTCGGGGTTGAGGACCAGCTGCGCGGAGACGGGGCCGCCCTTGGCAACGGACCCGGCCATGATCGCAGCGGCCAGCGGGGAGAGCAGTACCTTGCCCTGGCCAATCATGGAGGCCGCGTGCTCGGTGCCCTGCGCCTGCCCGGGAACAGAACCCAGGAATGCCTCGGCACCAAGTTTCGGCGCCTCGACCGCCACACCCATGGACGTGGCAGCGGCTTCAAGCTGGCCCTGCGATACGGAGTCACGCTGCGAAATGAAGGCTGTGTTGCAGGAGTGGGCAAAGGCATCCCGCAGCGTCACCGTACCCAAGGAGGTCTCGGGGTAGCCTTCGGAGTTTTTGAAGGTCCGCCCGTCCACGGTGAGCGTGGGGGTGCACTGGACGGTGGAGTCCGGCGTCATCCCGTTGCGGAACATGGCCAGGGAATCCACCATCTTGAAGATGGAGCCCGGTGCGTACTGTCCCAGCATTGCCGTGTTGTAGCCGTTGCTGCCCGGCCCGGAAGCCGCTGCCAGCACCGCGCCGCTTGAGGGTCGAAGGGCAACGATGGCTGACGCCGGCCCAACTGCCTCCAGGGTGCTCTCCGCCAGCGTCTGCAGCCGCGGATCGAGGGTGGTCTTCAGCGGCGTCCCGGGCTTGGGCTCCACCTGGAAGAGGACGCGGCGGGGGTCGGTGCCGGCGGATTGGATTTGTTCCCGGGTGAGGTCGGCCCGTTGCGCGCGGATGACGACGGCGTCCGATCCGCGGAGCTGTTCGTCGTACTGCTGCTGGAGCCCGCCGATGCCGGTCACGTCCCCGGCGGCCAGGGCGCCGTTCGACGCCTCGATCTGTTCGGCCGTGGCTGCACCCACCGAGCCCAGCACGGCACGGCCAAACGTCCTGCTTGGGGCCAGGGGGATCGATGCGGGGATGCCGCGGGCGCCCGGGATGGCCCGGATCTGCTCATCGGAGATGGTCCGGCCTTCCTCACGGAGGGTGATGGCGGGAACGAATGCCTGGGCGCCGGCTGCCTTGACCTGCTGTACGTAGGCGGCAGGGTCCACCCCTACCAGTGCAGCCAGTTTTCCGGCGGAATCGGCCGGGTCTGCGCCGCCCAGCTGGGGTTTGTCGATGCCCACATTCACCACGGGGCGGTAAGTCACCAGCGGGACGTCTCCGGCGCCAAGGATGTCGGCGCGCTGGGGGGACTGGGATCCCTTGGTCACGATTTCGCTCTCCCCGAGGCCGGGTGCCAGGATGGCCGGATCCCAGACGGTGAGCCATTTGTCGCCGGATTTTTTGAAGTTCGCTGCGATGGTGTACTTCCATTCCGCGTCGCCGAACTTCCACGAGTAGTTCAAGGGTGCCGAGGCCTTGTCGCCGTCCAGCGTGAGTCCTCCAGCCTGGACCTGGGGCTTTTGCGGATCCAGGGCCGCGAAGACCTGGTGCAGCTGGTCGTTGGCCGCGGCGGCGTCCTTGCCGTCGAAGGCCACGGACCCTACATCGAGCGCCGAGACTGCGCTGGCCAGCTGTTGTGCCGCGGCTTCGGCCCCGGACTTTCCGTCATCGCAGGCCACGAGCGAGGTTCCCAGGATGAGCGCAGTTATGGCAAGCGAAAGTTTTGTTGATTTCCCCATCGCGCCATTATCCCCCGGACCGGCTGCCATCAGCGCCACCCCTGTGCAATCGTGGCCGGCCTGCGAGCCCTATGAGAGGCCCAGATCCGGGACCGGCAGTTTGAAGACGTCCTTCAAGGCGTACTTTGCCGCGTGCATCCCGGGCATGCCGGTTACCCCGGGACCGGGCGGCGTCGACGACGAACACAGGTAGACCCCCAGCAGCGGCGTCCGCCACGGAACGGGGGACACCACCGGTTTCTGGACCAGGCCCCGGACGTCCATGATGCCGGCGCTGAAATCGCCCCCGATGTAGTTGCGGTTGTACTCAGCCAGCTCCGCTGCCGTGAAGGCGTGAGAGTCCACCACCAGGTCACGGAAGCCCGGGGCGAACCGTTCCAGCTGCGCCGCGATCCGGCTGGTCATGTCCACTGTCGAGCCGGAAGGAACATGGCAGTACGTCCAGAGTGTGTGCCGGCCTGCGGGAGCGCGGCCGGGATCGAAGCGGGACGGCTGGGCCACCAGCACGTAGGGCCGTTCGGGGTGGCGTCCGGCACTGACCTCGTTCTCCGAGCGCGCCAGCTCGGCCCGCGTGCCGCCTACGTGCACCGTGCCGGCGTCGGACAGTCCGCTGGCCTGCCACGGCACCGGCCCGGACAGGATGAAGTCCACCTTGCACGAGCCGTTGCCGTAGCGGAAACGCTCCAGGGCCCGCCGATAGTGCCCGGGCAGTGATTCCCCTGCCATGCCCAGCAATCCCCGCGGAGCCACGTCCAGCAGTGTGGCACGGGTGGCGGGCAGCTGCTCCAACCGGTCTATCGGGGTTCCGGTGTGGATGACGCCTCCGTGGGCGCGGATGTCGTCCGCGAGTGCTGCCGCGATGGCTGCGGAACCGCCGCGCGGGATGGGCCAGCCGCCGGCATGTCCCAGGGCACCAAGCATCAGCCCGGCTCCGGACGCTGCGAGGGAGGGCAAATGGGAGACGGCATGGGCGGCCACTCCGCTGAGGAGGGCCGGCGCCAGCTCCTCCCGGAATCGGAGGTTCCACAGCCCGGTCCCCTGCTCCAGGGTCCGCAGTCCGTAGACGCCGGCCACCAAGGGGTTCCGGGGGATCCGGAGGAGCTGGTTTTGGGTGAAGTCCATGACGTCGTGGATGCGGTGCACCAGCGGTTCCATGAGCCGCCGGTAGGCGGGGCCGTCCTGGCCCAGTCCTTCGACGGTTCGGTCCATCGATTTATAGGCCAGGGCTGCCCGGCCGCCTTCCAGCGGTGAACCGAAGGACACGTCCGGGGTGATGAGGTCCACCCGGCGGGGCAGCTCGAAAGCGCGGAAGAAAGGGGACGCCACAGCCATTGGATGCACTGCCGAGCAGACATCATGGAAGTGCCCGGGCTGCATGAGCTCCGTGGTCCGCGTTCCGCCGCCAATCGTTGCTGCTGCCTCGAAGACCTCCACTGACAGCCCGGCCCGCGCCATCACCGCTGCCGCCGAGAGTCCGTTGGGGCCGGAGCCCACTACCGCCACGTCAGGCATGGGACCCCTCCTTTGAAGGGCGGAACGAAGCCGGACGCATTGGCGTCAGCCGGATCCGGTCCGGCGCATTGGCGAACGGACCCGCGTGCGGATCGTCGACGTGGTGGCGGCGGATGGGGTCATACGTGGGGTCGTAGATGTCCCAGACGACGCGTGCCATCAGGTAGGCCACCGCGGCCATGTGCGCGGCAACAGCCAGGACGTAGTAGGGCATGTCCAGGTTGTGCTGGGAGGAACCTGCGCTGGTCACCTGTCCAAGGTACATCCAGATCGCAGCCCAATGCAGGGCTTCGATGCCCTGCCAAACCAGGAAGTCGCGCCACCGCGGCCTGGCCAGCGCCAGCAGCGGAATGAGCCACACCACGTATTGGGGCGAGTAGACCTTGCTGGTGAGGATGAAGGCCGCGACGATCAGGAATGCGAGCTGCGCCAGTCGGGGGCGGCGGGGGGCGGTTAAGGCAACAGCGGCGATGCCTGCACAGGCCACCGTAAAGAACCCGGCGGACAGGGTGCTGACGGCGCCGGGGCCAAGCCCGGACCAGCCCAGCCTGTCCGCCACCAGGTTGTAGGCGAACCATGCTGAACTGTAGCCGGCGCCCCGGTCGGCGCTGTACTGGAAGAAGTAGGCCCACCCCGAGGGGTTGGCGGCCGCGAATGGCAGGTTGATGGCTATCCAGGTGGCGGCCGCGCTGCCAGCGGTCACCAGCAGCGGGCGCCACCTTCCCGTGCGTACAGCAAGCAGCAGGATGGCGCCCAGCACCAGCAGCGGATACAGCTTGGTGGCAGTGGCGAGGCCAATCAGGACCCCGGCCGGAGCAAGCCGCTGCCGTGCAAAAAAGTACATTCCCAGAGCAAGCAGGCACGCAGCCCACAGGTCCCAGTTGATGGTTCCAGCCAGCACGATCCCCGGGGCCAGGGAGACCATGGCAGCATCCCAGGGCCGGCGGCCGGGCATGCGGGCAATTACCAGCACGGTGATCATGGCCACCGCCGCGAGCAGCACGGCGTTGATGTCAAAGTAGGCCAGGGCACGGGCGCTGGCATCTCCGCCGGGCACCAGCCAGGCCGTTACCCCCGCGATCAACCCGAGCAGCACCGGGTATTCGAACTGGCTGCCGCTGCCCAGGATGGGAAAGATTCCGGCGGACAGGCCGCGGTTCCGGAACAGTTCGGGGAAATCCGAGTAGCAGGTGGCATAGAACTGCGTGGGCGTCTCCCAGCCGTTAACCCTGCAGTAGCCTTTCAGCAGGATCCCCACCAAGGCTGCAAGCGCCGTGAGGACAACGAGGACCCGCTCCACGGAATAGATGCCGGGGGAGGCCACGCCGGGTTCTGACCTCTTCCCCAGCGGGCCGCCGACCACCTCGGTGAATTTCCGCAGCAGGGCGTCGCTGCGGCTGGGCACCACGATTCGGGGCCGTCGTCCACCGTCCGGCGCCTGGGTCTCGTGCATGGCATCGAGCTTACAGCCGGCCCCATCCCGCGGGATCGGGGCCAGCCGTCAGCGCAGGCCGCCCAGCTGCTGGTGCATGAGCACGAATACGTCGTTCTTATGCTGCTCCAGCAGTGCGGTGTTCAGGGAACTGCGGCGCTGCAGGGGGCGGGACAGGAGTCCCAATATTTTTTGCATCAAGGGAGCCACCTCCTTTCTTTGGCAATTGCGCACGGAAAATTGCACGATGCATTAATGGCTCTTTTCGGCGCCCAAATGGCCCGAAATTAGGGCGCGGGGAATCCACAGATGGGAATTAGCGGGAATTGTACAAAGTGCACAATTACGGGGCGGGACAGCCGGGAGCCAAGGGCGAAGCGCTGCCAGGCACGCGACGGAGCTTAGACGAATACGGGATTGCGCGGCTGCGAAGAGGGTGCCGGGGTAACAGCGGTTCCGCCGAAGTCAGCGCGGAAGCACAGCCGGCCAATTCGGACGCCCCGCCTCAACGGATGCCCGGCATCAACGGTGCCCGGACTAAGCCTTGGCGGCGCTGGCGCCCGGCAAGCTGGCGCCGGTTAGCGGCGTCGCAGCAGGCCCGGGAGGGCCGCCGCCCGGCGGTAACCGGAGTTGACCGAAGCAACGCATGCGCCATCAGCAAAGGCCGGGAATGCATTGATGGAGGCATTCCATTCGCCAGTCAAAGTCATCATTATCCCAACCTCCTTTTCTGCTGTCCGCTGCGTGGATTGCAATGCGGTCCATGACCCGGGCAGATCACCGTGGGGTCAGGAATAAAGGTACCCCAGGGATCCGGAGAAGACCAGCAATTTCCGGGGAAAAGAAGAAAACTTTTTGAATAAGGAGATTTAAAGGCCCCAGCGCACAATAGCGGGAGTCTTTTTATCCCAGCCAAGCGTGCAGACTTTCGCCGTGCCAAGAATGAAGTGCCGGCCTTCTGCGGGCGGCAATTCGAGCCAGCGCGCGGTGAGGATACGGGAGAAGTGTCCGTGCGCCACGATCAGCACGTTATCCATCCCGGACTCCAGGATCCGGCCGATGATCTTGTCCGCCCTCGCGGCAACCTCGTCGAGCGTCTCGCCGTTGGGCACGCCGTGCGTCCAAATCAGGTAGTCGGGGTTGTCCTTGCGGATCAGGTCCGAACTGATGCCCTCGTAGTCGCCGTAGTTCCATTCGACGGCGAGTGGTTCATGCCGGGCATCGGGGAATCCGGCGAGTTCGGCTGTCCGCCGCGCCCGCCGCAGCGGGGAGGTCAGCACCAGGTCGAAGTCGACGCCGTCCAATACCTTTCGGGCCTCCACGGCCTGCTGCTCGCCTTCCACCGTCAGGGGGAGGTCCGTGAGGCCGGTGTACTGTCCGCTTTTGGACCATTCGGTTTCGCCGTGGCGGAGGATCCAGAGCTGGGGGCGCGGGGCAAAGGCGGGGTTGGTCACTTGGACTCCTCAACGGGTGAAGGTTCGACGACGGCGGGAGGGGCTTCGGGGCCGGGTCCGGCAGGTGCTGATTCAGGCTGTTCGGCCCACCAATGCAGGAGCCGCGCCTCAGCATCTTCGGTGGGCAGTGGTCCGTGTTCCATCCGTTCATTCAGGAGGAACTTGTAGGCGCGCCCCACCACAGGCCCCGGCTTGAGCCCCAGCAGGGCCATGATCCGGGCACCGTCAAGGTCCGGGCGCACTGCGTCCAGGGACTCCTGTTCGCGGAGTGCGGCGATGCGGGATTCGAGGTCGTCGTAGGCGAAGGCCAGGCGCTCGGCCTTGCGCTGGTTCCGGGTGGTGACGTCGGAGCGGGTCAGGCGGTGCAGCCGCTCCAGCAGCGGACCGGCATCCGTCACATACCGGCGGACGGCCGAGTCGCTCCAGCCGGCGTCGCCGTAGCCATAGAAGCGCATGTGAAGCTCCACCAGCCGGGCAACGGCCTTGATGGACTCATTGTCGAACCGCAGTGCCTTCATCCTCTTGGTGGTGAGCTTGGCACCCACCATGTCGTGGTGGCGGAAGCTCACCGCGCCGCCCGGTTCGAAGCGGCGCGTCGCCGGCTTCCCGACGTCGTGCATCAATGCTGCGAAACGCAGCACGAAATCCGGGCCGGGCACGGGCCCCTCCGCGCCGGTTTCTAGCTCTGCTGCCTGTTCCAGGACCTGGAGGGAGTGCTGGTAGACGTCCTTGTGCCGGTGGTGCTCGTCGGATTCAAGGCGGAGGGCGGAGACCTCCGGCAGCACATGCTCGGCCAGCCCGGTGTCCACCAGCAGGTCAATGCCTGTCCTGGGCCGGGCTCCGCAGATCAGCTTGACCAGTTCGTCACGAACGCGCTCCGCCGAGATGATCCTGATCCGGTCCGCCATGCCCGTCATTGCTTCCCGCACGTCGTCGGAGACCGAGACGCCCAGCTGCGCGGCGAACCGGGCGGCGCGCATCATCCGGAGGGGGTCATCGGAGAATGACGCTTCCGGCGCGCCGGGGGTGGCCAGCACGGAGGCGTGGAGGTCGCGGACGCCACCGAAGGGGTCCACCAGCTCCATGGAGGGCAGCTTCAACGCCATGGCGTTGATGGTGAAGTCGCGGCGCAGCAGGTCATCGGTCAGGGACGAACCGAACGCCACCACGGGCTTGCGGGAATCCGGATCGTACGCCTCGGCCCGGTACGTGGTGACCTCGATCTGGAACCCCGCCTTGCGCATCCCGATGGTGCCGAAGGCCCGGCCGATCTCCCAGAAGTTGTCCGCCCACTTCTTGATCAGAGCCACGGTCTGGTCCGGGGTGGCGTCGGTGGTGAAGTCCAGGTCGGGGGAGGTCCGCCCAAGGAACAGGTCGCGCACCGGACCGCCCACCAGGGACAATTCGTGGCCGGCGTCCACGAAGCGCTGCCCGAGCTCCAGGACCACCGGGTCCACCTTGAAGTCGACAGTGTGGGAATCAATCTTGTGATGTGCGTGCGACATAGTTCCTTAAGCTTGGCAGAAACCAGCGCCGCGGCAGTCCAAAAAAGGGTCACGATCCGCGCCGATTGACGTCCCCTGCCGGAAAGTGCGTCATATCCCGTCCATGTTGGTGTCATGTTCCGGTCATCACGGGAGGGCAACAGTCGTTAGAGTGGACTCCATGGCCCATCCAGTACCGAGCGCTCCAGGCAGGAGGACGAACGCACCATTGCCGTCGGCAATCGGGGCGCACGTTGCCCCTGCCCAGCAATCGGCACCGGCGTCGCTGCCTACGGTGGAGGAAGTCTCCGCCGGCGGCGTTGTGGTGGATACGTCCGACGCCGAATTGAGGGTTGCGATCATCGCCCGCCTTAACCGGGGCGGACGCCTCGAGTGGTGCCTGCCCAAGGGGCATCCGGAGGGCAAGGAAAACAACGAAGAGGCAGCGGTCCGGGAAATTGCCGAGGAAACCGGCATCGAGGGACGCATCCTGGCCCCGCTTGGCAGCATCGACTACTGGTTCACCGTCAGCGGCCACCGGGTCCACAAGACGGTGCACCACTACCTCCTGCGCGCCACGGGCGGCGAACTCACCATCGAGAACGATCCGGACCAGGAAGCCGTGGATGTGGCATGGGTACCCATCCAGGAACTCGCCCGGAAGCTGTCGTTTCCCAACGAACGCCGCATCGCCGACCTCGCCCGCGAGGTCCTGCCCGGACACCTTTAGGCCCGGACGCCGCCGTCGCCATTGCGGTGTTAAGGGCCGGTGGGTGAGACGATGAAGTCGATGTCAGCTACCAACTTTCCTTCCGACCGGTCCGGCCGGCCCGATGACGCGGCACCCGACGGCGTGCCGCCGGAGCCGGCGGCTCCGGACATTGCCCAGCCCGCAGGGGCGGGCGCCAGCGAGACCCGCTCCAGCGCCATTATGGCTGCCGGGACACTGGTGTCGCGTTTCCTGGGCTTCGGCAAGACCTGGATGCTCGGTACTGCTTTGGGCCTGGGCTCAACGGTCAATGACACATTCATCAACGCCAACAACCTGCCCAACCTGATCTTCCTCCTGGTGGCCGGCGGTGTGTTCAACGCCGTACTGGTCCCGCAGATCATCAAGGCCAGCAAGGCCCCGGACAGGGGAGCAGACTACATCAGCCGGTTGCTGACCCTGGCTGTCCTGCTCCTGTTCGGCCTGACCGCCCTGGTCACCCTGGCGGCACCCGGCGTTATCGAGCTGACCACGCAGGGCTACTCTCCGCAGCAGAAGGCGCTGGCGGTGGCCTTTGCGTTCTGGTGCCTGCCGCAGATCTTCTTCTACGGCCTCTATGCCCTGCTCACCCAGGTCCTCAACGCCAACGGCGCGTTTGGCCCCGCCATGTGGGCCCCCATCCTCAACAATCTGGTGGCCATCGCCGGCCTGGGTATGTTCATCTGGATCTTCGGGACCAACGAGTTGAACCCGCACACGCTGGACAACTGGGGGGCCACGCAAACGCTCCTGGTAGCCGGCTTCTCCACCATCGGTGTGCTGTCCCAGACCGCCATCCTGCTGGTCCCGGTCTTCCGGCTGAAACTCGGCCTCCGTCCCCGGTTCGGGTGGCGGGGCGTGGGACTGGGCCACGCAGCCAGGCTGAGCGTATGGACGCTCCTGACGGCCGCCGTCGGGCAGCTCGCCTTCCTGTACGTTATGCGCATCGCCACCATTCCCGGCGCGGAGCGCATCCGGCTGCAGCAGGCGGGGGACCCTTCGGCATACACCCTTCCCGGCAACGCGGTCCTTGAGGTGGCCAGCCAGCTGTACCTGCTGCCGCACTCGATCATTGCCCTGTCCCTGGCTACCGTGCTCTTCAACCGCATGACCCGGGCGTCGCAGGACGGCAACCGCGCGGAACTGCGCGATGCCCTCTCGCATGGGCTCAGGACCATGGCCGTGGCCACCGTGTTCGGTGCCCTGGCGCTGTTTGCCCTGGCCGGGCCGCTGGGCATGTTCTTCTCCGGCGGACTGCGGCAGGACGGCGTCATGCTGGCCCAGACGCTCACCATCCTGGCCCTCAGCACCCCCTTCATGAGTGCCAACTTCATGATGTCCCGCGTGTTCTACGCGAACGAGGACGCCCGCACGCCGTTCTACGTGCAGCTGCTGCTGGCCGTGGTGTATGTGGCGGGGGCGTTTGCCATCCAGTTCCTGCCGGTCGGCCAGATCATCTACGCCATTGCCGTCCTCTACATGGTGGGCAACATCCTGTCAGTGGTGATCAGCGCGTTCTTCCTGCGGCGCATGCTGGGCCATCTGGACGGCGCACGGATCGCCAACTCGTACATCCGGATGGGCTACGCGGCCCTCGGTTCGGCAATCGCCGGTGCGGGCGCCCTCTGGCTTATGGGCAGCTACAACCCGGACGGTTTCGCGTGGCAGAACCGGCTCACTGCGCTGGTGACCGTCGTTGTGGTGGGCCCCGTCATGCTGGTGGTGTACTTCTTCCTGCTTAAGCTGTTCCGGGTCTCAGAGCTCAGCGACATGCTCCGGCCCCTGTTGGGCAGGCTGGGCCGTGGCGGCCGGGGCGCTGCTCCGGACGCCGGGGACACGCCGTCGTCCCCTCCTGCTGAAGGTGTGGACGGGGAACACAGCCACCGTCCCGAGCGGGCCACCACCTCCGTTGACACCGGCCTTATCCCCAGGATCTCGGGGGAATTCGACGCCGTCTCCTTCCGGGCCGGCCCGGATCCGGAACGCGGTGCGCACCGTCCGGACACGTACGACGGCGGCGCAGCGCAGGGTGCCGACCGCGCCTACCTGCCGGACGAGGACCAGCCCGGCACCGCCCGGGGAGGCCTGCTCCGGGAGCAGATCCCCCTTCCCGGCCGCCGTACCTACCAGGGGAAGGCCGGCGAGAACCCGTATTTCAAGACCCGGCGCAAGCGGAAAAAGTGAGTCCCGTCCGGTCTGGCGCACGTCTTCTCCGCGGCCGTTTGGGGCGGATCGGCTAGGATCGAACAGGTACAGGGGTAGTTGCATTCAGGGTTTGCCGTGCGCGGACCCGAACGGCGGTTGCGTCATGAGACCGGCAATCCCGGACAGTCTAGGAGGAACACGTGTCCAACCCGATCGATGTCGGATCAGTACTGGGCGGCCGCTACAAGGTCACCGCCACAGTGTTGGCCTCGCACGACCACGATCTGGTGCTGGACGGTGTGGACCAGGTCCTCAACCGCCCCGTCAGTATCCTGGTTGCCGGGCCGGAGAACACCGAACAGGTTGCGCAGAGTGCCCGTGAAGTCGCCACCGGCGAACGTCCCGGCACCGTTCAGGTCCTCGACCTTGGCGTCACCGAGGCTGCCACCTACCTCATCACCAACCACACGTCCGCCGCCGACCTGCTGGACCTGGTCGTGGCGTCCAACCCGCCCTATGTGGAACCGTTCTTCACGGACACGCTGGGCAGTGAAATCTTTGGCCAGCCGCGGTCGCACGAGCCCGAGCCGTACGACGAGGAAGACCACGTCGACGCCGGATACATCAACTACCCCGATTCGCACCCCAGCCAGGTTGATCCTTACCGTTCAGCTCCGGCAGTACCGCCCAGGCCTCCTGTCCGTCCCGCTGCCCAGCAGCCGGCCGCGCCTGGCCGCGCAGGTGCTGGTGCTGGCACTGGTGCCGCCGCGGCCGCTGGTGCCGGCGCTGGTGCGGCTGCCGGCGCGGCCGCTGGTGCCGGCGCTGGTGCGGCTGCTTGGAAGTCGGGAACCGGGGCTTCCCGGATCGATCCTGATGCTACGGCCGCGCAGCCCGTGGCACCTGGCGCCCAATCCCAGCCCGGCCGCGCAGGCTCTGCCGAGGCTGATACCGGCCCCAACGATACGACCGATCCAAACACCCGCCAGCCGCAGGTCCAGCCGCCGGCAGAGGACCGCACGCCGAAGGTTTCCCTGTGGTCCGATGACGACTACGCGCAGGCAGGGGACCAGGACCACTACGAGGAAACTCACGAAGAACCGCAGGAATCGCGTCCAGCCGCGGGCAAGTCGGCCCTCTTTGCGCGTGCGGCAGCACCCGCGGCCGCCGGTGTGGCGTTCGCCGACCGTGCCGATGACGCTGACGACGATGACCGTGATGAGTCCGAAACCCAGCCCCGTTCCATGCGTTGGTTGGTTGGCGGCCTCCTGGCCGTCGTGCTGATCGCGGGCCTGATCTTTGCCGTGACCAATCTGGGCAGCCTCTTTACGTCGGCCCCCCAGGCCAAGCCGACGGCGGCCCCAGCCACCACCAACTCCCAGGCCTCAGCACCTGCAACCCAGGCGGCACCATCCGCGCCGCCCGCTGTTCCGCCGGCCATTGAGAGCGTCAGCCGGCAGGGGAACTTCGACTTCGCCGCCACCTTCGATCGCGATCTGATCAAGGCCTATGACGGTAACGCTGCCAGCTACTGGTCTGACATGGAGTTCGCCACGGAAAACTGGGGTGGTTTGGCCCCGCAGGGTGTTCCCCTCGTCGTGAAACTGAAGAGCACTTCCACTGTCTCTTCCATCACGCTCTCCCAGCTCGGGGGATCGGGTGGCAACATCACTGTCTACACCAATGACCAGCCTTCCATCGACGGCGCCAAGGCCGTGGGAACCACCAGCTTCACGTCCACGGACCTGAACATGCCCCTCCCGGAACCGGTGCAGGCGCAGTACGTGATTGTCTCCATCAATTCACTCCCCAAGCTGGCAGCGCCCAAGACCCGTTACGGCTACGGTCTGCGACTGGCTGAAATCAAGGTCCAGTAGCAACCAGGGCCCAGTAGCTGGCAAGGTCCGGTAGCAAGCGAGTCCCGCAGGCGCCTTTTAGGCTGCGGATATTACTGTTCCTGTTACTGCTGCCGTCCGGGCAGCCGCAGCGGGAATGTACTCTGGAAAGAGCGCCCTGTGACGGCTGGTCTCCCGTCTTCCCCGATGGTTCACCTTGCCCGGGCGCTGGAATATTCAGCACGCGGACACAGTTGTGCCATGTGGCCGGCCTCCACCGGGAGGCGAGTCGAACAAGGAAGAGGTTCACGGTCCAGTGACCATCGAAGAGAAGACGGCGTCCGACGTTCGCGACGTCATCATTGTGGGCTCAGGCCCGGCGGGCTATACGGCAGCCGTCTACACAGCCAGGGCGAACCTCAAGCCTCTGTTGCTGGCTGGGTCTGTGACCGCCGGCGGCGAGTTGATGAACACCACCGATGTGGAAAACTACCCCGGTTTTCCCGACGGGATCATGGGGCCCGACCTGATGGAGAACTTCGAGAAACAGGCGGCACGCTTCGGGACCGAGATCCAGTTCGAGGACGTCACCGCCCTTGAGCTTGAAGGACCCGTCAAGACGGTAACCATCGGCACGGGGGAGACCTTCAAGGCAAAGGCAGTCATCCTATCCACCGGTTCCGCTTACAGGGAACTGGGTCTGCCCAATGAAAAGCGTCTATCCGGCCACGGTGTCAGCTGGTGTGCAACCTGTGATGGTTTCTTTTTCAAGGACCAGGACATTGCCGTTATCGGCGGAGGCGATTCAGCCATGGAAGAGGCTTTGTTCCTCACCAAGTTCGCGAAATCAGTAACGGTTGTCCACCGCCGCGATTCTCTGAAGGCCTCCAAGATCATGGCAGACCGCGCACTCGCCCACGACAAGATCACTTTTGTCTGGAACAGCACCGTGGATGATGTACTGGGCACCGATCAAGTGACCGGGCTCCGGCTAAAGAACCTGCAGGACGGCTCCCTGTCGGAGCTTGCAGTCACCGGCGTCTTTGTCGCTATCGGCAATGATCCCCGTACTGACCTCGTCAAGGACGTCCTCGCGCTGACGCCGGAGGGAACCATTGCCGTGGAGGGCCGCAGTTCAAGGACCAGCCTTCCCGGTGTTTTCGCGGCCGGCGACGTTGTTGACCCCACCTACCGCCAGGCCATCACGGCCTCCGGCTCCGGTTGCGTGGCAGCCATCGACGTCGAACACTACTTGGCCGACCTGCCGGCATAGTCCGCGCCCACTGTTATCCGAAGAGAAAGATAAGGTTATGAGCAACGCCAAAGAAGTAACTGACGCAAGTTTCGGCACCGATGTTCTGTCTGCCGAAAAGCCGGTAATCGTGGACTTCTGGGCCGAATGGTGCGGTCCCTGCCGCAAGCTTGGCCCCATCCTGGATGAAATCTCCGTGGAATACAGCGAAAAGGTGGACGTCGTCAAGGTCAACGTTGACGACAACCCCTCCATTGCCGCTGAATACGGCATCACCTCCATCCCCGCCGTATACCTTTTCCAGGGTGGCGAAGTGAAGAGCACTGTCATTGGCGCCAAGCCGAAGCAATTCTTCGAGAAGGAATTCGCTGACGTTCTCTCGTAGCTGCTGGCCCTGGTAACAAGCAGGGGAGACATTCACGCGAAAATGGCCACCGCCTTAGGCGGTGGCCATTTTCGTCTTCCTGCCTCAGGCGCAGGTGCCCGCTACGTTGTTTCACGTGAAACTTCCCGCGGTGCGCGGTCGGCGCAGGCTAGCCACTGCTTCCACAACCTTTGTCCGACGATGGCATGCATAGACCCACGGCTGGGCCGTGTCTAAGCAGAGGATATGCAATGAGGCTAATAAAACAGGCTCTCGGAATAGCGTCTACTCTTTGCGGCGCAAACCGCGAAGACTGAGGACGACCTCCCTGGATTTTGCGATCGGCCACTATTGCCGCTATGCGTCACTACAACCATTCCAGGGACTTGGCACTCCGCAACGCTGCACCCTAACTCCTCATCATGCTCAAGCAAGGATCACGCGCACCGCAATGTTTCACGTGAAACAACTGACCAGTAGGCCGACAGTGCCCATGGCCCTCTCTGAGCGATCAACTAGTACCGCTCAGTCCTTGCGAAAGTAGTCTAAGCCGTCCCAGGAGTGGCACTACGGACCAGCACGGGGCCCCTTGGGCAATTCATAAACGCGTGCCGTAGTTATCCTCCGGTGCGGAATAACCCAGATCATGATCTTTAGGCCGTACGGGCACTCATTTGCTTCCATAGCCAAAGTCACAGGGGCAAAGCCGACGATGCACGGCCTGCGCGCAGGCCGACGGGACTGGAAACTCCAACACACCGTGTCGATAGCACTTATACAACGGCCAACGCAGATACAGATGGCATAGCCAGAAGAACTAGTAGAACTTCCAGCTATTCCGCAGGCCAGCGTCAGTCAGGCATCTGCTGATATAGCCTTCCGACTCTCACGGGGCTGAGCATGGTAGCCCACGCCAGTACGAGTGCAACTAGCCTCACTGCAGCCCAGTAGCGATAACAAAACTGCTCGATCGCTGTGACCGCTGCAGAAATTTTGTTCGCCTATATCACGGACGACCGACACCGACAGATACGTACTCTCGCTCATGTTCAGAAGCGGGAGAACGACAGATGCACGATCAGCGGGACGCTCCAGGGGCGCATGCCGGCCGGGTGAAAGCGATGAGGAGCACCGCCAACAGTATTGCGGTAGCTCATTCGACTCGTCCCCCTCAAGGCCCCTCCTAGAGTCATGGCGAACGATAGGGTAGAGCGGACGTTTCACGTGAAACATCGCTGCGCTGTTGATGATAGTTCGTTTCACGTGAAACTAGAGGCGCCGGCACTACGGAGCAGTGTTGCTTCCGATATGCGGAGCGGCGCATCGTAAATCTACGCGATCCGAGCTCCTACCTGCTGATCCCCGTCAGCGGTGTGAGCGAAACAAGTCCTCCGTGCACGTCCTGGTTTGGCGGCGGAGACACTCGCAGCCGCAGTCACACTCGCACTCGCACTCGCACTCGCACTCGCACTCGCACTCGCCGCCGAATATACGGCGTGCGTCCCGACAGTGATGGACACTCGGGGGGCTGTAGCGGCCGGTCTGCCCCTCAGGCACAGGTGGAAGCAGTGCCTGCATCACCACGACCCGGAGCACCGGCCCAACCACTGGATCAACCGCGGCGGTGCCACTCACCACAATGAACCTACATAGGTCAGCCAGGTCCTCCGCGCTGGCCAAGTCCGGTGCGCTGCTCCTGGCAATCCTGAGCCTCACGCATGGTGGTCAGCGCCAGCACACGGACCTTGGCCACGACGAAAAGAGCCTACCCAATCACGTCCTCGGTCAGCGGCCCTTGTCTTGTCCACATGGTTATCCACAGCAAGGACACTACGATATCCCCATACTTATCCACAGGTCACAAGGATGGACACCGCGGTCTACGACGTCGGAGGCGGTTCTCCAAGGGGCTGACTTCTCAAGGCCTGATGTGGAAGGATGCCGGGGAAAAGGACAAGAGCAAGAGCGGACTGCCACTTGGCGCCTCCCTCAGAGGACTTAGCAGCCATTAGTGGTTGTTGCCGAGATCAGGGGCGCTGCTCGTATGCAGCCTAGAGGTGTTTCACGTGAAACAAGAGCAGCCACAGTCAAGGCAAGCAGCTGGTTCTGGTGAGCGCGCGTCCCCCTTGTAGAGCAGCAGCACTCACAGCGGAGACCAACGGCCGCTCAGCGGATCATCCTTTATCCACACACTTATCCACAGCAATATCCACCGTCCAACTGCTCACACCCCGCCCCCTCTCAAGGACCAACCGTCGGTGGTGCGGCAGGTCGCGAGGCCGGATAACTAACTCCCGCGGCAACTATTGAGGCATGCCTGTATGCGCATACTGACTCCGCTGGTCAGGAGCCCAGCCCGTACAGCGACAACCGGCTGCCGAGCCGGGCAGTGCTCGTTCTATTTCTCGACTGGCTGACCTCAGCACCTCGAGTATCCATTGGCCAGTGCTGTCTGGATGCTTACGCTGTGACGGCGTCAGCAGCACAGTGACCAACCACGGCTTTCAGTACTTGGCCTGAGATACAGGGAAGATCGCCTACTAATGCGCGTGGCCGTGAACGGGCACGATGGCAATTATCGTCGCTAGGATCATCGACCTACGGCTCTTCATGGGACTGGATACACTTTCCTCTGCATATTTATCGTCAGCGCATTAAGAATAGAACCTGGCACGAACTCATCTGCCGAGTAGCCGCCGAGACCGTCACGGCAAAAACGCAATCGGGGGAGGAGGGGTCAACGTACTGCGCGTATGAGAATCTGGTCGGCAAGCGATCAGACGCGAGGCCTAGAGTCGTCGGCCGAAGCAAACATCGGCGGTGAAACAACTGGAGGAGCGTGCTGTCTTGGTCCCTCCGACAACACAGGATGTCTGGCACAGGACCCCGAGTAGAACTGTTTCACGTGAAACAAAACGCACTGCTGCCTCAGCCCGCGGCTAGATATGGTGGGGGACTTGCACCCCGCCACAGCAAGACCTTCAGGTACAGGGGACCAGCAACAGCCACCGGGTCAGCTCAAGGCCTTCCTCGCTGAAAACGATGTTCCCTGTACGACTCGGCCAGCGGTTTCACGTGAAACAACGCCGAGCCCCTACGAAGCCTGGGGAGACGCGCGGCGCTTCAGAAGGAAGAAGCGGCGCGGATGCATTCAGAAGACAGGCCACCATAGCGTCGCAGACGCGACAAGATGGCATCGCTCCGGCATGCGCCAGCATGAGCGCACTGCCGTCGGGCGGCCCGCGGTAGCGCCAAGGACATCGGCTAAAAGAGCCGGAGTCTGGCCTAATCGTCGAGCACTAATGAACCAATCGAATACGGTGAAGGCAGGCAAGGCCTCGCCGGCGCGGGCAACACGAGTGTCGGACTTGCGCGCCTGAAAACAGCTCATGATTTCGCACCTAGGACCGAAGGGGCCTGTGCAGGTGCCAACGTGCTTGGTCGTGTCCCAGCGGCCGACCGGGAAAATCAGGTCTTGCTGCCGAAATGACACCGGCCCAACACGATGAAGACTTGTTTGAAGCTGAGAGGTGCATGGCGGCCAAGTCGTGGAGCCCCGATAATGCCTTTAGCGTTCCCGGTCGCCGTATGACTCGTCTGGAATCCCGACGGACCTCCCTCCTGCCCTGAGTGCATGTGCTCCAGAACAGCAGGCCGAAGACGGGCGACTAATCCGCAACCCGGTCCAACCGCCCAGCAGGACATCGTGTTCACGTTTCACGTGAAACCTAACCACCGCGTGAACAGGGCAGCATTGGTCACCCGCAACGAGCTGCCAGCAATGCATGGATCAACACCCTGACCCCCTGCTGCGGCCCGGCCGCTACGGTCCTCCTGAGGAACATAGGGGTGCGCTATGCTGATCCGCTGTTGCTTTGCCCCCGCCACGGCGTTCCGCCGCAGCTGGCGAAACTGAAGGCCACTACATGCCTTCCGGCCGCAGGTCCAATGCCGCGGGGCATAGTAGGTACGGCCGGGACTGCAAATGACACCCGCTAAGAAGGAAATCGGGGAAGAGGGGGGACTCGGGGTGTGAAAACTGGAGGTGCCGAGTCAGGGTATTACGAATATTGGATGCACATTTCGTGCAAGAGCAGAAAAATCGCAAGCCGCAGATAGAGAAAAAGACCCGATTCGCGATGAATCGGGCCTTTCGCTGCTGAATCAGTTGGTGGAACCAGGGGCCAGGACATCCATGATTCTGTTCAGATCCTCGACACTGGCAAACTCGATACTGACTTTGCCCTTCCTGACCCCAAGCGAGATCTTAACGTTGGTATCAAGGCGGTCAGAGAGCGACGACGCGAGGTAGTCCAGACGCTCATGCCGTGCTCCGGGGCGCGGAATGTTGTTCTTGGCAGGCTTTGCAGGATCCTGGTAAAGGGTAACTGCCTCTTCCGTGGCGCGGACAGACATTCCCTCGGCAACAATCCTCTGCGCCAGGCGCTCCATGGCGGCAGCATCAGGAAGGGAGAGAAGTGCCCGCGCATGGCCGGCGGACAGCACACCAGCAGCAACACGCCGCTGTACCAGCGGCGGGAGCTTCAACAGGCGAAGAGTGTTCGAGACCTGGGGACGGGAGCGCCCGATGCGGTCCGCCAGCTGCTCGTGGGTGGTACCGAAGTCCTCGAGGAGCTGCTGGTACGCAGCGGCCTCTTCCAGTGGGTTCAGCTGGCTGCGGTGGAGGTTCTCCAGCAGTGCATCCCGGAGGAGGTCGTCGTCGGTTGTATCCCGGATAATGGCGGGGATGGTGTCCAGACCCGCTGCCTGCACAGCGCGCCACCGACGTTCACCCATAACAAGCTCATACGGCTCGCTATCTTTTTCGGTTGAAGAACGCACCACAATGGGCTGGAGGACGCCAATCTCGCGCACGGAATGCACCAGCTCAGCCATGTCGTCTTCATCGAAGACATTGCGCGGCTGCTTGCGGTTCGGATGGATGTCGGAAACGGGGATTTCCGCAAAGCGTGCCCCGGGAACTTCCACCAACTCAACACCGGAATCCGCCCGGATATCGGCACTGGCAGCAGCAACCGGAGCCACGCTGTCTGCAGCCGGGCTCTCCGTAACCGCGGCAGCGGTCGTAGCTTCCGCAGCAGGTGAGGGTTCGGGCGCCGCCTTGGGACTGGCCGCCGGAGTCTTCCTGGCAGGAGCCTTCTTCGCCCGAGCCGGAGCCGCAGCGTCACCGGCAGGAGCCGACTTTCTGTCATCGCTGCCGTTATCGGAAGCCGACTTGGCAGCAGTTGCCCGAGCTGCAGATGGGAGTGGGTCAGGCACAGTGGCTTCTTGTGTCCTGGCTTCGGCATCCGCCGCAGGGTGTTCCACTGGTTCGGTCTTTTTCCGGCCTTCAGGAAAGAACAGATCCACAGGCCGGGATACCGCACTACCATTGCCGGACCCATTGGTTGCGGCGGAACTCGGAATCAGCGCGCCAAGACCGCGGCCTAGGCCCCGTCGCTTCTCGCTCATGGGTAAATCCCTCCAGTGGTAGAGCCGCGGACCAGCCTGGCTCCGTGCGTTGCGGTATTGAAGATTTTAGCGTTCCGCTATTTCGGCAGCGGCTTCCAGGTAGGACAATGCACCACTCGAAGACGGATCGTATGTCATGACCGTCTGCTGGTAGCTGGGAGCCTCGGAAATCCGCACCGACCGCGGAACGACGGCCGAGAGCACCTGCTCGGGGAAGTGCTGCCGCACCTCCGCGGCGACCTGCGCCGCGAGGTTGGTGCGGCCGTCATACATCGTCAGAAGGATGGTTGAAACAACGAGGTCCGCATTGAGGTGCTTCTGGATCATCTCGATGTTCTTGAGCAGCTGGCTCAGCCCTTCCAACGCGTAGTACTCGCACTGGATGGGGATCAGCACCTCGCTGGCAGCACAAAAGGCATTGACCGTCAGCAGACCCAGGCTGGGCGGGCAGTCAATGAACACGTAGTCCAGGCGCTCTTCGCCGTTCTTCTCGCGGGTCTTCGCGTAGACATCGATAGCGCGCCGCAACCGCTGTTCACGGGCAACGAGCGATACCAGTTCAATCTCGGCACCCGCAAGGTGGATGGTGGCCGGGGCACAAATCAGTTTTCCAATGTCCGGGCACGGGGCAACAACATCGGCCAGCGGGACGTCATTGATCAGTACGTCGTAGATGCTGTCCACATCGGCATGGTGTTCAATCCCCAGCGCGGTGGAGGCATTGCCCTGCGGGTCGATATCGATGACCAGGACGTTCAGTCCGGCCGCCGCCAGGGCCGCCGCAATGTTCACCGTGGTGGTCGTCTTGCCCACCCCGCCCTTTTGATTGGAAACGGTGAAGATGCGGGTCTTTTCGGGCCGCCGGAGCTGGCGTCCCATCAAACGCTCACGGCGCTTGGTTTCGTGGGCCAGTTCGCGTGCAATGGGGCTGGAATCATCAATGGCGTCAATGACGTTCGAACGACCGCCAGAGGTTGTTTCACGTGAAACTGCGGCACCAGCAGCGGCAACCCCAACCGATTTGGGGTGATTGCCACCCCTTCCGGGCGCCATGGCGATGCCCGCGGGCCCCGATCCAGCGACAGAACGTGCCGACCCCAAGGACACAAACGGCGGGATCCGTTGTGCGGAGGCTTCACTACTGGTCACTGGGGCACACTCACTCTCGTTCAGCCAATTTTGCTGCCGTTGTCTAGCCTAACTGCTCCAACCTGCTGACAGCCGTCAGCAGGTCCGCATTAGGACTTCTTTTGGGACTTGTTCACCACGATGCGGACCACGGTGGTGGGCTCCTCCAGGAGGTTGTCGCCGACGGTCAGCACGGAGGTCTTGACACCACCCAGTTTGCGTATGGTCTTAGCCGCCTTCTCGATCTCCTCGCCGGCGCTGCGGCCCTTGATGGCCACCACTTCACCGTGCCCACCAAGAAGCGGGATGGTGAGTCCGGCAAGGTTGGTAAGTGCGGATACTGCACGGGCCGTCACGACATCAGCCTCCACGTGCCCCACCGCGAGCTCGGCGCGTGTGCGCATCACAGTGACATTGTCCAGGCCGAGGTCATCGACCACTTCCTGGAGCCAGATCACGCGGCGTTCCAGCGGTTCTATGAGCGTCAGCTCAAGGTCCGGACGGGCAATGGCAAGGCAGAGGCCCGGCAGCCCGGCGCCGCTTCCGACGTCGGCAACGTGGCTTCCGTGGGCGATCTCGCTTTCGATGACAGCACAATTGAGCACGTGCCGGCTCCACAGTCTGGGAACCTCCCGCGGCCCAATCAAGCCCCTCTCCGTACCGGAAGTGGCAAGGTGCTCCACGTAGCGCTTTGCCAGTTCCAGGCGGTCGCCGAAGATCTTCTCAGCAGCGCGAAGCTCTGCTGCCGTGATGTCAACCATGGTTATCGGGCCAGCATTCTCTAGTCTGCGGAAACAACAATATGGCGTCCGGCGCCTTCACCCTCGGACTCGCTGACCAGGCCCAGATCGGCCACAGCGTCGTGCACGATCTTGCGTTCGTAGGCACTCATCGGTTCCAGCGCAACGGACTTGCCGGTCTCCTTGACGGAGGCTGCCGCGTCTTCGGCGATCTTCTGCAGATGGCCGGTGCGTTCCTGCCGGTAGCCGTTGATGTCCAGGACAAGCCGGGAACGGTTCTCGGTGGCGGACAAGACCGCCAGCCGGGTGAGCTCCTGGAGGGCTTCGAGGACCTCGCCGTCTTCCCCAACCAGGCCTTCAAGCCCTTCGGCTTCCTCTTCGGCAACGATGGAAATGTATGTCCGGCCGTTGCGGACCTCGATGTCGATGTCGCCGTCGATGTCGGCGATGTCCAGCAGTTCCTCGAGGTAATCGGCTGCGACGTCGCCTTCTTCCTCCAGGCGGCTCGCGGAAGAAGCCTTGGGGGAAGAACTGTCCTGGTCCACGGACTCGTCCTGCTCGTCAATCGTCTCTTCAGAAAGGGTCTGTTCGGTGCTCTCGGCTGACATTACTTCCTCTTCCTGTTCTTGCGCTGGGGCTGGACGCGCTGTCCCTTGATCTCAACTGCGGCAGCCGCGGCGGCGTCGGCTGCTTCATCCCGTTTGCCGGTGAGGACGGACAGGGCCGGCAGGCCCTTGGCGGCACGGCGTTCGGCGAGTGCCTTGGCTGCGGGGGATCCCGGCGTCGGCATGCGTCGGATGACGAAGAACTGCTGGCCCATGGTCCAAAGGTTGGTGGTGGTCCAGTAGATAAGGACACCGATGGGGAAGTTGATTCCGCCCACACCGAAGACGATGGGCAGGATGTAGAGCATCATCTTCTGCTGGCGCATAAAGGGGCTGGCCATGGCTTCTTCAGACATGTTCTTGGCCATGATCTGCTTCTGGGTGATGAACTGTGAGGCCGTCATGGCAAGGATCATCACGATAGAAAGGACCCATACAGCAACTTGGTTGCCGCCACCTCCGCCGTGCAGCAGCGAGGCCGACAATGGGGCACCGAAAATGCTTGACGCGTCGAATTCGACAACCTGCTCATGGCTCATGGCCCCGATGCCGGCGCCCTGGTCCTTGGCGGCGGAGATGCCGGAGAGGACCTGGAACAGTGCGAAGAAGAACGGCATCTGGATCAGCATGGGCAGGCAGGCCGAGAACGGGTTGGTCCCGTGCTTCTTGTACATGGCCATCTGTTCCTGGGCCATGGCCTGGCGGGACAGCTGGTCGGTCTTGCCCTTGTACTTGTCCTGGAGTTTCTTCAGGTCGGGCTGAAGCAGCTGCATGCCGCGCTGGGCCTTGATCTGCTTGACGAATACCGGAATCAGGGCGGCACGGATCACCAGCACGAGTCCGATGATGGACAAAGTCCAGGTCCAGCCATTCGCGGCAGGCATCCCGATGGCACTCAAGCCATCGTGGAATCCGATCATGATGATGGAAACCAGCCACTTGAACGGGGCCATGATTGTTCCAAAGAAGTCCATACTTATCCCTATTCGTCAGGCCGCACTGCGGCCTTCTTCATCAGTCCGAGCAACCAGGTACTTGTCCGGATTGTTCAGCACAACAATTGTGGGGGTCTGGCCTGCAGGCCATTCCCTGCGGCCGGCGGGGACGTGGTCCACTCCGCCGGCGTTCCATGGATGGCAGTGGCCAAGGCGCCGGAGCGCGAGCCAGCTCCCCTTGACGGCGCCATGGACGGTGACCGCTTCAAGGGCATAAGCCGAGCATGAAGGGAAGAATCGGCAGACCGGCCCGTACAAGGGAGAAACCACTTTGCGGTAGGCCATCAGCAGAAGGATGAGGATATTCCGGGGCAGGTTCCAGAGGAACTTCCCGACGGCGGCAGGCACGTTGCGGGAATGGGCGACGACGGCGGTGGCGTTAGGCACGCGTTGTCCCCTCCTGTGTTGTACCGGCCGAACCTGTCGCGGCAGCCCGTAAAGGGCGGCCAGCCAGCCGGTTCAGCGTAGATTCCAGTGCAGCGTTGTAGTCCGACAGCAGCTGGTCCCAGCTGGCGGACGCGGACGCCGGAAGCGCCCGCACCACGATAGCCAGTCCTGTACCGTGCTCGCGCAACGAGGCAGCAGCTGCTTCTCTCAGTCTCCTCTTAACGAGGTTCCTGACCACAGCGTTCCCTACACTCTTGGAAACAATGAACCCGATCCGGCTGGGTTCGTCGGCAGCAATGGCTGCCGCATATAACACTACGTTCCGGCGCCCATTGCGGACACCGGAACGTACAGTTGTTGAAAAATCGGTTGAGGTCCTCAAGCGGTTGCGGGCGGCCAGCACCTTAAACTCGCAAAGGGATGTCTACCGACGAGCCAGTTATTTAGGCCGACAGTTCGGTGCGGCCCTTGCCACGACGGGCTGCCAGGATGGCACGGCCGGCACGGGTACGCATACGAAGGCGGAAGCCGTGCTTCTTGGCTCGACGGCGGTTATTCGGCTGAAAAGTCCGCTTGCTCACGTTAGTTACTCCAGTGGATCAAAGGTGCGCCCACCCGATCAGTATGGGGAAGAACTGGCCGACGCTAAGTTTTGTATATGCACGCTTCCCCCGGCTGTCCGGACGCACTGCGTCTGGAGAGTTCAGATGGGGCCAAAAAGCGGACACAAAGGACTTCACAACGTTAGGGCAATCCGCGGCCCAGAGTCAAACCGGAAGGGGCCCCGCCGGCTGTCCCCAGCTGTGCCTAAGTATCCCCAACAGCCTGTGGATGAAGTGGCTCACAGGGGCGGTTTGAGAACCACAGCCGTGTAATTATCCACAGCCGGATAGCCAGCTATCTTCTAGGCTTTTCATCCCCTAGAGTGTCCCAGTAGCCGATTATCCACGGACTGTGCATAACCCTGTGGATTAAGTGGGGCCAGCACCCTGGTTCCGGACTTGGGCTGCAGGCAATGCAGGCAAAGCAAGTTTTGAGGGAACCGATTGATGACAGTAGACGAAGCCAACCACGCCAATACTGTCGGAAGTTCCTGGCGCCGGGTTGTCAGCCTGCTGGAACAGGACCACCGCGTATCACCGCGCCAGAGGGGCTTTGTCATCCTCGCCCAGGCGCAGGGCCTCATCGGTTCCACCCTCCTGGTGGCGGTACCCAACGAACTCACCAGGGAAGTGCTGCAGACCCAGGTCAAGGACGCCCTGGACGATGCCCTCCACAACGTCTTCTCCGAGGACATCCGGTGCGCCATCGACGTCGACACCGATCTGGTTCCCATCCATAAGGAGCCCGAGCCCGTCGTCGAACCCGCTTACGCACCCGACCAGCTGATCGAGCAGAAGCCGCAGCCCATGCTGCCCAGCACTTCGCATGAATTCGGCAGGCTGAATCCGAAGTACGTCTTCGATACCTTCGTGATCGGTTCCTCGAACCGCTTCGCCCACGCCGCCGCCGTCGCTGTCGCCGAAGCTCCGGCCAAGGCGTACAACCCGCTCTTCATCTACGGTGACTCCGGACTGGGCAAGACCCACCTCCTGCATGCCATCGGCCACTACGCCCGGCGGCTCTACAGCGGAATCCGTGTCCGCTACGTCAATTCCGAAGAGTTCACCAACGACTTCATCAACTCCATCCGTGACGATGAGGGCGCCAGCTTCAAGACCACGTACCGGAATGTGGACGTGCTGCTCATTGATGACATCCAGTTCCTGGCCGGCAAGGACCGGACACTGGAGGAGTTCTTCCACACGTTCAATTCGCTGCACAACAACAACAAGCAGGTGGTCATCACCTCGGACCAGCCGCCCAAGCTGCTGGCAGGGTTCGAGGACCGCATGAAGTCCCGGTTCGAGTGGGGCCTGCTGACGGACATCCAGCCGCCGGAACTCGAGACGCGTATCGCCATCCTCCGCAAAAAGGCACTCAGCGAGGGCCTGTCGGCGCCGGATGATGCCCTGGAATACATCGCTTCCAAGATTTCCAGCAACATCCGCGAGCTTGAAGGCGCACTGATCCGGGTAACGGCCTTCGCAAGCCTGAACCGCCAGCCCGTGGATGTCGCCCTTGCCGAAATGGTCCTCAAGGACCTGATCACCGACGACGGCGCGCAGGAGATCACATCCGCCCAGATCCTCCAGCAGACAGCGGACTACTTCAAGCTCAGCATGGAAGAACTGTGCAGCAAGTCCCGGACCCGGACCCTGGTCACCGCCCGTCAGATCGCCATGTACCTCTGCCGGGAGCTGACTGACATGTCGCTTCCCAAGATCGGGCAGGAACTTGGCGGCCGCGACCACACCACGGTGATCCATGCCGACCGGAAGATCCGTGAACTGATGGCCGAGCGCCGTGTGATCTACAACCAGGTGACCGAGCTGACCAACCGAATCAAGCAGCAACAGCGCGACTCCTGAATGCACACCGCCCCCGGTTCTCTATACCTTATTAACAGGGGCATGTGGATAAGCCTGTGGATACTTAAGGGGACAAGCGCGGTTAATGGGCTTAAAACCCTTAAGCCGCCTGTGGATCGTTAAAAACCGGCCTTCGCGTTGTCCCCATCCACACCCTGTTTAAAACCCAGTTAACGCACAGTCCGTGAACAGGGCTTAACCGCGGAACGGTGGGGCAGGACGGGGTTATCCACAGTTTCCACAGCAGTTATTAACACTACGAATCCCAAAAAATTGAAATCCCTCAAACAACAAGATCGATCCGGGCGTTCCAGCGGGCGGGCCAGCCGGCCCAAAATGGACGGGGCCGGACCACGGGGGATGGGTTAATCCAGGATCTTCCGGCTAAGCTGTCAGCAGCGCTCCCATCCCTGGGTTTTTGTGTGGTTTCGGTCTGGACGGACCATGCACCAGCCAGGGTGCGCCCAACTTCTTCCGGAGTTTCCCTGCGAAATTCCCGGGTTCACATGGCAGCAGCAATGAAAGGCGGCACCCTTCCGTGAAGTTCAGAGTCGATCGGGACGTCCTGGCAGAAGCCGTCACCTGGACAGCCCGGTCGTTGTCTCCGCGGCCTCCGGTACCTGTCCTCTCCGGGCTGCTGTTGAAGGCTGAAGCAGGAACCGTCAGCCTCTCCAGCTTCGACTACGAGACCTCCGCAAGGCTTGAAATCACGGCAGACATCAGGGACGAAGGAACCATCCTGGTTTCCGGCCGGCTGCTCGCCGACATCTGCCGCAGCCTGCCCTCCGCGCCGGTCGACGTCGAAACGGACGGCAACAAAGTCACGCTTACCTGCCGCCGAAGCAGCTTCCACCTGGCCACCATGCCGGAAGCTGAGTACCCCCCGCTGCCTGCCCTCCCGGCCATCAGCGGAACAGTCCCGGGCGATGCCTTTGCCCAGGCCGTTTCCCAGGTCATCATCGCCGCCAGCAAGGACGACACCCTCCCCATCCTCACCGGCGTGCGGATGGAGATCGAAGACGACCTGATCACCCTTCTGGCCACGGACCGCTACCGTCTCGCCATGCGTGAAGTACCGTGGAAGCCGGTTACTCCCGGTATCTCCACCAGTGCCCTGGTCAAGGCCAAAACCCTGAACGAAGTAGCCAAGACGCTCGGCAACAGCGGTGACATCAACCTGGCCCTGGCCGACGACGACAGCCGGCTGATCGGATTCGAAAGCGGAGGCCGCACCACCACGTCACTGCTCGTGGACGGCGACTACCCGAAGATCCGTTCCTTGTTTCCGGAGTCCACCCCCATCCATGCCACCGTCCAGACCCAGGAACTCGTGGAAGCTGTCCGGCGCGTCTCGCTCGTGGCTGAACGCAACACCCCGGTCCGGCTCGCCTTCACGTCAGGCCTGCTGAACCTGGATGCAGGCACCGGTGAAGATGCCCAGGCTTCGGAAGAGCTTGAAGCCCAACTGTCGGGTGATGACATCACGGTTGCCTTCAACCCGCATTACCTGATCGAGGGCCTTAGCGTCATCGAGACCAAGTTCGTCCGCTTCTCCTTTACCACGGCACCCAAGCCCGCCATGATCACGGCCCAGGCAGAGGCTGACGGCGAGGACCAGGATGACTACCGCTACCTGGTAATGCCGGTCCGCCTTCCCAACTAATCCCCACCGCCACCCTCGCCTCGCAAGCTCGGCCAGGGAACCCTGGCGGCGTGGGCCCAGACAGTTGTTGTCGTTCTGGGCCCCAAAACGACAACCGACACCCAGCGCAGAAAGAAGTTCCACCATGCACATTGGACTGATCGGCCTTGGCAAAATGGGGTTCAACATGCGCGAACGGCTGCGTAAGGGCGGTGTGGAGGTCACCGGCTATGACCGGAATCCCGACGTCACGGACGCCGCCAGCGTCGATGACCTGATCGCTGCTGTTCCGGCGCCCAGGATTATTTGGGTCATGGTCCCGTCGGGGGCCATCACGGACGCCGTGATCACCGAACTCAGCGAAAAACTGGATCAGGGCGACCTGGTGATCGATGGCGGCAATTCCCGGTTCACCGAAGACCAGAAACACGGCGAGCTGCTGGCCGCCAAGGGGATCCGCTTCGCGGACTGCGGGGTATCGGGCGGAGTCTGGGGCCTGCAGAACGGTTATGGGCTGATGGCCGGCGGGGACGCCGCCGACATTGAACGCGCCCTGCCGGTCTTTGACGCGCTTCGTCCCGAAGGCGAACGGGCGGACAGTTTCGTCCACGTGGGCGGCGTCGGTGCAGGCCACTACGCCAAGATGGTCCACAACGGGATCGAATATGGCCTGATGCAGGCGTATGCCGAAGGCTACGAACTGCTCGCCGCCAAGGACATCGTCACCGATCTTCCCGGCACGTTCCGGGCCTGGCAAAAGGGGACGGTGGTCCGCTCGTGGCTGCTGGACCTCATGGTCAAGGCCCTTGATGAGGACCCGGGACTGTCATCGATCGACGATTATGTGGAGGACTCGGGCGAGGGCCGCTGGACGGTGGAGGAGGCCATTGCCAACGCAGTCCCGGCTCCGGCCATCACCGCCGCGCTGTTCGCCCGGTTCGCATCCCGCGAAGACACATCCCCTGCCATGAAGATGGTTTCTGCGCTGCGCCACCAGTTCGGCGGGCACGCAACCCGTCCCGCCAAGTAGCACCCACCGGGAACCGACAGGGTTCCCAGAATTGCCGAAAACCGCGTGTATCTGGAACACCTTTCACTGACCGACTTCCGCAGTTACGCCCAGGTTGATCTCGCACTGGGCCCGGGCGTGACCGTGCTGGTGGGATACAACGGCATCGGCAAGACCAACCTGATGGAGGCCATCGGCTACCTGGCCACGCTCAGCTCGCACCGGGTGAGTTCCGATGCGCCGCTGCTGAGGTTCGGCACGGAGCGGGCCCTGGTGCGTGCCCGGCTGGTCCGCGGTACGCAGGTCACAGTCCTGGAATTGGAAATCAACGCCGGCCGCGCCAACCGTGGCCGGATCAACCGGAGCAACCCGGTCCGCGCCCGTGATCTGCTTGGCATCTGCCAGACCGTCCTTTTCGCGCCGGAGGACCTGGCCTTGGTCAAGGGCGATCCGTCCAACCGGCGCCGCTTCCTGGATGAACTGCTGGCAAGCCTTATCCCTCACCATGCAGCTACCCGCAGTGACTACGACCGTGTCCTGAAACAGCGCAATGCCCTGCTGAAGTCGGCGCGCGCCGGAAAGTTCACCGCCGCCCACGAATCGACCCTTGACGTGTGGGACCAGCACATGGCGCGGGCCGGAGCGGAGCTCTTGCACGCCCGGCTCGAGCTGGTGGAACGGCTTCGTCCGCATCTTGCCCGGGCCTACGCCCAGCTCACTGACGCAACCAAGCCCGCTGACGCCACCTACCGTTCAACGCTCCAGAACCAGATGGACGACGACGGCGTCCCGGCCGGCGGCGTTCAGGGCGCCGTAGCCGGAGGTACTTTGGACGGGCAGGATGACCTGCGCGTCCTCTCGGTGGAACAACTCACGGAACGGTATGTCCAGGCCTTTGCCGAATCGCGGAAGAAGGAACTGGAACGGGGCATATCCTTGGTCGGCCCCCACCGTGACGAACTGGAGCTGATGTTGGGCCAGGCACCGGCCAAAGGGTATGCCTCGCATGGGGAAACGTGGTCCATGTGCCTGTCCCTCCGGCTGGCCTCGTACTATGTGATGCTGGACGATGCCAGGACCGGCGGTTCGGCTCCCATCCTTATCCTGGACGACGTGTTCGCTGAACTGGATGTCCAGCGGCGGCGTAAACTTGCCGCAATAGTCTCCGGCGCGGAACAGGTCCTGGTGACCGCCGCCGTCGACGCCGATATTCCGGAAGAACTGTCCGGGCGGCGGGTGAAGGTCATCCCGGGAGGTATCGATGAGCAGTGACCAGGGCGGTGGGCCGCAGCCCGGCCGCGAGCCCGACAACATCGATGCACCGCAGGCCGCGCTGAACCGGATGCGCGAAGCCGCGGCCGCACGGGGCGAAGTCCGGCGGAGGGTGGCACGGGCGGGTTCGCAAAAGGCCAAGGGCGGCATCCGTGATACCCGCGGCTTCAGCCAGTTCCACGCCACCGGCCGCGACCCCCTGGGCCTGGGAAAGGTTGTTGGCCGGCTGGTGGCTGAGCGCGGCTGGACTTCACCAGTGGCCGTCGGCTCTGTCATGGCGGAGTGGGCCACCCTGGTGGGACCGGAAATCTCAGCCCACTGCACGCCCGAAAGCTTTACGGACACGACGCTTCATGTGCGCTGTGATTCCACTGCCTGGGCCACACAACTTCGGCTTCTGAGCAGCAGCCTCCTCGAGAAATTCCGCCGCGAACTGGGCGACGGCGTGGTGACCAGCATCCAGGTGCTGGGTCCCTCGGCGCCGAGTTGGCGCAAGGGTGGACGCAGCGTCAACGGCCGCGGGCCACGGGACACGTACGGCTAGCCGGGGTGGCGGCTCTTGAAACTGCGCCCGGGGGCGTGTAGGGCGCTGTAAGGACCGAAGCGTGTATAGGCACCCGGAGGGCGTACCGCTGGGCCGCCCTAGGCGGGGCGCAGCGCCTCGCAGAGCCATATTCAGCCGGCGGCGAAGGCCCCGGAATGCGGGGATATGGACCTGTTCGCGGTAGAATTGGTGCAGATAACTGGGCGCGGATGAAACGTTGACATCAGTCCGTTCTCCGCGCGCTTTCCGCGTGCGGAGCGTGGAGCACCAACCGTCAGCAAGTCACCGGCGCCATAAGTTTGTGCCTGTTGGCGGTGGCTTTTCCCTGGGGAAGAGAAACCGGCCGGCCATCATCGAGAACAGAGGAGTCGCAGCGCCTGTGGCTAACGACAATACAGATATTCTGGCAGCGGATACAGCAGTCGAGGATGGCCCCACCCCTGATACCCCGGTGGCGCCAAGCACTCAACGGGAATACGGCGCCAGCGATATCACTGTGCTTGAAGGCCTGGAAGCTGTCCGCAAGCGTCCCGGCATGTACATCGGTTCCACGGGGCCCCGTGGCCTGCACCACCTGGTCTATGAGGTGGTGGACAACTCGGTGGATGAGGCGCTGGCCGGCTACTGCAGCCATATCGAGGTGGTCCTGCAGGCTGACGGCGGCGTGAAGGTTGTGGACGACGGCCGCGGCATTCCCGTGGACATGCACCCCACCGAACACAAGCCCACCGTCGAGGTGGTCATGACCATCCTGCACGCCGGCGGTAAGTTCGGCGGCGGCGGATACGCCGTCTCCGGTGGGCTGCACGGTGTGGGTATCTCCGTGGTCAACGCCCTCTCCAGCCGCGTGGACACCGAAGTGCGGCGCCAGGGGCACGTATGGCGGATGTCGTTCGCCGACGGCGGCAAGCCCCAGGGCAGCCTGGTCCAGGGCGAAGAAACGGACACTACCGGCACCACCCAGACCTTTTACCCGGATCCGGCGATCTTCGAAACCACCGAGTTCGATTTCGAGACGTTGCGCGCCCGTTTCCAGCAGATGGCCTTCCTGAACAAGGGCCTGCGCATCACCCTGACGGATGAGCGCACGGCGGCCGACGACACGGACGGCGATCTGGACCTTGACGACCTCAGCACCGAGGGCGAGGTCAGCGCGGAGCACCGCACCGTGGTGTACCAGTACAACGACGGGCTGCTGGACTACGTCAAGCACCTGAACTCGGGCAAGAAGGTGGAGGTTGTCCACGAGGACGTCATTGCCTTCGAAACCGAGGACACGGAACGCCGCATCGCCCTGGAAATGGCCATGCAGTGGACCAGCGCGTACTCCGAGAGCGTGCACACCTACGCCAACACCATCAACACCCACGAGGGCGGCACCCACGAAGAAGGTTTCCGCGCCGCCCTGACATCCCTCATCAACCGGTACGCCCGGGAAAAGGGCATCATCAAGGAGAAGGACGACAACCTCACGGGTGATGACATCCGCGAGGGCCTCACCGCCGTCATCTCGGTCAAACTGGCTGAGCCCCAGTTCGAAGGCCAGACCAAGACCAAGCTCGGCAATTCCGAGGTCAAGGGTTTCGTCCAGCGCGTTGTCACCGACGGCCTGGGCGACTGGCTGGAGCGCAATCCCGGCCCCGCCCGCGATGTCATCCGCAAGGCCATCTCCGCTGCCCAGGCCAGGATGGCAGCGCGGAAGGCCCGGGACAACGCCCGGCGCAAGAGCCCGCTGGAATCCTTCGGCATGCCGGGCAAGCTTTCCGACTGCTCCTCCAAGGACCCGGAAAAGTGCGAGGTTTACATCGTGGAGGGTGACTCCGCCGGTGGTTCCGCCAAACGCGGCCGCAACCCGGAGACCCAGGCCATCCTGCCGCTGCGCGGCAAGATCCTGAACGTGGAGCGTGCCCGCCTGGACAAGGCCCTGGGCAACGCGGAAGTCCAGTCCATGATCACCGCTTTCGGCACCGGCATTGGCGAGGACTTCGACCTCGCCAAGCTGCGGTATCACAAGATTGTCCTCATGGCAGATGCCGACGTGGATGGCCAGCACATCACCACCCTGCTGATGACCCTGCTGTTCCGCTACATGCGCCCCCTGATCGAGAACGGCTACGTCTACCTGGCGCAGCCGCCGCTGTACCGGATCAAGTGGTCCAACGCGCCGCATGACTACGTCTACAGCGATCGCGAACGCGACGCCAAGCTGGTGGCGGGACAGGCTGCCGGGCGCCGCATCCCCAAGGACAACGGCATCCAGCGCTACAAGGGCCTGGGCGAGATGGACTACACCGAACTGTGGGACACCACCATGGATCCCGATCACCGCACCCTGCTGCAGGTGACCATGGACGACGCCCTTGCCGCCGACCAGATCTTCTCCGTCCTCATGGGCGAAGACGTGGAATCACGCCGCAACTTCATCCAGCAGAACGCCAAGGACGTCAGGTTCCTGGACATCTAAGGACCCCTCCAAAGAATTCAGAACCAGACATATACCTGAAACGGAAAATAAAGAATGAGCGACGAAACCCCCGAGATTCCCGGCCCCGAAGCCGGAACCCCGGACACCGTTCTTGAAGGCGACGTGCTGATCGACCGTGTGGAACAGGTGGACCTGCAGACGGAAATGCAGCGTTCCTACCTGGACTACGCCATGGCCGTCATCGTGGGCCGCGCCCTTCCGGACGTCCGCGACGGCCTCAAGCCCGTGCACCGCCGGGTGCTGTACGCAATGTTCGACGGCGGTTACCGGCCCGACCGGTCCTTCAACAAGTGCGCCCGCGTGGTGGGCGAGGTCATGGGCCAGTACCATCCGCACGGCGACACCGCCATCTACGACGCCCTGGTGCGCCTCATCCAGGACTGGACCATGCGTTACCCGCTGGCGTTGGGCCAGGGAAACTTTGGTTCGCCCGGCAACGACGGCGCCGCCGCACCGCGGTACACCGAAACCAAGATGGCCCCGCTGGCTATGGAAATGGTCCGGGACATCGACGAGGAAACCGTCGACTTCCAGGACAACTACGACGGCAAGAACCAGGAACCCACAATCCTGCCGGCCAGGTTCCCCAACCTGCTGGTGAACGGCTCGTCCGGGATCGCCGTGGGCATGGCTACCAACATCCCGCCGCATAACCTCCGGGAAGTGGCCGACGGCGTGCAGTGGTACTTGGCCAACCCGGGCGCCACCCGTGAGGAACTCCTCGAGGAACTGCTGGTGCGGGTCAAGGGCCCCGACTTCCCGACCGGCGCAACCATCCTGGGCCACAAGGGCATCGAAGACGCCTACCGGACCGGCCGCGGTTCCGTCACCATGCGGGCAGTGGTTGCGGTTGAGGAACTGCAGGGCCGCACGTGCCTGGTGGTCACGGAGCTTCCGTACCAGGCCAACCCGGACAACCTGGCCATCAAGATCGCCGAACTGGTCAAGGACGGCAAGATCTCCGGCATCGCCGACCTCCGGGACGAGACCTCCGGACGCACCGGCCAGCGCCTGGTCATTGTGCTGAAGCGTGACGCAGTGCCCAAGGTGGTGCTGAACAACCTGTACAAGCACACCGAACTGCAGAGCAACTTCTCCGCCAACATGCTGGCCATTGTTGACGGTGTGCCGCGGACCCTGAGCCTGGACGCCTTCATCCGGCACTGGGTGACGCACCAGATGGACGTCATCGCGCGCCGCACCCGGTACCGCTTGCGCAAGGCGGAGGAAGAAGCCCATATTCTCCGTGCCCTCCTGAAGGCACTGGATATGCTCGACGAGGTCATCGCCCTCATCCGTGCTTCCAACACCACCGAAGCGGCTCGCGACGGTCTGATGGAACTGCTGGACATCGACGAGTTGCAGGCCCGGGCCATCCTGGACATGCAGCTGCGCCGCCTGGCGGCACTGGAACGCCAGAAGATCCAGGACCGGCATGCCGAACTCGAGGCCCTGATCGAGGAGTACAACGCGATCCTGGGTTCCGAGCAGCGCCAGCGCGAGATCATCAGCGTAGAGCTGGGCGAAATCGTGGACAAGCACGGTGACGACCGGCGCACCAGGATCCTCATGGGCTACGACGGCGACATGTCCATGGAGGACCTGATCCCCGAAGAGGAAATGGTGGTCACCATCACCCGCGGCGGCTACGTCAAGCGGACCCGCAGCGACAACTACCGGTCGCAGCAGCGAGGCGGCAAGGGCATCAAGGGCGCCCAGCTTCGTGGTGACGACGTGGTGGAACACTTCTTCGTGACCACCACCCACCACTGGCTGCTGTTCTTCACCAACCTGGGGCGCGTCTACCGTGCCAAGGCGTACGAACTCATGGAAGCAGGCCGGGACGCCAAGGGCCAGCATGTGGCCAACCTGTTGGCATTCCAGCCGGATGAACACATTGCCCAGGTCCTGGACCTGAAGGACTACCAGCAGGCGCCGTACCTGGTGCTGGCCACCAAGAGGGGCCTGGTGAAGAAAACCAGGCTGGAGGATTACGACACCAACCGTTCCGCAGGCGTGATCGCCATCAACCTGCGCGACGGCGACGAGCTGGTCTCTGCCCAGCTGGTCTCGGAAACCGACGACCTCTTCCTGGTGTCCCGCAAGGGCCAGTCGATCCGCTTCACCGCCACCGATGACGCGCTGCGCCCCATGGGACGTGCCACATCGGGTGTTACCGGCATGAAGTTCCGCGAGGATGATGAACTGCTGGCAGCCGACGTGGTCACTGACGGTTCGTTCGTGTTCGTCGTGACCGAGGGCGGCTATGCCAAGCGCACCGCGGTGGAGGAATACCGCCTCCAGGGCCGCGGCGGCCTGGGCATCAAGGTGGGCAAGTACCAGGAAGAACGCGGGCACCTGGTAGGGGCACTCATCGTTCAGGAGGAGGATGAAGTCCTGGTGGTGATGGAGGGCGGCAAAGTTGTCAGGTCCTCCGTTGCCGGTGTCCCGGCCAAGGGCCGTGACACCATGGGCGTCATCTTCGCCAAGCCGGACAAGAATGACCGGATCATTGAGGTGGCGCGTAACAGCGAACGCGGTCTTGAGGACGAGGAATCGCCCGGGGATGACGTAACGTTGGCAGAAGATGGCGGGACCGCTGGGGAATCCGCCGCGCCAGCAATGGCAGAAGAATCACCGGCCGTTGAGTCAGAGGACGCCTCGGGCGACGCTGAGCCGAACGAAGACAACACGGAGGTAACGAGTGAGTAATTCCGACTCATTTCCCAAGCCGAACAGTACTGTTCCCGACGGGAACCGGCCTTCAGGGGCGCCCCGCGTGAACGCCCCCGTTCGTCCGCAGCAGCGGCCGGCAGCTCCTGCCGGCGCTCCTGGCCAGCGCCCTGCCGCTCCGGGCCAGCGCCCGCAGCAGGGAGACCGTCCCGCCCAGCCGGGCCAGCGCCCGCAGCAGGGAGACCGTCCCGCCCAGCCGGGCCAGCGTCCCTTCCAGGGTCAGCAGGGCCAGCAGGGCCAGCAGGGCCAGCAGGGCCAGCGCCCGGCACCGGCCGGACAGCGTCCTGCCCAGGGCGCCCCGGGCCAGGGGGCACCCGGCTTGGTCAAGCCCGCGCCAAAGGCGAAGGTCCGCCGGGCACGGCTGCTGATCAGCAAGGTGGACCCGTGGTCCGTCCTGAAGATGGCATTCCTGCTCTCCGTTGCCCTGGGAATCGTTACCGTGGTGGCGGCCATTGTCCTCTGGACTGTCCTGGACCTGACCGGGATCTTCGACCAGGTGGACAGCCTGCTCGGTACGCTCGCCGGCTCTGAAAGCGGCGGCTTTGAACTGAAGAAGGTGGCCTCACTGGGACAGGTGGCCTCGTTCGCCACCATCATTGCCGTGGTCAACGTTGTCCTGTTGACGGCGCTGTCCATGCTGTCCGCGGTCCTGTACAACATTTCCGCCACCCTGGTGGGCGGCATCGGCGTTACCCTCACCGACGATTAGGAAGCCATTCCCACCGGCCCAAAACCGGCGGAAAGACCCGATTTGAGATCGGGCCGGGATGTGCTGTAAAGTCATGTCTCGGCCCGATGAGGCATCGGGGCGTATAGCTCAGGCGGTTAGAGCGCTTCGCTGATAACGAAGAGGTCCCAGGTTCAAGTCCTGGTACGCCCACGGAACCTGTGCAGGTTTCAAACAAAGGCCTGGTCCGGATTTCCCCGGAACCGGGCTGGAACGGGGAGCATGTGAAGAAGTTGCTTGTACTGGCAGCGGCAATCGCAGGCGTCCTGGTCTACCGGAAAGCACAGGAATCCGAAGCCCGGAAAACAGTCTGGAGCAAGTCAACCGACACGGTGGACTAGCCCGGACACCCACTCCGGGAGCCTGTCAGAGGCTCTCCGGTTCTAGGGTATGATGGACGGGTTGCTTCTTATGGGGGCATGGCGCAATTGGTAGCGCACCTGCTTTGCAAGCAGGGGGTTCGGGGTTCGAGTCCCCGTGCCTCCACCATAAGGAAGTCCCGGTCAGCGAAATGCTGACCGGGACTTTTCGCTTTCCGCCACGTCAGGGACCGAGCTTCAGGGGTGTGCCATGAACTTCTTCTTCGCCGCCCTGGGTGTCCTGGGCGTCGCCTCATCCGGCCCCTTGATTGCGGCCACCCTTGGCGCCACCAGCGTCAGCGCCCTGGCCATTGCCTTCTGGCGCAACGCCATCGGAGCAGCGGTCATGGCCACCCCCACCGTGGTCCGTGAGCCCCGCCAGTTCGGCCGGATTACCCGCCGTGAGTTCCGCTGGTCCTCCCTGGCCGCCGTCGCCCTTGCGCTGCACTTCGCCTGCTTCATCACCTCCCTGCAGCTCACCTCCGTAGCCGCCGCCACAGCCCTGGTGTGCCTGCAGTCAGCCTGGATCGCTGTCTTCCAGCTCTTCCGCGGAACCCGCCACCGCTGGCAGGTCCTCGCAGGACTGGGCATCGCCTTCGGCGGAGTCGTGGCGATCACCGGGTTCGACATGGGAAGCTCACCGCAGGCCCTGGTCGGAGACCTGCTGGCAATGGCCGGCGGCGCACTGGCAGGCCTCTACACACTGGCCGGCGGCAAGGCGCGGCAAAGCATGACCACCGGAACCTACACCACGCTGTGCTACGGGATGTGCGCCGCCCTCGTGGCCGTACTGGCCCTGCTCACCGGACAGCCCCTGACCGGGTTCGAGCCCGCAGGATGGCTGGGCATCGCAGCGATCACCGTGTGTGCCCAACTGGTGGGCCACACCGCGTTCAACCATCTGTTGGCCACCATGAGCCCGCTCATCGTCTCGATGATCATCCTCCTGGAGATCCCGGGGGCAGCGCTGCTCGCCGCTGTGTTCCTGCACGAGACCCTGCCGGCCGGCACCTACGCGGGGCTCGGCCTGATCCTGGCGGGACTCGCCGTCGTGGTCCTCGGCCAGCGTCACGCCGGCAGGCGCGGAAGGGCACCGCGGGATGAACCGCCGTCGGAACGCCTCGCCGAGCTCGGGGCCGACTGAAGCTACTGTCCGCCGCGGCGTATGGGCTGGGCGGTATTGACCGTGTGGATGGCCCTGAGGAGCTTGGCCGGGAAATACACCGAGAAGAAGACCACCATGGGGGCCTTCAAGGCCATCTTCCTGACGTTGTGGGCCTTATAGGTCCGGTCGAAACGGGTGACGTAGTAGCGGTAATCCCGGGGTGAATCCTCCAGCCGCCGTGCGGACATCCCCGACACCATCTGCGGCCAGTAGCGCACCGGAAGCTCATGGTCCGCCAGATGCAGGGACAAATCGATGTCCTCGTGCATCTCGTCCTTCTCGTCCCGGCAGGTCTCAGAGCGAATGGTCTCCCAGGCGCTGGCGCGCAGGGCCATGTTGGAGCCGAACAGGAAATGGTACTGGTGCTTGGCCAGCTTGAGCATGAGCTGGCGCATTTTGTCATCGGCCTTGAGCCCAAAGCGGCGCATCGGCATGTCGTAGTACACCACAGGACCGGTGGCGGCCTGGACTGACGGGTCCGCGAAGGCCTTCTGCACCTGCTCCACCCAGTCGGGTTCGACGATGGAGTCTGCGTCAATGCGGCCCAGGATGTCTCCGCTGGCACTGTCCAGCCCGAAGTTACGGGTGGGGATCAGCCCCTGCTCCCGGTCCTGGCTCAGCAGGATGATGGGGCTTTCCGGATACTCGAGCTGCATTTGGCGGACAATGTCAGCGGTCCGGTCTTTGGAAAGGTTGTCCACCACGATGATCTCGTGCGCGGGAACAGACTGGTAGATGGCAGCTATGAGGCACTGCCTGATCACGCTCTCCTCGTTGTATGCCGGGATGACGATGGACACGCGGAGCTGGACGGCTGCGTCATTCACGGCATCCCCAGAGGATTGATTGGCTGGCATCAGTACAAATCTAGCACCCGGGCTGACACGCAAAAGGGGCCCCGTCGTGAAACGGAGCCCCTTGGTGTAGTGCGCGAACTAGGCCTCGCTGCTGCCCTTGGCGTCCTCGGTGGCCGTCTTGGCGTCATCGGCGGCGTTCTTTGCACCCTCAGCGGCATCGGCGGCCACGTGCTTGGCCTTGTCAGCGGCGTCCACGGACTTTTCCTTGACCGCATCCGCTGCGTCGCCGGCCTTGTCTGCAGCGGCAGCTGCGGCGGATCCGGCAGCAGAAGCAGCGCTGCCGGCGGTGTCTGCGGTGCTGTCCTTGACATCACTGACGGTAGTGGCGGGAACCGGAGCAGGAGTGGGCGTGACCGGCGAGGGAGTCTTCCAAGGGTCTTCCACAGGCTTGGATGCCTTCCACGCGGCGACGCCCGCGGCCACGGCAGCAGCAACAACACCGAAGACCAGCCAGCCGCGCTTCCTGGGCTTCTCAGGCTGGGCCAGCTGCACGTCTACCGCCCGGCTGGCTCCTGCTGCCGCGGCCTTGAACTGGGTGCCGGTTGCCTGCGCCTGTTCCTGGAGGGCGTGGATGATTCCTACATCGCCCAGCTTCTGCGCGACGGCATCCACCCTTGCCGGAGTGTTTTCCAGGGTGCGGTGAACTGCACCGGATGCCACGCCGATCTGGTCCGAAAGCCTGGGCAGGTATTCCACCACTACCCGGTCGCGGGCGTTCAGGACGACCGGGGTGGCCCTGTCCAGCGCTTCGTGCAGCTTGGGTGAGGCGCCTTCGACGGCGTCATTGATTTTGGGGGCCAACTGGGCCAGGCCGTCCTGGATCCGGGGAGTCACGGTGGCAACACCGTCGGCCAGGGTGTGTGCTGCCGTCTTCAGGCCCTCCTGGATCCTGGGAGATGCGGTATCCAGGCCCTGCTGGAGGCGGGGAACAGCCCAGTCCACGGCTGCTTCCACCCGGGGGGCCGCCCAATCCTTGGCGTTTTCCACCGCAGTGGTGACCGACTGCTCAAGGTCACGGGCAATACGATCCGATTTCTTCACAACTACCTCCCGATTAATGTGACGGTTCTGTCGTTAGCCTACGTGCCCAGATCACCCCGGGCTATTCACTCGGCGGATTTTAGGGCGATTTCACCCAGCGCGGAACTGGGCCCGCAGCCGTGGCCGCCCATAGCCGTCATGGGAGAATGGGGCCTATGACTGCCATCGCAACTGCAAAAGCAACCATCCACACCAGCCTCGGCGACATCGTGGTTAACCTCTTCGGCAACCACGCGCCCAAGACGGTCAAGAACTTCGTGGGCCTTGCCACCGGCGAACAGGCGTGGACCCACCCGGAAACCGGCGAGGACAAGACCGGCACCCCCCTCTACAACGGCACCATCTTCCACCGCATCATCAAGGATTTCATGATCCAGGCGGGCGACCCCCTGGGCCGTGGAACCGGTGGCCCCGGCTACCGCTTCGATGACGAAATCCACCCGGAACTGAGCTTCAACCAGCCCTACAAGCTCGCCATGGCCAACGCGGGCATCCAGATGGGCAAGGGCACCAACGGTTCACAGTTCTTCATCACCACCATCCCTACCGACTGGCTGCAGGGCAAGCACACCATCTTCGGTGAAGTGGCTGACGAGGAATCGAAGAAGGTCGTCGACGCTATCGAGGGCGTGCGCACAGGCATGGGCGACCGCCCGGTCGAAGACGTCACCATCAACAGCATCGACATCGAACAGCTGTAACGCTCCACCATGAGTTACGGAATTCCGTCGGCTGAGCCGTCCGCCCAGGTTCCGGTCTGCCCCCGGCACCCGGACCGGCCGTCCTACGTGCGCTGCCAGCGCTGCGGGCGCCCGGCATGCCCCGACTGCCAGCGGGCGGCCGCCGTCGGATTCCAATGCATTGACTGCGTCAATGAAACAAAACGTTCGACGCCGGAGGTACGGACCGTCTATGGCGGCGCCGTTGCCACCGGCAAGCCATTGGTGACGTTCGGCATCATCGCCGCCTGCGTTGTTGTCTATGCGCTCCAGATGCTCATTCCAGGCGACTTTGTGTACAAGCAGTTCGCCTACAACAACGTCTTTGCTGCTCCGCAGTACGGTGCCTTTGAGCCCTGGCGGATGCTGACATCAGCCTTCCTCCATTCCCCGGATTCACTGCTGCACATCCTGTTGAACATGTACACGCTCTGGATTTTCGGCCAGGCCCTTGAGCCCATTCTCGGCCGTATCCGGTTCCTGGCGCTGTACCTGGTTTCAGCGATCGGTGGTTCTGTCGGATATTTGCTGGTCAACCCCCTGCTGGTGCCCGGGCAGGGCCTCGTAGGGCTGGTAGGTGCCTCCGGAGCCATCTTCGGCCTCTTCGGCGCCATGCTGCTGGTTCAGCGGCGGCGCGGAGGTGATACCCGCCAACTGTGGGTCCTGATCGCGATCAACGGCGTCATTGGTTTCCTGATCCCCCACATCGCCTGGCAGGCACACCTGGGCGGCCTCATCACTGGCGGCCTGTGCGCCGCAGTCCTCGCCTACACACCGCGCGGACGCCGGCAGGGTCTTGTCCAGGCCATGGGCCTGGCCGCTGTACTGGCACTGCTCATTGCGGTGAGCTGGGTTCGGGTGACGCTGTAGCCCCCACGCCTCCGTAGTTGCCGCTATGCCCCCGACACCATGGTGCCGGGGGCATAGCTGTTTTCCACAGCCGTTATCCACAGTGTTGGTAACTTACATGGCTGTAGTTCAGGTGCCCTTCCCTGCGTTCCCGGCCTGCAGGGGCTTCCTGATCGGGATCCTTTCCTGTTTCTCCACAACTGTGGATAACCTGTGGGGATATTGGTGTGCGTAAGTGGACAACCAGGGGAATTCCCCCCATTTTGTGGATAACTACACCCCAATGGCGCCGTGATGGCCCTTTCGCAGGGTTCATCGCTACGTTATTGACACCCTTATACACAGTGTTAATAACTGACAGAGATGTAGTTCCGGCGCCGGAAAATCCGCAGGACTAGGCTGCAGGGCATTTGGGGGAAGGATTTCCACTGCGTTACCCACAGTTGTGGATAACTTGTGGGCATTGTGATGTTGGTAAGTGGATAAGCGGGACGGGCGGCCCACCGCTCCTGCCTATGATGGTTGCCTGCCAAGCCGTTCTACCGACAAGGATCACTGTGGGCGTCACCGAGCACCTGTACCTGGACAAACAGCATCCGGCCCTTTGGAAGGCGATCAGCGGCCTGGGCCTCAAGGTACAGGAAGCGGCAGAAGAGGCCGGAATCGGGCGGGGCCTGCAGGAGCTCCTCAATGTCCGGATCTCACAGATCAACGGCTGCGCCTACTGCCTGGACCTCCACGTGCGAAAGGCGGGTGAGGCAGGGGAAAGTCCGCAGCGGCTGGCGGTACTGCCGGCGTGGCGGGACACCGCACTGTTCACCGGCAAGGAGCGGGCGGCCCTGGCACTGGTGGAGAGCATCACCGGGCTGCCGGACCAGGGGACACGGGAGCACGCCGAGGCATCCGCCCGGGAGTGCCTTACGGCAGAGGAGTTTTCGGCAGTAAGTTGGGTTGCGGTGGCCATGAACGCGTTCAACCGGGTCTCCATTACCAGCCACCATCCCGTGAAGCGCGACCGCCTGTAGCCTGCCGAACTGCCGTAGAGGGGTGGCGTCAGGTCCAGGCCCGACTTTTATCCACAGGTATTCCACACTGTTAATAACGGCTTCTGTCCGGCAGGTTCGACCAGATCGGCATTGACCCGGGACGCAAAGGGTCCACCTGGAGCTGCCTGCGGACCTTTTCCACAGTGTGGATAACTTTCCCAACAGCTGGGGATAACCGGCTACGTGCCTGGACAGTCCCAGCCTGGCCAGATGCCGGAGGATCCCCGCCGGTGGCTGGCCAGGAGGTGGGTATCGACCATTCCCACAGCCTCCATCAGGGCGAACATGGTGGTCGGCCCCACAAAGGAAAAGCCGCGTTTCCTAAGCGCCTTGGACAAGGCAACCGACTCCGCGGACTGGGTGGGGATCTCGGCCGGTACCCGGGGCCGGGGAGTGCTGTCCGGGCGGAAACCCCAAACAAAGTCCACCAGTCCGCCGTCGTTCCGGAGTTCCAGGGTGGCCTGGGCGTTTTTGACCGTGGCAAGGATCTTCAGGCGGTTCCTGATGATGCCCGGATCCTGCATCAGCCGCTCTACGTCGGCGCTGTTGTAGCGTGCCACAGCCTCCGGATCGAACCCGGCAAAGGCGGCACGGAACGCAGGACGTTTGCGCAGGATGGTGGCCCACGAAAGTCCTGCCTGGAAGCCCTCCAGGCAGATGCGCTCGTACAGGCCCTGCTCGTCAGTGACGGGCAGGCCCCACTCGTGGTCGTAGTAGTTCCGCATGAGGGGATCCGTGGCAGCCCAGGCCGGCCGGGCCAGGCCGTCTTCGCCAATAACCAATCCGGTGGAATCGGGAGCCAGTGCAGTCCTCCTCGGAACAGTCCCGCGGAGCCGCTAGGAGCGCCAGCGGGTGGTCATCAGGAAGCCGACGATGGCGATGCCAAAGCCGGCAACGATGTTCCACGACTGCCAGGCCTGCACCGGGAAGCGTCCCTCGCTGATGTAGAACGTGATGATCCAGAAGAGGCCGATAATCATCAGCCCAAACATGACGGGCTTGAACCACACGGGATTGGGCTTGTAGGCCTCGGGGGAAGCCGGCTGTGCGGTGCTTGCGGTCTTCTTGCGCGGCTTTGACTCGGGCACTGGCTCTCCTTGGCGGGCTGGGCAAGCTCGGCGGTCCGGGCTTGGTATCCTGCAAGAAGGAAATTGCCAGCGGCCTGCGCGATCTTGGTCAAATCTGGATTCTTACTAGCAGCCAATTCTAGCCGCAGTTGATGGGCAGCCTGAGCCCAGGGTAACCGTCCGGAGGAGAACGCGTGGTATTGCAGGAGAAGGCGGGGCCCGCCACTGCGCCCGCGCCCCGCCGTGCCCTGCTGCGCGGCACCATCCAGGTGCTGGGTGAGCTGTTGATAACCGCCGGCGTCATCCTCCTTCTCTTTGTGGCGTGGCAGCTGTGGTGGACCAACGTCGAGTCAGACGCGAAGCAGAGCCAGGTCATCAAGGAATTTGCCCAGGACCTCGGCAGCGCCGCTCCCGCAGCAACGGCCCCCTCCGTGCCGCCGGCCGCAGCTGAAGATTTCGGCAAGCCGGTTGTGGGTACCGCCCCCGGCCACGCGGGAACGATCGGCATCATGTACATCCCCCGGTTCGGTGCCGGCTACACGCGCCCCATCGTCCAGGGCACCAGCCAGGACGTCCTGGACACCCTTGGCCTCGGACACTACAGCAACACCGCCATGCCCGGAGCGGTGGGCAACTTCGCCGTGGCAGGCCACCGGCAGACGCACGGCGCGGTACTGGACAACATCCACACCCTGGTGCCCGGTGACAGGATCTACGTCCAGACCAAGGACGGTTACTACGTCTACGTCTTCCGGAACAACCAGATCGTGATGCCTTCCCGCACGGACGTCCTGGAGCCGGTACCAGCCCAACCCGGCGCCATGCCCACCGAAAGCTACCTCACCATGACCAGCTGCAACCCCCGCTTCGGCGCGGAAGAACGCATCATCGCCTACGCCCTCCTGGACGGCTGGCGTCCGGCTGCAGCCGGGCCGCCCCCCGAGATCGCGGCGCAGGTTGCCGCCGCCACCGGAAGGAATTGACCTTGTACGCCTGGATCTTCCGCCACCTTCCCGGACCGCTCTGGCTCAGGATCATCACCTCGCTGGTACTGGTCTTCGTTGCCCTGGTATTGATGGTCCAGTTCCTGTTCCCCTGGATGTCCCATTTCACCCAATTCACCGACTCGACGATTGGTTCCACAGACCAGCCATGACAACAACCAAGATCCTTGTAGTGGATAACTACGACAGCTTTGTCTACACCCTGGTGGGCTACCTCCAGGAGCTCGGCGCCGAAACCACAGTTGTCCGCAATGACGACGTCACCCTGGCGGAGGCGATTGAGCTCGCGGGTACCCGGGACGGTGTCCTTATCTCTCCGGGTCCCGGAAATCCTGCCGAAGCCGGTATCTGCATCGAGCTGATCAAGTGGTGCGGCGAAAACAGCGTCCCCATGTTTGGCGTCTGCCTGGGCCACCAGGCGCTGGCAGAGGCCTTCGGCGGCAAGGTGACCCACGCCCCTGAGCTCATGCATGGCAAGACCTCCCAGGTGGAGCACATCGGCACCAGCGTTTTCGCCGGGCTCCCCTCCCCCGTCACGGCCACCCGCTACCATTCGCTGGCTGCGGTCCGGGAATCCATCCCTGATGTCCTGGAAGTCACCGCGCAAACTGCGTCCGGCGTGGTGATGGGCCTGCAGCACCGGACGGCGCCGCTGTGCGGCGTGCAGTTCCATCCCGAATCAGTCCTTACCGAAGGCGGGTACCAGATGCTCGGCAACTGGCTGGAATCGCTGGGCATGAAAGGCGCAGCGGCGCGGGCAGCGAAACTGAGCCCCCTCATCCAGCACTAGCCGTTAGCAGAGGTGCCCGTGGGCCGCCGCGGCGGTCCCGGGAGGACGTCAGCCCTTCTTGGTGGGCTTCGGGGTCGGCGTCGGCGTGGGTGTGGCCGTTGGAGTCGCGGATTCGGTGGGAGACGGCGGTGGCGGCGGCGGAGCTTTGGCCACAACAATGGTGATGGTCTTTGCCTGGTCGACGGCGGCGTTGGCAGGATCGCTCTGGTCGGTGACCTTGCCCGGCTCCACCTGCGAGTTTTCCGCCTCAATCACCGAAGGCACCAGGCCAAGCTCCTTCAGGGCCGCCTCCGCCTCTTCCCGGGCTAGGCCGCGCAGCTCCGGGACAACCACTTTGCCCGTGGAAACTACCAACTCGACGCTGGTGCCCACGCCAACACTCTGCCCCGGTGCTGGGCTGGACGTGATGACGATTCCGGTCGGAACAGTCGCGCTGTTGGCCGTGCTGGTTGACGGGGCGCCAACAAGTCCCGCCTGGCGCAGGATGTCCCGCGCGGCTGCCTCAGTCTTGCCCGGGAGGCTGTCCGGGACCTTCACCGAACTGGGACCTTCGCTGACATTGAGGATGACCTCAGCCCCGGGATCCAGCGAACCGCCTGCCGCGGGATCAGTCCCGATGGCGGTTCCCTTGGGCACCGTATCGTTTGCCGCCCGCGCGATCCGGGGGCGCAGTCCTGCGTTGTACAGTGCCTGAAGCGCCGCGCTCTCCGTCATGGACGCCACGGCGGGTATTTCCACCTTGGGTGCGGCGGGAGCCGGCCGGTTGACCGTTTGGTAAAGCCACAGGCCGCCGCCCGCGAGAACCAGCAGGGTGAAGATCACCAGCGTGGCAATCCACGCACGACGACGGGACTTCTGCCGGCTGCTCGGCTCACGTTCCGGAGGGAAGCCAAGCGGGAGCGGCGAAGCCGGCCTGTGCTCATCCGGCCTGTATTGATCCGGCCCGCGCTCATCCGCAAGTTCCAGCGGAACCGCTGGTCCGCCGTCGCCGTGGAGGGTGGTGGCCGCCAGGCGGCCGGTGGGTGCGTCATCAAGGAAGCTTGCCCCCGTAGCAGCGAACGCCTCCGTGGGCGGTGACGCTTCGGGAACGTGGTCGTTGGGATCGGTCGGCGCCTCGGATGCCGGCACGGCAGGGACAGGTACCCCGGCCTTCGCGGCCCTCAGGGCACGCCGGAAGGCCGCCGCATCCTGGAACCTGTCATCCCGGTTCTTCTGCAGGGCCTTGGCCATGACGGTGTCCAGGGCCGGTGACACCTTGGGATTCAGGCTGCTGGGAGGCTCCGGGATTTCGCGCACGTGCTGGTATGCCACAGAGACCGGGCTGTCCCCGACGAACGGAGGACGGGACGTCAGCATTTCGTAGAGCAGGCAGGCAGCGGAATAGAGGTCGCTGCGGGCATCCACTGTTTCGCCGCGGGCCTGTTCCGGTGACAGATATTGCGCCGTTCCCACCACTGCCTGGGTCTGGGTCATGGTGGCGGAAGAATCGGCGATGGCGCGGGCTATGCCGAAGTCCATCACCTTTACCGAATTGGTGCCCGGGCAGTACATCACGTTGGCGGGCTTGATGTCCCGGTGGACGATCCCGGCCTTGTGGCTGTACTCGAGCGCGCCCAGGACACCCAGGCAGTAATCAATGGCTTGGTCGATGCCGACCTCGTTGGCGCGGATCAGATCGCGCAGGGTCTTGCCCTCGACGTATTCCATCACGATGTAGGGCACCCGGACGTCCTCCGCGGTGCCGTCGTGGACCAGGTGTTCTCCGGTGTCGAAAATGGCCACTATGGAGGGATGGTTCAGGGCGGCAACGGCCTGCGCCTCACGCTTGAACCGTGCTTGGAACTGCGGGTCGCGGGCCATGTCGGGCCGCAGCAGCTTGACGGCAACGGTCCTGCCGAGGCGGGTATCGGTTCCCCGGTACACATCCGCCATACCGCCCCGGCCAATGAGGCCGCCCAGCTCGTAGCGGCCGCTCAGGACGCGACGGTTATCCACCGGCAGGCTGTCCTCCCGGTGCAACGGTGTGCGTGGTGACTCATTCACAGGTGGTTGTCCCGACGTTTAGGGCGTGCAGGTTGCCGGCGTTCCGGGCGTCTGGCCGGCGGCGCAGGTTGCCAGGGGCGAGATGGGCGTGGGAGCCGCAACCGGTGACGACGACGTGGGAGCAGGCGTTGGTTTGGGTGCCGTCGTGGTGGGCGCAGGTGACGGAGCGGTTGCGTAGATAACGGTGATCAGCGAACCCTTGGGTACTGGCCCTGTGGGGTTCAGTTCCAGGACGGTACCGGGGGTGGCGGTCCGGCTCTCCTGCGGCAGGACCGTCACCTGGAGTCCCAGATTCGCGAGGGCAGTCTGGACCTGACGGTAATCCTTGCCCAGGTAGGCGGCCGGTATCACGTTGACCGTGTCCTCCGTGGGCTCCGGCGTGGGTGTGGGCGTCGGTGTGCTGCGTGTCTGCGTGGGTGTAGCTGACGGGGTCGGGGTGGGCGTTGCGGACGACGGCGGCGCGCTGCTGGTGGTGGTGCCCGACGTCGGATTGCCCGACGGCGAGAAGAGCCCCATCTGGTTCAGCAGAAAACCCACCAGGGCAAACAGGAGCAGCAGGATCAAGGCGATCAGGGGCCATGTCCATGGACTGCGTCCCTTGCGCCGGGGCTCGTCGGAGGGCCCGTCGTCGTACGTTTCCTCCTCCTGGTCCCAGTTCCGCTCCGCAGCCAATGCGTTGGCCCGGGCAAGCGTCCCCTTGGGCGCGTCCCCTTCAGCGGCGGAGGCGCCCGCGGCGCCCGCAGCCATCCCGGCGGCAGCACCCGCCGCGCCGGCTCCCAGTACCGGCAGGGCTGACGTGGCAGCAGGCGCGGTATCACGTTGGGTGCCAATGACTCCGGTGGGGGCGGTGGCCGTGTCAACGGGGGCAGTGATGGGCCCGGTGTCGGCGTCGAAAAGGAGCATTCCGGGCACGGCGGCGCGGGCTGCGCTGATATCACCGTTGCGGATCGCTTCGGCTGCTTCGGCCAGCTTGATGGCGTTCGCCGGGCGGTCCTTGGGGTCCTTGGCCAGCATGGACATCAGGAGGGCCCGCACCGGGGCCGGCAGGCTGTCCGAAAGCGGCGGCGGAGCGTCGTTCACCTGGGCCAAGGCGATGGCGATCTGCGATTCCCCGGAGAATGGACGGTGCCCGCTGAGGCACTCGTAGCCGATGACACCGAGCGAGTAGATGTCCGAGGATCCGGTGGCGGTCTGGCCGGTTGCCTGCTCCGGTGCGAGGTACTGCGCGGTTCCCATGACCTGCCCGGTCTGGGTGAGGGGCACCTGGTCGGCGAGGCGCGCGATGCCGAAGTCCGTGACCTTGACCCGGCCGTCGGGGGTGATCAGGAGGTTGCCGGGCTTGACGTCGCGGTGGACCAGGCCCTGGGCGTGGGCGACGGCCAGCGCGCGGGCGGTCTGCGCGATGATCGAGAGCGTACGGTCCGGCGACAGCACCTGTTCGTGCTCAATGATGCTGCTCAGCGGCTGGCCGGGGACCAGTTCCATGACCAGGTACGCCGATCCTTCTTCTTCGCCGTAGTCAAAGACGTTGGCTATCCCCACATGGTTCAGCAGGGCGGTGTGGCGGGCCTCCGCACGGAAGCGCTGGAGGAATCCGGGATCCCCCGTGTACTCCTCCTTCAGCACCTTGATGGCGACGATGCGGCCGAGGACGAGGTCTTTGGCTTTCCAGACTTCCCCCATGCCGCCGATCGCAATCCGCGTGGTCAGCTGGAATCTGCCGCCGAGGGTGATTCCGGTTGTAGGCCTCACTTATTCAACACCGCCTCAAAAATCTTCTTCGCGTTAGGACTGGTCAGCTGTGCGCCGGTGGTGATGTTCACGCCTTCCATGACGATCGTGACACTCACCTGCGGATTGTTTGCGGGGGCGAAGCCGGTGAACCAGGAGTTATTGGTTCCGTTCCCAAGCTCTGCGGTTCCGGTCTTGCCCGCAACCTGGATTCCGGGGACGGCCGCGCCCTTTGCGATGCCCTCGCTCACTGCGCTTGCCATCCACTCGGTGATCTGGCTGGCGATCTGCGGGGTGGTGGAGGTGCGCAGCTGCTGCGGCTGCGGTTCGTCGATGACGCGAAGGTCCGGGGAGCGCAGGGCTTTGATCAGGTTTGGCTGCATTTGCTTGCCGCCGTTGGCTATCGCTGAGGTCATCATGTTGATCTGCAGCGGAGTCGCCCGCACATCCTTCTGGCCGATGGCTGACTGGGCAAGGCCAGGGCCGTCGAGGTTCTCGGGGAACCCGTTGCCCAGCGCGTGGCCCAGCTTCAGCTGGTCCCCGACATCCTCGCCGAAGCCGAACTTCCTGGCCTGCTCGGCGATGGCGTCGCGGCCAAGATCCAATGCAATGCTCGCAAAGGGAGTGTTGCAGGACTGCTGCAGGGCGAAAGCGAAGCTGGCGGTGTTCCTGGTGTAGCAGTTGCCGCCAGCGTAGTTGGGCAGCTTGTATTGGATGCCCGGGAAGGGCATTTCGGCGGGGTTGGGGAGTTCGCTGTCCTTGTTGTACTTCCCCGAGGCAAGCGCGGCGGCCGTGTCCACGAGCTTGAAGACCGAGCCTGGTGCAAGCTGTTCCCCGGTGGGGCCGCTGACGTTCTGGTTCAGGTTAATGCCCGGAATCTTGACCAGCTCGTTGATGTTGGTCCGTTCCGCAGCGGCATCCTGCGTGGCCACCAGGTTTGGGTTGTAGGACGGCTTGGAGGCCAGGGCCAGGATGGCACCGGTCTTGGGATTGGTGACCACAATGGACCCGCGCTGGCCGTCAGGGATCAGGTTGTACGCCAGCTGCTGGATCTGGGGATCGATAGTGAGTTCCACTGACGCGCCCTTGGGCTGGTTGCCGAGGAAGAGTTGGCCTACCCGGTCCAGGAAGAGCTGGTCGGAGTTGCCGGCGAGTTCGGCGCCCATGGACTGTTCAAGTCCGGTGGCACCGTAGTTCTTCGAGAAGTAGCCGGTGAGGCCGGCATAAAGCTCCGGCTGCGTGTAGGTGCGCTGGAACTTGCAGGTCTCCGAACCGGTTTCCACCGACTCCGCAATGGGGGTGCCGCCAACGATGATGGCCCCGCGGTCATTGCAGTAGTTCTGCAAAATGGCGCGCTGGTTCAGGGGGTTGGTTTTGAGGTCGTCGGCACCCACTACCTGCACATAGCTGATGGCCCCGAACAGCAGTGCAAACATGGCCACTGCGGCTACCCATGAGTGCCGGATTGCCTGGTTCATGCCTGCTTCACCGCCTCAGTTGGAGTGTCAATGCCTGTTGCCGCTGCCGTCCCGGCCGGCGGGAGCGGTGTGGTGTCCACTGGGCCGCGGGCTGCGTGGGAAATCATCAGGAGCAGCCCCACGATGATCCAGTTGGCCAGAAGGGAGGATCCGCCGGCTGCGAGGAACGGCGTGGTGAGCCCGGTCAGTGGAATGAGCCGGGTGACACCGCCGATGACGACGAAGCACTGCAGGGCCACCGCGAAGGACAAACCGCAGGCGAGCAGCTTGCCGAACGCGTCGCGCGTGCCCAGCGCGGCACGGAATCCGCGGGTGATCAGCAGCAGGTACAGCAGGACGAGGGCGAAGAGGCCGATAAGGCCCAGTTCCTCGCCCAACGAAGCAATAATCATGTCGCTGTTGGCGAAGGGAACCAGGTCGGGGCGGCCCTGGCCAAGGCCGGTGCCCACCAGGCCGCCGTTCGCCATGCCGAACAGGCCCTCGATGACCTGCCGGCTGCCGTTCTCGTAGACGTCGGGGGAGAAAGCGTTGAGCCAGCCGTAGACGCGCTGCTGCACGTGGGAAAAAACCTGGGCTGCAACGAAACCGCCCCCAATGATCAGGGCCAGGCCGATCACTACCCAGCTGATCCGGCTGGTGGCCACGTAGATCATGACGATGAACAGCCCGAAGAACAGCAGGGAGGAACCAAGGTCGCGCTGGAAGATCAGGACGCCGATGCTGACCAGCCACGCGGTGATCATGGGGCCCATGTCCTTGAACCGGGGAAACTGCAGGGGTCCGATCTTGCGGCCGGCCAGCAGGATGAGGTCCCGGTTGGAGGAAAGATACCCGGCGAAGAATATGGCAAGGGTAATCTTGGCTACTTCACCCGGCTGGAACGTCATGGGGCCAAACCTGATCCACACCCGTGCGCCAAGGATTTCACCGGCGCTGATTCCCGGGACAAGGGGCAGGATCAGCAAAAAGGCGGACGCAGCCAGGGAAATGAAGGTAAACCGCCGCAGGACGCGGTGGTCCTTGAGGAAGAACACGACGGCGATGGCGACGGCCATGGCGATGAGGGTCCACCGGAGCTGGTTGTTCCCCGTATCTTCGCCCGGAGCATCGAGGCGGTGGATCATCGCGAGTCCCAGGCCGTTCAAGGCCACCACGATCGGAAGTATTACTGGATCGGCATACTTGGCGCGGAAGCGCAGGACACCATGGAACACCAGGGCCGCGACCGCGAGCAGGCTGGACTGGAACCAGAAATCGGAATCGAAGGCCTTCTCCTGGTCCACGCCCACCAGCATGTTGGCGCCGATGCCGACGCCAAGTGCCAGCAGCAGGAGCGCGAGTTCAACATTGCGGCGAGGCTTGGGCAACGTGCTTACCTGGCTCATTTGGCCGCCTCGCAGGTGATCGTCGGAGTGGGTGAGGGACTGGCCGCCGATGGTGCCGGGGCGGGAGCAGGCGCATCCGGAGCGGGCGGCGGGGCGGCTGCGCTGGCCGGAGGTGCCGGGCTGGCCGGGGGTACTGTGCTTCCCGACGGTTGCGGGCTGGCGGAGGCCGAGGGCTTGGGGCACTCCTCCTCCGGCGAGGTTGTTCCCGTGAGCTCCAGGTTCTTGACGATCCGCTGCGCGTCGTAGAGGTCATTGGCAGGGACCGTCTGGCGGACCCGCTGCTGCGAGAACGGCGGGAGCGAGTCCATGCGGATATCCGTCACGGCTTCCAGGGAGGACAGTTGGATCGGCCCAAGCCTCTGGGACACGCCGTTGTAAATGGCAACACGGGAGTCGAACTCGCCCACGTAGTAGCGGGTCTGCGTCCAGGCGTATCCAAGCCAGAGGCCAACGGCTACGACGACCAGCACGGCGGCTGCAACGGACCAGGCTACCCAGCGGCGCGGACGCAGCGCCGGCAGGGTGTCCTGTGGTTCGCCGGCCGGTTCTGCCTTGTGGGTGAGGAGAGTCGCTGCCCGCCGTGCGACGGTACGTCCGGCCACGGTTGGAATGGAACCGGATTCGGCGGCGGCAGCCGCTGCGCCCACGAGCTCATGCGGGCGGGAGGCGAGTTCTTCCCGGAGGACTTCAGCCGAAAGATGTTCGCCCAGATGGGGGTCGGTGCTGCCGGCGTCCAAGGTGCCGGCGTCCGCTTCGTTTGCGCCGCCGTCTGCCGGGTCCTTGTCAGGGGCCGTGTCTTGCTTGGCATCTTCCGCGTCCGAACCGGTTCTTGCCGGCTCTTGCCCGCCGCCCGGAACAGGGGATACGGCTGTGGCGCCGGGCCCGCCGGTTGCCGCGGCAGCGGGCTTGCTGCCCTGCACCGGCGGAACGATTTCGACGGCGGCCGTGCTGACGTCGTCGGGCGTTTCCTCAACAATGTCCACCACCACCACGGTGACGTTGTCCGGCGAACCGGCATCAAGGGTCAGTTCAACAAGGGTTTCGGCGCACTCGTGCAGGTTGTGTGTTTCCCGGACGGTCCGCTCCACGGCGTGCGCGGCGACGTAGTTCAGCCCGTCGGAGCACAGCAACCAGCGGTCGCCGGGCTGGGCGTCGAGGGTGTCCAAATCGAGTTCCGGGCTGGCGTCGACGTCGCCCAGGACGCGCATGAGCACATTCTTATGCGGGTGCGTTTCCGCTTCCTCCGGCCGGAGCCGGCCTTCGTCGATGAGCCGCTGGACAAAGGTGTGGTCCACGCTGATCTGTTTGAATTCACCGTCGCGTAGCCGGTAGGCGCGTGAATCGCCGATGTGCGCGAAGTGCAGTTTGCCGTCAGCCAGCAGGAGCGCGGTCACGGTGGTGCCCATCCCCGCCAGCTTGGGGTTGATGTGCACCAGCTCGGAGAGCAGCGAGTTGGCGGTCTGGATTTCATCGGCGAGGATCGTCCCCGCTTCGTCGCCTTGGTCCGGGCTGTCCAGGTGGATCATGTCCAGGACGGTTGCAGCTGAGGCAACATCACCGCCGGCGTGCCCGCCCATGCCGTCGGCAACGACGGCGAGGTGTCGTCCGGCGTAGGCGGAATCGTCGTTCTTGGAACGGATGCGGCCGACGTCGGACCGTGCCGCGAAGCGCATGATGAGGGGCCGCTGCGCCGGGCTGGAGCCGGTTGCGGGGTTTTCAGCCTCGGCCACGGTTACGGCCTCAATTCAATGACCGTCTTGCCGATTCTCACGGGTACCCCTGGCTCGACGGGCAGGGCACGGGTAAGTTGCTGGTCTCCCAGGTAGGTTCCGTTGGTGGAGCCAAGATCTTCGATGAACCAGCGGCTGCCCTGGGGGAAGAGCCGGGCGTGGCGGCCGGAGGCGTAGTCGTCTTCCAGGACCAGGGTGGCTTCTTGGGCGCGTCCCAGCAGGATGGGGCTTGCTGCCAGGGGCAGGGTCCTGCCCTTGAGCGGGCCTTCCACCACTACCAGTTGCCGTGCCTGCTGCTTGACGGGCTGCGGGGTTTCCGCCAATTCCGGGTTCCGGCGGACCTGGCGGGCGGTCGGGGCGCCGGCTGCGGCTTTCCGGCCCAACATGAGGTCCCTGCGCATGGCGGAGACGATACTGAAGATGAGCACCCAAAGGAGCAGCAGGAAGCCGAACCGCAGCGCGGTGATGGTCAGGTCGCTCATGCGTGGCCACCCGGGTTGGCAGGAAGCAGGCGGAAGATGATCTTTGTCCGTCCCATCGTGATGGTGGAGCCGTCCGTGAGTTCGGTGCTTCCGGAGACCCTCTGGCCGTTGACGTAGCTGCCGTTGGTCGATCCCAGGTCCACGGCGCTGGTGACGCCGTTGGCCGTGCGGATTTCCAGGTGGCGCCGGGATACGCCCGTATCGTCAATGTGGATATCTGCCTCGGATGAGCGGCCCAGGACGATGGACGGTGCGTTCAGCGAATAACGCTGGCCCTCGATGTCCAATACAGGCTGCAGCCTCACGGGGGGCCGGCTGGGCGCTGCCGGAACGTTGGGCCTGGGCGGGTTTCCGGAGCCCTGCGACTTTTCGGTGGCGGAAGCAATTTCGAAATCACCGGCGCGAAGTTCTGTATCCCGGCGGAAGGAGATCCGCACGGGTCCTTGGAGGATGTAGCCCTGGCTCCGGACGTGGTTGATGACCACGTCACAGAGTTCTTCGGCCAGCGGCGTGCCCCACTCCTGTGCGCGTCCGAAGTCGTCGTCACTGAGCTGGACGTCGAAGACGTTGGGCACGAGGGTCCGTCCGGCTGCAACGGTCATCGCTTTGTGGTCCACTTCGCGGCGGAGCCTGCTGGCGATCTCCACGGGTTCGACCTGCGCCTTGGAACCGGTGGAGAAGACACCGCGGACGGCCTTTTCAATGCCACGTTCAACCTTGTCCAGCAGTCCCATGGTTCTTCTCCTTTCCCCCCGGTTCCGGGGCAGTAGTTGTTGCTGACCAGCACCTGCAGGGCGGTCCGGCACTGCGCGGCGTGTCCGCCGGCAGCGGCCACTCCTACATCCGATACTACTGGCCACCCCTGCGAATGACCTTAATCCACAACGGCCGGGCGCCGGCAAAAGTTCAGATGCGTGAGCCGACCGGCCCCCCTCCGCGCGGGCCGGCGGCCGCTCCGGCCGTCCGTTTCCGGCTGGTATTGCCGCTCATTTCGAGCTGCATCCGTGGGCCTGTGGAAGGGGCGGCGGGAGCCAATTGGTAATTTGCGGCGTCTGTCCGTTATGCTTGATCTCGCTGCTTTTACGAGGCGCGGATGAGGGAAACCGGTCCGGCTGAGTGGAAGAAGTTGCGCGCGAGTGGCGGAACGGCAGACGCGCTGGCTTCAGGTGCCAGTGTCCGAAAGGGCGTGGGGGTTCAAATCCCCCCTCGCGCACGCAAATGAATGAGCCCCGGTCTTAGGACCGGGGCTCTTCTGTTTAACCTTCCGCCGCGGATCCTGGTCTTGTTCGCGAATCCTGGCCTTGAAGGTTCGGATTCGCGAACAAGCTTAGGTTTCGGTGCTAGGCCCCGGAGCGCCGCAGTTCAAGCGCGCGCTGAAGCCTTGAACCGGCGTCGTGAGTTGGCAAGGTGGCTGCGCATGGCGGCCGCCGCCGCAGCCTGGTCACCGTCCGCGATCGCGTCCAGGATGGAACGGTGCTCCAGCACCACCTGGTCGAAATGGTCCCGGGCATAGTGTTCGACGCCGGTCATCAGCCGGGTGCGCGGCATGGCAATCATGGTCTGGCCCAGGGCGGTGAGGCAGTCGGAGTAGTAGGGGTTGCCGGATGCCGCCGCCACGGCCCGGTGGAATTCGAAGTCGGACTTCATGGCATGGGCCGGATGGGCCGCGCTTTCGGTGAAGGCGTCCAGCGCCGCGCTGACGGCGCGCAACTGCCGTTCAGTGTGGTTGCGGGCGGCGAGGGCGGCCGCCTCGGTCTCCACGCCCATGCGGAACTCGAGCAGGTGGAGCCGGTCCTCCATGGAGGCCACCGGACGGGCCCCGGGTGCTGCCGAGGGCCCGTCGGACGGCGGGGTGAGGGCGAAGCTGCCGCGTCCCCGTTCGGTTTCCACAAGTCCCTCGGCCTGGAGCCGGGTCAGCGCGGCGCGGACCACGGTCCGGCTGACGCCGAAGTCGCTGATGAGGGTGTTTTCGCTGGGGAGCTTCTCGCCTGGCTGGATGACGCCGTCGACGATGCGGGTGCGAAGGTCGGCGGCGAGGTCCGCGGTGAGGTTCCGGCTCATGGCTTCAAGGTTACGGCTTCGGGGTTAGGCGCCGAACTCCACTGACTCGGTGGTCCAGGCGCGTGCCTGATCGCTGAGGGTGACGCCGAGGCCGGGGCGGTCCGGGACGATCATGCGGCCGTCCTTGGTTTCGAGGCGCTCGTTGAACAGCGGGTCCAGCCAGTCGAAGTGCTCCACCCAGGGTTCGCGGGGATAGGCCGCGGCGAGGTGGAGGTGGATTTCCATGGCGAAGTGCGGTGCCAGGCCCAGCCCGCGTTCGTCGGCGAGTGCGGCGAGGCGGAGGAACTGGGTGATGCCGCCGACGCGGGGTGCGTCCGGCTGGATGATGTCGCAGCCATTGGCGTTGATGAGGCCCTTGTGCTCGGCCACGGAGGCAAGCATCTCACCGGTGGCAATGGGCGTGTCCAGAACCTGCGCCAGGTGGGCATGGCCTTCGAAGTCATAGGCGTCCAAAGGCTCCTCGATCCAGACCAGGTCGAATTCCTCGAGGCGGCGTCCCATGCGCAGGGCGGTGGCGCGGTCCCACTGCTGGTTGGCGTCCACCATGAGCGGGACGTCCCAGCCGATGTGTTCGCGGATGCCGGCCACGCGGCGCAGGTCCTCTTTGCTGTCCGGCAGGCCCACCTTGATCTTGATGCCGCCAATGCCTTCCTCGATCGACTGGGTGGCGCGTGCCTTGACCTCGTCGAGGGTCGCGTTAAGGAAGCCGCCGGAGGTGTTGTACGTCCGCACCGAGTCGCGGTAGGAGCCGAGGAATTTCGCCAGCGGAAGCCCGGCACGTTTGGCCTTGAGATCGTACAAAGCGATGTCGACGGCGGCCAGGGCCTGGGTGGCGACACCGGAGCGCCCCACTGAGGCGCCCGCCCAAAGCAGCTTGGTGTAAATCTTCGCGATGTCATTGGGGTCCTCGCCGATGAGTCCTTCGGCGACCTCCTTGGCGTGGGCGTACTGTGCCGGGCCGCCTGCGCGCTTGGAGTAGCTGAAGCCGATGCCGGAGTGGCCCAGTTCGGTGGTGATCTCCGCGAACAGGAAGACTACCTCGGTCATGGGCTTCTGCCGGCCGGTGAAGACCTTGGCGTCGCTGATGGGAACGGCGAGGGGGAGGCGGGCGGTGGACAGCTTGACGTGCCGGATCAGATCGACGGGGCTCATGAATTCTCCTGGAAGCGGGGGCTGGGCTCCTTCGCCCACGCTCTTAGGATATAAGTACGCTACTTGTATTACAAGTGCCCTGGAGTAGTCGGGGAATGACAAGTAAGCCCCGGCTCATCGCCTAATCAACTGCACACCACGGAGCCCGCCCCCTTCCCGAGAGGAGGGGGCGGGCTCTGTTGTCCCTTTCGGCCGGGCGGAGCGGCCTCCGTGAAGGGTGAATCAGTTGGCGACAGCCCGGTCCTGCCGGCGATCCGAGTTTTTCGCGTCCAGTTCCTGGGCTGCGCTGATGCGCCGGTCCAGCTTGCTGAGGGTTTCCGGGGCGAGAAGCGTTGCCGCAACGGTGATGACGCCAATGATGCTGAAGTACAGGATGACCCAGCCAGGCTCACCGTTTCCGGCGTTCAGGAGTGCAACGGCCACCAGTGGCGCGATGCCGCCTGCAAGTACCGAGCCGAACTGGTAGCCCATCGAGGCGCCGCTGTAGCGCAGCTTGGTGGAGAACAGCTCAGCGAAGAAGGCAGCCTGGGGCCCGTACATTGAGTTGTGGAAGACTGCGAGCCCGATGATGATGGCCAGCGTTGCCAGCAGTGCGCTGCCGGTATCCGTCATGACGAAGTACAGCGGGAAGAACAGGAGTCCGCCAATGGAACCGAACAGGTACAGCGGCTTGCGGCCGATCTTGTCGGAGAGGATTGCCCACAGCGGGACGGCGAAGACGCCGATGGCGGAGGCAATCAGAACGGACATCGTGCCCTGGTTGGCGCGTTCAGCACCGAAGGTCTTCATGATGTAGACCACGGAGAAGGTGGTGTACAGGTAGAACGCGGAGTTCTCGGCTAGGCGCATCCCGACGACCAGCCAGATGCCCTTGGTTTCCTTCTTCATGGCCTCGCCCAGCGGCTTCTTCGCGGTCTCGTTGGCCGCCAGGAGTTCCTTGAAGTCATGGGAGTCTTCGAGCTTGTTGCGGACCACCATGCCGGTCACGATCAGGATGACGCTGAGCAGGAACGGGAGGCGCCAGGCCCAGGCGTCAAACTCGGCTGCCGGGACGGTTGCCTTGACGGCAAGGACGCTGGAGTTGGCCAGCAGCATGCCGGCCGGGACGCCCATCTGGGTGAAGCTGCCGAAGAATCCGCTGCGTCCGGCAGGGGCGTGTTCGATGGAAATGACAGCCGCGCCGGCCCACTCGGCTCCGGCGCCGAAGCCCTGCAGCAGGCGCAGGACGGTCAGCAGGATGGGAGCCCAGACACCGATTTGTGCGTAGGTGGGCAGCATTCCCATGGCCAGGGTGGCGAAACCCATGATGAGCAGGGAGAGCACCAGCATCGGCTTCCGGCCGATCTTGTCACCGAAGTGGCCGGCGAACATGCCGCCGAACGGACGGGCAACGAAGCCCACCGCGTAGGTCACAAAGGCCATCAGCAGGCCGGTGGCCGGATCCTGTTCCGGGAAGTACAGGCGGCTGAAGACGCCGGTCGCGGCGAGCAGGCCGAAGATGTAGTAGTCATACCACTCGATGGTGGTGCCGATGAAGCTGGCGAGGGGAACGCGCCACGGCGTCTTCGCCTTGGCTTTGGTGTTGGAGATCGTCATTAATCTTTTCTTTCGGATGAAAACAAAAGGGAGCGGGGGCTACCAGTCGAGGGCGATGTACTTGGTTTCGGTGAAGTCCAGCAGGCCCTGGTGGGCGCCTTCGCGGCCGAGGCCGCTTTGCTTGACGCCGCCGAACGGTGCTGCGGGGTCGGAAACGAGTCCGCGGTTGAGGGCCACCATGCCGCTTTCGACGCGTTCGGAGACCCGAAGTCCACGGCGGAGGTCCTCGGTGAACACGTACGCGGCGAGGCCGTACTCGGAGTCGTTTGCGGCTGCGATGACTTCCTCTTCGGTGTCGAAGGGGATGACCGAGGCCACCGGTCCGAAGATTTCCTCGCTCACCATTCGTGCCTGAAGCGGCACGTTGGTCACGACGGTGGGCGGGTAGTAGTACCCGGCGCCGTCGACGGCCTTGCCGCCGGCGAGGAGCCGTGCGCCCTGGCTGACCGCGTCGCGGACCAGCGAGTCGACTTTGCGGACGCTGGCCTCATCCACCAAAGGTCCAACTTCGGTGCCGGCGTCGGTGCCCGGGCCCACGCGCATGGCGCCCATCCGTTCGGCCAGCCGGCGGGCGAACTCGTCGTGGATACCGCGCTGGACGTAGATCCGGTTCGCCGCGGTGCAGGCCTGTCCGCCATTACGCATCTTGGCGACCATCGCGCCCTCAAGCGCCAAGTCCAGGTTTGCGTCATCGAACACCAGGAACGGGGCGTTGCCGCCGAGTTCCATGGAGCACTTGAGGACGTTGTCGGCGGCCTGGCGGAGCAGGTGGCGTCCGACGCTGGTGGAACCCGTGAAGGACAGCTTGCGGACCCGGGGGTCGGCGAGGATTGGCGTCATGACGTCGCTGGTCTTGCTCGTGGTGATGATGTTCACCACGCCTGCCGGGACACCGGCGTCGATCATCAGCTGGGCGATCGCCAGGGTGGTCAGCGGCGTAAGGGTGGCGGGTTTCAGCACGGCGGTGCAACCTGCAGCCAGCGCAGGCGCCAGCTTCCGGGTCGCCATGGCCGCCGGGAAGTTCCAGGGGGTGATCAGCACGCAGACGCCGATCGGCATGTGCTGGACGAGGATCCGGTTGGAGCCCGACGGCGAGACGGACACCTCGCCGATGATGCGGACGGCTTCTTCGGCGTACCAGCGGAAGAACTCGGCGGCGTATGCCACCTCTCCGCGGGCATCGCCCAGCGCCTTTCCGTTTTCAAGCGAAATCAGGTGTGCAATCTGCTCGCTGCGTTCGGTCATCAGCTCGAAGCAACGGCGCAGGATTTCGGCGCGGCGGCGCGGAGGTGTTGCGGCCCACTCGGGGAAAGCGGCTGCGGCGGCGTCGACGGCGGCAAGGCCGTCCTCGACGTCGGCGTCGGCGATGCCGGTGATGACGGAAGCGTCGGACGGGTTGATCACGTCGACGGTGTCACCGCCGCTGGCGTCCTGCCAGCTTCCGGCGATCAGCAGCTGGCGGGGTACCGCCAGGCCGTCGACGTCGAGGGGTTCAGAGGTTGAAAGGAGAGTCATCGGTGGTCCTTAGTACTGATCAGCGGATGGTGCGGTCGCCGGCGAAGGCGGCATTGACGATGGAGGTTACGGCGTCCAGATCCAGCGGCACGGGGTTGTTGTCGATGAGCCGCTTGGAGTTCAGCGACAGCTTGGCGATCTGGGCAAGGTCGCTTTCCTGCACGCCAAGATCTGCCAAGGTGGGGGGCAGTTCGATCGCGGCGATGACCTCGTCGATGGCCTCGACGCCTGCCACGGCGGCGGCCCGCTCGTCGAGCCCGCGGATATCGCGCCCCAGGGCTTCAGCGATCTGCGCCAGCTGCGGCTGGATTGCCGGGAAGTTGTAGCGGACGACGTACGGAAGGAGAAGACCGACGCCCACGCCGTGCGGGGTGTGGGTGAGGGCACCGACCGGGTACTGGATGGCGTGTGCCGCTGCCGTGCCGGCGTTGCTGAGCACCATCCCACCGTAAAGCGCCGCAAGCATCATCCCGCCGCGGGCCTCGGTGTTTTCCGGATCCTTGTAGGCGGTAACCAGGCTGCGGCCCACCAGCCCGATGCCGTTCAAGGCAATCGAGTCCGTCAGGATGTTCTTGCCCACGAAGACCCGTTCCGAGGCCAGGCTGGAGGTCGGTTCCCGGGTGATGGCAGTGAAGGACTCGACCAGGTGCACGAACGTGTCGGCGCCGGTTGCGGCGGTCAGGGACGGCGGGCAGGAGTAGGTGAGCTCGGGATCGCACACCGCAGCGAACGGGATGATGTGGGGGCTCGAGATGCCCATCTTCATGCCGAGGTCAGGATCGGAGACGACGGCGATTGCTGTTGCTTCGGAGCCTGTTCCCGCCGTGGTGGGCAGGGCAATGACCGGTTTGGCGGGGCCGGGAACGGCGAATTCGCCGTAGTAGTCGCTCGGCTGGCCGCCGTGCGTGAGCAGAACGGAGACGACCTTCGCCATGTCCATGCAGCTGCCACCGCCGAAACCGATGATGACATCGATCTCGTGGCCCTTGAGTTCCTCGACGCAGGCCACGATCCCGGGCACCGGCAGCTCTGCCTGGGTGTCGCCGTAAACCCGTACGGTCAGGTTCTTGTCCTCGAGGCTGCTGACCAGGGCCGCAAGGTCTTCCGAGGCGGCCAGCCGAGGATCGGTGCAGACGAGGACGTTGGTGCCGAATTCGGCTGCGATATTGGCGACGGCGAAGCGCTGCTGGGCGCCGACGACGACGCTCCGCGGCAGGCGGAGGACGCCGAAAGTTGCGGGACGGATACCCGCTGCATGCGCACACGACATTGTGAATAACTCCTAGGGATGGGATGGGCGGCTACTCGAAAGGTGCCGCAGATCTCAGCATTCCAGAGTGGAGTGACACCGACCATGTGGTTTTCTGCCACAGAGAATCGGTTTGGATGTGGGTCAGCGCCACCTTCCGGGAGTTGGTGCACCCAGCCGGTCGGTTTGCTCAGGAACCCGCGGAGCCGACGCCGGCTGTTTTCATACGCCACAGGCGCAGCGCCACTTGAACGTCCAGGCTCCTGGCTCCCCGGCGCCAGGAGGCTCCGATCACGGCATCGATCCGGTCCAGCCGTTGCCGCAGGGTGTTGGCGTGGATGTGAAGGGAGTCAGCCGTTTCCTGCATGGCACCGCCGTTTTCCTGGAACATCCAGGCGGTGAGGACCAGCTGCGTTCCCCGCCGCTTGTCGTACGCCAGCAGCGGCCCCAGCTGCGCCGTCAGCAGTTGTCCGGCGAAAGGGCTGTCCATCGCTCCGAGCAGCATTCCCGCAGTACCAAGGGCAGCCCTGTCTGCTGCTTCGCCGTCCCGCGAGAGGGCCTGCAGTGCTCGGAGGACGGCGTGGGCTTCGGTGTGGGCCGTTGAGAGCCGGGAGAAACCCGTCACTGGTTCCGATGACCCGACGGTAGCCGTGATGCGGTGCCGTTTCAGCTCGTCAACGGTCGAGTTGCCGGTGCGGCCTGCGCTTCCGGCATCGTCGGCGCCGTTATCGTGCCGTTCAACGGGTTCGATAAGGCACAGGTGTGATTCGTGCAGGGCAATAATCCCCGGGACCGCCTCGCGTTGCCGCCTGAGGACGGAGAGCGCGCGTTGGCGCTGGTCGTCACTGACCCCCACCACACGCACCACGAGCTGAACATGGTTTGCCAGGCCGAACTGCGCTGCCCTGCGGCTCAGCGCCGCGGCGTGTTCAGAGCGGGGATGAAGCAGGTCATCAATGAGCTCAAGCTGGAGCCGGTATTGGGCGTCCTGGTATGTGCGTTCAAACAGCAGCGACACGCTGAGTACCAGCGCGCTGCGTTCCAAAACCGCAAGCTGGGCCGGGCTGAGTTCCTCGGTGACGATGAGGGAGGCGAGATGCTGCTCGCCCGCTACGGCGGACATCGCCGTGTACTTTTTGTTCCTGACTTCGAATTGAATGGCCGAACTCTTGGCGGCAGATTCTTCGGCCGCACTCAGGGCAGCAAAGCTTCCGAAGTCCGGGTCCGCTGCCGTGCCTGCCAGTGGTTCACCCATGGGTGAGACCAGGAAAACAGGGGCGTTCAGTGACTCGGCCAGCAGATCGAGCAGGCGTGGAAGGCTGCCGGCTGAGGCTAAGGTCTCCATGAGTCGACGGTCCAGGGTTGCCAGCTCTTCAAGAGCCCGAACATGGGATAGGTTCTGCCGTTGGGCAAGGTCCAGCCGCGTCAGGGCATCAGCCATCTCTGTGAAGTAACGGGCGTTTTCCAGCGCGACAGCCGCATGTGTACCAATCGATTCCATGAGTGCCACGTCGTCGCTGCTGAAGTCGTGCGCGTGCCTGTCTGCAACGAGCAATGCGCCAATGACTTTCCCTTCCGCACGGAGGGGGACACCCATGATGGCCCGCACTCCCTCGGCTGCCACAGCAGCGTCGCTGGACTCCAGATGGGATTTGGTTTCGTCCAACAGGTAGTCTGCGCTCTGGGCCGGCGCTTCCCCGGTTGCGACGGCGCCGAGCACGCCTTCGCCCAAGGGCATGCGGATATTGCGGAAGGAAGCGGTGGTTGCGCCGTCGGTTACCCGGACGTACGACTCACCGGTTTCATAGTCGTTCAGGCTCAGGTAAGCGACGTCGCTGCCGATTAAAGACCGCGTGCGTCGGACGATGGCCTTGAGAACTGCCTCGACATCGCGGATGCCCGTCAAATCGGTGGCCGTATCGTAGAGGACCCGAAGCAGTCCCTCTCGGCGGCTGGCCTCCCATAACCGGGCATTCAACCGTCGCGCGGCCGCCGCGCTGGTCTGGTCGATGACGCCCCCGTCCAGCCAAACGGACAGTTTCGTCTCCAGTTCAGCCGGAGAAACACCACGATCAAGCATTGCCATTATGTGGCCGGCAGCCTTCGTAGCGTCTGACGGCCCCGCCCCGGTGTGCGCGGCGGAATTGTCATTGGCGCCCATGGAGCAGACTCTACTCCGCGTCCTGTTTAACTCCGCAGCGCCCCGAGCCCTGAGATCAGCGCATCAAGCCCCAGGCTGAAGGCGGTATCGGCAGGCCGGCCACGCTCCTGTCCGGCTGCCGAACTGCGCACCGCTGCGGAGAAGTTCGGCGTGGAACCGGCCATGGAGCCGGAATCGAAGATGTCTTCCGGAGCGGTGACGTCGTACGCGGACCCGAAGATAAAGGACTCCAGGGCCACGATGGCGGGGATGATGCGTTCCTGGGGGAATCCGGCGTCGAGGAATCCCTTGCTCACTGTTTCGTACATGGCAAGGGTCTGCGGCGCGTCCGTCACGGGCAGGACGGCGATCACGGGGATCAGCGGAGTGTGCTCGGCGAAGACATTCCGGTAGCTCCAGGCCCAGGCCCGGACGGCGTCCTCCCAGGTCCCGCTGCCGAAACCCGAGAGGTCCACCAGGGACATCAGGTGGTCCTCGACCAGGAGCAGCACGTCCTGCTTTGAGGCCACGTGGTTGTAAAGGGCGGAAGGCGCAACGTCCAGCACCTTGGCCAGGGCGGCCATGGTCAGCCCGTCGTAACCCTTGCGGCTGATCAGTTCCAGCGCGGCTGCGGTAATTCCGGCCTTGTCCAGCACCGCCGCAGAAGGCCGGCCTGCCCGCCTCCTCTGTGCTCCGCCGTTGCCGGTGGAACGTCCCTGTGCGGCTGATACTGCCGGCATTGCTGCCCTTTCGTCGATGTCCCCTGCATTATTCCATCCGCTACTTCCGCTCACGGCAGGCACCCGCTATAGTTCTCATAAATGAATGGCATTCATTTAGTGGTCCCCGTCACCAGGGGACGCAGAGAGGACATCATGCTGAACCTGAACCGCGACGTCGTGGTCGTTGGAGCCGGGCCGTCCGGACTCACCGCCGCCCGTGAACTGAAGAAAGCCGGCCTCACGGTCGCCATACTGGAGGCCCGCGACCGCGTAGGCGGCCGCACCTGGACCGACACCGTGGACGGTGCCATGCTCGAAATCGGCGGCCAGTGGGTCTCCCCGGACCAGACCGCCCTCCTGGGCCTGCTCAAGGAACTGAACCTGGAAACCTACCCGCGGTACCGCGACGGTGAGTCGATGTACATCGGCAAGGACGGCATCCCGGTCCGCTACACCGGCGACACCTTCCCGGTGGATCCCGACACCGAAGCCGAGATGAACAAGCTCATCGCCCTGCTGGACCGGCTCGCCGCCGAGATCGGCCCCACCGAACCCTGGGCGCACCCCAAGGCCCGTGAGCTGGACACCATCTCCTTCCACCACTGGCTGCGCCTGAACTCGGCCAACGAGGAAGCCTGCAACAACATCGGCCTCTTCATCGCCGGCGGCATGCTCACCAAGCCCGCCCACGCCTTCTCCGCACTCCAGGCGGTGCTGATGGCAGCGTCCGCAGGATCCTTCACGCACCTCACGGACGAGGACTTTATCCTGGACCGCCGCGTAGTGGGCGGCATGCAGCAGGTCTCGCTGCTGCAGGCGCAGGAGCTGGGTGACGACGTGATCCTTAGCTCCCCGGTGCGTACCGTCAACTGGGAGCCTGATTCGGGCGGCGGCCACCGCGTCACCGTTGTCTCGGACCGGGCCACCGTCAACGCCCGCTTCGTGATCATGGCCGTACCGCCCAACCTCTACTCCCGCGTCTCGTTCAACCCTCCGCTGCCACGCCGCCAGCACCAGATGCACCAGCACCAGTCCCTGGGCCTGGTCATCAAGGTCCACGCCGTCTACAGCCGGCCGTTCTGGCGGAATTCCGGCTTGTCCGGCACCTGCTTCGGCGCCGGATCCCTGGTCCAGGAGGTCTACGACAACACCAACTTCGGCGATACCCGCGGCACGCTGGTGGGCTTTATCTCCGATGAAAAGGCCGACGCCGTCTTCGAGTTAAGTGCCGACGAACGCAAGCGCGCGGTCCTGGAGTCCATCGCAGGCTTCCTCGGCGCCGAGGCACTGGAACCCGAGGTCTACTACGAGTCCGACTGGGGCTCCGAGGAATGGACCCGCGGCGCTTACGCTTCCAGCTACGACCTCGGCGGCCTCCACCGCTACGGCAAAGACCAGCACGCACCCGTGGGCCCCATCTACTGGTCCTCCTCGGACCTCGCAGCCGAAGGCTACCAGCACGTGGACGGCGCCATCCGGATGGGCCAGCGCACGGCGGCCAGCATCCTCGAAGCAGCGAAGGTGGCGGTTCCCGCCTAACCGTCCCGGTCTAAAGCAGGGGAGTCCGCCGGGTAGATTCTAAGCATGCTTACCAATAGGCTGGGCGATGGGGAGCGTCCCCGCAAGCAGACGAACGAGGTGAGACATGACTGACACCGGGAGCATCAGCAAGGTTACTGACATCATCAACCATTCCCACATCGGAATGTTGACCACCATCAATGAAGAAGGCGCGCTCGTCAGCCGTCCGCTGGCCGTCCAGGATGTCAAGGACGACGGCGATATGTGGTTCTTCACCGGCCTGGGCACCTCGCAGGTGGCCCATGTCCGGGCCGACCCGCGCGTGAACGTGTCCTTCGGGAAAAACACCGAGTGGGTCTCGGTGGCCGGCACCGCCGAAGTGGTGACTGATCGGGAAAAGATCCGTGAAATGTGGAACCAGGCGGTTGAGGCCTGGTTCCCTGACGGCCCGGACACTCCGGAGGTGTGCCTGCTGCACGTCGATTCAGACTCTGCCGAGTACTGGACCAGCCCCGGCGGCACGGCAGCTACGGTGTTGCAGTGGGTGAAGGCAAAGGTCACCAACAGCCGGATGAGTGTTGGCGAAAGCGGCACCGTGGAGTTGTAATGCCCGGGTTGTAGCGCCGGATATCGAACGGGGCGGGGCGGGGCGGCTAAGGCTGCCCTGCCCCCTTGAGTACCGCGAGTACTGCCGGCAGCAGCACGTCATTGCGCCCCCACACCGGATCCAGGATTTCCACGTACCAGGAATCCGCGAGCAGCAGGGCCAGGGCATCATTGGTCTCATCCGCCCAGTCCCGGATCTGATCCTCCTCCACCGGATTCTCGCTGGAGCCGAGCACCGTAGTGATCTCCGGTCCGGCCAACGTCACGGGAATGGCGGCGCTGCTTGCCTCGCCTGGCGCGTGGGCCACGGTGACCAGTTCCGTGCGGGTGGACAGCGCCAGCAGGCTGCCTGCGGTGGCCGCGCTGCAGAAACCCGTGACGTACTGCCGCTGTGCGGCACCGCCGGCACGTATTCCCGGCTGGGATTCCTTCGTGAACAGTCCATTCCGGTTCAGCTCCGCCAGGGCCGCGGCGATGGGATTCGTCTCGTCGTCGAAGCCGGCGGCAAAGTGCCCCGGCTGGTACGAACTCCCGCCTTCCAGCCACCGGGCCGTCAGTTCACCGGCGGCCTCCAGGGTGGTGGCCTGGCGCCAGACCCCGCGGTCCTCCAGCAGCCGGCCGTACTGATCGTGAACAGGCACTTCCTCAGGCTTCATCTTCGGATGCTATCGCCGGGCCTCCACGCCGATCCAGCGCCCGCGACACAGCAGTTAACCTCAGCCGGCCTGCTCAACCGGTATCCCGGCCGGAATTCCCGCCGCCCGTTCCGCTGCCGCCAGTGATGCTGCCAGGGTTCCGACAGCGTCGGGGTAACCCTTGTGGGTGGCAGTCCGCAGCTGTTCCGCGGTCCGCATCGCCTTAATGAGCGCGGACGTTTCCGGCAGCCGGACGTCGGCCAGTGCGGGGTAGTCGATGCTGCACGCCGGGTCCAGTTCGTAGCGCTGCCATCGGCGCAGAAGTTCGTCGTGCTGGAGCGTGGCGGCCTGGTGGGCGGAAAACTGCTGCCGCTCTTCGCGGCGGCCGGCACGCCAGGCCAGGAACCTGGGGCTGCCACGGTAGGCGGCGATCCCTGACGCGGCAGCCGCCCCCGCCAGCACCAGTCCCGCCCAAGGCGAAACCAGAGCCGGGATCAACAGCGCAGGAACGGCCACGCAGGAACCCAGGAAGAGATCCCAAAACAGCTGGTCCGGTCCCAACGGTGCACTGCCTGCGGCAGCCAGGGCCCGGCGTCGGACAACAAAAACCGTGACGGCCACGCTGACCACCAGCACGGGGCCGCACAGCAGGACCGCCCACGCACCTTGAACCAGTCCCTGCATTACGGACTCGGCCACGACTGACATCCTGCACCTCCAGCGCCCAGCGGCCCCGGCCGGTAAGCCCGGGCTGGTCCTTCCATTGGAGCGTTTTCCGGGCACAGCGTCAATGGCGGGCAGAAAGGGGAAACAGGCAGTGCAACGGCCGCGCGGATGGACGGTAGCGTGAAGGCATGCGACTCAAAATGTGCAGCATCCACGTCCAGGATCCCGCCGCGGCCCATGCCTTCTACACGGGAACGCTCGGCTTTGACACGCTCATGGCGATGCCCGAGTACAACCTCTACATCATTAAGGACCCGGGAGCGGACGACAATTCAGTAGGCCTGCTCCTGGAGCCCAGCGATAACCCGATCGGCGCGAACTACATGAACGCCGTGCGCGAGGCGGGGCTTCCCGCGATCGTCTTCGGGGTTCCCGATGTGCAGGCGGAGTACGACCGGCTGATGGCCGCAGGGGTCAGCTTCAAGACTCCGCCCACCACGGATCCGTTCGGGACCAGCGCCGTGTTCGACGACGGCTGCGGCAATTATGTCCAGATCCACCAGGACTAACGGCTATTGAACCTGGGCCCGGTCCTTCTTGGCCTGCTTCTTCGCGGCCTCTTCCTTGACCCGCTGTGCCTCGGCCCGGACGGCCGCGTGCGTGGCGCGTTCGGTGACCAGCCACTGCGGCGGAGCCTGCAGCAGCGCGGTGATTTCCGCCGTCGTGAGCGCTTCCTCCACGCCGCCGCGGGCCAGGCCGCTGATGGACACGTTCAGCTTCTGCGCCACCACGGGGCGGGGGTGCGGGCCGTTGCGGCGGAGCTCCGCGAGCCATTCCGGCGGGTTGGCCTGGAGTTCGGCGAACTCCTCGCGGCTGATGGTTGAATCCTGGAACTCCTGCGGCGTGGCCGGGAGGTAGATGCCAAGTTTCTTGGCAACGGTGGCCGGCTTCATGGACTGGGAGTTTGCAGAGGTCATGCTTCAAGGGTATCCGGGCGGCGGGTACTGTGAAGACGTGCCCGCCGACAATACCCCCACGCCTGACGCCCACGCCGCCCCTGATGAGGCAGCGCCGCGGATGCTTCGTATCGCATACGTAGCCGGGGTGACGCCGGGCAAATGGATCCGCCGGTGGGAAGAGCGGATGCCGCACATTCCCCTTGAAGCATTTATGGTCGACGACGGCGCGCAGCTTGGGGCGCTGCGGGAGAGCAGGGCCGACATGGCCTTCGTCCGCCTTCCCATCGAGCGGGAAGGGCTCAACGCCATCCCGCTCTACGAGGAACAGCCGGTAGTGGTGGCACCCAAGGGCCACGAGATTTCGGTGTTCGAGGACGTGGCCCTTGCCGACCTGGCGCAGGAATCGTTCCTCGACGTTGCCGCCCTGGGCGGACCGGAAGCCGCGCTGCAGGTGGTTGCCGCCGGCGCAGGCCTGGTGATCCTGCCGATGTCGGTGGCCCGCCACTTCAACGTCAAGGACACCGTGGCGCGAAGGCTCAGCGGCGCGGAGGGAACCGAGATCGCGCTGGCCTGGCCGACCGAGGCAACGGATGAGGTGCTGGAGGAATTCATCGGCATCGTGCGTGGCCGCACCGCCCAAAGTTCACGCCAGCCGTCGGCGCAGCCTGAGAAGGTGAAGAAGGAACCCAAACCGGACCGACGGGGCACCGGTGCCAAGAAGGCGCCCAAGGTGGCCCAGCGCTACGCGCCCAACCCCGACAAGGGCCGTGGCCGTGGCTCACGCAAGAAGGGTAAACGCTAGCCGGGGGCTTTACGGGCGCCCACTTTAGGCCTGGCAGCAGCAAAGCCGGCCCGCAGGATGCGGAGCCGGCTTTGCTCTAGTCCGTGGTTACCCGGGCGGTCTAGGTGTTTTGGACGTTGGTTTTGGCGTCG